>NZ_JBITHE010000003.1:490321-597674 GCF_044457665.1 Streptomyces sp. NPDC050535
CGGGGGGGGGGGGGGGGGGCCCCCCGCCGGGGGGGGGGGGGGGGGGGCGGGGGGGGGGGGCCCCCGCGGGGGGGGGGGGCCCCCCCCCCCCCCCCCCCCCCCCCCCCACCGCCGAGTGGCGGTCAGCCGACCGACGTCACCGTTCCCGCGCCGACCGTCCGGCCCCCCTCACGGATCGCGAAGCCCAGACCGGGCTCCAGGGGAACGTCCCGCCCCAGCTCCACCGCCATCGTGACGGTTTCGCCGGGCCGGGCGACGGCCGTCTCCCCGAGGTCGACGTCGCCGACCACGTCCGCGGTGCGGATGTAGAACTGCGGCCGGTACCCCGTGGACACAGGCGTCGTACGCCCGCCCTCGCGCGCCGACAGGACGTACACCCGTGCCGAGAACCGACGACCGGGTACGACGCTGTCGGGCGCGGCGACGATGTGCCCGCGCCGGACGGCGTCGCGCGGCACGCCGCGCAGCAGCAGTGCCACGTTGTCCCCTGCCTGCGCCTCCTCCATGGGCTTGCCGAAGGTCTCGAGGCCGGTGACCACCGTGTCGACGGCGGCGCCGAGTACTTCGACGCGGTCCCCGACGCGGATCGTGCCGCGCTCGACCGCCCCGGTGACGACGGTCCCGCGCCCGGTGATCGTGAGCACGTTCTCGACCGGCAACAGGAACGGCGCGTCCAGGTACCGCTCCGGAATGGGCACATACGTGTCCACCGCGTCGAGCAGCGCGTCGATCGACGCCGTCCAGCGCGGGTCCCCCTCGAGGGCCTTGAGACCGGACACCCGTACGACCGGTACGGAGTCACCCCCGTACCCGTGCGCGGAGAGCAGTTCGCGGACCTCCAGCTCGACGAGGTCGATGAGCTCCTCGTCGCCCGCGTCGGCCTTGTTCAGCGCGACGACGATGTGGTCGACGCCCACCTGCCGGGCGAGCAGCACGTGTTCGGCGGTCTGCGGCATGATCCCGTCGAGCGCGGAGACGACGAGGATCGCCCCGTCGAGCTGGGCCGCGCCCGTGACCATGTTCTTGATGTAGTCGGCGTGGCCCGGCATGTCGACGTGCGCGTAGTGCCGGGTGTCGGTCTCGTACTCGACGTGCGCGATGTTGATGGTGATGCCGCGCGCGGCCTCCTCCGGGGCACGGTCGATCCGGTCGAACGGAACGAAGGTGCCGGAACCGCGGTCGGCGAGAACCTTGGTGATGGCGGCGGTCAGGGTGGTCTTGCCGTGGTCGACGTGCCCCATGGTGCCGATGTTCAGGTGCGGCTTGGTCCGCACGTAAGCCGTCTTGGGCATGGCTGTACCTCGAAGCCTCTTCAGTGTCAGCGGAGCTGAGTGATGGCCCCGGCGCGAACGGGCCGGGACGGGGACCCCAAGGACTTGCCGACCCTCCCCCTGCGGGGTCCGCCGGACTGTCCGGGAAGGGTCAGCTTCGGGCGCCGTCGAGTGCGGCCGCGATGATCGGGACGGCAGCCTTCGGCGCATCCGCGACTGCGGATGCCGCGGGGAGGAAGGCGTACCGGAACATGAGGAGATCTTCGCCGACGCGTCTGCCCACGTCGAATGGTTTTTCGCACCGTGGAGTCGGATGTGTCCGCTGTTGTACCAGGGGACTTCAGGGGCCGATGTTCTTCAGGGCCTCGCGTACGGACAGCGGCGCCAGGCGCCCGCGTTCCCGGGCCACGAAGTCCCGTACCGCCTGCGGGTCGGTCTTCGCGTACTCACGCAGGCACCACCCGATCGCTTTGCGGATGAAGAAGTCGGGGTGCCCGGCCTGTCGGACGCAGTACCCGAAGAGGCGTTCGGTGTCGGTGGCGTCCTTGTGGCGGAGCTGGTGGAGCAGGGCCGTACGCGCGACCCACAGGTCGTCGTCCTCGATCCACGCGTCCATGTCGGTCCGCAGCTTCGGGTCGGCGGCCACCAGGCCTCCGACCACGTGGGAGGCGAGTGCGTCGACGGTGTCCCACCAGGGGACGGTGGAGACGAGATGCCGCGCCACCGGCAGGAAGCCGGAGGTGAGTTGCCTCACGTGCCGGTGCAGGAAGTCGACGGCGAAGTAGTGGTACTCCCGCTCCGGCAGGGCCCAGCAGCGCAGCGCGACGGCGGTGCAGTCCGTCTCGTCGGGACGCGGCGTGTCCAGGAGGACGGTCCGGGACAGCGCGCGGCGATCGGGGGTGGTCAGACCGAGGAAGGGGGCGACGTCCTTCATGTACGCCCGCATCGACACGGCCCGTTCCGGATCGGCCGCCGCGGCGTACGTGAGCGTGAGCCGGTCCAACAGGGTGTCCGCCAATACGCTGTTCGGCACCTCGGGCCGCGCACCTGACGTTCCCGAAGCTGTGACGCCCATGAGACGAACCATACGGCGATCACACACCCTGGTCGGTTAGTGTCGCCGGATGCTCGATGCCACCACCCGCTCTGGGGGCACCGCCACGGCCACTCCCCCGGCCGCCGGCACGGAGTACACCGCCGCGAAGGAACTTTCCCTCAGCGCGGAGATCGCCGTCGCCACACCAACAGGTCTCACCGTCATGCCCACCGGCCTGGCCGCCCGCTGCACGAGAGCCCTGCTCTCGCCCTGGTCGCGGCTCTCCCTGCTGCTGGTGCTGCTCGCCGGGGCCGCGTCGAGCGTGCTGCTCTTCGAACCACAACGGCTCCTCTCCGACGGCTGGCCACCGCAGCTCAACGGCGCGGCGGCGGTCGTCGCCTTCGCGGCGGCGTACGGGCTGGTCACGGTCGCGTTCGTGCCCAGGCCGCTGCTGAGCCTCGCGGCGGGCGCGCTCTTCGGTTCCCAGCTGGGTCTCGCCGCCGCCATCGGAGGCACGGTGCTGGGCGGCGCGCTCTCCTTCGGGCTCGGCCGCCTCCTCGGACAGGACGCGCTGCGACCGCTGCTGCGCGGCCGCTGGCTGCAGGCGGCGGACGGGCAGTTGAGCCGCCACGGCTTCCGCTCGATGATGGCGGCCCGCCTCTTCCCCGGCATCCCGTTCTGGGCCGCCAACTACTGCGCGGCCGTCTCCCGTATGGGCTGGCTGCCGTTCCTCCTCGCGACGGCGCTCGGCACGATCCCGAACACCGCCGCGTACGTCGTCGCCGGCGCCCAGGCCTCGGCGCCGACCTCGCCCGCCTTCCTCATCGCGATGGCCTTCATCGCCGTACCGGCCCTCGCCGGCGTCGTGGTCGCCTGGCGCAAGCGGCACCACCTGCGCGGCCCTCGCTAGGCCACCGCAAGCGGTCCCGTCCAGGGCCACGGTCACACCGCCGCGTGCGTCGTCGCCGACGCGTGGGCCACGGCGCGGGTCTCGCCCGCCTTCCTGCGCGGGCCCCGCTCAGGCCAGCGCCGCCGACCTGAGCGGGGTCAGACCGCCGCGTACGTCGCGTCACCGACGCGTGGGCCACGGCGCCGAACCCCGTCCCTCCTGCGGCGCCCCGCTAGGCCACTGTCGCCGCCCGGGGCGGGGTCACACGGACTCCAGGATCATCGCGTTGGCCAGTCCGCCCGCCTCGCACATCGTCTGGAGGGCGTAGCGGGCTCCGCGGGCACGCATCGCGTGGACGAGGGTGGTCGTCAGGCGTGTTCCGCTCGCGCCGAGGGGGTGTCCGATGGCGATCGCTCCGCCGTGCACGTTGACCTTGGCGAGGTCGGCTCCCGTCTCCTGCTGCCAGGCCAGGACGACAGCCGCGAAGGCCTCGTTCACCTCGAAGAGGTCGATGTCGCCGAGGGTCAGGCCCGCCCTGCGGAGCACCTTCTCGGTGGCCGGGACGACGCCGGTGAGCATCAGCAGCGGGTCGGAGCCGGTGACGGCGAAGCTGTGCAGGCGGGCGACAGGGCGCAGGCCGAGGCGGGCGGCGGTCTCGCTCGACGTGATGAGCACGGCGGACGCGCCGTCGTTGATCGGGCTCGCGTTGCCCGCGGTGACCGACCAGTCGATCTGCGGGAAGCGCTCGCCGAAGCCGGGGTCGTAGAAGGCGGGCTTCAGCCCGGCGAGTGTCTCCGTGGTGCTGGCCGGCCGGACGCACTCGTCGCGGGCCACCCCCTCCTGAGGCGCGACCTCGGCGTCGAACAGACCGTTGTCCCAGGCCGCCGCCGCCTTCAGGTGCGAGCCGACCGCGAACGCGTCCATACGCTCGCGCGAGATGCCCCACTTGGCGGCGATGAGCTCGGCGCTGATGCCCTGCGGCACAAGACCCTCCGGGTAGCGCTCGGCGACACCGGGCCCGAAGGGGTCCTTGCCCGTTGGCACGTTCGACCACATGGGCACGCGGCTCATCGACTCCACACCGCAGGCGACGACCAGGTCGTAGGCACCCGACATGACGCCCTGTGCGGCGAAGTGCACGGCCTGCTGGGACGACCCGCACTGGCGGTCCACCGTGGTCGCGGGCACGGTGTCGGGAAAGCCGGCCGAGAGCACGGCGTAGCGCGTGGTGTTCATGGCCTGCTCGCCGACCTGGTCGACGGTCCCGCCGATCACGTCGTCGATCAGCGCAGGGTCCACTCCGGTGCGTTCGACAAGGGTCCGCAGCGTGTGGGCGAGGAGTTCCACCGGGTGGACGTGGGCGAGGGAGCCGTCCGGCTTGCCCTTGCCGACAGGGGTGCGTACGGCTTCGACGATCACGGCGTCACGCATGTCTGATCTCCAAACCCATAGAGTTTGCTTTCCAAACCCGCCAAGTGACTCCAGAGTAACTCAGTGGGTTGGAACAACCAACCCACCCCGTAGACTGAACCCATGAAGGACGCCCGCCCCTGCTCGATCGCCGCGACACTCGCCCTGGTCGGCGAGAAGTACTCCCTGCTGGTGCTGCGCGAGGTCTCGCTCGGCGCCACCCGCTTCGACCAGCTGGTACGCAACATCGGCGCCCCGCGCGACGTACTCACCGCCCGGCTGAAACGGCTCGTCGACGCCGGTGTGCTGGAGAAGGTCGAGTACAGCGACCGCCCCAAGCGGTACGAGTACCGGCCCACCGAGGCCGGGCTGGAGCTGGAGTCGGTTCTGCTCACACTGATGGCGTGGGGCGACCGGCATCTCCAGGAGGACGGCTTCCGGCCCATGGTGCTGGAGCACACCTGCGGCAATGAGCTGGTTCCGCAGGTGGTCTGCCGGGAGTGCGGCAAGGAGGTCGACCACGCCGACCTCACGGCACACCCGCAGGCCCCGGGCTGGACGGTGACTGGACCAGCTGTCGCGTAGCGGCCGGCTACCGCGAAACGCCGGGCACGGGTAACGGGCTCCGGCACGGATAGGGCTACAGCTACAGCCGCAGAGCTGGCTCCGGCTCCGGCTACCTACAGGTCCACGTCTCGGACGTCGTAGACGTCGAGCCGCCCGCACATCCCGAACCGGCCGTGCGCGGACGGTTGTTCGGCGCGCACGAGGGCGTCGCCGAGGTGGGAGGCGTCCCCCCGCTCCAGCCGGTCGAGCTGCTCCCCCGTGGCAGCGGCGGCAGCCTCGGCGCCCCGTCGCCACCGCTCGCGCCACTCGGCGAGCCGGGGCCGCACCAGCGCGGCCGCGGCCCGGTGGAACGCGGCGAGCGACTCGGGCCCGTCCGCGTCACGCAGCGCGCGGTAGCCCTCGACCGCGAGGTCACGCCGGGCCCGGGCGACCCGCTCCCGCTCCTCCTCGGGCGCGTCGGCCGGGACGGCTGTCGCGGCCGCGTACGTCTCGGCGTCGGTGAGGTATCTCGGCGGCAGTGTGAGAACGGCGTCGCCCGCCTCCGGCAGCCCGCTGTTCTGCATGAGGACGGTGATGCGCAGGTCGCCCTCGTTGACCAGCCGGTGGATGGTGCCCGGGGTGAACCACGCGACGGTGCCGGGCGACAGCGGCGTCACCTCGTACCCGGACGTCGTCAGCGTCTGCACCGCGCCGCGCCCGCCGGTGACGACGTACGCCTCCGAACAGGTCAGATGCATATGGGGAGTTCCGCCGCGGACGCCGTCGGCCGCGGGCCAGTCGTACACGCGCAGGTGCGAGACGGCGACGCCTCCCGGCAGTCCGGCGAAAGGGCCCTCGAGTCCGGCGAGGGCACCCTGGTGTCCGGCCAGAGCGCCCGCCTCGCCCGGCACCCGCCCACTCACCACGGGTGCTCCTCCAGGTACTTGGCGACATGCTCGCGCTCCCAGGCACCGTCGGCCACGACGATCCGGTAGCGGCGGGTGAGCGTGTCTCCGGGAGCCAGTTCCAGTTCGTCGAAGAAGGCGAGCGACGGGGCGACGGCGGCGAAGGGTTCGCTGCGTACGAACCAGTGGGCCGGGTGGGCTCCCCGTTCTCCGGTGTGGTCGTTCTCCGGGGCATGCGCGAAGACGAGCGTCGCGTGTCCGTCGGAGCCGTCGTGTTCCGCCGAGTAGGCCAGCCAGGGCGCCTGTCGCCCCATCAGGCCGGGTCCTTCGGAGTCGGGGCCGAGGATCCGGCCGTCCCGGAAGCCACGCGGGCCGCGCCAGAACAGGCCCGTGTAGCCCGCCATTTCGCGGCCGGCGGTGGTCGGGCTGCCGAAACGCAGCGGCTCGGCACGCCGGTTGGTGACCGCCGTGGTCCAGGTCAGCGCCCAGGAGCCCGCCTCGGGATCGACGTCGTGCACCTCGATCCGGCGCTCCTCCTCCGCCCACAGATCACCGTCGTACGGGTGCCAGGTGAGCCGTTCGACGATGACCGCGCGGCTGCCGTCCGAGTCCACCCGGTCGAAGGCGACGTGCGCCATCGACCCGACACGTTCGGGGAGTTCGAGATATCCCTCGCCGTGCACATAGGTGTTGCCGCCCCACAGGTTCTGGCCGGAGAGGTGCGAGGCCGTCATCTGGAGGCCCTTGTGCCAGCGGTGATCATTGGGCCGGTAGTCGGTGACGACGTTGTCAGCCAGCGTCCTGAGCGGATGCAGATACGGCTTCGGGGACTCCCACGCGGCCTCGGGACCATAGACATAGCCCAACAGCTCGACGCCGGTGCCGACTTCGCTGATGGTCACGCGCTCGCCGTGCGCGTGGACGATCCGCAGGCCGCTCGGCGCGGACGTGGTCATGCCGTCACCTCCTGGGCCACGGCCACCTCGGGAACCCGCGGCGCCCAGCCGGCCGCGCCTCCGTGCAGAGCCGTGTAGTACGGATCCCCCGGACCGATCTCCCCGGCACGGACCGTCGTGTCCGTGAACGCCGACTTGTAGAGCGCCGTGATCAGCTCCAGGCTGGTACGCCCGTCGGCGCCGCTGCTGCGCGGCCGCTCACCCGCGCGCATGCTCGCGATCAGGTCCCGTAGCTGTGCGAGGTGCGAACTCGGCACGTCCGCACCGAAGTCCCGCCAGGCCGTCACGTCCGCGTCCGCTGTTCCCGGAACCGGGGTGACGCGCCAGTTGTCGTTGCTGTGCCCGTAGAGGTGGGTGAGCTCGACGGTGGCGCGTTCACAGTCGATGCGGATACGGCTGACCTCGTCCGGGCTCAGGACGCTGTTGACGACGGTCGCCAGCGCGCCGTTCCGGAAACGGACCAGAGCGGTCGACACGTCCTCCGTCTCCACGTCGTGCACGAGGCGTCCGGCCATGGCACGCACCTCGCTCCACGGGCCCATCAGGTCGAGCAGGAGATCCATCTGGTGGATGCCGTGACCCATCGCGGGCCCGCCGCCCTCGGTCTCCCAGCGTCCGCGCCAGGGCACGGCGTAGTAGTCGGCGTTGCGGTACCAGGTGGTCTGGCAGTGCGCGACGAGGGGACGGCCCATGGCCTCCTCGGCGATCAGACGCTTCACATGGCGCGCGCCCGAGCCGAAGCGGTGCTGGAACACGATCGCGGCGTACGGGCCCCCGTCGAGCCCCTCCTCCGCCTCGACGGCGTCGAAGTCCGCGAGCGTCGGAACCGGCGGCTTCTCGCACCACACCCAGGCACCCGCGCGCAGCGCGGCGACGGTCTGCTCGCGGTGCAGGGTCGGCGGCGTGCAGATGACGACCAGATCCGGCCGCTGCTCCGCAAGCATGCGGTCGAGATCGGTGTAGGCGTGCGGAATGCCTGCATCCGCGCAGAACTCCCGTACGGCGTCCTCGGCGATGTCGACCGCGGCGACGATCTCCGTTTCCCCCTCCCCGGCGAGTCGGGCGAGCGCGGGGACGTGACTCCCGCGCGCGATGGCACCCGTACCGATGACGGCCGCCCTGATACGGCGGCCGTCCAGCGGGGCCGGGAGGCGGTTCGCGGAGGTCGCGGCGCTGGTGGCGTGGCGGGGTGTGGGCATGGGCGTGATCAGCACTCCATCGGACGTGGTCGTCAGACGTTGGCCAACGCATGCTGGCACCCGGATGATCTCCGGCGGCAGCAAGCGCTTTCCCTTCCACTGAAACGTAAGCGTCGGCCCAGCCGCAGGTCAACACCGAGAGCGTGGTCACCCGGCACCCGTACCGGGCTCCGCACGCACCCCTCGCCGCCCCTCCATGAAACCCCTGTGGCGGGGCTGTCGGACGGGGACGCTACGCTGCCCCCAACACCACCCGTGATCAATTCGATCCTCGGCGCGGTGCGCCCGTCGCCCCTCCACGATCAGTACTGGGACCACGTAACTTCATGTCTTGGTTTGAATCCCTCGTCCTCGGACTCGTCCAGGGGCTGACCGAGTTCCTTCCCGTGTCCTCCAGCGCGCATCTGCGTCTGACGGCGGCGTTCGCGGGCTGGGAGGACCCGGGCGCGGCCTTCACCGCGATCACCCAGCTCGGCACCGAGGCCGCAGTGCTGATCTACTTCCGCAAGGATGTAGCGCGGATTATCTCGGCGTGGTCCCGCTCGCTCGTGAACAAGGCGATGCGCAGCGATCACGACGCGCAGATGGGCTGGCTGGTCATCGTCGGCTCGATTCCGATCGGCGTGCTCGGGGTGACGCTCAAGGACCAGATCGAGGGGCCGTTCCGCGATCTGCGGATCACCGCGACGATGCTGATCGTGATGGGCATCGTGATCGGCATCGCCGACCGGCTCGCGGCGCGCGACGAGACCGGCGGAAAGCACCGGGCCGCCAGGGAACGCAAGACACTCCAGGACCTGAACACCAGGGACGGCCTGCTCTACGGCCTCTGCCAGGCGTTGGCCCTGGTCCCCGGCGTCTCCCGGTCGGGCGCGACCATCAGCGGCGGTCTGTTCATGGGCTACACCCGTGAGGCGGCGGCCCGTTACTCCTTCCTTCTCGCCATGCCGGCGGTGCTCGCCTCCGGGCTCTTCGAGCTCAAGGACGCGAGTGAGGGCGGTCATGTCTCCTGGGGCCCCACGGCCTTCGCGACGGTCATCGCGTTCGCGGTCGGGTACGCCGTCATCGCGTGGTTCATGAAATTTATTTCGACCAAGTCGTTCATGCCGTTCGTCTACTACCGCATCGCACTCGGCATCGTCATCATCGCGCTGGTGACGACGGGTGCGCTGAGCCCGCACGCGGCGGAGTCGGCGGGCTGAGCAAGGCCTTCCGAGCGACAGACCAATGCCCCTGATCTAGAGACTTCTGGAGGCAATTCGAGCTCCCTCGGCTTGATCGTCTCCCATTCGTCTCCCACTCCACTCCCGCAGCTGGACAGACGGAGGCCGGCAGTCGGCCACCACTTGGCGCTGACGTAGCCGGGGCCGGTCGGTTTCGGGTGCGGGGGGGGTGGTGCGGGGGTGCTCGACTGTGCAGCGAGCCACCTCGCGCCCCCTTACACAAGAGAGCGGCGTGGACCTTTCAGGCTCCGTAGACGCCGTAGTTGGCTTCGTGGATCCGGCGTATCTTGTTGGTGGTCTCCTGCGTCTCGCAGGTTGCGGGCCGAGTCCGCCGAGCGGGCCCGCCGCGAACGGGCCGTCACCGTAAGCGCCTGTCTCGCCGTGCTGGCCACCTCCGAGGACCACCGCACCGACGAGCTGCACCACCTCACCCGCGACGGTGCCGGACCCGCGGCCAGCCCGCGCCGAGGCTCTGCGCCGGCTGGCCGCGCCGCGCGAGGAGGCGGCCGAGCGCTACGAGGAACTCGCCACCCTCGAACCCGGGACCGCCGGTGCGCACCACGATGCCGCTGCGCAGGCCCACGACCGCGCCGACGTATCAATCGGGTGGGGGGCCGGGTTCCGGCGGTGTCCCTGAGGAGACGCTCTGCCGCCACCGGCCGGACGCCACAACGACGCTGATCGCCGAAGCCCCGAGCAGGACACCGATGAGACCCGTCAATGCACCAGCCGGGACACGCATCGGTCTCCACCAAGACCTTTGACGGCCTCACACGAGTACGCCCAGGCCCCGACGCGGAACAGCGGGGCGGGAGCGGTCGGCCATTGCTCCCGCTCGCCCGACTCAGGGCGGCGCCAAACTGGAAGACGGGCAGCGGCCTCCGGGCTCCCTGCCCCTCAGGAGCGGACAGGCCGTTCTCAGACCTCCCGGAGATCTTGCTCGTCGAGCGCAGCCAGCACGCGAGCCGGATCGTCGATCAGATCGAACAGGCCGCTGGTCCGTCGCGCCCACTGTTCTGGGTCCTCTTCCTCCGCGAACGCCGCGGCCGACGCGAACTGGCCCTGGAGGTTGACCGGCAGTCTGCCAGCCAGGAATGCACCCGGCTCTCGGCCCAGGACGGCTCGCGCCGATGACGGCCGCATGATGCGGGCCGGCTCGCCGGTCGCCGGGACGGCGGTGCCGCTCACGCCCTCGAGAGCCGCGACGGCATCGCGCACCCAGCCGCCGTCCCAGGTGTCGGGGAGCGGAACAGCGATCCGCTGAACGCTGGCGATCGCGTCCCTCCCCAGCGCGAGCGAGAGCCCTCCCGGATCCTCGTGGTAGTTCAGGTAGCGGGCGACGTCGACGCCCGGCGGGCAGACCTCGTCGAGCCCGACGTCGCCGACGAAGTTGCCGGGGTCGACGAGCCACCCTTCCCGCACCACGACGGATGGCCTCAGACGGACCCGAACAGGCCGCCGCCGCGCTGATGCAGCGACCTCCCAGACCCGAGCACTGATCTCCGGCGCCCCGGCCGCTCGGTGCAGGTCTTCTCCCCCCTCAGGGGGTCACCCGGAGGATCAGGTCGTAGTCGGGGCCGGTACGGCCGTTGGTCAGCACCCAGAGTGAGCCGTCCGGGGCCTCCGTCACGAGTCGTAGTCGGCCGTACTGGCCGGTCAGCAACTGCTCGGCCGACGAGCCGTCGGTGGCGATCCGGTAGAGCCGTTCGCCGCGCAGGGCGGCGACCCAGATCCGGCCGTCGTGGTAGGTCATGCCGCTGGGTGAGGCGTCGGCAGGTTTCCAGGTCGCGATCGGGTCCGTGAATTCGGACTCTCCGCCGGTGCCCTCCACCTCGGGCCAGCCGAAGTTGCCGCCGGGTTCGACCCGGTTCAGCTCGTCGAGATTGTGGTGGCCGAACTCGGAGACGTAGAGCTGACCCTTCTCGTCCCAGGCGAGTCCCTGCGGGTCCCGGAACCCCCAGCTGTACACGGGAGAACCCTCGATCGGGTTGCCCGGCGCGGGCTTGCCCGCGGACGTGACCCGCAGGATCTTGCCGCCCAGGTCGTCGCGGTCCTGGGCCCTCGAACGGTCGTCGGCTTCACCCGTGGTCACGTAGAGCATGCCGTCCGGGCCGAACCTGATCCGCCCGCCGTTGTGGATCTCACCGCTGGGGATGCCGGTCAGGATCGGCTCGGGCGGGGCCGCCGAGTCCAGCCGCAGTCGGCCCACCCGGCTGTCCTTGGCGGTGGTGTAGTAGACGTAGACCCAGCCGTCCCGTTCGTAGGAAGGCGAGACCGCCACTCCCTGCAACCCGGCCTGCTTGGTCGGCTCGGCGATCTCCCGGATCGTCCGAACCTCGGTGAGCTGCCCGTCCGCGGTGACCTTCCGCAGACGGCCGGTCTCCCGCTCGGTGACCAGCGCCGACCCGTCGGGGAGGAACGCCAGGTCGAAGGGGAGCCGCAGCCCGCTCGCCACCGGCTCCACGGCCGCCGGTTTCGCCTCCGGCGCGTCGTGGACGGTCGGGCGCGCCCACCAGCCGAAGAAGGAACCGTAGGAGTAGACCCCGACGGCAGCCGCCACCACCAGCAGACCGGCCGAGCCGAACACGATTATCCGTCGCCATCGCACGCCGCGATCTTAGAAATCGCCCGATGGGCCATCCACCTCAGGACAGTGACCGTTAGCTGAAGAATTGGCTCTGCGAGCTTCAGTCCGCCACGGTCACGGGCCCACGCTCGACCCCAGCCTCCAGGCGCTGGCGCCGTGGGCGGCTGCGCACATGCATCAACCCTCGCCGTCCTCTCCGCCGGACGATCCGCATGACACACGCTGGTGGTGCGGCAGTCTACGGTTGATCACCCCGGTCCTTGCTGCCGCGGGGCGACCGAGCCCAGCGAAGTCCGGCCCGTCACTCACCAGCCGGGCGGAACCCGGTCCTGTGGTCCGCCAGTCTCCTCCGCCCCGACTTCTTCCAACCGCACTCGCTCGGCCACGAGCGGGTCGGCCGAGTCCGAGACCAACTCCGCGACGCGCAAAGTGCACTCCCACTCCGACATCCTGCCTTTGATCACCACCAGATACGACTCCCGATCGGCGAAGCGGTACACCTGGCGTCGCTTCTCCACGATGTTCTTGCTCGGCAGATACGTGTGGAGGGCAGCACGTAGCTCCTCCAGTGCCTGACCCTTCGTCTCCTGCCCACGGCAGATGAACTCGGTCCTGTACACGTCGCTGTAGTACTCGGCGATCACGGCCCAGTTGCCCATACTCACTCTCCCTCGGTGCGCCGCCAGTCATCCACAGCTCAGCCGCCAGGACAAGGGCGTTGCGGACCAAGGGAGTTGATGGCCCTACGGCAGCCTGCCGTCCGGATCCGCCCTAACCCTGAACTCCCGCCAGGATCCGGCCCGCAGGCTGCGTGTCGGGGGCGAGGTAGCGGGCGTACCACTCGCGTTCCTGCGGCGAGATGGTACTGCGGGTGCCGGTGGAGTCGAAGCGGATGTAGCGCGCGCGGACGGTGGCGTGCTCGCCGTGGTCCGACGTGATGCGGGTGACGAGGGACAGGCTGGCCCGTCCGACCTTTTCCGCCTGGAGGGACATTCCGACCTCGGCCAGCGTCCACGGCAGGGGCATGGTGAAGCCGGCCTGGACGTTCGCGGTGCCCCAGTAGGACTCGATGCCGAGTTCGTCTCGCAGGGTCCACGCCCACTCGACCGCCGTGTCCTCCGCGTACTGGATGATCGAGAGGTTGTGCACGTTGCCGTAGATATCCGCGTCGCTCATCCGGATGCGGCGCCGAGTCGTGAACGTTTCCATGGGTTTCCTGATCAGAAAAGGGTCAGCCCACACAGGGCATGACCGGTCGTACGTGGGGGGGGTCCAGTGGCTACGGCCGGCCAGTGGTCGGCCCTGATCGAGCCGATGCCAGGGCTGGACGACCGCCGCCGAGAGGCCGTGCGGGCGACGTCGTCGGCGCCCGCCGTACCAACTCCCGTGAGCAGGCACGAGAAACCTTGGACGATCTTGTCTACCAGAGCACGGTGACCCTTTATGCCCGTTTCGCGCCCAGGAACTGTCCATCCATCAGGAAAGGTGAACTCCAACGCGCCTCACTCGGCATGTACGTGTCCCTGGCTCGCGTTCTACGCCTTCCCGGCGTGAACGAAGTTCGCCGCAGCGTCAGATCGGGCCGTGGCCACAGTGAGCGACGCAACGCCGCACTCCCTCTCGCGTACCACTCCACCGGCCCGGTGGAGAATGCGCAGCATCGCGGAGTTGTCCGCCAGGACGTCAGCGTGGACACGGGAGACATCGGCCTGCTCCGCCAGGCGCAACAGACGTTCGGTAAGCGCGGTTCCCAGGCCCTGACGCTGCCAGGCGTCCTCGACCAGCACGGCCAGATGCACCTCTCGGCCGCCGTGGTCCTCCGGGCCGCGGGCCAGCATCCCCATGGCGACGGGGCTCCCCGAGTCGGACTGCGCGAGCAAGGTATGGCTGAAGCTGGGCTCCAGGAGCCGGTTCAGCATGCTCGCCGGGAGCCGGCGAAGGGGAGACAGGTATCGCTGGTACAGCGAGCGCTGCGAGCAGCGGTCGTGCAGCTCCTGGACCAGGGAGCCGTCCTGCGGAGTCGCCACCCGGGTCTGCCAGAGCCGTCCGGCGGCCAGGACCGGCGTGTCAGGGGTGGGCGGCAACCAGGAATCCTTGAGCCGCTGTGGGGTCAGATCCTGTTCCGTCGCTGGATGGAGTGCATGGTGTGCCGACTCGTCGCCTCGAACAGTCACGGCGGAGCAGCCCCTTTCGATGGACCGTGCCCCTTCGCGCGGCGAGCGGAGAATGAGAGGACTCGGTACCCCCTCGTCGTACCGGTCATTTCGTGACGGCGGCGTACGCCGTGCCTGGCCGTCACCCGTACGAGCTATCGGACAGTCGCGGCTCAGGGCGCGGCGCCTTACCGGCTCAGACGTTGTGGAAGTGGCCTAGGTAGTCCAGACAGCTGCTCCGTGCCGTTCCCTTCCGACGGTGGCTGACGGTTCCCGGGAAGGGGGCACTGGGCGTGACTCCTTGGTCGGCGGTCGTCGCCGTACCGTGGAGTTCATGAGCGATCGAGAGCAGGTCCGGGCGAGTGCGCGGGAACAGATCCGCGAATTCCTCGCGACCCGCCGAGCCCGGTTGACCCCCGAGCAGGCAGGTCTGCCGGTCTTCGGCGGTAGCCGACGGGTCGAGGGACTGCGCCGTGAGGAGGTGGCGACGCTGGCGGGTATCAGCGTCGAGTACTACATCCGCCTGGAGCGCGGCGATGCCACCGGTGTGTCCGAATCGGTCCTCGACGGCATCAATCACGCGTTGCAGCTCAACGAGGCGGAACGTGCGCACCTGCGCGACCTGCTCAACGCCGGGGTCGCCCGCCGACCCGCCTCCTCCGCGGCACAGCCCGTACTGCGGGCTCCGGTCCAGCGCATTCTCGACTCGATGACCACGACCGCGGCGGTCGTGTTCACCGGGCGCCTCGACGTCATCGGCACCAACGCCCTCGGCCGGGCGCTCTACGAGCCGATGTACGCCGACCCGGGACGGCCGGTCAACACCGCCCGCTTCGTGTTCCTGGACCCGGCGGCGCGTACCTTCTGGCGCGACTGGGACAGGATCGCGGACTACTCGGCCAGCCTGTTGCGAGCCGAGGCCGGGCGAACGCCCTTCGACGCACAGCTCACCGCCCTGATCGGGGAGTTGTCCACCCGCAGCGAGGACTTCCGGGTCCGCTGGGCCCGCCATGACGTGCGCTCGTACGCCACCGGCGTCAAACGCGTACACCATCCTGTCGTGGGTGACGTCGAGGTCGCGTACGAGTCCACGCGGCTGGCCGACCCCGGCCAGATGCTGCTCATGTACACGCCCGAGCCGGACAGCCCGTCGGAGGACGCGCTGCGGATGCTCGCCAGCTGGGCGGCATCGAAGTCCGGCACCGGGCAGCCGTACCCGGCCGACGACCCGCACCCCACTGGTGCCGATCCCGGCTGACCGCTGGACGGCCGATCGCGCGGGCTACGGAAACCCGGGCGGAGCAGAGACCACCACGCACCACGGCGCCGTCGAGCGTCGCGCGCCACCGCGCCACCGCGCCACCGCGCCACCGCGCCACCGAGCGCCGCGAACCATGGCGGCGTCGCGAACCAATGGTGTCGCTCGCGAGGTGACGTCTGCGGCGTTCACGTGGCACTCGCGCACCCCTACACCCTTCCACTCGAACACACGTTCCCAAGGAGACTGGCTCATGAGCACCGTGCAAAACCGGACCGCCCTCGACCGCCCGGCGTTCTTCGTCGGTGGTACCTGGCTCGCCCCCAGCACCGACGAACGCCATGTGGCGTTGGAGGCTGCCACAGAGGAACCCATCGGCACCGCCGCGATGGCCGGCCCGGCCGACATCGACGCCGCCGTCGCCGCCGCCCGCGCCGCCCTCGACAGCGGGCCCTGGGGCCGCAGCACCGCGGCCGAGCGCGCCGAGGTCATGCGCCGTTTCGCCGACGCGTGGGACAAGCGAGCAGACCTCGCGACCACCCTCGTGAGCCGCGAGAACGGCATGCCCATCGCCCTGTCGCGGCAGACCAACGGGCTCGGGCCGGCCGGTCATCTGCGCCGCAACGCCGACCTCATCGAGAAGTTCCCCCTGGAGGCCCCTCGCCCCAGCATGCGGGGAGCCACCATCGTGCGCCGCGAACCCGTCGGCGTCGTCGCCGCGATCACTCCCTGGAACTTCCCGCTCGGGCTGGCTCTGAGCAAGCTCGCCCCGGCCCTCGCCGCCGGCTGCACCGTCGTACTCAAGCCGTCACCGGAAACCGCGCTCGACAGCTACCTGTTGGCGGACGCCGCCATCGAGGCCAGCCTGCCCGCGGGTGTGCTCAACATCGTGCTCGCCGATCGGCAGGCCAGTGCCTACCTCGTGAGCCATCCCGGTGTCGACAAGGTCGCCTTCACCGGCTCCACCGCGGCCGGTCGTGCGATCGCCGCCGAGTGCGGGCGCCTGATCCGTCGCTGCACACTGGAACTCGGCGGCAAGTCCGCCTCGATCGTGCTCGACGACGCCGACCTCGACACGTTCGTCGCCGGGCTGGACGCCGCCTCCTTCATGAACAACGGCCAGACCTGCACACTCCAGTCCCGCATCCTCGCGCCGCGCTCACGCTACGGCGAGGTCGTCGAGGCCGTGGCCGGCTTCGCCGCCGGCATGGTCGTCGGCGATCCACTGAATCCGGCGACGACCTGCGGCCCGATGGCCAGCAAGGCCCACCAGGAACGCGTGCTGGGCCACATCGGCACAGCCATCGCGTCGTCGGCCAGGCTGATCACCGGCGGCGGGCGGCCCGCGGGACACGAGCGCGGCTGGTTCGTCGAGCCCACGGTCTTCGCCGACGTGGACAACGCCGACCGGCTCGCCCGCGAGGAGGTGTTCGGACCGGTCCTCGCCATCATTCCGTACGACGACGAGGCCGACGCCGTGCGGATCGCTAACGACTCCGAGTACGGTCTCGCCGGGTCCGTCTGGACCGCCGACGAGGCGCGCGGAGTGGACGTGGCCCGCCGGGTGCGCACCGGCACGATCGGCGTCAACTACTACGCGATCGACTTCGACTCACCGTTCGGCGGCCTGAAGGCCAGCGGTATCGGGCGTGAGTACGGCCCCGAGGGACTCAGCAGCTACCTGGACCACAAGTCCATCTACACCAGCGCCGCGCAGTTGCCCTCCTGAACGAACATGCCCGCTGACGCAGGTGGCCGACCTGCGCCCGAAAAGCGAGGTCAGGGCTGATAACCGGAACGTCGGTACGCGACTCCCGCCAGCAGCAACAACAGGGGTGCAGCGATGAGTTGCCAGGACGTCCGCGGGTCCTCCACGCCCAGGGCAAACCCGGATGTGATCCCGTAGACGAGGCACTGGAGACCGAACGTGGCGAGCAGTACGGCAAGGACCGTCGAGCGCTGGGGAGTTCGCGGCGGGCTCACCGGCAGGTCGATGTTCGCGACGGTCGGCGGCGCCGCGATGATCACGGCCAGAGTTGCCAGGAACATCATCCGCCAGGGCAGTGCGGATCCGAGAGCGGCTCCTGCAAGGGCGCCCAGGAGAAGGCCAGTTGCCAGAACGGCTGCCGTCTCCGCGGATCCGCGCCTGGCGGTCGTTTCCGGACGGGCCGCCGCGAGCACCGCTACGGCGCCCCGGATGAGAAGTATCCCGGAGCCACCTTGCAGCCACCGCGCACCGAACAGCATCTGCCGGCTGGTGGCCGCTGCCGCGATCACTCCTGCGCCGGCGAAGACCACCATGGCGATCAGGAGTGTGCGCCGAAGACCCCAACGGTTCACGATGAGCCCGCCGAACAACACCAGCGCGGTCAGGCCGAGGACGAAGTCACCGAACAGCCAGGCCATGTAGTCGTCAGGAATCTCCAGGCCTTGCTGAATCGTCGACGCGAAGCCCGCAGGCAGTGCGAGGTAAGCGGACACGACCAGCAACAGCCCCATTGCGCCGACGGAAGCTCGACGGCCGGGGGCCGGGCCGGTGGTGGCGGTCGCGGACATTGTGGGGCCTCATTCCAGATGTAAGGGAGTGGGTCCTGCGGAAAGGCGCCGCAAGTGACGATCACGGCGCGAATTCGCCGCGGGAGTTCAGCGGGACATGCGATCCATCGTCATTACTGAATGAACATTTATTATGGATCTTGCACATGACCCTCACCTTTGTCAAATGAACGTTCATTCCTTACTATGGACGGGTGCGCACCCGAGACCCTGAAGCCAAGAAGAAACAGCTGTTCGAAGCCGCTCTCGCCGAGTTCGCCGCGTTCGGCCTGGCCGGAGCCCGGGTGGACCGACTCGCGGAGCGAGCGGGGATAAGCCCGGGCCTCGTCTATTCGTTCTACAAGGGCAAGGCAGAGCTGTACGACGCCCTGTTCGAGGACATCGTGGAACTGACGGTGTCCTCGGTTCCGATCGACGCCGACCATCTGCCCGAATACGCGGGCGCCCTCCACGACATCGGGACCCAGCACCCGGACGTGGTCCGCTTCCTGGCCTGGTACTACCTGGAACGCGGCGAGGGCGCCCAGCACGCGAGCGTCGCGGCAGCCATGGCCGAGAAGGTCTCAGCAATCCGTGGCGCACAGGAACGCGGCACAGTGACCGGCGAGCTGTCCGCGGAGCGGATCCTCGCCCTCGTCCTCACCCTGGCGAACATGTGGCAGCAGGCCGGAGAGGACGTGCCCGCACTGGTGCCCGCCGCGTCCCGGCGCGAAGTCGTGGTGCAGGCCGTGGCCAAGCTCGTCGACCCCTGACTCTGGAGCCGCCGGCCGGTCGTTCGAGCTGGCGGGTGCGTGTGACTCACATGGAGGTTCGAGCGCGGGCCAGGGTGCCTGTGGTGAGGGTGGCGATCATCTCCTGGAGGGTGGGGCTGAAGTGCATGCTGAGGGCGGCGAGGGAGGGGTCGGCGTCGTAAGCGGTGAGCATCGCCTGTGACGGACGGGAGTGGGTCCACACCACGCCGATGGTCATGATCGTCGCAGCGGCCAACTGTGCGGCCCGGTCGCCCAGTTCGGGGAGGTGGACCAGAGCCAGGGCCGCGAGTGACTCGACATTGGCGACGGCTGCCCTCTTGTAGCGGGCGGCGACTTCCGGGGACACGTTGTGCTCCAGTACGCCGGCCTGCGCGCTGAGCAGATCGCACAACACCCGGCGCTCGGCGAGGGAGGCCGTGACGACGGAGGCGAACTGTTCGCACCGCTCGTCCACCGGCGCGTCCGCGTCCACCCCGGCAGCCAGCAACGGCGCCAGTCGCTCCGTCCACTCCTTCCAGTCGTGATCGAGCAGCTCCAGAAGGATCGCCTCCCGGGACTCGAAGTAGCGCAGCACATTCGACTTGGCGAGCCCCACCCGACGGCTCAGCTCGTTCAGGCTGACCGCACTCACCGGCATCTCGTCGAGCATCGCGACCGTGACATCGAGGATGGCCCGCCGACGGATCGCCCGCTGCTCGTCGTTGCGCGCACGCTGGAAAGAACTCACGCCCAGCACTTTACAGACCTTCGGTCTTTTTTGACATCAGACCGCCGGTACCTTACGTTGGGGGCATCGCAAGGTACCGGCGGTCTGAAATATCGGACCCTCTCCGGAGCAGCCTCCGGACGATCCTTCAGCCGGTTCCCCACCCCGCATCAGCACAGGAATCGAGCACCCCATGTCCAACGTATGGTTCGTCACCGGAAGCTCCCGGGGCCTGGGCCGCTCCATCGTCACCGCCGCCCTGGAAGCCGGCGACCGGGTGGTGGCCACCGCCCGCAAGCCCGCCCAGCTCGACGACCTTGCCGACCGCTACGGCGACCGCGTCCACCCCGTCGCCCTCGACGTCACCGACAATGACGCCGTCCAGCGCGCCGTACAGGAGGGTCTGAAGAGGTACGGCCGTCTGGACGTGGTCGTCAACAACGCCGGATACGGCGATGTTGCCTCCGTCGAGGACGTGACGCTCGACGACTTCCGCGCCCAGATCGACACGAACTTCTACGGCGTCGTCCACGTCAGCAAGGCCGTCGTACCGATCCTGCGCGGCCAGGGCTCCGGGCACATCTTCCAGGTCTCCTCCCTCGGCGGCCGGATCGGCTCGATGGGCCTCGCCGCCTACCAGAGCGCCAAGTGGGCCGTGGGCGGCTTCTCCACCGTGCTCGCGCAGGAGATCGCCCCCTTCAACGTCAAGGTCACCGTGCTGGAGCCGGGCGGCATGCGCACCGACTGGGCGGGTTCGTCCATGACCATCCCGCCGATCAGCGAGCCCTACCAGCAGACGGTCGGGGCCTTCGTCGGCATGATCAGGGACCTGGACCCCGAGATCGCCGCGGCCAACTCCGCCGACCCCGACCGGGTCGCCCGGACCGTCGTGGAACTGGCCGCACGGGACGACGTCCCGGTCCGTCTCCTGCTCGGCCGCGACGCCGTGCGGTACGCCGGCGCCGCGGCACGGGCCCAGGCGGAATCCGACGAGAAGTGGCGTCCGCTCTCCGAGTCCGTCTGGGACTGAGCACCTCCTGCATGCCCACAGGGGCCCAGGTGACAGCCGGGGCCCCTCTCGCCCTGCCGGGAGCTGTTTCGCCAGGTCAGCACCCTGACATCTGTCAGGGACGCGATGTCCCGGGCACGGTCTACCGTTCCAGGCGCCGGCTCGGGGACCTCTTGACCGCGAGCGTTGCGGCAAAGGGCCGACCAGTGGGCGCTCCCAGCGCTTCGACCAAGGAGAAGACATGCGCAGTATCCGCCGGATCTTCAGCGTGGGAACGGCCGCGCTCGTGCTCGGGGCAGGGCTCATGGCCGGTTCTTCCGGTACGGCTCAGGCGGCGGCGTCGGACTGCGCGGGAGGTGCGAAAGGTTTCACCGACATCCCGGACAGTCTCAGCGGACGCGGTGTGGCGGGGGCCGGGGCAGTCATAGCCAACTTCGGCGGCACTCCGTGGGCCGTCGCCTCGTACGAGATGCACACCGGCAACGTCGGCGGCACACCAATGGGGTGGGGCGTCCTGAGCACCAGCTCCAGCACTTGGGGCCCCAGTGCCATCGGATGGGTCTGGATGGATGTCACCAACGACGGCAAGATCTCGTGGATCCAGTGCGGCCCGTTCACTACGAGCGCAAGCGGCGCCAGGATCACAACCCCGGCCTACCCGACCAGCAACTCGGCGAGTCGGGCCTTCCGTGTCTGCGCGCAGGTGACCAGCGTCTCCCCCGTCAGCGGCATCACCTGCACCCCTTGGTGGTAATCCCCCGATCCTGTCCGGCGGCACTCCACTTCACTTCTGCACGTACACCGACTCGTCCGCGTAGCGCTCCTGTTCCAGGTTGTCGAGCATGAACTCGGCGAGGTCGGCTCGGGAGATCCGGCCGAGGATGGATTTGCCTCGGTAGTCACCATGCCGATAGGCGCCGGTGGTGGGGCCGAACGTGAGGGTGGGCGGCTGGACGATCGTGTACGTGAGGCCGGAGGCGCGCACCAGGGCGTCCTGGCGCTCCTTGGCCAGGACGCCGGAGCGGGCGAGGAGACGGACCGCGCCCAGCACGCCTCGCATCGCGGGGGTGAGTTGGCGTCGGCTGATGGCGCTGGTGCCGAATCCGGTGAGCGCCTCCAGGCGTCGTACGCCGGTGTTCCGCATCGCGGTGACGATGGTGCGGGTGCCTGTGTCGCAGACGGCGTCGCCGAGGCTGATGATCGCCGCTTGAGCTCCGGAGAGGGCCTTCTCCAAGGCCGGTACGTCGTCGAGTCCGGCGACCGCTACCGTCAGATTCGCATGGCGGAGCGTGATGTTGGAGGGGTCGCGGGTGACGGCGACGACCTCGTGACCCCTCCGCAGCGCTTCGGGGAGGAGCACGTGGCCGACACTGCCGCTGGCGCCAAAGACGGTGATCCTCATGACAGTGCCTTCTCCAGGTCCTTGACGTAGGTCTTCTACTGCGGCTCGCCGGTCAGGAGGCTGAGGGCAGGCTGGTGATGCCGAGTTGCAGGAGCATGGCGAGGACGTCCTCGACGAAGGTCGCCTCGGCGATCTTGCCGTCGTGGATGCGGTAGATGCCCACGCCGTTCCACTTGGCCGCCTTGCCCGTGGCGGGCGTGCCCATGAACGGACCTGTGTTGACGCCGCTGTTGGTGAACAGCGCGATGACGGTGTCGCCGTCCGCCAGGAACCGCTGCGGCTCCAGGTGCATGCCGGTGAAGGCGCCGGTGGTGTTGGCCTCGGCGAACTTCCTGAAGTTCGCCAGGCCGTGGTACTCGCCGAGGCTGCCCCCGCGCCAGACCATGTCCTCGGTCCAGTACTTCTCCAGGGCGGAGAGGTCTCCCTCGTTCAAGACGTTGTCGATGAAACCCTGAACGACGGTGATGTTGTCCTGTGCGCTCACGGTGGTGCCCCTGCGGTTGGTGGATCAGGCGGAGAGACGGGCGTTGAACCAGGACGAGACGCGCTCGGCGACGGCGTGACCGGTGTTGGGGGCCATGTTGTTGAAGCCGTGGACGCCATCGGGCCAGACGTCGAGGTCGGCGTGGTTGCCGGCGGCCTGCCAACGGGCGGACATGAACAGGCTGTCGTCCAGAAGCGGATCGAGCGAGCCGACCGTGAACAGGGCAGGCGGCAGGTTGTCCAGCTTCGCGAATAGCGGGGAGATGGACGGGTCGCGCCGCTGCTCGCCGTCGAGGTCGGGGAAGGCGTTGTCGATGAAGCCGCGGATCCAGTGACGGGGCAGGACAAGGGTGGTGTGGTCCGCAAGGCGGCGGCTGGGAGTGCCGCTGACGTCGTACGCGCCGTAGACCAGGCTGATCGCGGCGATTCGCTCGGCCACCTCAGGGTGCTCGTCACGCAGCCGCAGCAGGGTCACGGCCGCCAGGTGTCCGCCGGCCGAGGCGCCGTGCAGCAGGAGCCGGTCGGTGCCGAACTCCGCGACGGCGTTCTCGGCGACCCACAGGGCTCCCGCCGTGCAGTCGTCGATCGGGGCGGGCACGGGATGCTCGGGGGCGAGCCGGTAGTCGATGCTGACAGTCGCGATCCGGGAGTGCTCGGCGTAGTAGTCGTTGATCCAGTCGTCTTCCTGAGGCGTGCCGATGCACCAGCCGCCGCCATGGATGTCGATCATGACGGCCTTCACCGGACCCTCGGGCCGGATGATCCGCAGTACGAGATCCCCGCCCGGCCCCGGGATGGTCCGCTCGCTCACCGACTGCTTCACATCGCGGCTGAGCGCGAAGTCCGCGCCACGAACCGCCGCCAAGCCTTCGCCGGTGGTGACATCCGGATACTGCATCGACTCGGCGATCTGCTGGTTGACGGCGGCGAGTTCGGCCGCGTCGGGGTTCGGGACGAATCCGTCAGAGCTGGTCATGGAGCTGTCTCCTTCACTGGCACGGCCGCCACCAGCGGCCCTGCGGGTGTCTCGTTGCCCTCCCGAGCACGAGACACGCGGACAAATATTCTCATTGACACCCATACCGGGCATCCGATTGCGCGGGGATCGGGAAGCTGCCGCGCCGCCGCTCGCCCCGCACACAGAGGTCGAGCGCTGGACTCCGTCAGGCCTTGAACGTGACGCCGGTCAGCCGTTCGCTCTCCGTCCACAGGCGTGCGCCCTGCTCCAAGTCGTCCGCGCCGCGGGGGAGCTTGGCCGGCTTCGGCGTGCCGGAGGTCTGGTCACGCCCCGAGGGGCCGATGAACTGCCCGCTCGTCACCTCGGCGGCGGTGGCGGCGTACAGCGAAGGCCACGCGCCACCCTCGGACGAGCCCATGAGCAGACGCTCGGCGATCGGGGTGAACACCTTGGCCAGGGCTCCGTTGCCGTGCTGCTGGAGGTTGGTCATCGCGGCCCCTGGGTGAACCGCCAAGGCCTTGAGGGAGGTGTCGGCACCGCGCCGGGCGAGTTCGAGGGTGTAGACGATGTTGGCGCGCTTGGACTTGGCGTAGGCACCCATGCCGCTGTAGCGCTTCTCGCTCATCAGGTCCTGGAGCCGGCCCATGGGCCAGCGCGCGGCGATCGCGCTGACCGTGACCACGCGAGGGGCCGGGGAGCGGAGAACGGCGGGCCACAGTTGCGCGTCGAAGGCGAAGTGGCCGAGGTGGTTGGTACCGAAGGTCATCTCGAACCCGTCGCGCGTGCTCTGACGGGTGGGCAGGTTCATCACCCCGGCGTTGTTGAACAACAGGTCGATCGTCTCGGTCTCGGCGATGCGCGAGGCCGCGTCCCGGATCGACGCGAGATCCGACAGGTCGACCACCAGCGTGTCGGTCTCGGCCGTCGGCGCGACGGCGAGCACCTGCCGCACCGCCCGGTCGAGGTTCGCCCGGCTGCGTCCGGCGAGGATGATCCGCGCGCCGTGCGCTGCGAGCACGCGTGCGGTCTCCAGCCCGATACCGCTGTTGCCACCCGTGATCAGGGCCGTACGCCCGGTCTGGTCGGGGATTGAATCCGGGGTCCAGTGGCTCATCGCGATCACGCTCCCTTACTGAATGATTTTTCAATACCAATGTTGTGGGCGGGTCGGAGCTTTGTCAAATGAACGTTCATTAGTTACGCTCGAGGAATGTGTACCCGGTACCCAGAGGCCAGGAAGCAGCTGTTCCGCCAGGCTGCGCCGGTGGAGTTCACCGAGTCCGGCCGAGCGGGAGCGCGGATCGACCGGATGGCCGGACGTGCGGTTGTCAGAACCCACCCGGGATCCGCCGGGTCAGTCGCGCTCATCCCCGCCCTCCGAGGCAGTGCCCTTGGTGACGACGGGGCCGATCCGGCGGACCTGAGGGAGGGTGGTGACCATGTGGAGCGTGGCCCGCTCGGTCAGGCAGTTCATCTGGTGGGGCACGTCGCCGGGGAAGCGTACGAAGTCGCCCGCGGCCAGCTCGACCGGCTCGTCGAGCGGTCCGGTACGCACCTTTCCCGTGATGACGTAGACGTGGTGCAAGGTGCCCGGGGCGTGCGGTTCCACGGTCTCGCGCGGCGCGCCGGTGCGTTCCAGGCGCAGCAGCAGGGTGCGCACGAAGCCGGAGCCGTACGTCTCGTCCAGGATCCGTTCCGTCCAGTGCCCGGCTCCTGCCCACTCCCCCTCGTCGTGCCTCTGGACGTAGACGGGGGTGCCCCATTCCGTCAGCAGGCGCCGGGCCGGCAGGTCCAGGGCGGCGCCCAGCAGGGAGAGGGTCTCCACGGTGGGATTGCCGACGCCCTGCTCGATCTTCGACAGCGTCTGCTTGGACAAGCCGGACCGGCGGGCCAGCTCACCCAGCGAGATGGCTCGTTCCAGCCGGAAACGCCGCACGTTACGGGCGATCAGCTCGTTCTCCCGCACCGGGCCGTCACTTTTAATGTCCATATCATCATTATTGACGAACACCTGGCCCCTGCGCATTCTTGTCCTGACGAAGTTTCCGGTCGGCACACTCAAAGTGACACCGGCCTCCTCGATGACGAGGTGAACCCCTCATGACGACCTCCGCCACGGACCAGGCCCGCGACGACCGCGCGGCCGTGGACAAGGCCATCAGCCTTCTCGTCGCCTTCGGCGACAAGGCGAGCGTCGGGCTGGGAGTCAGCGAACTCGCACGCCGGGCCCGACTCAGCAAGTCCACCGCGTTCCGCGTGCTGGGCATGCTGGAGCGCAACGGCGTCGTCGAACGCGAGGGCACCGACTACCGGCTGGGGGAACGCCTGCACCACCTGGGGCGTGCCGTCTACGCGCCGGACGCCGAGGACGTCCGGGACTTCCTCCAGCCGTATCTCAGCGACCTGTACGAGATGACCCGTCAGACCGTCCACCTGGCCGTGCTGCACGGCACGGACGTCGTCTACCTGGCCAAGCTCTACGGCCACCGGGCCTCTCCGGTGCCCTCGCGTGTCGGCGGCCGACTGCCCGCCCACGCGACCGCGGTCGGCAAGCTGCTGCTCGCCTACGACGCCGACGCCGCGGCGCGCGCCGTCGGCCTGCCGCTCCACCGTTTCACCGACCGCACGATCACCGACCCGGGTCGGCTGGCGGCCGAGTTGCGCGGTATTCGCCGTGTGGGCGTCGCCTACGACGAGCAGGAGAGCCGACCCGGTCTGAGCTGCGTGGCCGCGCCCGTCATGGCCCCGGGCGGCACCGTGCTCGCCGCGCTCTCCGTGTCCGTGACCGGGGCACGCGACGCGGCTGAGCTGCGCCGCCTGAGCACCGACGTCCGGCGCGTCGCGGCGGCGGCCTCGCAGACCTGCGCCGGCCGCCGCCGCGCCCGTGGCCAGGCGACCCACTGACACCCGCGACACCTGTGTTGCCGCGGCAGGGGCGCGCGGCCGGAAGACGGTGGTCATCTCGCGGAGGCGGCGCTGAGGTCGAGGGCGATGTCGACGATCATGTCCTCCTGACCGCCGACCAGTTCGCGCTTCCCGACCTCCAGGAGGATGTCGCGCACATCCACGTCGTACGTCCGGGAAGCCGCCTCGGCGTGACGCAGGAAACTGGAGTAGACACCGGCGAAGCCCAGGGTCAGCGTCTCCCGGTCGACCTGGACGGGACGGTCCTGAAGCGGGCGCACGAGGTCGTCGGCGGCGTCCTGGAGGGCGAAGAGGTCGCAGCCGTGTTTCCACTCGTTGAGGGTGGCGACCGCGATGAACGGTTCGATGGGGCAGTTCCCGGCTCCGGCCCCGTGTCCGGCCAGGGAGGCGTCCACTCGCGTGACCCCCTCCTCGACGGCGACGACGGAGTTGGCCACCGCGAGGGAGAGGTTCTGGTGGGCGTGGATGCCGATCTGGGTCTGCGGGCCGAGGACGTCCCGGTAGGCGCGGACGCGTTCGCGGACTCCGTCCATGGTGAGCCGGCCACCGGAGTCGGTGACGTAGACGCAGTGGGCGCCGTACGACTCCATGAGCCGGGCCTGTTCGGCGAGCTTCCTCGCCGGTGCCATGTGGCTGAGCATGAGGAAACCCGAGACGTCCATGCCGAGTTCACGAGCGGTCCCGATGTGCTGAGCGGCGACGTCTGCCTCGGTGCAGTGGGTGGCGATGCGGACCGAACGCACCCCCAGGGCGTAGGCACGCCTCAGATCCTCGATGGTGCCGATGCCGGGCAGCAGCAGCGTGGTGAGGGTGGCCCTCTCCACGACGGAGGCCGCGGCCTCGATCCACTCCCAGTCGGTGTGACTGCCGGGTCCGTAGTTCACCGATCCCCCGGCCAGGCCGTCGCCATGGGCCACCTCGATGGCGTCGACGCCGGCCGCGTCGAGGGCGGTGACGATCCGGCGGACGTCGTCGGCCTCGATGCGGTGCCGTACGGCGTGCATGCCGTCCCGCAGGGTGACGTCCTGTACGTAGAGATTGGCGGTCATACGGTGGCCCCCGTCTGTGCGTGCTGGGCGAAGTGTTCGGCGGTGCGCAGGGCGGCCGACGTCATGATGTCGAGGTTTCCCGCGTACGCGGGCAGGTAGTGGGCGGCTCCCTCGACCTCCAGGAAGACCGACACCTTGGTCGTCACCGGGTCCGCCCCGGCCGGGAGCAGCGTGTGCACCGGTTCGTCGGCCGGGACGGGGGTGAACTGCACGTCCTGCTTGAGCCGGTAGCCGGGCACGTACCTGGCGACCTTGGCCACCATGTCGGCGACCGAGTTCCGGACGGCGTCGTGGTCGGCGCCGCCGATCAGGCAGAACACGGTGTCGCGCATGATCAGGGGCGGCTCCGCCGGGTTCAGGACGATGATCGCCTTGCCGCGTGCGGCGCCGCCGACCTTCTCGATCGCCGCCGAGGTGGTCTCGGTGAACTCGTCGATGTTGGCCCGCGTTCCAGGTCCGGCGGACTTCGACGCGATGGACGCGACGATCTCCGCGTAGGGCACGGAGGTGACCCGGGCGATGGCGTGCACGATCGGGATGGTGGCCTGTCCTCCGCAGGTGACCATGTTGACGTCGGCGGCGTCGAGATTGTCGTCCAGGTTGACGGGCGGGACGACGAACGGTCCGATCGCGGCCGGGGTGAGGTCGATCAGGCGTTTGCCGAACGGTGCGAGCCTCTCGGCGTTGGCGACATGGGCTTTGGCGGAGGTGGCGTCGAAGACGATGCCGATGTCCGCGAAGACGTCCATACGGATGAGGCCGTCCACTCCCTCATGGGTGGTGGGGACCTTGAGGCGCCGGGCGCGGGCGAGGCCGTCGGAGTCGGGGTCGATGCCGACCATGGCCGCCATCTCCAGGCTCTCCGACAGACGAAGCACCTTGATCATGAGGTCGGTGCCGATGTTGCCGGAGCCGATCACGGCGACTTTGGTCTTCTTCATGACACTTCCTTGTCCGTGAAGGTGGCGTGCATGGTGCCGAGACCGGAGATCTCCGCCCGAACGGTGACGCCCGCGCGGACGCTCACCATCGGTCCGAGTGCGCCGGCGAGCACCACCTGCCCGGCCCGGAGCGGGTCCCCGTACTCCCTCGCGGTGCGCGCCAGCCAGAGGAGCGCCTCAAGGGGGTCGCCCAGGCAGTCGGTGCCCAGGCCCTCGGAAACCAGTTGGCCGTCGGCGTACAGCCTCATGACGGCGTCACGCGGCTCGAACGCCTTCAGCGGCACCCCGATGTCGCCGAGGACGTACAGGCCGCTTGAGCCGTTGTCGGCGATGGTGTCGGTGATGGCGATGTCCCAGTCGGCGACCCGGCTGTCGACGATCTCCAGGGCTGCGGTCGCGTGCTCGACGGCCGCGCGGACGGCGGCGAGGTCGAGGTCCTCGGCGTCGAGGTCGGCTCCCAGCACGAAGGCGATCTCCGCCTCCACCTTGGGCTGGAGCAGTCGTGCGGTGGACACCGGTCCGGGACCGGAAGCGTCCATGTCCGCGAAGAGGACACCGAAGTCGGGCTGACCGACGCCGAGTTGGCGTTGCACGGCGGTGGAGGTCAGGCCGATCTTGCGTCCGGTGACGACGGCTCCGGCAGCCAGCCGTCGCGCGGTGAGCCGGCGCTGTACCGCGTAGGCGGCATCGACGTCGGTGGTGCCGAGCAGGTCGCGGACCGGGGCGCAGGGGACGAGCTTGAGCTCTGCCTGGGCCAGTCGCTCGGCGGCCTCGGTCACGGCGTCGGGGTGGGATGTCATCGGCTCGTCTCCTGGTGTGCGGTGGCGACGGCGAATCCGGCGATCCACTCCGGTACGGGTTCGTAGAACAGTGAGGTCATGCGGTAGTCGCCGGTGGCGGAGAGGGAGGCGAAGGCGGCGATCCACGTGCGTACCTCATGAGCGGAGCCGCCTCCTTCCGCGCCCATCCACTCGGTGCTCCAGTCGTCCACCTCCGCCAGCCGGCCGCTCGCCAGGGTGTCCAGGACCTGGTTGTCCCAGGCGGGGTTGATCGGGATCATGCGCGACGTGCCGGCGGCGTAGTCGCGGCCCGCCTGGACGACGCGCTCCTCACCGCGTGCCCGCTGCTCGGGGGTGGGCGGGTGGCCGTCGATCAGGGCGTCGGCGACGCGGGGCGGCGCACCGTCCAGGACCGGCACGGGCGGGTCGTGGGAGAGTCCGCCGGAGCCGAGGAAGAGGACCCGGCGATCCAGATCGGCGGCCGCCAGACCCAGGGCACGGCCAAGAACGCGGATACGGCTCACCGGTCCGAGCGGAGTGGCGACGCCGTTGACGAACACGGGCACCACCGGAACCCTGTCGATCCCGTCGAACAGCACCTCAAGCGGTTGCACGAACCCGTGGTCCACCGTCATCCGCGCCGACACGGTCAGGTCGATTCCCTGGTCGAGCACACTGCGCGCGAGGGCTCGGGCGGCGTCGGTGTCGACCGACAGCGGCCCGGCGGAGGACCCGAAGTCACCGACCGCGTGGGCGTCGGTGGCCAGGCAGAAGGGAGGCATCTCCTTGTAGAAGAAGCCGTTGTAGTGGTCCGGCGCGTACAGGACGACCAGTTCGGGGTCGAAGTCGCGCACGAACGAACGCGCTTGGCCGACGGCGGCCCGCACGGCCGCGAGGACCTTCGGCGACGGGTCGTTCTTGCCTATCAGGGGGGAGTGCGACAGGCCGACGGCGGCAGCTGCTGCGGTCACGACGGCTCTCCTTCGAGTTGCTGGTGGGGCGGGTGCAGGACGAGCTTTCCGGTGATCCGCCCATCGATCATCAACTGGAAGCCCTGGTGGATCTCCTCGAGCGGGAGGACCCGGTCGATGACCGGCCGCACACCGGTGGCGTCCATCAGCCTCAGCAGGCCGACCAGTTCACCGCGGGTGCAGCCGGTCGAGCCGAGGATGCGCTGCTGGAGGTAGAAGACCCGGCCCAGGTCGGCGGGCGGATTGGTGCCGGAGGTGGCGCCGGCGATCACGATCGTGCCCCCTGGGCGCAGGGCCTTCATGGAATGCGACCAGGTGGCCTCGCCGACCGTCTCGATCACCACGTCGACCCGCTCCGGAAGCCGTTCGCCATTGGCCACGACGGCCCGCGCACCCCAGCTGAGCGCTTGGCTGCGCTTGTCCTCGCTGCGGCTGGTGGCGTAGACGACGGCGCCGGCCGCGGCGGCCAGGCGGATCGCGGCGGAAGCGACACCGCCTCCTGCCCCCTGGACCAGGACGCGGTCCCCGGCCCGGATCGCGGCCTGGGTGAAGAGCATGCGGTAGGCGGTGCCCCAGGCGACGGGCAGGCAGGCGGCCTCGTCGAAGGTCAGCCAGTCCGGCTTGGGGATCAGATTTCGGGTGGGGACGGCCAGGTACTCGGCGAAGGCGCCGTTGTGCTGTTCCGACAGCAGGGCCCGGCCCGGGTCGAGGGTCTCGTCGCCCAGACCCGCGTCGGCGTCGGCGATGACGGGGTGGACGAGGACAGGGTTGCCGTCCTGGTCGTAGCCCGCGGCATCGCAGCCGAGGATGACGGGGAGCCGCTCGGGCGGATGACCCACGCCGCGCAGCGTCCACAGGTCGTGCATGTTGAGCGAGGACGCGACAACGCGGACCAGGGACCAGCCGGGCCGGTTTTCGGGCTTCGGTACGTCGCCCAGAACGAGGCCCGCCAGCGGATCGGTGGCACTCTGAGCGACGGCGGTTGCTGCAAGCATGGCCTCACGCTCCCTCGCCCCGGCCTCCTGGGAACAGTGCGTGTGCCGCACAGCGGAACGACGGTTGGATCCGCCCTGACCTGCTGTTGTTGCCTTGGGGCATGACCTCGACGATCGAACCTCGGGGCGCGGCCACCCCGGCCCCGCGCGGGGCACTGCGGCGCCCGGCAGACATGGCACCGGACCTCGACGTCTCCGGGCTCGTCGACACCGCGGGTGGGCTCCTGGACCGCGTCGTCTTCACCGACCAGGACCTGTACCGCCAGGAGCTGCGCCGCGTCTTCGCGCCCAGCTGGCTCTTCCTCGCGCACACGGATCAGTTCCACAGGCCCGGCGACTTCTTCACCACGTACATGGGTGAGGACCCGGTCATCGTGACCCTCGACCGGGACCGGCGCATCCGCGTCTACCTCAACTCCTGTCGGCACCGCGGTGCCCGGGTGTGCCGTGCCGACGTCGGCACCACCCGCAACTTCACCTGTACGTACCACGGTTGGTCCTACAACCTGGACGGCTCGCTGGTGAGCGTGCCCAACAAGGACGGTTACCCGGAGGAGTTCGAGACCGGGCAGTGGGGACTGGTGGAGGTCCCGCACGTGGAGACCTACCGCGGCCTGATCTTCGGCACCTGGAATCCCGAGCCGACGGGGCTGCGTGAGTCGCTGGGCGACATGGCCTGGTACATGGACGCCATGCTCGACCACGACGAGGAGGGCACCGTCGTCGTCGGCGGGATCCACAAGTGGGCCCTGGAGGGCAACTGGAAGCTGGCGGCGGAGCAGTTCGCCACCGACTGGTACCACGTGAACATGAGCCACGCCTCGGCGCTCATGGTGCTCGCCCCGCCCGGCAAGAGGCCCAAGGACGAGGTCGTGCACCGAACCGGCCGTCAGTTCTCCGACGCGAACGGCCACGGAGCCGGCTTCCCGGTCCACCCCAAGAACCGGTTCGACGCCCAGACGGTGCACAAGTGGACGGACTACGGGGCACTGCGGGAGCGGCTCGGTGACGCCCGGGTGGAGGGGCCGCTGACCAACGGGCACGCCACGGTCTTCCCCAACTTCTCCTACCTGCCGGTCAACGGCTCGATCCGGATCTGGCACCCCAAGGGCCCTGACCGGATGGAGGTATGGGCCTGGACCGTCGTCGACAAGTCCATGCCCGAGGAGGTCCGCGAGGCCCAACGCCTGTACAACCTGCGGACCTTCGGCCCGAGCGGCATCTTCGAGCAGGACGACGGCGAGAACTGGAGCGAGGTGCAGGCCATCTCGCACGGCTTCATCACCAACGGCGTCGCCCTCAACTACCAGATGGGCATGGACTCCGAGCGCGACGACGGCCGTCACCCCGGCAGAACGAGCGAGCTGTACAGCGACGCGGCAGGCCGCGCCTTCTACGGGCGCTGGCGCGAGCTGATGAACACCCCCGCATGGCACAAGGAGCAAGCATGAGTGACGGCATTCGCGTCGCGGCCCTGGACGACATTCCGCAGGGCGAGGGCATCACCATCGACAAGGCGGTCACCGGGACCGCCGACGACATCGCGCTGCTGCGGGACACCGACGACACCGTGTACGCGCTCGACGACACCTGCACCCACGAGGACGCCTCGCTGGCGGACGGCTGGGTCGAGGACGGTTTCGTGGAGTGTCCGCTGCACTCCAGCAGGTTCTGCCTGAAGAGCGGCGAGGTCCAGGGCCTGCCCGCGACCAGGGACGCCTGCCCGCACCGGGTCGAGGTCCGCGACGCCGAGGTCTACCTGTTTCCCGGAGTGACTCCGTGACCGGGTCCGTGGTGATCGTGGGCGGCGGCATCGCCGGCGTCGGCACCGCCGCGGCTCTACGGGCGGGCGGCTTCGACGGCGGCCTCACCCTCGTCGACGCCGGCGAGTTCCCCTACGACCGTCCACCGCTGTCGAAGGACTACCTCGCCGGGGGCAAGAACCTGCGGCAGATCGCGCTCCAGTCCGAGGAGTGGTACGCCGAACAGCGGATAGGCCTGGTCAACCGCACCGTCGTCACCCGGCTGTGGCCTGCGGAGGGCAAGGTGGAGCTCTCGTCGGGGGCGCTGCTGCCCGCCGACCGAGTGGTCCTGGCAACCGGCGGCGGCGCGGCCCGGCCGTCGATCCCCGGGGCCGACAGCGACCGCGTCCACGTCCTGCGGACCTCGGACGACGCCGACCGGTTGCGTGCGGTGCTGGTCCCCGGCGCCAGGGTCCTGGTCGTCGGAGCTGGGCTGATCGGCGCGGAATCCGCGTCCACCGCCGTCCGCCTCGGCTGTGAGGTGACGCTGGTCGACCCCGTCCCGCTCCCCCTCGCCAGCGTCCTGGGACCGGACCTGGCCGGCTGGTTGCACGGCCTGCACACCACCCACGGCATCCTGACCCTGCGGACCGCCGTCGAGAAGTTCACCGACCGCGGCACCGGCGGCATCGACGCCCAGCTCTCCGGCGAGGACACGCCCCGCCGCTTCGACGCCGTCCTGCTCGGCGTGGGCATGGTGCCGTCCGTCGACCTTGCCGTGAGTGCCGGTCTCGTCATGGACCGCGGAATCGTGGTCGACCCGGGGCGTACGACGTCGAACCCGGCCGTGCTCGCCGTGGGCGACCCGGCCAGGACCCGCGACAACGGCGTCCTGCTCCCGCGCACCGAGCACTGGGAGGCCGCGCGGCTCGACGGAGTCCGGGCCGCAGCGACCATCCTGGGGACCACGCCGCCCGCCCCGACGGCCGGTTGGTTCTGGACCGACCGGCACGGGCGACACATCGAGTCCGTCGGCCACCTGACGCGGGCATCAGACAGCGTGGTGCGCGGCTCGTTCGACGATCCCTCCTTCTCGGTGTTCGGCCTGCGTGAGGGGCGCGTCGTGGCGGCCGCCTCGGTCGACGACCCGACCGCCGTACGGGCCGCGCGCCGCCTGATCGACCGCGGTCTGCCGATCGACCAGGGACGACTGTCGGACACCACTGTGAACCTGCGCTCCCTGCTGCGCGGATGACCGCCGTGCCGTTCAGCGGCACGCCTCGCAGGGCCCGCGCCAGAGTCCGCGCACGGGTCCATGCACGGGTCCGCGCAGGGGTTCCACGCACGGCTCCACGCACCAAGAAGGGATCGATTGACACCGTGAGCATGACGACAGATACGACCGGGTCGCGCGCGGGGACGCGCGCCGACCGCGACATCCACTTCGAGGTCGAGCAGTTCTACTTCGAGGAGGCGGCTCTCCTCGATGACGGCCGTTTCGCGGACTGGCTCGACCTTCTCGCCGAGGACCTCGACTACTGGATGCCGACCCGCACCAACAGGCTGCGCCGCCAGCAGGCGCTGTCGGTGGCAGCACGCGGCGAGGCCGCCTTCTACGACGAGACCAAGGAGAGCCTCGCCTGGCGTATCCGCCGCTTCGACTCGGGAATGGCCTGGGCCGAGGACCCGCCGTCCAGGACACGTCACCTCATCACCAACGTGATGGTGCGCCACGTCGACCCGGCGGAACACGAGGGATTCACCAACAGCGACCTCTGGGTCCGCTCGGCGTTCCTCGTCCACCGCAGCCGCCTGGAGCGGGAGGAGAACCTCTTCGCCGGGTGCCGCACCGACATCCTGCGGCGCACCGCGGACGGGCTGCGCATCACCCGGCGCACCATCCTCCTCGACCAGAACATCCTTCAGGCGAAGAACATCTCGACCTTCTTCTGATGCCGCCCGCCTCCGGCATCCCTCCCGATGGGACACCTCGTGACCGACCTCCAGCTCAAGCACCACCGATTGACCACCACACTCGGCGACATCGCCGTGGCCGAGACCGGCGAGGGTCCCGTGCTCGTCATGCTGCACGGCGGAGGCCCCGGGGCCTCGGGCCTCAGCAACTACCGACAGAACCTCACCGCTCTGGCACGGCACTTCCGGATCGTGCTGCCCGACCAGCCGGGCTTCGGCGGCAGTTACCGTCCCACCGCCGACGACCTGTCCGAGCGGTCGATCACCGAGATCACCGTCGACGCGCTCTGTCAGGCGCTGGACCGACTGGGTATCGACGCCTTCCATCTCCTCGGCAACAGCCTGGGCGGCGCCGCCGCGATCTCACTGGCGCAGACACGGCCCGAACGGGTCACCGGCCTCGTGCTGATGGCGCCGGGTGGCGGCTGGCTCCCCTTCGGCCCCACCCCGACCGAGGGGCAGAAGGAGATGTTCCGGTACTACAACGGGGGCGGGCCGACGGAGAAGAAGATGGCCTCCTTCATCCGCACCATGGTCTTCGACCACCGGCAGTTCGGTGAGGACGTCGTCAGAGCACGCTACGAGGCCTCCCTCGACGAGAGCCACATCGCCTTCTACCACGCCTACAACGCCGCCTTCGCCGAGCGGGGCGGCATGGACCCGCTCTGGCGTGACCTGCACAAAATTACGGCGCCGACCCTGCTCCTGTGGGGCCGCGACGACCGCACCATCACGCTGGACGGCGCGCAGCTGATGCTCAAGCAGATCCGCGACGTGCAGCTGCACGTCTTCGGGCGGTGCGGCCACTGGGTGCAGCTGGAACGGCAGCGCGAGTTCGAGGAACTGGTCACCGGTTTCCTGGCGGCGGTGGCTCGATGAGCGGCGGAGCGATGGCCGACGGCGCGATGGACGACGGCGCGATGAGCGGCGAGGCGATGCGCGGCGGCTGGATGGACGGATACTCCACTCTGATCACCGGCGGCGGCACCGGCATCGGACGGGCGGTCGCCGAGCGTTTCCTCGCCGAGGGAGCCTCGGTCACCGTCTTCGGACGACGCCAGGAGCAGTTGGACGAGGTCGTGAACGCCGCCGCGCACCCGGAGCGGGTCCACACGGTCGTGGGCGACGTACGCGACTCGGACCGGCTGCACACGGCCGTCACCGAGACCGTGGAGCGGTTCGGGAAGCTCGACACGCTCGTGGCCAATGCCGGCGTGTGGGACTACCAGCGTTCCCTCACCCGGCTCGGGGCGAAGGAGCTCGACACCACCTTCGACGAACTGTTCTCGATCAACGTCAAGGGCTACCTCCTGTCCGCGGAGGCCGCCTGGCGAGAGCTGGTCAGGACACGGGGCAGCATCGTCATGACCCTCTCGAACGCCTCGTTCTACGTGAACGGCGGCGGCCCCCTCTACACCGCGAGCAAACACGCCTGCCTGGGCCTGATGAGAGAACTGGCCTATGAACTGGCCCCCAAAGTACGGGTCAACGGTGTCGCCTGCGGCGGCATGAACACCGACCTGCGAGGCCCGGAATCCCTCGACCTGGCAGAGCGCTCCATCTCGGCGTCGTTCGCCAGGAAGGGGCCGGACACCCCTCCCCCGTTCATTCCCCTGCACGACTCCAGTACGGACCCCCGTGACTTCACCGGGTCCTACGTACTGCTCGCGGCCCGCGATCAGAGCGGGCCCATTACCGGTCAAGCCATCTCCGTCGACGGCGGCATCGGCGTACGCGGGTTCGCCCGGCCCGCCGGCGGCGACGATCTGTGACGCTCAACGAGGAGCCGACAGTGCCAAGACCCCTCTCCCACACCCCCGGCCCTGTGGTCGACCTGAACACCGCCGCGGCGGTCGCACGCAACGCCCGCCACCGAGGCGACTCGACCGCCATCGGCTACCCGGGCGGTGATCTGACCTACGCCGAACTCGACGAGAAGTCCGCCCGTCTGGCGACCGTGCTCTCCGAAGGAGGGACCGCCGACGGTGACCCGGTTGCCTACCTGGGCCTGAACAGCCCCGCGTTCTTCGTGACGATGCTGGCGGCCTTCCGCATCGGCGCTCTCTTCGTCCCGGTCAACTTCCGTCTGGCGGACCCCGAACTGATCCAGGTCCTGACCCGCAGCGAGGCGGGCGTCGTGGTCTGCGAGGAGGGACACCGGGCGAGTGTCGAAAGGGTCCGTGACCGGACGCGTCTCGCCCGCTTGCTCCTCGTGGACGACGACCCGCAGGTGCCGGCGACGGAAGCGGACGGATGGGAACCCTGGGCCGCGGCCATCGCCGCGTCCGCCCCGGCCGTCGGCGTGGCGGCCAAGCACGCGGACGAGCCCGCGATCCTCATGTTCACCTCGGGCACCACAGGCGTGCCCAAGGGCGTCGTCCTGACTCACGGCAACGTGTGGTGGAACGCCGTCAACGTCGAGATGATGCTGGACACACGCCGGAACGACGTCACCTATGCGGCGGCTCCGCTGTTCCACATCGGAGCCTTGAACAGCTTCGCCCTCCGCACCCTGACCCGTGGCGGCACCGTGCTCGTCAGGCGGACCTTCGACCCCCAGGGCTGCGTCGACGACCTCGTGGATCATCAGGTCAACTCGATGTTCGGCGTCCCCCAGATGTTCGCGACCCTTGCCCGGGTGCCGGGTTTCTTCGACAGCGACCTGAGCGCGCTGCGGGCCGTCGTCGTGGCGGGTGCGCCCGTCGCGCCTGCCCTGATCCGGACGTACGCCGAGCGGGGCGTGCTGCTCCAGCAGGCATGGGGGCTCACCGAGACGTCGCCCTTCGCCACGCACCTGCCCGTCGAACGGACCACCGACAAGCTGGGTTCGGCGGGCTTGCCGATGCCCTACACCCAGGTCCGCGTGGTCGACGTGCTCACCGGCGAACCCGTCGCGGACGAGGCTTCCGGAGAGATCGTCGTCCGCGGCCCGAACGTCACCCCGGGCTACTGGAACGACCCCGAGGCCACCGCGGCGGCCTTCGACGAACAGGGATGGTTCCATTCCGGAGACATCGGCTACCTCGACAAGGACGGATTCCTGTACGTCGTCGACCGGCTCAAGGACATGATCATCAGCGGCGGTGAGAACGTCTACCCCGCCGAGGTCGAGAAGGTCCTGGGCACCATGCCCGGCGTGACCGACGTCGCCGTGGTGGGCGTGCGGGACGAGAAGTGGGGCGAGGTCGTCGCGGCGGTGATCACCGTGGCCGAGGGGTTCGAGATCACTCTGGAGGACGTACGCGCGTACGGGGAAAGTCACTTGGCGAGGTACAAACTCCCCCTGCGTCTGAAGCTGGTGAACGACGTGCCGCGCAACGGATCCGGAAAACTGAACAAGCCGGTCATCCGGCGAATCGCCGCGGAAGAGAACTGACATGGTCACCGTGCCCCAGGTACCACAACTCACCCTGCGGCCCCCGTGGAACGTGCTCTCCACCCGCCCGACCCACTACTCGTCCGAGCTGCGTGTCCGGGGGCACTCCGCACAACTCACCGTGCGCGTCGAGCGTTGCGCGGCCGGCCGGCTGCGCAACGCCTACCCCGTGGGCGCCCACGACACCGAGGTCGGCGTCCACGGAACATGCCCGCCGGCCGCACTGCCGGACCTCCTGCAAGCGCTGACCGACGCCGTCACCGACGAGGACCCCCGGTGCCGCCGGGTCGTCTTCGCACCCGCCAGTACGGACCAGGCCTGCATCCGAGCCGCCGACGCCGCCGGATTCCGGTACGTCCTCGATGTGGACCTCGGTACGGAAGCGGTGAGTCTCCTCGTCGCGGAGCCGCTGTGGGTCACCCGAACGGACATGGATCTGGACCGGGTTCCGGGGTCCTGACTGGTGACGGCGCCCGGCCCAAGTGATCGGTTCTGGCTACTCAGTCCGGTTCCGTGGCGGCCGATGCGGCGGTGCGCCGGGGCTGCGCGAGATGGAGAGCGATGTAACGGCCGAGGATCAGCGGGTCCTGGGGATCGTCGGCCTGGAAGGTGATGCGACGCAGCAGGGTGACTCCGTCGAGACCGACTCCCTCGCGCGCGAGGATGAAGACGAGGGTGAGGAAGGCGGACCGGGCGTTGCCGTCGTCAAAGGGATGGAAGAAGCAGACATCGAGATAGGCACGGGCGGCGCGGGCGATCAGACCGACAGGGCGGCCGGTATCCGTCGCGCTCTCGGCCAGACAGGTTTCGAAGCGGGCACAGGTGTCCGGTCCGATGCCGTAGCGTTCCCGGCCACCTTTGGCGAACGCGGGCGAATCGCGGAACGGCGGCGGCGCCGGTGTGCCCAGGATGTGCTGCTGCCAGCTGCTGAGCACTGCGAAGTCGAGCCGTGTTCCGCATGCCGCGTCGGCTCGTACCAGTTCGAGCGCGCTGAGCAGCCCCTCGGCGCGGGCAGGGTCGACAGCGCCGTCGAAAACACGGATGTCCTCCGCCACGCCGTCGAGGACGGGCACCACCGGCCCCTCCACGGCGCCGTCCTGGATCTCGTACCACGGCACCGATTCGCGCACCGCGAGCCAGCGCCGCAGATGGTCCGCGGCAGGCGCCTCCGAGTCCGTGCCGCCGTCGTCCGGTCGCAGGGAAAGTGCGAGCTGTTCCGCGACGTCGTCGACCAGTACCGTGCCGGGGCCGGTCCAGCTACGGAAACGTCCGCCGATCGCCTCGTCGACCAGGTCGGTCGCCACGTCGGGCGCGACTCCCCAGCGTGTGAGGAACCAGATGAGCACCTGTCGGCAGTGCCCGTGCCAACCGCTGCCGCATCCAGTCCGGTCGACGACCTGCAGGATCAGGTTCCGTGCCGCGCGCTCCCACAGGAGCCGCTGATCTTCGATAGCGGCGAGGTCCAGCGGGTACGCCTCAAACCACGCCGCAAGAGTCTCCAACCACTCGCGCCATTCCGACAGAGACGCGACGACACGGTCAAGCGTCTCTTCCGGTGTGGTGATCGAGTCCCGCGGGCAGCACCAGTTCCCGACCGGCCCTCCGTCGAAATCCCCCTCGTCGTGCGACCAACGCCACCCCACGACCCAGCGACCGTAGCGCTGGACGAGCGCGTGCGACATCGCGTAGGCCCAGGAATCGCCCTCGCCGTGACTCCAGGCAGTCATCCTCGAATCGCCAAGAGGAAGGTCGGGCCGACGAGGCACCCATTGGGCAGGGCCGGTCATCCCCACCACCTGCGCTACGGACGCCTCGTCGAACGGATTTCGGGCGGGATCCACTTCGTCCCAGCGCAAGGAAAAGGGAGTCAACTCAGAGATCACCGCACAAGCCTCCACGCCGATCTGGCGCCCGAGCAAATCAATATCCCCGAAACGGGAGCGCGGGCGTAGAACAACTCGGATGCGTCAGTCGGATGCGTCAATTCGTGTCACGACAAGGAGGAGGGGCGACATCATCGGAGGAGCACGGCCACCGCGGCTGCGAGGAAGAGCACTCCTCCGGTAAGACGTCATCTCATTTGGATGGGTAAGCTGCCAGTCGTGGCGAGGATCGTTGAGCGGCTGGTGCCGGATGAGTTGTGGGAGCTGTTCCAACGGGTGGTGCCGGAGGCGCCGGCGCGGCCTCAGGGTGGGGGCCGACGTCGGTATGGCGACCGCGAAGTGCTGGCTGCGATCGCCTTCGTGGCGACCTCGGGCTGCACGTGGCAGCAGTTGCCGACCGCGTCGTTCGGGCCGTCCGGTGCGACGGCTCACCGGCGTTTCGCCGAGTGGTCGAAGGCCCGGGTGTGGGCCAAACTCCACCGCCTGGTGCTTGACGAACTCGGATCCCGTGGGGAGTTGGACTGGTCGCGGTGCGCGATCGACTCGGTGAACGTGCGGGCCCTGAAAAGGTGGAGCTGGCAGGTCCGGATCCTGTAGACCGGGGTAAGTACGGGTCAAAGATCCACTTGATCACGGAGCGGACGGGACTGCCCCTGTCCATCGGCATCTCGGGCGCCAACACGCACGACAGTCAGGCGCTGATCCCCCTGGTGAAGGGCATACCGCCGATCCGCTCCCGCCGGGGGCCCCGGCGGCGCAGGCCCCACAAACTCCACGCCGACAAGGGCTACGACTACAACCACCTGCGTCGATGGTTATCCAGCCGAGGGATCCGGCATCGCATCGCCCGCAGGGGAATTGAGACCTCGCAACGGCTCGGCCGCCACCGTTGGACCATCGAACGCACCATGTCCTGGCTCGCCGGATGCCGACGTCTGCACCGCCGTTACGAACGCAAGGCCGACCACTTTCTGGCCTTCACCAGCATCGCCTGCACCCTGATCTGCTACCGCAGACTCACCAAATGAGATGACTTCTCAGCCAAGCAGGTCGTGCCGTGTCATCAGCCAGCTGATGGCGGTGAGGCGGCACACCGCGTAGCCGTGGCCTACGGGTTCGCGCCAGTGCGTCTCGGTGAGGGCGTCGAGGAAGCTGAGGGCGTAGTCGGCGAGGTCTTCTCGGTGCGGGGGCTGGGGGATGAGCCCCGCGTGGTTCGCGGCGAGGCGGTCGCAGATCTCGGCGACGCGCTGGTCCACCGCGGCCACGAAGCCGGGCTCGAACGCGAACTCCGTGAAGCGGGGCGTGTAGGACATCGCGTGGCTGTTCATTTCCCCGCGCTGGGCCTTGCCCGATCGCTCTGGCCACCCTCGACGGAAGTGATCAGCCCCGGACACGCCGGACGCCCCGGTCACCGATCAGGTGGCGGCCTCCTCGGCGACTGATCCGCAATGCCGCCTGCCCCGCGTACGGTCCGCGCCGGACCTTCCGCCCGCCCCACAGCTACCCGCCTCAGCAAGTCCCTGCAGAAGAGCCACACCCAAAGAACTTGGCCGCCCGGAGCCCCGCGACGACTCGACCGCTAATTGGGATACGCGACTTGATCGCTCTGTTCATGGAATTTATTTCGACCAAGTCGTTCATGCCGTTCGTCTACTACCGCATCGCACTCGGCATCGTCATCATCGCGCTGGTGACGACGGGTGCGCTGAGCCCGCACGCGGCGGAGTCGGCGGGCTGACGGCTCCGGCGCCACAGGGCCGACGTGCCGATGATTCAACTCTCCGGCAGGGCGAGCGCCCAGGGTTCCGGCTCGATCCGCGCGCCGTTGGCGACGTAGGCGATCGTCCGGTACCAGCCCGCGAGGACGAGCAGCTCCAGGATCTCCTGTTCGTCGAGATGCTCCCGCAGTCCGCCCCACGCCTCATCGCTCAGCCGGGAGGTGGCGTGGAGTTCGTCCACGGCACGCAACAGCGCCGTCTGCCGTGCGGACCAGGCGGGGTCGTCGGGGTCACCGACCGCGGTGAGAGTGGCCTGTTCCTGGCTGAGTCCGGCCGCTTCGGCGAACACCACCATGTGGATGCCCCACTCGTACGCGCATCCGGAGCGGGCCGCGACGCGATCGATCACGAGTTCGCGGTCGGCGTCGCTCAGCCGGCCGTGGAAGAGGAGCGCCTCGCCCAGCACCTGCATGCGCGAGGCCAGTTCGGGGTGGCGTACCAGGACCTTGAAGAGCATCAGGGGTTCTTGGGCGGCGCCGGGCGGCATCCACTTGCGTAGCGCGTGGTCGATCTCGGGCTCGTAGGGCGGCGTGACGCCGTCGATGCGTTGTTTCATGTCCCGCACTGTTGCGCTTCTGAATTCGAAGCGCAAGGGTGTGAAGTGAGCAACTCCAGCCGAGAGGTACTCACTTGAACACACCACGCGATCCGGACCAGACCGCCGCCGATGTCTCTTCAGCCGGCGTCCGGGCACCCGGCACACCAGCACCAGCACCAGCACCAGGCAGCACGACACCCGGCACTCGCGCGCTCGGCCCCACAACGCCCGGCACTGCAACGCCCGATACCCCGGCGCCCGGCAGCCCGGTGCGCGGCTCGACGAGCGGCCGCCCCGTCATGGCGGCGCTGGACCTCCTCGGCCGGCGCTGGACGCTGCGCGTCATCTGGGAGTTGCGCAGCGGGGGCGCCCCGATCGGCTTCCGGGACCTCCAGCGGCGCTGCGACGACATGTCCTCCAGTGTTCTGTCCACCCGCCTGACGGAACTCCGCGAGGCGGGCGTCGCGGCGTCGACCGCCGACTCCGCCTGGCAACTCACCCCGCTCGGCGACGACTTGGTGAGCGCGATGGGCCCGCTGCTGGACTGGTCCCGCACCTGGGCCGAGGGCCGGTGAGCACGGCGGCCGTGACCCAAAACATACGGTCTGAGTAGCCGTCCGGTAGCGGACTGTCAGTCCTTGCCCCTACGCTTGCTTCCATGTTCCCCGATTTCGTGCCCTCTGGTTCCGTGCGGTCTGCCGCCGCGGTGAACGAGCAGATCCGCGCGCTGTGGATGCGCGCGGGCGGCTCCCTCTCGGCGCAGGAGCGCGCGGAGTACGAGCTGTTGGTCGTGGAGTGGGCCAAGGCGATACGCGCCGAGATGCTCGAGGCCGCGTGAAGTCAGAGGCCTGAGCGGCCACCCCGGCGGGCGGCGCTTCCACGGTTGAGTCGAGCCCCGGCGGACCTCAGCGTCCTCCCGACACCCGCAGCACAGTCCCCGTCGTGTACGAGGCGTCCGGTGACATCAACCAGGCGATGGCGGCGGCGATTTCCTCCGCCTGGCCGACCCGGCGGAGCGGGATGGACGACGCGTAGCGCTCGGCCCGCCCCGGATCACCCATCGTCGCGTGCATCTCGGTGTCGATCATTCCGGGCGCGACGGCGTTGACGCGGATGCCGTCGGGTCCCAGTTCCTTGGCGAGGCCGATCGTCAGGGCGTCGACGGCCGCCTTGCTGGCCGCGTAGTGGACGAACTCCCCCGGACTGCCGAGCGTCGCCGCCGCCGAGGAGACGTTCACGATGACTCTGCTCCCCCAGGCCGCCATCGAGCGGGCCGCCCGGCGCGAACACAGCAGCGTGCCCAGGAGGTTGACCTCCACCACTCGCCGCAGATCAGCGGGGTCGGCGTCCGCGAGCCTGCCGAGCGGGCCGGTCACCCCCGCGTTGTTCACCAGCCCTGTCACCGGTCCCAGTCGGTCCGCCGCCGTGTCGAACAACCGCTCCACGTCGGCCTCGTCGGAGGTGTCCCCACGGACCGTGACACAACGCGCCCCGGCGGCCCGGACGGCGGAGGCGGTCCATTCCGCGGCCGCGCCGTCACTGACGTATCCGAGCACGATGTCGTGCCCGTCGGCCGCGAGTCGCGTACAGGTCGCGGCACCGATCCCCCGGCTGCCGCCGGTGACGACCGTGACAGGACGTGGCATGAGTGCCTCCTCGCAGCACGACGGAATCACTCTACGATCGCAGACCTACCGGCGTGGACGCGTCACCGCCCTGGCTACTCCCCAGTCACTTGACCTGCCCGGATGACCCGAGTCTGTTGCCCTTGCCGAGCGGATATGCGTGACGGGGATTACTGGATAGAGTCGTTCCCTTACATCTGGTTGTGGGGACAACCAACATGCCTTTCGGCTGCCAACGTCCTGGGGAGGGCCTGCAGCAAATGAGTCGTCGCTCTACTGGTTTTGTCGGCGTGTGGGCTGAGGTGCAACGGCAGCAGCAGCGCCAGTTGGAAGCCGAATCCAGACAGCGGAGACAAGAGGCTCAGCAGGCGCGGGCCTATCAGCGGCGGGCCGCCCAGAATCAGCGCGAGTACCGGCAGGCGGAGGCGCTGCGGCGCACGGAGGAACTGGACGCCCAGGTCGCGTCGTTGCAGGGCCTCCTCGCCTCGGGTTGCCGGGCCCCGGCTTTCCGGGCCTCCTCACTCGTCCGACGGGAGGAGATCCAGCCCTTCGCTCCGGGACCGTTGGCGCAGCCCGTACCCATGCCGGATTTCAACCAGTACCAGACGCAGGCCGGTTGGACCGCGAGCCGTCGGGCGCAGGCCCAGGCCGAGGCGCAGGTGCGCTTCGAGCGGGACTGGCAGGCCGCGCAGGCCGCGGAAGCCCACCGCCGACAGCAACTCGCTTCTTACCAGCGGGAGTACCAGCAGTGGGCCGATGCCCAGCTGGCCGAGGTCCGTGGGCACAACGCCGGCGTCGTCGCGACGACCGAGGGGGTGCGCCGCCGGGACCCCGATGCCGTGGTCGAGTACTTCACCGCCGCTCTGTACGCGTCCACGGCGTGGCCCGAGGGTTTCCCGCGCCAGGTTGCGGCGGCCTACGACTCTGCCGCGCAACAGCTGGTGCTGGACTGGGAGTTGCCCGCCCTCGGCATCGTCCCGGAGGTCAAGTCCGTCCGGTACATGTCCGGGGTCGGCCAGGACAAGGAGACCCCCCGTCCGGTGGGCCAGCGTCGGGCTCTTTACACCGAGGTCGTCGCGCAGTGCATGCTGCTCGTGCTCCACGAGCTCTTCGCCGCGGACGAGTTGGGCGCGCTCGAGTCCGTGTCCCTGAACGGGTTCGTGGACGGACACGACCCCACGACGGGCAGGCCGGGCCATATCTTTCTCGCCACGGTGATGGCTCCGCGCTCTTCGTTCCGTGGCCTGCACCTGGCGCAGGTGGACGCGGGCAGCTGCCTGACCGACGGACTGCGCGGGCAGTTGTCGGCGCGACCGGACCAGCTCACGCCCGTACGGCCGAGCCGTCGGCCCCAGGATGTGGGAAACCGCGTTGTCGCGCACGGCAGTGACGAGGAACCGGACCTGTACGAGATGGATCCGGTCGCGTTCGAGAACGTCGTCGCCGAACTCTTCCGGGCCATGGGGATGCAGGCGGTGACGACCCAACGATCGAACGACGGCGGGGTGGACGTCGACGCGCTGGATCCGACGCCCATCCGCGGCGGCAAGATCGTCGTGCAGGTGAAGCGCTATCGCCACACCGTGCCTCCCACCGCCGTACGCGACCTGTACGGCACCGTGCAGGACGCCGGCGCCAACAAGGGTGTCCTGGTGACGACATCAGGGTTCGGGCCCGGCTCGCACACCTTCGCCAACGGCAAGCCGCTCGAACTCATCTCGGGCAGCGAGCTGGTCGACCTGCTGCATCGCCATGGGCTGCGTGGGCGACTCGGCGAGAGCGGCCGTACAGCCACGGCACAGCCGACGCCCACCGTTGTGGACACCCGGCTGCCCGACGACTACAACGTTCTGGGCATGTCGTGGACGGGGAACGTCGCCCTGGACGTCTGCGCTCTCGTCTGCCAGGGCAACCGCGTTCTCAGTGACGACCACTTCGTCTTCTACAACAACTCCCGGACTCCGGACGGATCCGTGCGGGCCCTTCCGGCCACCGCGCCCGACAAGGCAGCGATCTGCGTCTCCTTCGACGGACTGCCGTCGGAGGCCGACCGGTTGGTCCTCGTCGCCGCCGTCGACCCCGAGGTCGACGCGGACGCCGACCTCTCCGAATTCTCCGACGCCCGCATCCGGCTGCTCGATCCCGCGATGACCGAGCTGGGCCGCCTGGAGGTCTCCGACGGCCGCCCCGGGGAAACCGCCCTGGTCCTCGGCTCCTTCCGCCGAAGGCCCAACGGCGACTGGGACTTCGTCCTCGGCGGCAAGGGCTACCCGGGCGGCCTCGAAGAACTCGTCCAGGACTTCGGCATAGTGGTGGAGTAGAACCACCTGAGGTCCACCCGGCGACGCTGTCCGGCATCCGGGGGCGTGGTGAACGGGCGGGGTGGCTGCCGGGCAGGGCGTTCACGTCCGACCGCGGCTGAATATCACCGCTTAGCCCCTTGGCGTGGGACCCCCCGTAGCGAAGACTGATCCAATGACGCAGCGTGTGGAGCTCGCGACCGTGATGGACCGGTTTGCCGTGGATGGACTCGTCACCGAGTACGCGGTGGCAGTGGACGACGGCGACTGGGAGGGGTATCGGGGGCTGTTCGCGCCGGACGGACGCGCCGACTACCGCTCGGCCGGTGGAATCGAGGGAGACGCCGGACAAGTCGCGGAATGGCTTTCGCAGAGCATGGAACTGTTCACGATGCGGCAGCATCTGATCGTCAACCGGCGCGTACGGTTCGGGCGGCTGGAGAACGACACCGGTGACACGGCCCGGATCCAGGCGGACTACATCAACCCGATGAAGCTCGCCGGACCCGAAGGCGATTCCACCGCCCCCGACTTCGTGTGCGGCGGCCGCTACGCCTTCGGGCTGCTGCGTACGCAGGACGGCTGGCGACTGCGCGAGGTGGTCGTCCAGGAGAAGTGGCGCCGCACCTCGCAGGCACGCCAGGAGCCCGCCGCCACCTGATCGTCCTAAACCTCGGCTGCTGTGAGCGGCGGTGGCGACGCCGGTGTCGCGCCGGGAAACAGCCGCCGCCCCCGCACCCGACCGGGAACGATCCTCCCCGATCCGACACCCCCTGTCGGAGATCGTCCCCAACCCGCACACTGGAGGCACGCACCGGGGAGGGAGGCGACGAATGGACAGTCCCGAACGCCGGCTCGTCTCCCCCTGGCGGCGTGGCGTCCTCGGCGTTGCGGCCGGCGCGCTGCCCGTGTTCGCCTTCCCCGCCCCCTCCTTGTGGTGGTTCGCGTACGTCGCCCTCGTGCCCTGGATACTGCTGGTCCGCTCGGCCCCGACAGCGAAACGGGCCGCGTACGACGGCTGGCTCGGCGGGCTCGGTTTCATGCTGGCCGTGCATCACTGGCTGCTGCCGAGCCTGCATGTGTTCACAGTGGTGATAGCGGCGCTGCTCGGCGCGCTGTGGGCGCCCTGGGGCTGGCTCGTACGGCGGTTCCTCGGAGGCCTGCCCTCGCCGTGGCAGGTCACGGCCGCGCTCGTGGTGCTGCCGTCCGGCTGGCTGATGGTCGAACTCGTCCGGTCCTGGCAGGGGTTGGGCGGACCGTGGGGTCTGCTCGGATCCAGCCAGTGGCAGGTGGAGCCCGCTCTGCGGCTCGCCTCGGTCGGCGGGGTGTGGCTGCTCAGCTTCCTGGTGGTGGCGGTCAACGTCGCCGTCTCGGTACTCGTCGCGGTGCGCCGGGCCCGCCTACCCGCCGTGGCCGGCCTGGTCGCCACCGCCGCCGCGGCCTCGGCGGCCTGGGCCTGGTCGCCGCGCCCCGACGTGGACGGCAGGGTCCGGATAGCCGTGGTCCAGCCCGGTGTCATCGACGGCGTGGACAGCATCGACAAACGCTTCGCGCGTGAGGAGGCGCTCACCCGCACGCTCGCCGGGCAGGACCTCGACCTGATCGCCTGGGGCGAGAGCAGCGTCGGCTTCGACCTCGCCGCCCGGCCCGACCTGGCGGACCGAACAGCCACGCTGTCGCGGCTCACGGGCGCCGACGTCCTGGTCAACGTCGACGCGCGCCGCTCCGACCGGCCCGGCATCTACAAGAGCTCGGTCCTGGTGGGCCCTCAGGGCCCGACCGGCGACCGGTACGACAAGATGCGGCTGGTCCCCTTCGGCGAGTACGTGCCCGCGCGCGGCGTCCTCGGCTGGGCAACGTCCGTCGGCAAAGCGGCGGGCGAGGACCGCCGACAGGGCACCGAGCAGGTCGTGATGAACGTCGGGCACGGGCTCCGGATCGGCCCGATGGTCTGCTTCGAGTCGGCGTTCCCCGACATGAGCCGCCATCTCGCCCAGGACGGCGCCGAGGTGCTCCTCGCGCAGTCGTCCACCTCGAGCTTCCAGCGGAGCTGGGCCCCGGAGCAGCACGCCTCGCTCGCCGCGCTGCGGGCCGCCGAGACCGGCCGCTCGATGGTGCACGCGACACTGACCGGCGTCTCCGCCGTCTACGGCCCCAGCGGCGAGCGCGTCGGCTCCCGGCTCGGCACCGACGCGAGCGCGACCATGGTGTACGAGGTGCCACTGGCACGGGGTGTCACGCCGTACGTCCGGTTCGGCGACTGGCCGGTGTACACGGCCCTGCTGATACTGGCGGCCCTGTGCGCGACGGAAGTCACCCGCGCGTTCAGGCCGCGGCGGACTGTTCCTCCACCGCGAGTACCACCCGCTCGCACAGTTCGTGAGTCGCCAGCGCGTCCCGGGCGCTGAGCACCTTGCCCGCGCGCACGGAGTCCAGGAAGCCGAGCACCACCTGTTCGATACCGCGCTGCCTGGCCACCGGCACCCAGTCCCCCCGCCGTCGCACGGTCGGCTGTCCCTTGTGGTCGATCACCTCGGCGAGGTTGAGCACCTGCCGCTTGGTGTCCTGACCCGAGACCTCGAGGATCTCCTCCGCCGAACCGCTCAGCCGGTTCATCACGCCGAGCGCCGTGAAGCCGTCACCGGCGAGCTGGAGCACGACGTGATGCAGCAGCCCGCTCTCCACCCGGGCACGTACGGTCACGTCGTCGATGGGACCCGGCGCCAGGAACCGCAGGGTGTCGACGACATGGATGAAGTCGTCGAGAATCATGGTGCGCGGCTCCTCGGGCAGCCCGACGCGGTTCTTCTGCATCAGGATCAGCTCCCGCGGATGTTCGGCGCACTGCGCGTACCCGGGCGCGTGACGCCGGTTGAAGCCCACCGCCAGAGTGACGTTCCGCTCCTCCGCGAGCCGCACCAGCCGCTCCGAGTCGGCGAGTTCGTATGCGAGGGGCTTGTCGACGTACGTCGGTACGCCGGCCTCCAGCAGGCGCGTGACGATCTCGGGGTGCGCCACGGTGGCCGCGTGCACGAACGCCGCGTCGAGATCCTGGGCGAGCAGCTCCCCGAGGTCGGTGTGGCGCTGCCCCCGCGGGAGGTGCAGCCTGTCGGCCTCCTGGGCGAGCGTCGCGGGCGTGCGCGTCTGGAGATGCAGCTCGACACCCGGCTGCACACTCAGCACCGGCAGATACGCCTTCCGCGCGATGTCACCGAGTCCGATGCAGCCGACCTTCACGGGGGTCTCCTCATGGGGTGAGTCGCGGGTGGTGAGGCGCGTTGCGGGTTGCTGACCTCGCAGGAAAGCATACGGCCGTTGCGCCGGGCGCCTCAGGTCCGGTGCTCCGAGGGCGCACGATCCCGCCGCCGACCGACACGGACGAGGACTTCGACGGCGCCCTCCGGGAAGAGCTGCCACGGAGTCACCTCAGGGACGCCGGAGCCCTCCGGAGGAGCGGAAGGATCACCCGTGCGGGGCATCCTCCGCCGGTCCGCTCCCCAAAGTGGTCCGGACACAGCAGAGTTGCGCGGGTGCATCGATCAACCACGACCGCGACGCTCCTGGTCACCGTGGCTGTCACCGCCCTCTCCGGCTGTGTGTCCGTCCAGCGACCCTCTTCCTCCGGCCTGCCGCCCGCACCGTCCGGGCCCTCCCTGCCGCGTCCGGACAGCGAGGCCGAGCCGCAGATCGTGCAGGCACCGGCACGGGAGGCGCTGGAGCTCGTCGGCCCGCCCCGGAAGCCCTCGCCCAGCGCACCCGCCCCGCGCCGGGCGACTCCCCCACCGTCCGCCGCGGCCGCACCGGTCACCCCCGGCCGCCCTCGCAGCGCTCCGCGCGCCCAGCCACCCCGCCCCGCCCCGCGCGTCTCCGTCCCGTCCGTCGTCCCGGAGATCCCGACGGCCGCGGACGTGTGCGCCCTCGGCAGGAAGTACGGGGGCTGGACGGCGGACAGCCCGGAGGCGGTCATCTGCGAGGGGACGTACGGCCGCTGACGGAGCCGGCGGCTGCCGCGACGCGCCCGTCCGGCGGAACGATGGGCGCACCCTCCCGGGCTGCCACGCCGCCCGCGCCCGTCCAGCCGTCAGGATCGCCGTCTCGGCGGTCCCAGCGTTTCCCCTCCGGGCCCGCCGGAGGGGCCAGGGCCGCCCAGTGACCCGGGCCCCTCGCCCGACCCCGGCGTCCCGTCGCCTTCCCCGTCGAGCCGCAGCTCCAGACGGCCGATCGCCGCCCGGACCCCGTCCCCGTAGCTGTCGTCCCCGAGGGAGCCGACCGCGCCCCGTGCCCGGAGCAGATGGGTGCGGGCGGCCTGGGTGCGGCCGAGCTTCACGTAGTCGGCGGCGAGGTTCAGATGCAGCGACGGGTAGAACCCGAGCACCACGAGCGACTCGTGGTGCTCGGCGACCCTTCCGTCGGTGAGCTCCTCGGCCGCCGACAACGCCCTGAGGTCCCAGGCGAGTTCGTCCGAGGGGTCGTCCTGGGTGTCGGCCATGTAGTGCGCCAGCGTGCAGCGGTGCAGGGCGTCGCCGTCCTCGCCGATCTCCGCCCACAGGTCCAGGAAGCGGCCCCGGGCCTCCTCGCGATCACCGCCGTGGTGCAACATGACGGCCTGCCCGATCCGGGTCATCATGGTGTCCGGCGCTGCCTGCTCCTGTTGCTCCGCCACCGCGTCCTCCACAGGCTCGTCACTGATCATCACGACGCCAACGACGCTAACCGCAGCTACTGACAATCACGCTCAGGCGCCTCCGTACCCCGCTGGGCCAGGCCGGTGACGGCCGGACCGGACCAGCTCTCGCGAGCTCCGCCCGGCCCGGCGGCCCGAGGGTCAGCCCAGGTCCGGAATCCGCCAGTCGATCGCCTTGTGGGCCTGCCGGGCCACGGCCTCGTCGATCTGGGTGAACGGGCGGGACCCGAAGAACTTCTTGGCGGACAGCGGCGAGGGATGCGCCCCCTTCACCACCACGTGCCGCTCCTCGTCGATCAGGGGGAGCTTCTTCTGCGCGTAGTTGCCCCACAGGACGAAGACGGCCGGGTCGGGCCGGTCGGCTACGGCGCGGATGACCGCGTCGGTGAACTTCTCCCAGCCCTTGCCCTTGTGCGAGTTGGCCTCACCGGAGCGCACCGTGAGCACCGCGTTGAGCAGCAGCACACCCTGCTCGGCCCACGGCATCAGATAGCCGTTGTCCGGGATCGGGGTGCCCAGCTCCTCCTTCATCTCCTTGTAGATGTTCCGGAGGGAGGGCGGGGTCTTCACACCCGGGCGGACGGAGAAGCACAGGCCGTGTCCCTGGCCCTCGCCGTGGTACGGATCCTGACCGAGGATCAGCACCTTCACCCGCTCGTACGGTGTCGCGTCGAGCGCGGCGAAGACCTCCTCGCGAGGCGGGTAGACGGGGCCATTCGCGCGCTCCTCCTCGACGAACTCGGAGAGTTCCTTGAAGTAGGGCTGCTGCAGCTCCTCGCCCAGGACGTCGCGCCAGGACTCGGGCAGCATGGCGATATCGGTCACGTCAACTTCCTCCGATGTGCGGTCACTTCCGGAGCACTGAACCTACCGTCGCCCACTGACAGTCGGCTCCGGAGCCCCGCGCTACCAGCTGGTCTTCCGGTACAGCTCCCACATCGTCATGATCGTCGAGGGGTCCAGGGCGGCCTCGCCGCCCGAGATGTCCTCACTCGCCGCCAGGTACTGCTTGCCCTGCCACAACGGCAGCAGCCGGGCGTCGTCCACGAGGATCTGCTGAGCCTCCTCGAACTGCTTGACCACCGCTCCGCGGTCGGACTCACGGCGCGACGCGGGAAGCAGGTTGTTGGTGATGTGCGGCGACGGATAGGGCGTACCGAGCGCGTTCTCCTCGCCCACGAAGGGCGCGATGAAGTTCTCGGCGTCGGGGAAGTCGGCGAACCAGCCGCGCCCGAACACCGGGTACTCGCCCTTGCGGTAGCCCGCTTCGTACGTCTTCCAGGGGCGGCTCTTGAGGGTGACCGTGAACAGACCGGAGTCCTCGAGCTGGTTCTTGAGTTCCCGGAACTCGGGGGCGGTCTCGGAGCCGTAGCGATCGGTCGTGTACCAGAAGGTGAGCGGCACGCGCTCGGTGATGCCCGCCTCCAGGAGGAACTGCCGGGCCTTGGACGAACTGGGAGACCCGTAGTCGTCGAAGAAGCCCACCGTGTGTCCGGTCAGCCCCTTGGGGACCATCGAGTACAGCGGCTCGACGGTGTCCTTGTAGACCTTGTGCGCGATCACCGGCCGGTCGACGAGCTGGGCGACGGCCTTGCGGACGGCCGGCCTCGCGGCCCACGGGTCCTTCGGGTTGAACACCAGGTAACTGATCTCGGTGCCCGCCCCCTCGAAGAGCTGGATGCCGTCGTCCGGATCCTGCCCCCGGAGGGAGACGATGTCCGAGGCGGCGAGACCGCGGAAGGTGACGTCGATGTCCTTGTCCCGGAGGGCGCCGACCATCTCGGCGGAGTCCGGGAAGTAACGGATGGTCACCGCGTCGTTCTTGCGCTTGGCGAAGCCCTTGTAGCGGTCGTTCCTGACGAGTTCGGCCCGCTTGCCCTCCTCGTAGGAGCGCAGGTTGTAGGGACCGGAGCCGAATACCCGGCTGTCCTTGCGCAGGGCGTCGGCGGGGTATTCGTCGGGGTCGACGATCGACATGGCGGGCGTGGCCAGCACGAAGGGGAAGGTCGCGTCGGACTTGTTGAGCCGGAAGACGACCTCGCGGTCGCTCAGCGCCTGGACGCGTTCGAGGCTGCCCAGAAGTCCCGCGGGACCGCCGACGACACCGATCTTCCTGATCCGGTCGATCGAGTACTTCACGGCGCGGGCGTCGAGCGGGTCCCCGTCGGAGAACTTCATGTCCGCGCGCAGCACGCAGCGGTACGTACGGTTCGAGGAGTCCGTGAACTCGCAGCTCTCGGCCGCGTCCGGCGCGGGCTCGACCGCGCCGTGCGGGTAGCTCAGCAGCGTCTGGTAGATGTTGCGGAACAACTCCCAGGAACCGTCCCAGGAAGCGGCCGGATCCAGCGTGCTCGGAGCGCTGGTGGTGCCCACGACGATCGGTCCCTCGTCCTCGGACGAACCGGAGGAGAGGACACCACATCCGGCCACCATGGATATCGACGTGATCGCCGCCATCTGCCGCAGAAATCGGTTCCGGTTCCGACTGGACACGCGCTCGCTCCTCGATCTGCCGTACCAAGGGACGGCAGACCATACCGCAGTGCCCCACCGGTGGAAGCGCGTTCCCGGCAGGGCACTTGATCAGCACGTATGTGACTACGTTGTCATCCGGCTGTGCGTCCATCGCGGGTGGACACGAGGGCGGTTTCTGTCTACTTGCGCGTCGGCGTGAGGGGGTAGTTCCGTACGCCGGCGCGGGGGCAACTCGTACGTCGACACACGCGTCGCTCGTGTCAACGGGAGGCGCCCCCGGCACTCGTGTCAGCCCACTCCGGCGTTCAGGAAGATGCCGCCGTCGATCACCAGTGTCTGGCCGGTGATCCAGTCCGACTGCTGCGAGGTGAGGAACGCGGCGGCGCCGCCGATGTCCGCGGGGACGCCGAGCCGGCCGAGCGGATAGGCGGCGATCACCTCCTCCTCGCGGCCCTCGTACAGGGCCTGCGCGAACTTGGTCTTGACGACGGCGGGCGCGATCGAGTTGACCCGCACCCCCGGCGCGAACTCGTGCGCCAGTTGCAGGGTCAGGTTGACCATGGCGGCCTTGCTGATGCCGTACGCGCCGATGAACGGCGAGGCGGAGACACCGGCGAGCGAGGCGATGTTGACGATCGCGCCGCCGTTGTCCTTCTGCCAGGCGTGCCAGGTCCGCTGGGCGAAGCCGAGCGCCGAGACGACGTTGGTCTCGAAGACCTTGCGCGCCACGTTGAGGTCGAGATCGGCGATGGGGCCGAACACCGGGTTCGTACCGGCGTTGTTGACCAGGTAGTCGACTCGGCCGAAGGCCTCCATGGTGCGCTCGACGGCGACGGCCTGGTGGGCCTCGTCGTGGGCCTTGCCCGGGACGCCGATGACGCGGTCGGCACCGAGTGCCTCGACGGCCTCCTTGAGAGTGTCCTCGTTGCGGCCGGTGATGCAGACGCGGTCACCGCGGGCGATCAGGGCCTCGGCGACTCCGTAGCCGATGCCGCGGCTCGCGCCGGTGATGAGCGCGACCTTGCCCGAGAGTTCGGGGAGTGTGGTCATGTCCGTGTCTCCCGGCGTCAGTTGAGCGGTCCGCCGGCGACGTACAGCACCTGGCCGGAGACGAATCCGGCCGCCTCGCCCGTGAAGAAGGCGATCGCGTTGGCGATGTCGTCCGGGTTGCCGACGCGCTGCACCGGGATCTGGGTCGCGGCGGCGGCCTGGAAGTCCTCGAAGCCCATGCCGATGCGGGCCGCCGTCGAGGCCGTCATGTCGGTGACGATGAAGCCGGGCGCGACGGCGTTCGCGGTGACGCCGAACTTGCCGAGCTCGAAGGCGAGCGTCTTGGTGAAGCCCTGCAGGCCGGCCTTGGCCGCGGAGTAGTTGACCTGGCCGCGGTTGCCGAGAGCGGACGACGAGGACAGGTTGACGATCCGGCCGAACTTCGCGTCCACCATGTGCTTCTGGACGGCCTTGGACATCAGGAACGCGCCACGCAGGTGCACGTTCATGACCGTGTCCCAGTCGGACGTGCTCATCTTGAAGAGCAGGTTGTCGCGGAGCACACCCGCGTTGTTCACCAGGATCGTCGGCGCACCGAGCTCCTCGGTGATCCGCGCGACGGCGGCTTCGACCTGGGCCTCGTCCGAGACGTCGCAGCCGACGGCGATGGCCTTGCCACCGGCGCCGGTGATCTTCTCGACGGTGTCCTTGCACGCGGCCTCGTCGAGGTCGATCACCGCGACGGCGCGGCCTTCGGCGGCCAGTCGTACGGCGGTCGCGGCACCGATGCCGCGCGCGGCACCGGTGACTACGGCGACGCGCTGCTCAGTGGTGGACATTGCTGGTTCTCCTCGCCCTTGAAAAGCCCTGCGGCCTGACTTGTCCTGCGGCTCACACGGTACGCCCGTCTGGTGAGCGACCGCTTAGTACCTTCAGCAGACGTGACGCTAGAAGCCCTGGCACCCGGTGTCAACGGCACACCGCGCGCGTGTGATCCATTACCTGACCAGCAGCGCGAGCAGCCGCTCCGCCTCGGACTCCGGATCCGCGGTGAGGCCGGTGTGCACGGGGCCAGGCTGGACGACCGTGGAGCGGGGCGCGATCAGCCAGCGAAAGCGCCGTCCGGCATCGTCGTGCGCCGCCTGACCTGCCGCTTCCCCGCCGGCGCAGATCCCCTCGACAGCGCGCAGCGCGGCCCGTACGCCGGCTACGTCCGCCTCGGGATCCAGCGCCCGCAGCTTCACCTCGTCCAGGTGCGTGCGGGCCCCGACGAAGGACTTGGCTCGGCAGTACACCAGCACGCCCGCGTTGAAGCACTCACCGCGTTCGATCCGGGGCACGACGCGCAGCAGTGCGTACTCGAAGACGTCCCGCTCGCTCACTTGCTCCCCCTGGCGACGTCGAGGTGTGCCGTGCCGTCGAGGCCCTTGACGCGCTCGTGGACGGAGGCGGCACGCGCGAGCAGCGGTTCGGCGTACGCACGCCTGAGGGTGTCCGTCGTGTCGAAGCCGGGTTCCCCCTCCAGCCACTCGTCCGGGATCTCGGCGGTCACCTCGGCGAGCAGCTCCCGGGTGACCAGCGGCGCCAGTTCCGCGGCGGCGGAGGCGATGTCGGGGCCGAAGGGTGCGAGCGCGTGATCGGTGGCGTCGTACGGCTTGGCGGCGGAGGCCTGGGCGCCGGGCCAGTTGTGGTGCCAGATCATCGTGGCGCCGTGGTCGATGAGCCACAGGTCGCCGTGCCACACCAGCAGGTTGGGGTTGCGCCAGGAGCGGTCGACGTTGTTGACCAGCGCGTCGAACCAGACGATCCGCCCGGCCTCTCCGGGGCTCACCCGGTGCGCGAGCGAGTCGAAGCCGATCGCGCGGGAGAGGAACTCCATCCCGAGGTTCAGCCCGCCGCTCGACTTCAGCAGTCCCTGAACCTCCTGGTCCGGTTCACCGAGCCCCAGGACCGGGTCGAGGCCGATCGTCACCAGCCCGGGCACCCGCAGACCCAGCCGCCGCGCGAGTCCACCGCACACGACCTCCGCGACCAGCGTCTTGCGCCCCTGCCCGGCGCCGGTGAACTTCATGACGTACGTCCCGAGGTCATCGGCCTCGACAAGCCCCGGCAGGGAACCACCCTCGCGGAGAGGGGTGATGTAGCGGGTCGCGATCACTTCTGTGAGCATTTCCCCAGGTTATCCGGGGGCCGAGGCGGCGATCCGAGGATCGTCGGCGTCCACGACCTCCACGGACAGAACATCTAGGGCTCGATGAGGCCGACGCGGATGGCGTAGCGGGTGAGTTCCAGGCGGTCTCGCAGGCCGAGTTTCTGGAGGAGGTTGGCGCGGTGGCGTTCGACGGTCTTGGCGCTGATGACCAGGAGGTGGGCGATCTCCTTGGAGCTGTGGCCCTCGGCGACGAGCTTGAGGATCTCCTCCTCGCGGTCGGTGATCACGCGGGCGGACAGCCTGTCGCCGGTGCGGGCGCGGTCGAGATAGGCGCGGATGACGGTGGTCTCGGCGCCGGGGTAGATGAAGGGTTCGTCGCGCAGGGCGGCGCGGCAGGCCTCGACGAGGTCGCGGTCGGCGACGGACTTCGGGACGTACCCGGAGGCGCCTGCCTTGAGGGCTTCGAAGAAGTACTGCTCGTTGTCGTACATCGTCAGCATCAGGGTGCGCAGGCCGGGGTGGAGGCGGGACAGTTCGCGGGCCGCCTGCAGTCCGGTTCGGCGGGGCATGGCGATGTCGAGGATCGCCAGGTCGATGTCCTGGCCGCGGGCCCGGGTGATGGCTTCGGCGCCGTCGGAGGCCTCGGCCACGACCGTCAGGTCCGGCTCGGCGTCCAGGATGAGGCGGACTCCCTGGCGTACGAGGGCGTGGTCGTCGGCGAGCAGGATGCGGGCCGGTCGGGTCATCGCGCGTTCTCCTGGCTGCGGTCGTCGACTGTGCTGCCGGTGACGTTCAGACGTACCTCGGCGCCGCCGAGGGGGCCGGTGCCGATGTGCAGCTCGGCGCCGATGAGGAGGGCGCGTTCGCGCATTCCGCTGATACCGGCGCCTTCGGGCACGGACCCGATTCCGTGCCCGTTGTCGCGGACCAGCAGTCCCACCCGGGCGTCGGACAGGGGGCGCAGGTGGACCTCGACCCGGGTGGCGCCGGAGTGGCGGGCGGTGTTGGTGAGCCCCTCCTGGGCGATCCGGTAGAGAACGAGTTCGGTCGCCGGGGCGAGGCGGGACAGGCCCGGGGTGATGTGCGCGGTCGCGCTGAGCCGGGAGGTGGTGAACTCCGCGGTCAGGGCGCGCAGTGCGCTGTGCAGGCCGAGTTCCTCCAAGACGCCGGGGCGCAGACGGCGGGCGATGCGACGGATCTCCTCCAGTCCGGCTCGGGTGGTCTCCTGCGCGGGGCGAAGGTCCTCCCGTACGGACCGGGGTGCGCGGTCGGCCGCGTGTTTGAGCTGGAGCAGGACGGCGGTGAGGGTCTGACCGACCTCGTCGTGGAGTTCCCGGGCGAGGCGCTGGCGTTCGGCTTCCTGCGCGGACAGCGCCCTGCCCGAGCTGGTGGCGCGTTCGGCCTCGAGACGGGCGAGCATGGCGTTGAACGTCGTGGTGAGTTCCGCGATCTCGCCGGGACCGGTGACCGGGGCGCGGCCGCCCGGCTTGAGGAGGTCGACGGCGGCCATGGCGCGGGTCAGGCGGGCCAGCGGCGCGAGTCCGATCCGCAGCAGGACCGCGTTCGCGATCAGCATCACCACCAGCCCGGCGATCAGGACCAGGGCCTCACCGAACAGCACCGGGGTGGAGACCGTGACGGGGCCCAGGAGCAGCAGGACCGCGACCACGAGCACGGCCGCGTTGAGGAGGAGGATCCTCCAGTACAGCGACATGATCGTGTGCTCCTTTCCCGGCGATCCTCACCTCCACTGTCTCCTGCCGCCGCCGATCAGCCTCATTCAGGCCTCTGGCCTGCGGCGGGACCCACGACCCCGCACCACCCTGCCCGCCGTGGGCATGCCGTGTCCATCCGTGCTGACACCCATATCGCGGGCCCTTTCGCGACTGGCACCATGAACCTTCGCGGCACCTGGTCACCGGCTCCATCCGGTCCCCCGCCGCGGCACCGCCACAACGAACATGGAGGGAGGGGTCGTGCCTGCTCCGCGGATGAGCACCACCCCCTTGCCGGGGATCGGCGTCCAGTACGACCTCACCACGCGGGAGCACCGCCACCTGTCGGTGATCGCGCACCGGGACGGGGCCCGGACGGTCAACGTCTACCGCGCCGACGACCCCGACGCCTGCGCCCAGTCGATGCACCTGACGGAGCCGGAGACGACCTCGCTGATCAACGCGCTGTCGCCCGCGCACAGGAGCCCGAACCTGCTGTCCACCACGGAACTGGGGCTGGTGGCCGAACGGATCAAGCTGTCGTCGGTCTCGTACTGGAACGGCCGGCTGCTGGGCGAGACCCGGATGCGGACCGACACCGGCGCCTCGATCGTCGCGGCGCTGCGCCGGGCGGAGGCCATCCCGTCCCCGGCACCGGACTTCCGGCTGGCCGGCGGCGACACCCTCATCGTGATCGGCACCCGCGAGGGCGTCGAGGCGGCGGCGGCGATACTGGGACGGGAGTGATCCCGTGCACTCCTCCGCGATGTTCCTGATCGAGTTCGGCGCCATCATCCTGGGCCTGGGGCTGCTCGGCCGGTTCGCCGGCCGCTTCCAGTTCTCGCCGATCCCGCTGTATCTGCTGGCCGGGCTCGCCTTCGGCGAGGGCGGGCTGCTGCCACTGGGCACCAGCGAGGAGTTCGTGGCGATCGGCGCCGAGATCGGCGTCATCCTGCTGCTGCTCATGCTCGGCCTGGAGTACACGGCGACCGACCTGGTCTCCAACCTCAAGACCCAGTACAGGGCCGGCCTGGTGGACGCCGCCCTCAACGCCCTGCCGGGTGCCGCGCTGGCACTGCTGCTCGGCTGGGGCCCGGTGGCCGCCGTCGTACTGGCCGGAGTCACCTGGATCTCCTCCTCCGGCGTCATCGCCAAGGTCCTCGGCGACCTGGGCCGGATCGGCAACCGCGAGACCCCGGTCATCCTGAGCATCCTGGTCCTCGAGGACCTGTCGATGGCCGTCTACCTGCCGATCGTCACCGCTCTGCTCGCCGGTACGGGTCTGGCGGCGGGCAGCGTCACCCTGGCCGTGGCCCTGGTGGTCGCCGGACTCGTGCTGTTCGTCGCGGTCCGCTACGGCCGGATCATCTCCCGTTTCGTCTCCAGCGACGATCCGGAGAAGCTGTTGCTGGTCGTCCTGGGGCTGACCCTGCTGGTCGCGGGACTGGCCCAGCAGCTCCAGGTCTCCGCGGCGGTGGGCGCGTTCCTGGTCGGCATCGCGCTGTCCGGTGAGGCGGCCGAGGGTGCCCACGGGCTGCTCTCCCCGCTGCGCGACCTGTTCGCCGCGGTGTTCTTCGTCTTCTTCGGGCTGCACACCGATCCCGCGAGCATCCCGCCGGTGCTGTTGCCCGCGCTCGCCCTGGCGGTCGTCACCGCCGGCACGAAGATCGCCACCGGCTACTGGGCCGCCGGGCGCGCCGGAATCTCCGTCAAGGGCCGCTGGCGGGCGGGCGGCACGCTGGTGGCGCGCGGCGAGTTCTCCATCGTCATCGCCGGGCTCGCCGTCACCTCCGGCATCGAACCCTCCCTCGGTCCGCTGGCCACGGCGTACGTCCTGATCCTGGTCGTCGTCGGCCCGCTCACCGCCCGCTACACCGAGCCGGTCGCCACCTGGTTCACCGGGCGCCGCAACCCGCCCGGGCCGCTGCCGATCACGGTGCCCCCCGCGGAAGGCGGCCCCGAGACAATCGTCCCGGAGACGGTCCAGGATGTTCGCATCGCGGGGCGACCTGACTGACGTAGCGTCACATAGCCGGGCCCCGCCTTTGCCTAGATCGCGCCAAGTGGGCGCGCACCCTGAACAGTGCCCGCGGCGGAGCCGTACTACTTTACGGATCAACAGCACGTACGGTGAAGGGGAAGTCAGTATGACCAGCGAATCGCTTCAGCCCATCTCTGCGCCGTCCCGCCGCACCGTCGTGACAGCGGTGGGCGCGGCGGGCCTCGCCGTCGCACTGACCGCGTGCGGGTCGGAGGACGAGTCCTCCGGATCCGCCGACTCCGCGGGCACCGTTCTCGCGAAGACCTCGGACATTCCCGAGGGCGGCGGCAAGGTCTTCGAAGCGCAGGGCGTGGTGGTGACCCAGCCGACGGCGGGCACGTACAAGGCGTTCTCGTCCAAGTGCACCCACCAGGGCTGTGCCGTGAAGGGCATCGAGAACGACGTCATCAACTGTCCCTGCCACGGCAGCCAGTTCTCCGCCACGGACGGAAGCGTGAAGAAGGGCCCGGCGACCCAGCCGCTGGCCGCCGCGAACATCACGGTGGACGGGGACTCGATCACGCTGGCGTGAACCGGGGCACGCTCACGCCCGAGCGACCCGCCGCGGTCGCTCGAGGCAGGCCAGCACGTCGTCGGTCGAGGTGATCACGGCGACCAGGGCGAGAGTGTTGCGGATCATCGCCGGGGTGTAGTCGGCGGGCACCCCGGCGATGGCGTCGGCGGGCACCACGGCCGTGTAGCCGCGGTTCACGGCGTCGAACACGGCGTTGGGAATGGCGACGTTGGCCGAGACACCGGTCACGATCAGCGTGCGGCAGCCCAGGTTGCGCAGCAGCGCGTCGACATCGGTGCCCTCGATCGGGGACAGCCCGTGCAGCCGCCGTACGACGAGGTCCTCCTCGGCGACCTCGATGGGCGGCGCGACCCGTACCGCCGTGGTCCCCGTCAACTGCTGTACGGGGAGCCGCTCGGCCGCGCGGAACAGTCTGGCGTTGCGATTCGCGCCCCGGCCGTCCGGGCGGCGTTCGGCGACCGCGTGGATGACCTGGACCCCGTTCCGGTGCGCGGCGGCGACCAGCCTCGCGACGTTCGCCAGTGTCCCCGACGACCGCGCCTCCTTGGCGAGTTCGGGCAGCGCGCTGTCCTGCCCCACGACACCCTGCTGGCACTCGACGGTGAGCAGTACCGTGCTGGCGGGGTCGAGGAGTTCACTGAGCTGTTCGAACGACGGCATGGCTCCCCCTGGTCGCGGGCGGTAGGAGCGGGCGAGACTAACGACCATTGCGCCAGGACGGAAGAGCGACCATGCTTTCCTGACGCATCGTCAGATGTTGCCGGATACGAAATCCCGCCGGGTACGCCGGAGAAGTGCGCCGGGCACACGGCAGAGAAGGGGACCGCATGGCCGTCACTCAACGCCGGGGCCGGAAGATCATGATGACGCCCGACGAACTGGACGAGTTCCTGGGCAGTCAGCGCACCTGCCGCGTCGCGACCGTCTCCGCGACGGGCGCCCCGCACGTGAGCACGCTCTGGTTCGTCTGGGACGGCACCTCGCTCTGGCTGTACTCGATCACCCGCAGCAAGCGCTGGTCCGACCTGCGCCGTGATCCGCGCGTCGCCGTGGTCGTCGACACCGGCGAGGAGTACGGCGAACTGCGGGGCGCCGAGCTGTCCGGCACCGTCGAGTTCGTCGGCGAGGTGCCTCGTACGGGCGAGGAGTTCCCCGAACTAGCCCCGGTCGAGCGGCTGTTCGCCGGCAAGAACTTCGGCATCGACGAAATGCCGCACGACGGCAGACACGCGTGGATGCGGCTGACGCCGGACGCGATCGCTTCCTGGGACTTCCGGAAACTCGCGGGGCTGTAGCCCGAGCCTCGCGGGCGTCGGCGGCTCAACCTGTGCGGGCTCCCGCCGCGCGGGCCCGGCAACGCTCCCGTCCCCCGCGGGCCCGGCTGGACTCCCGCGCCACCCGGGCCCGGCTGCACTCCCGTTCCACGCAGGCCGCCTGGACTTCCGTTCCACGCAGGCCGGCTGGACTTCCGCCCCATCCAGGCCCGGCACGCTCCCGCCGCGCGAACCCGGCCACGCTCCCGCCGCACAGGGCTCGGCGAGTCCCCCACCAGCGCAAGCCCGCCACGCAGCGCCTTGACCGCCCCCACCATCGCGAGCCCCGCGCACAGGCCAAGCCACCCTCCCGCCCCGCAAGGGCCCGCCCAGCCGCCACAGTGCAAGCCCGCCCCGCAGGGCCCGGCCGCTTCCACCCTCGCAAGCCCGGCACGCACCACCGCGCACCTCCCGCCATCCCTCAACTCGCCAACTCACCCGCTCACCCCCTCAAACCACCCCCGCCCCCGCCCTGCGCAGCGCCTCCACGGCCGCCCTGATCGAAGGCCGTCGGTCGGCGTCCTCGCGCCACAACGCGTGCACATACCGGTGGACGCGATGCCGTACGGGCACGGCCCGCACCCCCTCCGGCAGCGGATCGCGGCCGAGGCGGGGCGCGACGCACACACCCAACCCGGCCGCCACCAGGGCGAGTTGGGTGTGGTGCTCGCCGGCGAGGTGAGCGATTCGGGGCTCGATCCCCTTGGCGCGCAGCGTGTACACCAGCCACTCATGGCAGAACTCGCCCTCGGGCCAGGAGATCCACTCGTCGTCCGCGAAGTCCTCCAGGTCGACCGCGTCCCGGTCGGCGAGCGGGTGCTTCTCGGGCATCGCGACGTCGGCGGGATCGTCGAGGAGGGTGGCCTTGACAAGCCCCTCGGGCACGGGCAGCGGCTTGTTGTACCAGTCGAGCACGACGGCGAGGTCGAGGTCCCCCCGGATCAGACCGCTGACACCCTGCTCGGGCTCCAGCTCCCGCGAGCGAACCCGCAGCCCCGGATGCTCGGCCCGCAACGCACCGAGCACGGCGGGGAACAGCCCACGCGCGGCCGTAGGGAACGCGGACAGCCGCAGCTCGCCCACCACCTGCCCGCGCTGCGCCTCCAGGTCGGACTGCGCGAGCTCGACCTGCGACAGGATCCGCGCGGCATGGTCGGCGAGCAGCCGCCCGGCGTCGGTGAGACGCACTCCACGTCCGTTCTTGGCGAGCAGCCGCTGCCCCACCTCGCGCTCGAGCTTGGACATCTGCTGGGAGACGGCCGATGTCGTGACGTGCAGCCCGTCGGCCGCGCCGCTCACCGAGCCGTGCCGGGCGAGGGCGTCGAGAGTACGCAGGCGCTCAAGGTTCAACATCTTAGCAATGCTACGAGATATCGGGCGCTAAATCTCGCTTGTGCTACGTGATCGTTCTACGTCATCGTGAGTTCCATGAGCGCCGTCGCCACTCCTCGCACCATCCCGCCGACCGACCGGAGCCCTCGCCGTCGCGGCGCCCTCGACTGGCGGATCCGCTTCGGCGTCCTCTCCCTGATCTGGGGCTTCAGCTTCCTCCTCATCAAGGTCGGCACGGAGGGCTACGCGCCGTTCCAAGTCACGCTCGGGCGGCTGGTGTTCGGGACCGCTGTCCTCGCGGCGGCGATGGCGGTGAAGCGGGAACGGCTGCCGCGCGGCGCGCGGACCTGGGGGCACCTCACGGTCGCGGCCTTCCTGCTCAACGCGCTGCCGTTCTCACTCTTCGCCTACTCCGAGCTGACGATCCCCTCGACGCTCGCGGGCATCTGCAACGCGACCTCGCCGCTGTGGGGCATGGCCCTGTCCCTGGTCGCCCTCTCCGAGGACCGGCCGACCCGGCGCAGGGTCGCCGGCCTCGGCCTCGGCTTCCTGGGCGTGCTGACCGTCCTCGGCGCCTGGCAGGGCTTCCACGGCCTGGACGCCACGGGCACGGCGATGGCCCTGTCGGCCTCACTGAGCTACCCGATCGGCTGGATCTACGTCCGCCGCACGCTGGCCGGCTCCGGTCACTCGCACCTGTCGATGACCGGCGCCCAGTTGCTGCTGGCGACGGTCCAACTGGCCTTCGTCACGCCGCTGTTCACCAGCCTGCCGAGCCGTTTCCCGCTCGTCCCGCTGCTCGCGATCGCCGCCCTGGGGATTCTCGGCACGGGGCTCGGCGTCCTCCTCCAGTACGGCCTGGTCGCCGAGGTCGGCCCGACGACGGCCCAGATGGTCACGTACTTCATCCCCGTCATCGCCACCGCGGTCGGCGTCGCCATCCTCGGCGAATCGCTGACCTGGTCGACACCGGTCGGCGCGGTCGTCGTCCTGGCGGGAGCGGCCCTCACCCAGGCCAGGGCACGCCGATGAGCCATCTCGCACAGGCACCGCGGCCGGTGATGACTCAGACGTACTGGCGTGCGGCGGGCGCCGGTGCGACGGCGGCGGCGACCGCGTCGGCCAACGGCTCGATGTCGCCCGGCGTGAGCGTCGAGACGGTGATCCGCAGACCGGGCGGCGCACCCACCCGGAAGCGGGCCCCCGGCGCCACCGCCCAGCCCGCGTGCAACAGCCGCGCGACCGCCCCGGTCTCGTCCGGAACCGGAACCCACACGTTCATCCCGCTGCGCCCCTGAGCCGCGACGCCCCGTTCCCCGAGGGCGCCGATCAGCGCGTCACGTCGGCGTTCATAGGACGCCGCCACAGCCGGTACGTCGACCGCGCCGGTGGTCCACAACTGGACGACCGCGCGCTGCAACAGATGGCTGACCCAGCCGGGGCCCAGCCGCTGCCGCCCGTGCACACGGTCGACGGTGACGGGATCCCCGGTCAGCACGGCGAGCCTAAGGTCGGGCCCGTACGCCTTGGCGACGGAACGGACCAGGGCCCAGTGGCGGGTCGTACCGGCCAGCGGATGCAGCGGCAGGTCGACGATCCGGTGCCCGTGGTCGTCCTCGATGAGCAGGGTCCCCGGGTACCTCTTGAGCACCGAACGCAGGGCACGCGCGCGCGTGGCACTCACCGCGGCTCCTGTCGGGTTCTGCGCGCGGTCCGTGACGATCAGGGCCCGCGCACCGTCGCCCAGTGCCCGCCGTACGTCCTCGGGGACCGGACCCTCCTGGTCCACACCCACGGCGACGACCCGCAGCCCGAGCGCCGGCACGAGGTCCAGCAGGCCGCCCCAGCCGGGATCCTCGACGGCGACCGCGTCCCCGGGCCTGAGGTGGGTCACCAGCACGCGCTCGATGGCGTCGAGCGATCCGGAGGTGACGACGACAGGGCCGTCGGGCACCGCGTCGGCGTCGAGTTCGGCGCGCGCGAGCCGCGCCAACTCCGGCTCGACAGCCGCCTCCCCGTACATCACGGGCTCCCGGTCCGACCGCTCCGCCGCCGCGGCGAACGCCTCGGTGAGGCCGGGAAGCAGGGCTCGATCGGGATTCCCGTCGGCCAGGTTCCGTACACCGTCCGGCACCTCGACCCGGATGTAGTCGCGGCCCGTCGTGGCCGGCTTGGAGCGAATACGGCTGCCCCGGCGTCCGGCGGTCTCGATCACCCCGCGCTCGCGCAGGGTGCGATAGGCGGCCGCGACCGTATTGGGATTCACCCCGAGCTTCGCCGCCAACTCCCGCATGGGCGGCAGCAGTCGTCCCGGCTCCAGCTCGCCCGAACCCACGGCACGCTCGACGCTCGCGGCGATCTCGGCTGCGCCACGCCCTTCGATCCGATATTCTCCTAGCACAAACGACATTATGCACTAGTGCAATGGAGACCGCAATGCCGGAGACGAGCCTTCAGCCCGGGATACCGCACCCCGCCGCCTACACCCCGACCGACCGCACCGTCCCCACCCGCTCGGCGAACCGCGCCGCGTACGACCGGGAAATGGTGCACTCCATCCTCGACGAGGGGTACGTCTGCCACCTCGGCTTCGTCCGCGACGGCGCCCCGGTCGTGCTCCCGACCCTCTACGGACGCGTCGGCGAGCGCCTCTACGTGCACGGTTCGACCGGCTCACGCCCCCTGCGGATGACCGGCCAGGCGGACCCCGGGCTGGCGGTCTGCCTCACCGTCACGCACGTGGACGGTCTGGTGCTGGCCCGGTCCGCCTTCCACCACTCGATCAACTACCGCTCCGTGGTGGTGCACGGCATCGCCCACCAGGTGACGGACCCGGACGAGCGGCGGACAGCCCTGGACGCACTGGTCGACCATGTCGTCCCGGGCCGCTCGTCCGACTCGCGCCCCGCCAACACCAAGGAGCTGGCGGCCACCGCCGTCATCCGCCTCGACCTCAACGAGGTCTCCGCGAAGCTCCGCACCGGCGGCCCGAACGACGAGCCCGAGGACCTCTCCCTCCCCCACTGGACCGGAGTCCTCCCCCTGACCAAGGGATACGGCACCCCCGTCCCCGCCGCCGACCTCGCCCCCGGCATCGAGCTTCCGGACTACCTCGCCTCGCTGTGACAGTGGCCCTGGAGGAGAGCGGGGCGGGGGTCGCCGACGTCAGATCAGCGCCCTCTCCCCCAACCCCTCTTCCAGCTCGAGTCGACCGGCCGCCGCGCCGCGAGCCTCCGCCACCGCGAGCCCGGCGACCGAGCCCAGCATCAGCAAGGTCCCCGCGAACGTCGCCGCGGTGAGTCGCTCGCCGAGCAGGACGACGGCCAGCACGGCGGCACTCACCGGCTCCAGGAGCATGACCACGGAGACGGTGGCGGACCGCACCACCGCGGCACCGGCGAAGTACAGGGCGTACGCCAGAGCCGTGGGGACGGCCGCGATGTACGCCAACAGGGCCAGGACGTGCGCTGGTTGGGCGGTGTGCGGGACCAGCCCCTCGGCCAGACCGAAGGGCAGCAGGCAGGCGGTGGTCACCGCGAAGGCCCAGACGGTCGTACTGGACGCGTCGGCGCCACCGTCCCGGCCCCACCAGCGTGTGAGCAGGGTCATCACGGAGTACCCGGCCGCGGACACGACCGCGAGCAGCACCCCCCAGGGGCGTACCGTCGCACCCCCGCTGCCGAGCACCAGAACCGCGAGCCCGCCCAGAGCCCCGGCGACGGCGGCCGTTCCGGCGCCACCGAGCCGCTCGCCCATGGTCAGCCGCGCCCCGAGCGCGATGAGTACGGGTCCGGCGCCCAGCGTCACCACGGTCGCCACGGCGAGGCCGGTCGCTTCGACGGCAGCGAAGTAGGCGGTCTGGAAGACGGCAAGACCCAGGCCCGTGACACCGATCCGCAGGATCTTGCGGCGGATCGGCTCGCGCACGGCGGGCCTGACCCGGCGGCGCGGCAGGCGTACGGCGAGCAGCAGGAGGAGCCCGCCCGCACAGCGCCAGAAGGAAAGGGCGATCGGCCCCATGTCACTGGCCCGGTAGACCAGCGACGCGGCCGCGCCCGCGGTCCCCCAGGCGGCGCCGGCGACGGTCAGATAGAGGAGGCCTCGCCCGATGGGCAGGCCGGAAACAGCATTCGACACGTGTTCTCTCCGCAGCTGAGCAGAAGTTCAGGAAGGGACCACGTCACGGCCTGTGAACGTTGGGCACAGACGTACGTGAGGATCCTTGGACTTCGTCCGCGGGCAGCACCGCTCCGCCCGGCGGCTACGCGGGGCGTGGATTCCGGAGGGCCCGCCTCAGGCGGCCGGAGGCGGCAGAACGAGAGCGTCCGAATGCATGATCGACACCCTAGAGGGCGTTCCCCCGGGCCGACAACTGCCTTTCGGAGCCGCCCGGACCGTCCTCGCCGGAGCCTCCGGCGACCGCGCCCTCGGATGCCTTGGCCGGCGCCGACGACTGGGCGATGAACGCGCCGAGCAGCACCACCGCACCGCCGATGATCTGCGGCGCCGAGAGGTGCTCACCGAGCAGCACCCAGGCGAGGACGGTCGCGATGACCGCTTCGAGGCAGGCCACGACGCCCGCGACCTGCGGCGAGAGCCTGCGCACGGAGAGCACTCCGGTGACGTAGGCGACGACGGTCGCGATGAGCACGATCCAGCTGAGGAGCAGGGAGGCGGCGACAGCGGTCCCGTCCATATCGGCGGTGCCCCCGAGTACGGACCAGTCCATGTTCCAGGGGCGGGAGACGACGGTCAGCACGAGGGCACCGATGAGCAGCCCGTAGGCGATGACACCGAGCGGGTCGGGAGCCTCGTCGCCCGCGTCGCCGCCCTGGTCGGACAGGACGAAGTAGCCGACCTGGCAGCAGGCGGCCCCCAGCGCGAGCAACAGCCCGACGGCGTCGAAGCTCAGCCCCGACCACACTTCCACCACGCAGGCGAGCCCGCCGACCGCGAGGACGACCCCGAGGGCCGCGGCGCGCGTCACGGGCCGCCGCTGCACGAACCGCACCCAGCCGAGCACGAGCGCCGGCGCGAGGTACTCCACGAGCAGCGCGACGCCCACGGGTATCCGGGAGATCGCGGCGAAGTAGCAGGCCTGCACACCGGCCACGGCGAGCAGACCGAACCCGGCGAGCAGCAGGGGGCGGCTTCGCAGCAGGCTCCGGTGACGTACGGCCAGCGGCAGCATGATCAGCGCGGCTCCCGCGACCCGCAGCCACACCACGTGGAGCGGATCAAGACCCGCCTCGATCAACGGCTTGGCCGCGACACCCGATCCGCCGAAGGCGACCGCCGATGCCAGCGCGAGGCCGAGACCGACGCCCCGCCCGCGGTTGCCCTGACTCCCCTGAGACGTATGCACCGGCACATGATGACAGGCGGCGACATGAGCGTCACCCCCGATGACACCTGTCTCAACGGCTGGACGCCCACGCACGGCGCCGGTGCCTGTCGACGGGTGTGTGGTGTCTGTGGTCGGGCGTGAGCCGGAGGAACCCGAGATTGAGCCGGGGACCCGACCTGAGTCGAAGGCCCGACCTGAGTCGAAGACCCGACCTGAGTCGAAGACCCGACCTGAACCGGAGGGACCCGGCCCGAACTCAACCCCCTACGTCGCCACCGCCGGCGTACTCCTCGAGCCCGGCCTCGATCCGCGCGAGCAGCGCTCGGGCGTCCACGCCCGCACGCCCCAGCACCTCGACCGCCCGCGACTGGGGACCGGCGACGACCGCCGCGAGCAGATCGGCACCACGGGCCCGCGTGTCACCCCGGAGGACGGCCCGCTCGCACGCCTCTTCCATGGCGCCTGCCGCCGCCGGGGACCAGCCCTCCTCGACGACCGTCGGTACGCGACCGGAGTCCTCGACGGTGCCCTGCCAGCGCAGCCCATAGCCGATGCTGCGCTGCACGAGGTAGCCGAGCAGCCGCGCGACCTGTGGTCCACCGTCGAAGACCGCACGCACCTCGGGGTCGGACTCCAGCAGCGAGTGCAGCAGATGAGCCGTGTCGATCTGCCTGTCCCCGTCCCGCAGCGCTCTCCTGCGCGCGCCGGAGACCACCGTTGCCAACTCGTCACTGAGCCCGGCATCGAGTTCGTCGCTGTTCGGGCCGCTCTCGGCGGCGGGCTGCTGCGGGGTACGGGACGGCACAACCCCTACCCCATCAGTCCCGCCGAGTCGGGTCATCCCCGGAGGGCACCATTTCGGCGTCCGACACAGGGTGGGCGTACCTACGCGGGTTCTCCTCCTTACGGATGACATCGCGCCGTTTCATCTCCCGGGGCGCGCGCCGCCTTGCCGCACGCCCCGCAGGAAACCGGGACGCTCCGGCGATCGTCCCTCAGGAACATGGAGAGCAGGTACTGGCTGGTGGCCCTGCCTGCGGTCGACGGCAGGCAGTACGTCTATCGGGTGTACGCCCCCGAGGACGCACTGCCGGCCGACCTGTTCTGGGAGGCGTGGCACTGCCACGACGAAGGACCCTTCCCGCGCGCGTGGGACCTGTTCGACGCGGCGGTGATAGAGCGGGTGGGCTGACACCCGGCGCCGACCCCTGGCCGGTCCCTAATTGGGGAGCGACTCCACAATTCCTGACGGTTCATCAGTATTGAATGTTGGGGGGCCTGGAGCTACGTTCCGCGACACCGTAGCTGCGCCGGGCGCAGCACCCGACACAAAGGGGTGGCCGCATGGCCGAAGTCAGCGCGGAAGCACGCATCGAGGCGCCTGCCGAGAAGGTCTGGGCGCAGCTCACGGATTTCTCCTCGTACGGCGAGTGGAACTCGACCCACACCAACTTCCCGAAGGGCGGCCCCACCTCGCTCGAGGTCGGCGCCACCTTCGAGGAGAACATGAAGCTCATGGGCTTCCCGGCCGAGGTCAACTGGACCATCGACGAGCTGGAACCCGCCCGCACCCTGGCCATCCACGGCAAGGGCCCGATGGCGGTGAACGTCACCACCCGCTACACCCTGATCCCCGACGGCGAGGCCACGAGGGTGCGGATCGACGGGGAGTTCACCGGCGCCGCCGTCTCCCTGATGGCGGGGAAGCTCAAGGACTCGGCGACGGCCGCCCTCGACGAGTCGCTGCGCAAGCTCGCCGGGCTGGTGACCTGAGCACACGGCCGCCACACACCCCGCCGGCACCGGCACATCGGCCGCGCACGGAGAAGCGCCCCGCGGAAACAATTCCGCGGGGCGCCTTCGGCCACGACAGCGAAACGCCGTCGTCAGCCCTGGTCAGTCCTGTTCAGTCCTCGTCAGCGAGGATCAGGTACAGCTTCTTACGGGTTTCGTTGATGACCGCCAGTGCCTTGTCGCGCTGGTCCTTGCTGCCGGTCTTCCAGACCTGGCCGAAAGCCTCCATGAGGCCGAAGCCGGCCTGCCGGATCTCGTGCAGCGTCTCCCAGTCGACCCCGCGCCCGGCCTCTTCCCAGGGCGCGTCGGGACCCTCGTCGGCCGCGGTGCGGCCGTCGTCGGTGAGCGAGAACAGCTTCTTGCCGCCCTCGGCCTCGCTGATGATCAGGCCCTCGTCCTCCAGCAACTGGAGGGTCGGGTACACCGAACCCGGGCTGGGCTTCCACGCCCCGCCGCTGCGCTCGGCGATCTCCTGGATCATCTCGTAGCCATGCATGGGCCGGTCCTTGAGAAGGGCCAGGATCGACGCACGTACGTCACCGCGCCTCGCCCTCCCCCTCGGTCCACCCCGGCCGCCACGTCCACCCCAGGGGCCAGGGCCGAAGCCCGGTCCACCAAAACCTGGGCCACCGGGACCACCCGGCCCGAAGGGCCCGAAAGCCCCACGTCGCCCTTCGAAGCCGCCCCGACCCCGATGGCCGGACCCGCCCTGTCCCTGTCCACGCTCGTATCCGAATTCCTGTCCATGGGAACGCATCGCAATCACTCCATTCCATCGTTGATCGGTCGCGATGCGTCAACGATATATCGGCATAGCTCGCCTGGCAACCCCTTGCGGCGGGCACGTGGATATCCCTTGTCATCCAATCGAGTCGTTTGACAACGAACCCGGTCGTTTCGGCTTATTTGACAGTGAACCCAGTCGCGTGGGGTGAGCGACTCAGCGGCCGTCAATGAGACGGGGGTTGCTGGTGACGGGCCGGTGTTCCGAGTCCGCGGCGCTATTGGGGGATGGTGACCAGGATGCGGCTGTGGCCACCGCCGGCATCGACGTGGTCGTGGGCCTTGGCGATGTCGTCCAGCGGGTGACGGTCGCCGACGGCGACGGTGAGGGCGCCGACGGCGGCGGCGGAGGTGAGGTCACGGGCGGCCTGGCGTTTGGCCTCGGCGGGGAAGTCGTCGCTGCCGAGCAGCCGCAGGGTGACGTTGTTGAACAGCAGAGGCCAGAAGGGGATCTCGGTGCGGTCCGTGCGGGTGGCGTAGGCGGCGATGACGGCCCCCTGGGCGGCGACGGCGTTGTCGAGATCGGCGTTGTCGGACAGCGCGACCTCGATGATCCGGTCGACGCCCCGCGGCGCGTACGCGCGGATGGCCGCGGCGGGCTCGCCGGTATCCAGAGCGACGGCGTGGGAGACGACGGCCGGGTCGACGCGATCGAGGTCCGCGGTGCGACGGACTGTGGCGATCACAGTCGCGCCGGCCCAGTGGGCGAGCTGGGCGGCCAGGGAGCCGACGCCGCCAAGGACTCCGTGGACCAGGACGAGTCGGTCGTCGACCGGGCCGTCGGCGAAGACGGTGCGGTGGGCGGTGATGCCGGGGATGCCGAGACTCGCCCCCAGCTCGTCACTCAGATGGTCGGGCAGAGGTACGGCTTGGTGGTCGGGTACGACGGTGTACTGGGCGGCGGTGCCGAAGGGGCGGTAGGACTGGGCGCCGTATACCCAGACCCGCTGTCCGACGCGGCGGGCGTCCACTTGGGCGCCCACGGCGTCGATGGCTCCGGCGGCGTCGCTGTGCGGGATCACCCGCGGGAAGGGCATGGACGAGCCGAGCCAGCCACGCCGTTTCTTGGTGTCGCCGGGGTTGACGCCCGAGACGGTGACGCGGACGCGGACCTCGCCGGGGCCGGGGACGGGATCAGGGAGTTCACCGACGTGCAGGACATCGGCGGCGGGGCCTTGGGCGTCGTACCAGGAAGCAAGCATGGGGGTACCTCCGTGGACAGTCAGCTCGCGGGAGCGGCGGGCGCATGCGGATCACTGTCGGTGCATGCGGTGTCGAATGCGGGCGGCTTCTCCCCGAGGGTCTCGCGCAGCCAGGTCCGTTCGGCCCGGCTGGTGGCGCGGGCGGTGAGCAGCATGCCCCGCCGGTAGGAGTCGGCGACCTCCTCGGCACACAGGGGCCGCTCGTTGTCGTAGAAGAAGCTCGCCGGCTCTTCCAGGAACTCCAGCCGTCTGCGCAGCACCGCGTGCTGTCCGGCCACGTCGGGCAGGTGGGAGAGGAAGGCCAGGATGACGTAGAACCGGGTGAAGTCGGTGATCTCGTGGTCGGCGGGCTTGCGCAGACGCTGAAGCATGTCGGCCCGTCCGGCCGCGGTCAGGCTGAGCACGTACCGGGCCGCCCCCGCGGCCGGGTCGGCGCGCCGCTCGATCAAGCCCGCCCTGGTCAGGCGATTGATCGCCGGATACAGGCTGCCGTCACTGACCGGCCGCGTATAGCCGGTCAGCTGTGAGACGCGGCGGCGCAGCTCGTGTCCAGGCAGGGGTCCCTCGGCGAGGAAACCGAGTATCGCGAGTTCCAGCATGACCCTATCTTCGCACGCGAACATCGAATCGATGTGAACATCGATTCGATGTCACGCTCGCGAGTACCCGCCCGAACGTCTCTGGAGAGGCACAGCAAGATGCCATCGCAGTCCACCGAGTCAGTGATGAACCGTTTCATCGAGTTCATCAACACGGGCAACGAGGATCTCGCCCGCGAGGTCATTTCTCCGGACGCGGTGTTCCACGCGCCAAGCCACCTGGAACCACTGCGGGGGCCCGATGGGTACATGGAAGTCATCGGGATGATGCGCGGCGCCTTCCCGGACGTCCAGTGGACGCTGGAGGAGACGGTCACCGAAGGCGACACGGTGGCCGCGCGGTTCACCATGCGGGGAACCCACGACGGTGACTTCCTCGGGATCCCGGCGAGCGGCAACAAGGTCTCGGTGCAGGCCATGAACTTCTACTACCTGGCCGACGGCCGGATCGTCGGCGACCGGGGTCAGCCCGACCTCCTCGGGGTGATGCAGCAGATCGGGGCCGTACCGGCGCCGTGAGCCCAGTCGTGCTGGGTACCTTTTTTCGCGCGGAGCCACCGCTCCCAAGGGGCCCGTACGTCGCCGTGGCGGAGGGCGCAGGCACACACCCGGGCGCGGGCGGCCGGCGGGGCTCACCGTAAAGAGGTCGGTCTTAGAGCGGCTAGCGGCGGTGCCCACGGACACAGCGTTGGCGGTGACGATCACGGTGATGACCAGCCACGATACTGCGCCAAGGTGCTGGTCCAGGACGAGCATGCCGATCAGAGCGGCGAACACCGGGTTGACGCTCATGAAGATCCCGAAGAAGCGGGCGGTGACCCGGCGCAGCGCGAGCAGGTCGGCGAGAAACGGCACCGCGGAGGAAACACACCAGCGGCCGGCGCGCACAGCAGGGCGCCGACGGTGGGCTGGTGGAGCCATAGGGCACCGTCATCCAGTACCGCCGCGACGGCATCACCTATGGCTCCCTGCGTGACGCCGCCCCCGTCCCCGTCCACCTCATCTGGCGCGCCAGGACCCCCACCCAGCCACCCACGCCGCCGTCGCCCTGCTCACCGGCCTCTACCGCGAAGACGCCTGAGCCCGAGCCCCCGGACCGCGTCGCCGGATTCGGATTCAGTCACTTCAAAGAGGCCCGGGCTGACGCGAACCCAGCCCATGACGTTCCTTGCCATCCAACCCGGTTGCCGCAAGCCAGAGGGTTCGGGCCGAAGGCAGCGTCATGTGACCGCGTTGACAGCGAAGTTGGTCCGCGCAGGTCAGCGGCTTCGGCAGGACTAACTTCGCTGTCGAAGGACAGGGGAGCAGCCAGGTCCATGGCGCGAACGAACCGTTCATGCCGGGACCGGGACCATGGGGCGAAGCGGCCGCCTGATCCGCGGGCCGTCTGATCCGTGAGCCGCCTGAATCCGGGGCCACCTCCGCCCGGCCACCTTCACCCTCGCCACCCCGTCCAGGCGGAGGCCACCTACGCCTCCTCCGGATCACACGGCCGTCGGGGGCCGTTCTCCGCCCGCGGCCGACGGCCCCAGCGCGAGGCGCGTGACGCGCCGCCAGTCGACCCCCGGTCTGTTCGGTCGCGCACCCGAGCGATCGCGCGGCACGCGGATCCGCAACGCCCCGGGAACGCTTCGGCACACCACGGGGGCGGGCAGCAGTACGTGTTCTCCGTCGATACCGGCCGGAACCGTGTCCGTATCCGCTTCCACGACGGTCTCCTCCGCGGTGAACCGCAGGAAGCTCGTGGAACGGGAGCCGCGTACGCTCCCCGCAGCCTGCGCCGTGTTGTCGACCCGCACGCACAGCACCCCGAGCAGTCCGGAATCCAGCCTCTCCCTGCGCCCCGGACGGGCCGAGCCGACGGCCCGCAGGTAGGGGTTGTTGCTGACGAGCAGCGCCTGCAGTCCGTCGGCGCACACCTCGCCGGCCCGCACCCGCAGCCTGGGCACACCCGGGTCGGTGAGGAGCCCGGGCAGCTCCCGGAGGATCGTGCGCCATTTGCTGTCGCGGTAGGCGGGCTCGCCGACAACGGCCGCGTACGTTCCGAAGGATGCGTTGTTGACGAAAACCCGGTCGGCGGCGAACCCGAGGTCGACGCGGAGTTCGACACCGTCCGTCAGGGCGTCCAGGGCCGCCGCCGGATCGTCGCGGTCGAGACCGAGGTCGAGAGCGAAGTGGTTGCGGGTGCCGGCGGGAATGACCAGGAAGGGCAGATCGTGCCGCGCCGCCACCTCGGCCACCAGAGCCTGGGTGCCGTCGCCGCCCGCCACCGCCAGCAGATCGGCTCCCTCGGCCACGGCCTGCCGGGCCAGTTCGGCCGCGTGCTGCCCTCCCTCATCGAGCAGGACGACACGGGCACCCGCGGCACGCGCCTTGTCCACCAGCTGGAAACGTCCCACCTTGCCGCCACCGGAGCGTGGATTCATCAGGATCCAGGGGTGGCGTGGCGTCTCGGCGGTCTCGCGCTTACCCATGGCCGGGATGCGCCCCGGAGTGACGGCGATCCTGGCCGCCGCCACGGCCAGGATCCAGAGTGCCAGGGAGAGGAGGGCCGGCCCCAGCATGCCGTACGCCGCGTACAGCGCCAGGACGGTGACCGGCGCGGTCACGCACAGACCCGCTCCGGCCGTCCGCACCACCCCGGTGTGGGCAAGGGTCCACCACACCCCGACCGCGGTCAGGGCGAGTCCGGCGATACCGACGAGCACCCAGAACACGCTCCGCAGACCGGCGGACACGAGTGGGACCAGCACACCCGCCACCAGGGCGAGCAGTGCCAGGCGGGCCCATCCGGCACTGCTCTTACGGACCTCGTTCACGCGCCGATGGAGTTGTCAGGCCGGACCACGCGCAGGGCCCGGATGAGGTACGGGCACGCGGTGTGTGTCCAGGTCATGGTGCTACCTCGGTTCGGTGTCGCGCGGTGCTGGTGCTCTCACCGAGAAGAGGCGGACGAGCCCGCGCCCGCACGCTCCGTGGAGCCGTAGTCGCTGAAGACCAGTTCCTTCGCCCTGCGGAACTCCTCGTCCGTAATGTCGCCGCGGGCGCGGATCTCGGACAGCTTGGCCAGTTCGTCGGCGCTGCTTGGGCGGCCGTCGCCCTTGGCGGTCTCCCGCACGTAACTCTTGAAGGCCTCCTGCTGCGCGCGTGCCTGCGCCACTTCCCGGCCGCCCATGTTCTTGCCGCGGGCGATCACGTAGATCAGCACTCCCAGGAACGGCAGGACGATGACGAACACCAGCCAGCCGGCCTTGGCCCAGCCGCTCATGCCGTCGTCCCGGAAGATGTCGACGACGATCCGGAAGAGCAGGATGAACCACATGATCCACAGGAAGAACCACAGCATGGACCAGAAGACGCTCAGCAGCGGATAGTCGTACGCGAGGTACATCTGTCCACTCATGTCTTGCCTCCGTCCCGGGCGCTCGCCCGGCAGCCGATTTCTGCCGCTTCCAGCCTGCGCACGGCGAGGTCGGGGCGGCCTCACCCGCGGCGGGTGAGCGGACGGGCGAGGTCGGGTGCGGGATGTCAGGCCTTCTCATCGGAAACCTGCGGTCCCGCGGCGACACCGGACCTGCGAAGTGCCGCCCGCCATGCGAAGGCGAGGACCAGTTCCACCAGGCCGAGCAGGACGAGCCACAGGCCGAGCAGCCGGGTCAGGGCCCGGGCCGACTCGGTGGGCAGGGCCAGCACCACGAGCCCCGCGAGAATGGCGATCACCGCGGCACCGACGACGAAGCCACGGTGCGGCAGGTCCTTGGTGGCGACGGCCGTGTAGAGGGTGAGCATGCCGGACACCAGCCAGACGATCCCGACGATCAGCGAGAGCGCCGCGACGGTCTGCAACGGATTCCGCAGGCACAGCACCCCGGCCAGGACGAACAGCACCGCGAGGAGCAGTCCGGGCAGCCGTTCCCCCGCATCGTCCCGGGCGAAGGCCGCGACGAACCGGAACACCCCGATCATCAGCAGGTACAGACCGATGAGCACCGCCAGAACGTGCAGGGTCTCGTCCGGCCAGACCAGCACCAGAACGCCAGGCACGAGCGTGGCGATCGCGGAACCCAGGATCCACTCCCAGGAACGCCCGAGCCTGGCCAGCACGTTCGCGGGGTCGGCCGGCGGCGCTGGGGCCGCCCCGCCGGGCGGATGTTCCGGTCCGGTATGCGGTGCCGGACCACGCGACACGGTCATGGCTCCTCCTCACACGATCGGGCGATTCGCTCCCGGCCCGCCGACGGGGCGGTGCGCGGGGATCACACGCGGCAAGCGTCCCTCCCGCTGTCGGCCGCCGGGTCACCCTCGAAGGGTGATCCGCGGCCACCTCCGGAGCCGATGAGGTGAGTACGGAAGGACGTGCGACGCATCGGATTCGGGCCGGCTGCCCCCGGGGCTCACCGCCGGGGTGCTCGCGGGGCGGTCCGGGTGCGGCGGCGGGGCCGGGGAGCCGACGCCGGAACGGCACCGCACGGTGGGAAAGCGGTCCAGGAGTTTCGAGCCATGGCCATTCCCAACGCATTCACGGCCTCTCTGTCACCGGCCGAGAGGGCGGCGTGCGGCACGAACGCGCGCAAGCGCGCCGCGCGTTCGTGTCACGGCCGGTTCGAGGCCGGCGAGAATCGGCATGACCCCGTCGAGGTGATAGGCCGTCAGTCCGAGTCCTGCCTCACCGAGCCGGTGCCGATCCGCTGCACGCGGAGGAGAAGGAGCTCCTGGCCGTCGTGGACGGGTACGCGCGGACCCTGTCGTCGGAGCGCCGACATCTCCTCCGCCACCACCGCCTGGTCGACATGGCCCGGAAGGTGGTGGGCGTCGGCAGCGTCGGAACCCCCTGCTGGATCCTGCTCCTGCTCGGCCGAGACGATGGGGACCCCCTGCTGCTACAGGCCAGGGAGGCTCAGGAGTCGGTTCTCGCCGCCCACACGGAGGGCGACCGCTATGACAACGAGGGCCGCCGCGTCGTGACGGGACAGCGGTTGATCCAGACGACCAGCGACATCTTCCTGGGCTGGACCCACGTCGTGGGCCTCGACGGACAGGGCCGGGACTTCTACGTCCGCCGGCTGCGGGACTGGAAGAGCATCGCGCGGCCGGACACCATGGACCCCGGCCTGCTGCGCATGTTCGCGCGGCTGGGCGGGAACTCGCCGGCACGGGCGCACGCCCGCTCCGGCGACCCCGTCACCATCGGCGCCTACCTGGGCGGCAGCGACCGCTTCGACCGCGCGCCGGTCGAATTCGCTCAGGCCTACGCCGACCGAACGAGCGGGACTTCGAGGAGTTGGGCGCCGCAGCCCGGTCCGGGCGGATCAGCGTGGAGAGCCTCTGAGAATTCCGCGGGCCACCGTACGGCAGGGCAGCCTCATGGTGCTCCCGGCGCGGAGAGGGCTCACAGCGCACCGCGGCGGATCGGCTTCATTCCGGCAACTGGCGGATCTCCAGGACCCGTAGTCCCAGCGACTGGCAGCGGGCCAGAAGCCCGTACAGGTGCGCCTCGTCGATCACATCTCCGAACAGGACGGTGTGACCGGACATGACCACGTGGTCCAGTTCGGGAAAGACTTTGGTCAACGTCTCCGACATATGTCCGTCGACCCGGATCTCGTAGCGCATGAGCTGCTCTCCCGCGGGTGGCCTGGGACAAGAGGGCTGTGCCCCCTCCCTGCGATCGTCCGTCCCGAGGCGCCACCCGGCCTCACCCTGTGGAGGTGATAGGCCGCCCGGCACACCACTCCACCTGCGTGGACGCTTCAGAAGTGTCAGTGTGTGAGGAAGATCTTGAACGAGATGATCAGCAGGCCCAGCAGCAGATTCACCGAAGCGGCGACGGCCACCAGTCGCCATGAGGCACCGGCCCGCCGTGCCGCGGCTGCCGACCAGCCCACCTGGCCCGCCACGGCGACGGAGAGCGCGAGCCAGAGGGCTCCTGATACGTCGAGGCCGAGGACGGGGCTCACTGCCACGGCGAGCGCGGGCGGGACGGCCGCCTTGACGATCGGCCACTCGTCGCGGCACACGTCGAGCACGATCCGGCGATCCAGGCTGTGCGCCGCCAGGCGAGCCCCGAACAGCTGGGCGTGCACATGCGCGACCCAGAACGCCACACCGGTGAGCAACAGCAGCAGCACCAGCTCCAGGCGCGGGAACGAGCCCAGCGTGCCGGCGCCGACCACCACCGAGGCGGCGAGCATGGATCCGTAGACGCCACCGGTGTAGTCGGCATCGGCCCGGCGCTCGTGGATGCCGCGCGCTCTGCCCGTCACGTGCTCCGTCTTGGACATCGCGGCCTCTCTCGATCTCAGCGGGCCGAGCCGGTCGCACCGGCCGGTGCGTCGGTGTCGGATCGCTTCGGACGGTCGGCCCGCCGGGTCGGCAGATGCGGCGTGACCAGGAAACTGACGAGGGTGATTCCACCGGTGGCGAGGATCGCCGCTTTCAGACCGTCGAGTTGTGCGGACGCGTACGAGTCCGCGAGGGCGTCGACGTCGGACGGCGGCAGCCCGGCCCGTTCGGCCGCCGAGCGCACCTGCTCGGTCGGCACGAAAGTGATCCCCGCTTCGAGGGCGACACCGGTCTGCTGACGGGCCTCCTCGGACAGCCTCGGGTGGTCCTCCACCTGCCCGGTGAAGGCGTGGGCGAGAGCGCCGATGAGCAGCGAGCCGATGAGCGCGGTACCCAGTGCGGAGCCCAGGTTCTGGGCCGTGAACTGGAGCCCGCCGGCCTCGCTGCGTTCCTCCTCGCCCACACTCGACTGGACGACGTTGCCCAGCTGCGAGGCGAGCAGGCCCATACCCACGCCGAGCAGGGCCATGGCGCCGGCGAACTGCGCGTCGTCGATGACCGGGTCGATGGTGGCCAGCAGCCACACGATGGCGGCGGCCAGGGTCACCAGTGCCAGCCGGACGACCGTGCGTGGTCCGGCCACCCGCCCCAGCCGGGCGGCGCACATGGAGGCCGCGAGCATCGTCACGGACACCGGGACCAGCCGCAGACCGGTCTGGAAGGCGTCGAATCCCTGAACCACCTGCAAGTACAGCGGGATGGTGAAGAACAGTCCCAGCAGGATGAGGTTCTGGCTCAGCAGCGACATCAGTCCGGAGCGCAGCGCGGGAACGCGCAGCAGAGGCAGATGCACCAGCGGCTCGGCACCCCGGGCTTCCCGCCTGCGCTCCCAGTGCAGGAAGACGGCCAGTACGACGACCCCGGCGGCGACGACGAACAGTGTCGGCGCGAAGCCCAGAACGGTGAAGGGCGGGTTGCGGGGCTGCACCCATCCCCAGGTGCCGCTCTGCAGCACACCGAGCACGCCCAGCCCCAGTCCGGCCGCCGAGAGGGCGGCGCCGACGCCGTCCAGCCGGGGAGGCCTACCGGTCCGGGGCGATTCCTTGATCGCCCGGTGAAAGCACAGGACGGCGATGACGACCACGACCTCGCCCGCGAAAACCAGCCGCCAGGTGAGGTACGTCGTCACCCAGCCACCCAGCAGCGGGCCGACCGCGATCCCGGCCCCGGCGAGTCCGCCGATGACGCCGTACGCGACGGCCCGGTCCCGCCCGCGATAGGACTCGGCGACGAGGGCCGCCATGGCCGGCAGCACCATCGCGGCACCGAGTCCTTCGATCACCGACCAGCCCAGCGTGAGGACCCACAGGGTGGGGGCCACCGCGGTGAGGGCCGACCCCGTGCCGTAGACGACGAGGCCCAGCAGGAACATACGACGTCGCCCGAAGATGTCTCCGAGCCTGCCACCGATGATCATGAAAGCCGCCATGACCAGCGCGTACAGCGTGATCACGGCCTGGATGGCGGTGACCTCGGTGTCGAAGTCCTCGACCAGCTGGCTGATCGACACGTTCATGACGGACGTGTCGAGGACCATCAGAAACTGGGCCGTACCCAGGACGATCAGTGCCCGCCAGTGCGCCACGGTGTCCACCTCGCCGAGTCGGCCCGGGACTCCGGCGGAGTCGACCGGGCAGCCGCTCCCTGCCGCCACTCCCCATCGCAGCCGACAGAGTCACGCTGCGCCTCACCCACCACGGGCGAGCCGGACGGCCGCGCGGACCGTACATCGCCGGGGCTCGCTCATGCCGGGGCGGTCACAGTAGCCGCAGCTCGCGCGCCCGGCGTACCGCGTCGTGGCGCCGGCTCACCGCCAGCTTGCGGTAGACGCTCTTGAGGTGGGTCTTGACCGTGTTCACCGAGACATACAGATCGGCGGCGATCTCCTCCGTCGACATCATCTGGGCCAACCGTTCCAGCACATCGCGCTCGCGTCCGCTGAGCTCCTCCACGACAGGCGCCGGCTGCCGGTCGTCGGGCCGAAGCGGAGCACCGTCCGCTGACGGATCTGGCGTGAGCCAGCCCGCGGCGACCCCTCGCAGCGGTACGAGGCTCAGCAGCGGTCTGATCCACGGCCCGGCCTCGACGAAGGGAAGTCGCAGCCGCTCACGCCGGGCCGTGTGGAGAGCCTGGAGAACGAGCCTCCGTGAGGCGGCGAAGTCCCCCGCTCCATCGGCGGCCTGCGCCCTCACCAGCGAGGCCCGGACGGTCACCGCGGGGCCGATGCGGCCCATCGGACGCAAGCTGTCGAGCAGGTCGATCGCCGCGGCGGGCCTGCCCGCCGCGAGCTGTGCCCCCGCGGCCCCCACGACGCACGCCACCTGGCCGTCGGGCACCGATCGCAGCAGCTCGGCGGCCGTCTCCGCTTGCCCTTCCGCCAGGTGTGCGGCCGAGGCGGCCAGTGCGGTGTGCCCCGCCGCCCAGGGGGAGACCACGTCGGCGGCGACCGCCGGTTCCGCCGCTGCGAGTGCGGCTCGCGGACGGCCGCCTGCCAGGAGCAGACGCGCGGTGGCGATGGACCGAGCCGCCTCCGTCACCGGGTCCCGCATCTCACGGTGCGCATCGGCCGCCGCGTCGAGGAGGGCACTGGCCTGAGCCAGTTCGTTCCGGTCCACGGCGACGGCGGCCAGTACCAGTTGCCCGAGGCCGGAGCCGGACGCCTGAGGCAGACCGAACCGCTCTGCCTCCTTCAGCGCCGCCATGGCCTTGCGTTCCGCCCTGCTGAGCCAACCGTTCAGGTAGTCGATCAAAGCCAGATGTTCCAGGGCCTCCCGGCGCGGAAGTGCCGTCGAAACTCCACCGGGACAGCCGGCCACCACGGTCAGGGCGGCACGTGCGTCGTCGAAGCGTCCCGCCCACAGCCGCGTCGAGCCGAGATGGGTCATCAGGAGCGCGGTGACTTCAGGATGCTCTTCCAGCAAGCGGGCGGGCATCTGCTCCCGGAGTTCCCCGGCCGCTTCCGCGGCCCTTTCCGCCCTCTCCGGCGAACCGGTCAGCCGGGCCGCCAGGACTTCCAGCAGGGCACAGCTCAGCCGGGCCGCCGTCAGGCCGGGTCCGGCGCCCCCCGCCGGAACCTGCTCCCCCGCCAAACTCCGCTCGGCGTGCCGCAGGTGGGTCTGTCCGCGTCCGAGGTCGCACCGGAACAGGTCTCGGGCCGCGCGGACGAGGTCCGTGGCCGGGCTCGCGGCCTCGGGTCCCATCCGTGAGAACAACTCGGCCAGGTCGTCACAGCGCAGGCCGGTGAAGAGCTGGCCGATGGCGAGATCTTCGACGAGGGCACCGGCGGTGAACTCCCAGTCGCCCGCGGCCGCGCCGTGGCCGAGTGATTCCGCGAGGGCCCCGGAGCGCCGCAGCCATGCCGCGGCCCGCCGGTGGAGCTCGGGCTCCAGGCCGGGAGACCACGCCCGCAGGTGGGAACGGAGAATCTCGCCGAACAGCGGGTGGAGGCGGTACCAGGTGTGCCCGAGGTCCTCGACGAACGCGTTCTCGCGGTGCAGCGCCGCCAGGATCGACGCGGCATGGGTGCTCAGCGTCAGCGCGTTCGCGAGCTCGGGGCAGAAACGCTCCAGGACGCTCACCCGCAGGAGGAGGTCCTGTGTCTCGGGGCTCTGCCGCTTGAGTACCTCCGCCAGCAGGAAGTCGGCGACTGTCGTGCGGGCGGCCTCGAACTCCTTCAGATACGTCTCGGGATCCGGGCTCTCCTTCGCGGCCAGGGCGCAGAGCCGCAGGCCGGCGGCCCATCCGCGGGTGCGCTCCACGAGCGCGCGCGCCGCGTGCAAGGGAAGGCGCAGCCCGTGCACCTCCAGCAGCACGGCCGCTTCCTCGGAAGTGAAGGCCAGCTCCGCGTCCCTGATCTCCGTCATGGCACCGGCCGCTCGATAGCGGTGCAGCGGCAGCAGCGGCTCGGTGCGGGTGACGAGGAGCAGCCGCATGCCCTGTCCCGAGTGGTGCAGGACGAACTCCAGTTGCTCCGCGATCTCCGGAGCGGTCACACGGTCGAATTCGTCGAGCACCACGATGACGGGCCGGTCCCGATCGCTCAGTTCGGCGGCGAGTCGCGCCAGCAGTGTGTGGTCCACGCGGCTCCCGCCCGCGGGGAAACCGACCGCGGCGGACAGCGGCACACCGGCGGCGCGCAGGGCCTGGAGCAGGTGCGTCCAGAACATGCCGCACCCCTGGTCCGCCTCGGCGGTGAGCCAGGCGACCGGCTGGTCCCGTCCCTCGGTCCAGTCGGCGACCAGCAGGGTCTTGCCCGCACCCGCGGCGCCGTTGACCATGGTCAACGGCGTCAGCAGGGCCTGGTCGAGGTGCTGGACCAGGCGCTCCCGCCGCAGGTACGTCGCGGGTCGCGTCGGGACGGCGAACCGCGTGCGCAGAAAGGGGTCTCCATCGGGATCGGCATACGGGGTGACCGCTTCCGGACCGTTCTCTTCGAGTCCGGTCATGACGCTCACCCCCACTTTTCGTCAAGTCATGGGCAGCGCTCCCTTCAGCATCCCAGTGTTTCCGCGCATGTGCGCGCCGGGCCACCTGGCTCCGTACGGAGCCAGGTGGCCCGGCGCACTCCCGCGGGCCTTGGCGAAGGCCGCCCTCCCTCAGCGGACGGCGTCCATCTGGTGATCCAGCGAGAGCGCGGCCGTGATCAGCGCCAGGTGTGTGAAGGCCTGCGGGAAGTTGCCGAGTTGCTCCCCCGTCGGGCCGATCTCCTCGGCGAACAGACCCGCGTGGTTGGCGTAGGTGAGCATCTTGTCGAAGGCGTACCGGGCCGGGCCGAGCTGTCCGGCCTGCGCGAGCGCGTCGACATAGAGGAAGCTGCACAGGGAGAACGTGCCCTCGCTGCCGCGCAGTCCGTCGGGAGACGCCTGTGGGTTGTACCGATGGACGAGGCTGTCGGAGACGAGTTCCTGTTCCATCGCCTCGAGCGTGGACAGCCAGCGCGGATCCTTCGGCGAGATGAATCCGACGGAGGGCATGAGCAACAGGGACGCATCCAGGGTGGTTTCGTCGTACTGCTGGACGAACGCCCGGCGTTGTGAACTCCATCCGCGCTCCATGACCTGGCGCATGATGTCGTCCCGCGCCGCGCCCCATGCGGCGGTGTCGGCGGGCCGGGAGAAGGCACGGGCCATCCGGATGCCCCGGTCGAAGGCGGTCCAGCACATGAGGCGGCTGTAGGTGAAGTCCTTCTGCCCGCCGCGGGTTTCCCAGATCCCCTCGTCGGGCCGGTCCCAGGCCTTCACCAGCCAGTCGAGCACCCCCGAGAGGGCCTGCCAGCCCTCGTACGGCGGCACCTCACCGGCGCCCTCCAGCGCCTGCGACAGCGCGAGCGCCGCCTCTCCGTAGATGTCGAGCTGGAGCTGGCCCGCGGCGCCGTTGCCCACCCGTACCGGCGCCGATCCGCGGTAGCCCTCGAAGTGATCGAGATTCTCTTCAGGCAGATCCGGATCACCATCGATGCGGTACATGATCTGCAACGGTTCGCCGCTCACGGTGCGGCCCGCCCGGACCCGGTCACCGAGCCACTTGCGGAACGCGTGGGCCTCCTCGATGTAGCCGAGCCCCAGCAGGGCGCCGACCGACAACGAGCCGTCACGCACCCAGGTGTAGCGGTAGTCCCAGTTGCGCGCACCGCCGAGCTGCTCGGGCAGTCCCATGGTGGGCGCCGCCACGGGCGCTCCGGTCGGAGCGTAAGTGAGCAGCTTCAGAGTGATGGCCGACCTGTTCACCATGTCCTGCCAGCGTCCGTGGTAGCTGCTGCGGCGTACCCACGCGTGCCAGAAGTCCCGGGTCCCCTCGAACAACGTCCAGACGTCCGCCTTAGTCAGCGGTGGCACGGGCGCGTCGCCCGTGCCACCCACTGTGAGCACGACCGCGGCGAACTCGCCCTCGCTCAAGATCAGTTCGCTGTGTACGTCGTCGCCCTCCCGGCTCCACCCGATCGGACCGAGCGTCTGCAGGAACCCCTGCGTTCCGGGACCGTCGAAACGGACCGTTCTTTCACCCACGTCCACGCGGTGCGCGGCACGGCCGTAGTCGAAGCGGGGCCGGCACTCCAGGGAGAAGCGGACCTGGCCACGGGTCACCCTCAGTATCCTGACCAGCCGGTGCCGGGCCGTGGGACGTTCGGGGTGGTCCACCGGCATGAAGTCGACCACCTCGCCCACTCCCTCCTCTCCCAGGAAACGGGTCACCAGGACCGCTGTGTCCTGCAGGTACAGCTGTACGGGCGGGCGTTGGGTGTCGGCGGACACAGTGAAGTGCCCGCCGCGTTCGTGGTCGAGGAGCGCGGCGAACACACTGGGCGAGTCGAACCTGGGCGCGCACATCCAGTCGACTGTGCCGTCCGAGGAGACCAGCGCGGCGGTCTGCAGGTCTCCGATCAGCCCATGGTCCGCGATGGGGGGATAGCCTCGCATCTGGTGCTCCCTTCCGGCCCGGACGCCCAGGCATTCCGGGGTCCGTGCGCGCCGTACCTGCCACACTCGCCGCGTCGGCCCCGCCGGGCCTCCCCCGCCACGGGTGAGTTCCCGGGCGGGGCGGCGGAGTCGGGTCGCAGGCCCCTCGGACGGACGAGACGCCGCCTCGATGCCGGAGACACAGTTCACGCGGTCACCGATCGGGCCTGCACCTGCTGGACAGCGGTCCGCCGCCTCTCCCGCCCGGAACCCGTCCAGCACAACGGAAACGGAATCGGTCCAGCACAACGGAATTGGCCTTGGCCGGCCGTTTCGCGGGACGGCTAGCGTCGACCCCATGCGGATTCGAATCGTCGACGCCTTCACCGACCGCCCCTTCACCGGCAACCCGGCCGGGGTCCTCCTCCTCGACCCCTCCACCACGTCGCCCACGCCGTCCGCGTCCTTCCCGGACGACACCTGGCTCCAGAACGTGGCACTGGAGGTCAACCACGCCGAGACGGCGTTCGCCCACCGTCTCCCGCACGGCGGCGAGGCCGACTGGGCGCTGCGCTGGTTCACCCCCGTCACCGAGGTCGCGATGTGCGGGCACGCGACGCTGGCGACCGCCCATGTGCTGCACACCAGCGGCGCCCACGAAGGGCCCGTACGGTTCGCCACGCTCAGTGGCGTCCTCATCGCCACGCCCCACGAGGACGGTTCCATCACGCTGGACTTCCCGACCGCGCCGCTGACTCCGGTAGAGATCCCGGACGGCGTCGCCGAGGCGCTCGGCGCCGAGCCGCTCACGGCCTTCGACACCGGCCCGAACATCGGTGACCTGGTGATCGAGGTCGCCGACGAGAAGACGGTCCGCGGCCTCGCCCCCGAGCACAGGGCCCTCGGGCGGTACTCCGCGCGCGGGATCATCGCGACCGCCCGCGCCGAAGACCCCTCCCGGGGCTACGACTTCGTGTCCCGCTGCTTCTTCCCGAACGTCGGCATCGACGAGGACCCCGTCACCGGCAGCGCCCACACCGCTCTCGCGCCCTACTGGTCCGAGCGCCTCGGCCGCCCCGACCTCACCGGCCTGCAGGCCTCCGCGCGCTCCGGCCTCGTCGGCACCGAGCTTCGCGGCGACCGCACACTTCTCACAGGCCGCGCGGTCACGGTCATCGAGGGCGAGCTGCTCGCGTGACAACCGCCGAAGGGGCGTACGAGATTGCCGTACGCCCCTTCAAGTCCCCCGCGCTCTTCGGCAACCGCTCAAGCCGTCGGCAGCCATCCCACCTTCCCGGCCAGCAGCGCGTATCCCACGAACGCCCCGATGTCGAGGAGTGAGTGCGCGACCACCAGGGGCCCGACGCGCCCCCAACGCCGGTAGAGGTAGACGAAGACCAAGCCCATCGCCATGTTGCCGACGAACCCGCCGATGCCCTGGTAGAGGTGGTACGAGCCGCGGAGCACCGCGCTCGCCGCCAACGCGGTGACCGGCGTCCAGCCCAGCTGACCGAGGCGGCGCAGCAGATACCCGACGACGATCACCTCTTCGAGGACCGCGTTCTGGATCGCGGACATGATCAGGACGGGGCATTTCCACCACACGTCGGGCAGCGCCTCGGGCACCACCGTGAGGTTGGCGCCGAACCCCCGGGCCGCGAGATAGAAGGCGATGCCCGTGCTGCCGATCACCGCGGCGATCACGGCCCCGCGTCCGAGGTCCGGCCAGGGACGCGTGCGGTCGAAACCGAGCACGCGCAGCCCCTCGCGCTCCCTCAGCAGGAAGTGCGCGACGAGCGCTACCGGTACCAGCGCCGACGCGATTCCGAAGAGCTGCCAGGCCAGATCAAGCCAGGGACGGCCTGGAGCGGCCGAGGCGTTGAGGGTGGCCGCCTGGTCCTTGAGCCCTCCTGGCCTGGTGACCGAGCCGACAAAGCTGATCAGCGCGGAAACCCCGCTCGCGCCGAGCGAGAGTCCCAGGACGAGCAGCGTCTCATCCCGGAGAATCCGTCGTGTCAGTCCCTTCGTCGGAAAGGAATCGGCCACCGACCCCGCCTCCACCTGCACTCCCGCCTCCAGTTGGGTATTCGCGCCTCATCCCTATCCCCGCCCCGCTAGGGTCTCGAAAGAAGTTGCGAAGATCCTGCGCGACAGGCCGTTTGGGGGACGGACGCCGTCGGGGCGTGCCTCCCCCTTTTGTCTGCCTTGTGGCCGTTTCACGGCACATGGCTCAACAGGGAGGCACCACCCTCATGGGACGTCATAGCTTGCCCGACGGGTACGGGGCGGGCACCGCCGACCCCCGACCACGCGCGCGCCGTCGCACTGTGGCCATCGCGACGGCGCTCGTACTCACGGTGGCGGGGGGCACGGCGGCCGCGGTCCGCGGTGGCCTGCTCTCCTTCGGCTCCTCCTGCCAGGAAAACGCGGTGCGCGTCAAGGTCGCCGCGTCGCCGGACCTGGCCCCCGCTCTCACCGAGGCCGCGGACTACGCCCGTGAGAGCGACATCACCTCCGACGGCCGTTGTATCGACGTCAGCGTGACCGCCCGCGAGTCGTACAAGGTCGCGGACTCCCTGCTGACCGGCAAGGAGTCCGATGTCCAGGCATGGGTGCCCGACTCGAACCTGTGGGTGCAGCGCGTCACCGGGGACAACGCCGCGACGCAGGTGAGCGACGTCGGCAACGTCGCGTCGTCACCGGTCGGCGTCGCCATGGTCCCGACGGCCGCCAAGTCGCTCGGCTGGCCCAAGAAGACGTATACCTGGACCGAACTGGCCGGCGCCGCGATGACGAGCGACCGTCTGAAGCTCGGCGCCGCCGACCCGACGCGCAGCGCGACCGGCCTGCTCGCGCTGACGCAGCTGAGCACCACGGCGGGGCAGACCGCGGGCGGCGACACCCAGGCCGCCGCCATGGCCAAGGCCCTCTCGCAGCGCACCGCCGACAGCGACAGCCAGGTCCTGGACACGCTCCCCCGCGACTCCTCCGGCACCGAGCAGGGCAACCCGAAGCGGAACCAGGCGCTGATCCTCTCCGAGCAGGCGGCTTTCGCCCACAACTCCTCGGCGGAGAGTCCCGAGAGCCTCGACCTCTTCTACCCCAAGGACGGCTCGCCGCGGCTCGACTACCCGTTCACGCTGGTCGACGAGGTGCGGCTGAGCACCGACGAGAGCCGCGCGGCCCTGCGGTTCATGGCGTTGCTGGGCGCTCCGGAGGTCCAGAAGATCCTGGAGAAGCACGGCTTCCGCGCGGACGACGAGAAGCCCTCGGCCTCACTGGTCGCCGACGCGGGCGGGCGCACCCCCCAGCCGTACGCGCGCGCGGCCGCCGAACCGGCCTCGGAGAAGGCGCTCCAGGAAGCCCTCGGCATGTGGACGATCACGGTGCAGAGCGCCCGGATCACCACCGTCGTCGACGCCTCCGCGTCCATGACCGAGCCGGTGCCGGGCACCGACCAGTCCCGTATGGACATCACCAAGGCCTCCCTCCTGCAGGCCCTGGCCACCTTCACTCCGGAGGACGAGATCGGCCTCTGGAAGTTCTCCACCCGTCTCGACGGCGCCCGTGACTACCAGGTGATCGTGCCGACCGAACGGCTCGGCGACACCAAGGGCAACGGCACCCAGCGGGACAGGCTGTCGGCCGCGTTCAGCAACCTGAAACCCGTCCCGGGCGGGGCGACCGGCCTGTACGACACCACGCTGGCGGCGTACCGGGCGGCGACGTCCTCCTACGAGGAGGAGAAGTTCAACGCGTTGGTCCTGCTGACCGACGGCGTCAACCAGGACCCGGGAAGCATCTCCCGCTCTGCCCTCGTCGCCAGGCTTCAGGAGCTCACCACCCCCGAGCGCCCGGTGCTGCTGATCGCGATCGCGGTCGGCCCGGACGCCGACGAGGAAGAGGTCGAGGAGATCGCCAGGGCGACCGGCGGCTCCGGCCACCAGGTCAACGACCCGTCGCAGATCCACTCGGTGATCCTCAAGGCGATCGTGGAGGCGGGCAACCAGGACTGACGCCCACCTCCACTCCGGGACCCCCGCCTCTCATCTCAGGGAAACGGGCTCCGGCAACCCCACCGGCCAGGTGTGCACGGGTTCCCCGAGATGCATCAGCTCGGCGTAGCGGCGTGTGGTCGCGGCCAGCGCGGCATCCCGCCCCAGTCCCGTCTTCAGCGCCCGGTGGAAAGTCGCCGCCTGCCAGCTCGCCCCGTTGACGCGAAGCCGGCACCGCTCCTCGATCACCCCGAGGTAGAAGTCCCGGTCGACGGGCTCGACCCCCCACGCGTCCAGTCCCGTCGCGGCGAGCGGCAGCAGCTCGTCCCGTACGAGGGCGACGGCCTCCACCTCGTGCGTCCCGCCGTACCGGCCGCGCCTGGGCCACTCCAGGCGCGCGTCGATGCCATGGCGGCACGCGGCGTCGAAGTTGGCGGCGGCCGAGCTGAAGGGCAGCCGCGTCCACACGGGCCGCGGCTCCTCGGCGAGCGCGCGGACGAGACCGTAGTAGAAGGCCGCGTTGGCGATGACATCGGTGACGGTGGGGCCCGCGGGCAGCACGCGGTTCTCGACTCGCAGATGCGGAACTCCGTCGGCGACGCCGTAGACGGGCCGGTTCCAGCGGTACACCGTGCCGTTGTGCAGCACGAGTTCGGCGAGCTTGGGGACACCCCCGGCGTCGAGGACACCCAGCGGGTCCTCCTCGTCGCAGATGGGCAGGAGCGGCGGGTAGAAGCGCAGGTTCTCCTCGAAGAGGTCGTACGCGGACGAGATCCACTGTTCCCCGAACCATGTGCGCGGCCGCACCCCCTGCGCCTGCAGTTCGGGCGGCCGGGTGTCGGTGGACTGCTGGAACAGCGGGGGCCGCGACTCGCTCCACAGCTCGTGCCCGAAGAGGAAGGGCGAGTTGGCGCCGACCGCGACCTGGGCCGCGGCGACCGCCTGCGCGGCGTTCCACACGTCGGCGAACCGCCCGGGCGTGACCTGGAGGTGCAACTGCACGGAGGTGCAGGCGGCTTCGGGCGCGATGGACTTGGACGTACAGACCAGCCGCTCCACCCCGTCGATGTCGAGCGTGAAATCCTCGCCACGGGCGGCGACTATCTGGTCGTTGAGCAGGGTGTAGCGGTCGACGTCCGACAGGTTCGAGGAGACCAGGTCCTCCTGGCCGAGGGTCGGCAGAATGCCGATCATCACGATTCCGGCATCGACTTCCTTCGCTTTCCGGTGGGCGTACGCAAGGGAGATGCGCAGCTCCTCGGCGAGCTGGTCGAATACCCGCCCACCCAGTCGGTGTGGGGCAATGTTGACTTCCAGGTTGAACATGGCGAGTTCTGTTTGGAAATCTTGGCTCGCAATCTTTTCGAGTACTTGCGCATTCATCATTCTGGGCGTGCCGTCGGTGCCCGCGAGATTCAACTCGATCTCCAGGCCCATGAGGTTCTTCGGGCGGTCGAACCGCTCCTCCTCCAGCAACCGCGCAAGCCCCGCCAGACACTGCCGGAGCTTGCGGCGGTAGTGCTGGCGATCGGACAGGCCGAACGGCCCTGCCACGACCTTCTCTCCCATCAAAGTGTCCTTCCCTCGGATGGGCGGGCCGACACTTCGGCCCCTGACGTCCCGGGTCACGTGGGATGATGCCCAGGCAACGCGATCGATAACGTCCTGGACGCGTCCGCCGCCCGCTACTCTGGATCCGAGTACCCAGAGGCACATTCACCAGGCATGACGCGGTGCGCGGTTTCGTTCCGACGCGATCTCGTGAAAAACGCCGACGAGAATCGGCCGACCGGTCCGGACGGGCATTCCTAGGTCATGGCCACACTCGCGCACAGAACCAGGATGAATCCCCCTTCTCACCGACCGAATAGTGACTTGCTTTTCATATTCGGGGCGGCTAGCGGAAACACCCTGCGAACACGTCTCGTATAAACTCCGCGAACGAGGCAGAGAGTCGGCGCTCGCGGTCCTAGGTCCTGTCATCCAGATGACGTACGACAGGCGACGAACTGTCGGCGGATCCAGATCCCTCGCCCCTTCGGCCCCGAGAGCTGACAGCGCCGTCCGCCCCCTGCCTCGTGCCCCCGTGCCTGTCGAACGAGAGGCGACCCACCATGCCGCTGCACCTGCCCCCGGCTCCCGCGCCCGCCCTGCGCTCCGTCCTCACGGCACTCGGTTCCCCCACCGCCGTCCGAGAGGCGCGAACGCCGTCCCTCCGCCTGGCGCAGGGACCCGTCACACCCGAACTGCCGCTCCCCGTGCACGTCCTGGACCGGATCACCCCCGCGGGCACCTCCGCCACCCGGCTCACCGGCTGGCGCTTCCTGATCCACTGCGGCGACCGTGCGATCGCCGCCGCCGACACCATGCTGACCCCCGACGGCTGGGCCTTCTCGCGTTTCTTCGAGGGCCCGTACATCGCCGCCACCGAACGCGCGCTGCGCCAGGCCGAGGCCATGAAGCAGCCGTACCAGGCCCGGCTGCTCTCCGTGCCGGAGCTGTACATGCTCACGCTCTGGCTGCACGGCGACATCACCGCGGACGGCGCCGCCGGCCACCCCGCCGACACGGACCTCCTGGTCCCGCTGGCGCCCGCCCCGCCGGGTATCGCCCCGCACCGCCCGCACCGCGTCGCCGAACTCCTGCCGGTCCTCACCCACCGGCTCACTCCCGCGCCTCTGCTCAGCTCACCCGCGTAGCACCACCACCCGCCCGACCCCGCGTGCCCCGCCGCCGTCCTCACGGCTGCGGGGCACGTCGCCGTCCTCAGGCCGTGGGCGCACGTCGCTCGTTCGGGCCCCAGAGCGCTCGTACGAGGGAAAACGCCTCCCGCGCCCGACCGGACTAGCCCCATTCGGCCACCACTAACCACCCGAAGAGACAGCACAGTTGGGATGAACCGTCCGCACGGGTGATGCGTCATCAACCTGTGAGGAGCGCTGCCGCTAAATCCCTGCGGATTGACGCCCGTAGGGCAACACTGGGTCCAGACCACACATCAACGGGGGGCGGCCATGAGCACATCAAGCCGCAGGACAGAGACCACAGCCACCACTCACCGCTCAACCCAGCGAAAGATCCCATCCATGTGCCAGCACAAGCCGTCGTGTCCGTCAGCCGAATCCGCCGACCGGGAGTCCGCCCGCCTCGCGGCGCACCACCCGGAGCAGGGATGGAGCCTGCTCTGCAACGGCGTTCTGCTTTTCGAGGACACCGGTGAGCTCCTGCCGAACGGCCAGATCATCGCCCCGCACCGCCCTCTCGGCGGCGAGCACGTGATGACGGCGGCCTGAACCGCATCACCGGGTGGCTTTGGCAGAGCCGCCCAGACACAAGAGGGGCCGGCCCGGAGACGTGATCTCCGAACCGGCCCCGACGCGCGTCCGGGGGTGATCACTCCCCGTAGTCGTCCAGGTTCCGAGCGCTGCTCAGTCCTCGTAGGCGTCCAGCGGCGGGCAGGAACAGACCAGGTTCCGGTCGCCGTACGCCTGGTCGATCCGGCGCACCGGCGGCCAGTACTTGTCCGCGACCGAGACGCCGGCCGGGAAGACGGCCTCCGCCCGGCTGTAGGCGTGCTCCCACTCCCCGCCGAGCGCGGCGGCGGTGTGCGGGGCGTTGCGCAGCGGGTTGTCGTCCGCCGCCCACTCGCCCGAGCCGACCTTCTCGATCTCCGCGCGGATGGCGATCATCGCCTCGCAGAACCGGTCGAGCTCGATCAGGTCCTCGGACTCCGTCGGCTCGATCATCAGCGTGCCGGCCACCGGGAACGACATCGTCGGCGCGTGGAACCCGTAGTCGATCAGCCTCTTGGCGATGTCGTCGACACTCACACCGGTCGCCTTGGTCAGCGGCCGCAGGTCGATGATGCACTCGTGCGCGACCAGCCCGCCGGGACCGGTGTAGAGCACCGGGAAGTGCGGCTCGAGGCGCTTGGCGATGTAGTTGGCGGAGAGCACCGCCACCTGCGTGGCGCGCTTCAGCCCCTCGCCGCCCATCAGCCGGACGTACGCCCACGAGATCGGCAGGATGCCCGCGGAGCCCCACGGAGCGGCCGAGATCGGGCCGACTCCCGTCCCGGGACCGGCCGCAGGCTGCAAGGGGTGGTTCGGCAGGTACGGCGCCAGGTGCGTGCGCACCCCGACCGGACCGACGCCGGGACCGCCTCCGCCGTGCGGGATGCAGAAGGTCTTGTGCAGGTTGAGGTGCGAGACGTCCCCGCCGAAGTGCCCCGGCTTGGCGAGCCCCACCAGCGCGTTGAGGTTGGCACCGTCCACGTAGACCTGACCGCCCGCCTCGTGCACCTGGGCGCAGATGTCGGCGACATGCTCCTCGAAGACACCGTGCGTCGAGGGGTACGTGATCATCAGCACCGACAGTTCGTCACGGTGCTGCTCGATCTTGGCACGCAGGTCCTCGACGTCGATCTCGCCGTCGTCCGCCGTCTTCACGACGACGACCTTCATGCCGGCCATCACGGCGCTCGCCGCGTTCGTGCCGTGCGCGGAGGACGGGATCAGGCACACGGTGCGCTGCTCGTCGCCGTTCGCACGGTGGTATCCCCGTACGGCGAGCAGACCGGCCAGCTCACCCTGCGAACCGGCGTTGGGCTGGAGCGACACCTTGTCGTACCCGGTGACCTCGGCGAGCTGCTCCTCCAGCTCATGGATGAGCGTGAGGTAACCCTGCGCCTGCTCGGCGGGCGCGAAGGGGTGCAGCTGGCCGAACTCGGGCCAGGTGACCGGCTCCATCTCCGTCGTCGCGTTGAGCTTCATCGTGCAGGAGCCCAGCGGGATCATGCCGCGGTCGAGCGCGTAGTCACGGTCGGAGAGCCTGCGCAGGTAGCGCAGCATCGCCGTCTCGGAGCGGTACTGGTGGAACACCGGGTGCGCGAGGTACTCGTCGGTGCGCAGCAGCGCGGCCGGCAGCGTGTCCCCGGCGGTCGAGTCCAGCGCCCCGACCTCGGCGTCGACACCGAACGCGGCCCACACAGCGGCCAGTTGCCTGCGCGTGGTCGTCTCGTCGCAGGACATCGACACAAGGTCGGCGTCGACGGGGTACAGGTTGACCCCGCGGTCGCGAGCACCGGCCACGATCTCAGCGGCCCGGCCCGGAACCCGTACCGTCAGCGTGTCGAAGTAGGCGCCGTGGACGACCTCGACTCCGCCCGCCTTCAGGCCCGCGGCGAGGATCGTCGCGTACCGGTGGGTACGCCGCGCGATCGTCTTCAGCCCCTCGGGACCGTGGTAGACGGCGTACATGCCGGCCATCACGGCGAGCAGCACCTGAGCCGTACAGATGTTGCTCGTCGCCTTCTCACGGCGGATGTGCTGCTCCCGCGTCTGCAGGGCGAGGCGGTACGCCTTGTGCCCGTCCGCGTCGACGGACACCCCCACCAGCCGGCCCGGCAGGCTGCGCGCGAACTTCTCGCGCACCGCCATGTACCCGGCGTGCGGCCCACCGAAGGCCATCGGCACACCGAAACGCTGGGTCGTACCGACCGCGATGTCCGCGCCCAGCTCGCCCGGCGAGGTCAGCAGGGTCAGGGCGAGCAGATCGGCGGCGACGGTGACGACCGCTCCCAGCTCGTGCGCCTGCTCGACGAGCGGCTTGATGTCGCGTACGGCACCGGAGGCACCCGGGTACTGGATCAGCACGCCGTTGATCTCGCGCTCGGCGAGCTCGGCCGGGATGCCCGCGCTCAGGTCGGCGACGACGACCTCGACACCGGTCGGCTCGGCGCGGGTCCGAACGACGGCGACGGTCTGCGGCAGCGCGTCCGCGTCGACCAGGAAGAGGCCCTTCTTGTTCTTGCCCATGCGCCGGGACAGCGCCATCGCCTCGGCGGCCGCGGTGCTCTCGTCGAGCAGCGAGGCGCCGGACGTCGGCAGGCCGGTCAGCTCGGCGACGACGGTCTGGAAGTTCAGCAGCGCCTCGAGCCGGCCCTGCGAGATCTCCGGCTGGTACGGCGTGTAGGCCGTGTACCAGGCCGGGCTCTCCATGACGTTCCGCAGGATCACCGGCGGAGTGAAGGTCCCGTAGTAGCCGAGCCCGATCATCGAGTCGAGCACCTGGTTGCGGTCCGCGAGGGAACGCAGCTCGGCCAGCACCTCGGCCTCGGTGCGCGCGTCCGGCAGCTCCAGCGCCTCGGTGTTCTTGATCACGTCCGGCACCGCGATGGCGGTGAGCTCGTCCAGCGAGCCGTACCCGACCTGCGCGAGCATCTTGGCCCGCGCCTCGACGTCTGGGCCTATGTGGCGCTGCTCGAAGGGGATTCCCTGTTCGAGCTCGGAGAGCGGAATGCGAGGGGCGGTCATGGCGGAGGCCTCCTGGTCTGACGCGACCTTCGAGGGGTACCCCGGCACGGGTACCCCGACGGCCTCCCCCTCTGTCATCTCAACCTGAGAGCTTCACCGGCCCGCCCGCCCGCTGCGACCCGACTTTCACCGTCGGTGAGAGCGGGAGCCGTCCGTCGGCACCCGCCCTGCTTTCCAGAGTGACCTCGTCCGTGCGGTACGTGGGCCTGAGAGATTCCGGGGAGGATTTGCTCCTTCGGCGCCTCCGATGGTGTCCGGAGGACTCTCCCGCACAGGGTCAGCAGCCGACGCCAGCCTATCAGCGAGGGCAACTCCCGGGCCTTCGAGTGGCCACCTTCCTGAATCTGCTCTTTTGTAGTGCTTACGGATGAGTTGCGACCAAATGGAGGGCACCGTGCAGACCGACATCGATCCGCGCAACCTGATCGGCCGCAAGGCATTCGACCGCGACGGCGCCAAGATCGGCACGATCGACGAGATCTACCTCGACGACGCGACCGGGGTCCCGGAGTGGGCGGCCATACGCACGGGCCTCTTCAGCAGGGACGCCTTCGTGCCCCTGGAGCCCAGCGAACTCGTCGAGGGCACCCTGCGCATCCCCTTCGAACGGGCGCTGATCAAGGACGCGCCCGACTTCGGCGTCGGCCGCCACCTCTCCCCCGAACAGGAACTCCAGCTCTACCACCACTACGGCCTCGACGTGGCGTCCCCCTCTCCCCCGCCGGACCGCGACTTCGGCCGCCTGGCGGGCACGGACGAGGCCTGACCGAAGCCCGCGACCACCCCCGAAACGAACCGCGGCGGCGAACCGACCTCACCCCTCACTGCCCTGGCCCACGGTGCCGGCCACCAACGGCAGCGGCTCCGCCGGCTCCAGCGCCGGATCGTCGGTGCGGAAAGTCCGTACGCGCCCGGGCCCGGAGTACGGCGTCTCGAACCGGACGGTCACCCTCCCGAGCCCGCTCCCCTGCACCCACCCGTGCCCGAACTCGGCGTGCCGTACATCGTGCCCCGCGGGCCACCGCCGCTCAGCAGGCGGCACAAGTTCCTCGGTGGACTCCTCCGCCGGCTTCTCCTCGGTGTGCTCCAACGCCGCGAGCTCCCCCGCCGCGGCCCGCGCCTGCGCGAACAGGTCCTCCTGCGTGTAGTCGGCCAGCCCCGAGACGCCCACCCCGAGCAGTCGTACGCCACCGGTCGTGTCCACCCCGTCCAGGAGCCGCGCGGCCGCCTCCCGCACGACCGCGGGGTCGTCCGTGGGCCCCCGCAGCGTCTCGGACCGGGTCAGCGTCGAGAAGTCGTACCTGCGCACCTTCAGGACGATGGTCCGCCCCGACAGCCCGGCTCCCCGCAACCGCTGCACACACCGGTCGGTGAGCCGCTGCACCTCGAGGCCGACCCGCGTCCGGTCATGGATGTCCACGTCATAGGTGTCCTCGACGGACACCGACTTGGTCTCCCGCTCGGCCACCACGGGCCGGTCGTCGTGCGCCAGCGCCATCGCGTACAACGAGTGCCCGTGTGCCTTCCCCACCAGGCGTACGAGCTCGTCCTCGCCCGCTTCGGCGAGCTCCCCCACGGTGGTGATGCCTGCCCGCCGCAGGTGGTCCCCGGTCGCGGGCCCGACACCCGGCAGCGTCCGCACCGACATCGGTCCCAGCAGCGCGCGCTCCGTCCCCGGCTCTATCAGCACGAGACCGTCGGGTTTGGCCTGCTCCGAGGCGATCTTCGCCAGCATCTTGGACGCGGCGAGCCCCACCGACCCGGTGAGTCCCGTGACGGCCCTGATGTCCGCGCGCAGCTTGACCGCGGTCAGCCGCGCCGAAGCCTCGTCCCAGGCCGCTCCGGCGGCCTCCAGGTCGACGAACGCCTCGTCCAGGCTCAGCGGCTCCACCAGCGGTGACAGAGCCCGCAGCAGCCCCATCACCTGCTCGCTGACCTCCCGGTAGATCCCGAAGCGCGGCACGAGATACGCGGCGTTCGGCGCGAGTCGGCGTGCCTGGGCCATGGGCATCGCCGAGTGCACCCCGAAGACCCGTGCCTCGTACGAACAGGTCGCGACCACTCCACGTGGTCCGAGACCGCCCACGACGACCGCTTTCCCGCGCAGGCTCGGCTTGGCCGCCTGCTCCGCCGAGGCGAAGAAGGCGTCCATGTCGAGATGCAGGATCGTGGGCGCGGTTCTCACATCTCCGATGCTGCCCTACGCCACTGACAATGCCCCGGCAAGCCGGGGCATTGTCAGTTCGTTCCGCTCGTCGGGCCGCGCGTTCCGTTCGTCAGACCGCGCGATTGCGCCGTCGCGCCAGTTCGTCGGTGGGGTTCTTCGCAAGGAGCGTCTCCCCCGTGTCCACGCGCTCCCCGTGCAACTGCGAGAGCGCGCTCTCGACATCCCGCCACACCACACCCACGGCGATCCCGAAGACCCCCTGGCCGCCCTGGAGCAGTGCGTGGACCTCGTCGGGCGAGGTGCACTCGTAGACCGTGGCGCCGTCGCTCATCAGCGTCATCCGTTCCAGATCCCGGAAACCGCGCTCTCTGAGGTGCTGGACCGTGGTGCGGATGTTCTGGAGTGACACCCCGGTGTCGAGGAACCGCTTGACGATCTTGAGGACGACGACGTCCCTGAAGCTGTAGAGCCGCTGTGTCCCCGATCCGTAGGCGGGCCGCACGCTGGGCTCGACCAGCCCGGTCCTCGCCCAGTAGTCCAGCTGCCGATAGGTGATGCCGGCGGCAGCGCACGCCGTCGGACCGCGGTAGCCGATTTCCTCGGACACCGCCTCACCCTCACCGGGCACTGCTGTCGGCCGCCGCGGAAGGTGATCGGCCGCGTTGCCGTGAAGCGGGTACGGGCCGCCGCTCTCCCCCAGACCGCGTCCGGGGGCACCCCCAGCCGTACCGTCGCCGCTGCTTCTCACGCCGACCTCCGTCCTTGACCTGCCTTCTCGACGGTAGGCAGTCACCAGGGGTGCGTCAACGATCGCCACACTCGGCACGCCGAGTGATAATCACCCTAGGAGTGGTTTCCCGTGCCCCACCGCGGGGAAAGGCTAGCCGAATGCTCTCTGAGCGGGCCGCGGCACACCACACTGGCCGCTGGCAATTGCCGCCCGGAGCTCTCCGGAGCCGGTGCCCTCACTGGCTGTTGGTGCCGAAATCCTCGGGCGAGATCTGGTCGAGGAACTCGCGGAACTTCTCCACCTCGTCCTCCTGCTCGTCCGGGATCGCGATGCCGGCGTCGTCGAGCACGCCGTCGCTGCCGTAGATCGGCGTCCCGGTGCGCAGGGCGAGCGCTATGGCGTCGGACGGCCTGGCGCTCACCTCGACTCCGCTGGCGAACACCAGTTCCGCATAGAAGACGCCTTCACGGAGGTCCGTGATGCGCACTTCGGTGAGCTCCTGGCCGACGGCTTCCAGCACGTCCTTGAACAGGTCGTGGGTCAGCGGTCGTGCCGGGGCCATGCCCTGCTGGGCGAAGGCGATGGCCGTCGCCTCCCCCGGTCCGATCCAGATGGGGAGGTAACGATCGCCTCCCACTTCACGCAGAAGCACGATCGGTTGGTTGGAGGGCATTTCGACCCGGACACCTACGACATCGAGCTCGTTCACACAGCAACCCTAGGCCGTGCCCGGGACGTTTGGGTAGTCGGGCACGGAACGGGTGGGCTATCCGACATCCGGTGAGCTCCCGGGGTCAGGGCAGTCGCACGCCGAGCGCCGTCTGCACCAGCGCGGCGTGCAGCTTCACCGTGAGCCCCGCCAGCTCCTTCGCACGCGCCTCCGCGTGCGCCCGGGTCTGCGGATTGCGGTGCCGCCGCAGCGGGGCCACCACCTGGTCGACAAGACCCGCGTCCCGCTCCGCCCCGGCCTTCATCGCACGCAGATGGCGCGGCTCGATCCCGAACCGGCCCAGCTCGACGACGAGCGCGGCGACGGTCACCGCTTCGGCGTCGTACGCCCCGTCCTGGAGGGGCGCGATGAGGCCGTACGACTCCCACTCCTCAAGTTCCCGCTCACCGATCTCAGCAGTGGCCAGCAGCTCGGCACGACCGACCCGGGCGGCAGCGGGCACCTCCGGCTCGGCGAACAGCTCTCCCTCGCCCGGGTCCCGCTGACGCCCCACTGTCGGCAGTCGCACGGCCTCACCGCGCTCCAGGGCGTCCAGGTACTCCCGGATGACCTTGAGCGGCAGATAGTGGTCCCGCTGCATCCTCAGCACATGCCCGAGACGCTCGACATCGTTGGCGCTGAACTTGCGGTACCCCGAGGGGGTCCGCTGCGGCTCGATGAGCCCCTCCGACTCCAGGAACCTGATCTTGGAGACCGTCACTTCGGGGAACTCGTCGCGCAGTGCGTTCAGCACCGAGCCGATACTCATCAGCCCGCTGTCCGCGGCGGCGGTACCGTTGCCGGCACCGCCGCTCGGTGTTCGAAGCATGGACCTTCCTGAGGGTCTCCCCGGACGCAGTCCGAGGGAGGGTCAGATGCCCAGCTGGCTCGCGTAGAAGACCAGCCGGTACTTGCCGATCTGCACCTCGTCACCGTTCGACAGGGGGACCGAGTCGATCCGTTCCCGGTTGACGTACGTGCCGTTGAGGCTGCCGACGTCCGCCACGGTGAACGAGCCGTCGCCGACGCGGCGGAACTCCACATGGCGGCGCGACACGGTCACGTCGTCCAGGAAGATGTCGCTCTGCGGGTGCCGCCCGGCCGTGGTCAGATCGCCGTCCAGCAGGAACCGGCTGCCCGAGTTCGGACCACGGCGCACCACCAGGAGCGCCGAGCCGAGAGGCAGCGCGTCGACCGCGGCCTGCGCCTCCGGGGAGAGCGCCGGCGAGGCCGTCTGGCCCGTCACCTCGGCGTCATAGGCCTCGAGGCCCGAGATGGAGATCGTGGACGTCGTCTCGGACGGACGCTCCGGGGTCACTCCGGCTCGCAGCGGCGCACCGCAGTTCGAGCAGAAACGGCTGTTTTCCGCGTTGCGGTTACCGCACCTCGTACACACCAGGGCCGACATGGACGGATCCTCCTGCCGCGGCTGCCCTCCGGGGGCATGGGAAGCGTACGGGTCGGGGGTGAACCCGCCACCCGCGCTTGATGCTGACGAGTCCCCGAAACCTATGCGGCCGGACTGGGCAGGGTCAACAGACGGCGCGCCCTGACCACCGGAAATGTCGCCACCGGGACCACCGAGCTGGTCCCGGAACAGCGGGCGCTCGCCGCTCTGCTCCTCCGCGTCTCCATGGCGTGGTGCACGGTGCCGGGCGGTGGCGTTGTCGCCGCCCTCTCCTCGCGCGCTCTTGCCGAACAACTTCGCAAACAACTTCACGGGCGATTCCCCTTGACCGAAACAGACCCGCCCGTGGGGCAGGACGAACCCTGATTGAACACACCGGTCGACCCGGACATCCTCACAACGTCCGTATCCACCTGACAGTTTCCACCACGCACCACCCATTCGGTGCGTCGACCCCCCGCAACCTCCTGCCCTGGCCGGGCACCCCTCATGCGGCCCCGCCTCACTGGGACGACCGAGCGTAGTCAGGCTGCTTCGCCGGTCGCAAGGCGTCCACAACGATCTTCGTCGAGGACTCCACCGTGACGATGGCCTGCTCCTTCTCGAGTGTCTGCACCACGCCTCCGGGGATGTTGAGCGCCGGCTCCAGGTCCTGCGACTTGCCGATGACCTTGAAACGGTAGGGTTGGGTGATCTTGTTCCCGTCCACACTCACCCCCTTGTCCGAATCAGTCAGATAGGTGCTGGCCACGACCCGTACACCGTTCACCTGGATCGCCTCCGCACCGGCCGCTCGGAGCTCCTGGACGGCGTCCAGCAGCATGTCCGCCTCGACCGTTCCCTTGACGTCGTTGATCGTCAGGGTGATGCCGGGCCCCTGCGCGGCCACCGTGCCCGCCAGAATGCCGAGTTGCTTCTCCTTCTCTACGGTCTGCTTGCGAGCCTCCTCGGCCTGGTCCGAACTGTTCTCCAACTCGGTGCGCTGACCTTCGAGACCCTGTTTCTCGTCTTCAAGACGCTTTGTACGGCTGTCCAGTTCATCGAGGATGCGTACGAGATCTTCCTGACGTGCGCCGCGCAGCGCGCTGCCGCTGTCACTGTTGGACGCCACCTGGACGGCAAGACCGAAGCCGAGGCCGAACAGCAGCAGGGCGACGATCAGTTGCGCGCGGGACACACGCGGCGGCCACAGCCCCTGAGCCAGCCGCTGACGGCCGGTCAGCATCGGCTCGGCGCCTTCTTCCCTCTCCTCGCGCTCCGGCGGCACAGGGGCCGCTGCCGGAACCTCTTGGGGAAGTTCCTTGCGCAGCCGATGATCCGGACTGCCGGAACCCGTCGCCGACTCGTGGTCGTTACTCATCGGCCTCACGCCCGGAAGACGTGCCGGCGGATCGCGGCGGCGTTGGAGAAGATGCGGATGCCGAGGACGACCACCACGCCGGTGGAGAGCTGGGCGCCCACACCCAGCTTGTCGCCCAGGAAGACGATCAGCGCGGCCACCACCACGTTCGACAGGAACGACACCACGAAGACCTTGTCGTCGAAGATGCCGTCGAGCATCGCGCGGAAGCCTCCGAACACAGCGTCGAGGGCCGCCACTACGGCGATGGGAAGGTAAGGCTCGACGACTGCCGGAACCTCGGGCCGGACCAACAATCCGGCCACGACTCCCACGACGAGGCCCAGTACGGCGATCACGATGTGCCCTTCTCTGTGCTCGGCTGTGCTGTACGTACGATCACGCTCGGCGCGGCGCCCAGCCGGACGTCGTCCTGGACGGAGATGCTGGTCCGGATGCCGTAGTTCTCCTGGAGGGCATGCAGATACAGCCCGTCGGCGCTGTTCTGGAACCTGGTGCTGAGTTGCCGGCCGTCCCCCACCGCGAGCACCGTGTACGGCGGCACCAGCGGCCTGTTGTCGACCAGTATCGCGTCACCCGCGGCCCGGATCGCCGACAGAGCGGTCAGCCTCTGGCCGTTGACCGAGATGGCCTCGGCACCCGACTCCCACATCCCGTTGACGACACGCTGCATGTCACGGTCGCGCACCCGTCCGGTGTCGGAGAACCCGGAGGTCTCCCGAGGATCACCGTCGCCGTCCTGACTTGCTTCCTCGGCGTCGTCGACGACGAGTTTCACGCCAGGGCCGTGCACGGCAGTGGCACCTGAAAGGAGGCCCACCAGATCGGCCTGCTCACTGCCCCCGTCGGCCTTCAGCGCCGCACGCTGCCGGGCACTCACATCGGCACGCAGGGTGTCGACGTCGTCCTCGATCTTGTCCGCGGCGGTGGTCTCGCGTTCGATACGGTCGATGAGTTCCTGGCGCTCCTTGGCGATGGCAGGCGCCGCGATCCGCGCGTTCGCCGCTCCCAGGGTCACCACCAGGGCGGCGACGACCAGCCCGGCCGCGAGCCCGAGCTTCGCCCACAGCGTCTTCGGCATACCGCCGGTGCCGTCGGCCCGCTTCCGCGCGGTCGCCTCGGCGTACCCGTCGTCGAGGCTGTGGTCCATGACATTGGTGAGCAGCGACATGGAGGCGTCCGGGCGCGACGTGCGCGTAGGACTGCTCCGAACGGGGGGCTGCTGCGGCATGCCGCACATCGTCGCACGTCGCGGGCCCTACCTCCGAATGGCCCCACCGGCGTGCCGGACAGGCCCCCTTGAGGGCACTTGTCCGGCACGCGCGCGTGCTTTGTGTTTCAGCGACCGGCGCTGTCCACGACCGCCGCCCACTCGTCGAGCAGGGCCTCCGCGGAGGCATCGTCAGGCCCTTCGGCCCACAGATGCGTCACCGCCTCGGCGGGATCCGGAAGAACCATCACCCAGCGTCCGTCGGTCTCCACGACCCGTACGCCGTCGGTGGTGTCGACGAACCGGTCACCGGCCTCCTCCACAACTCGCCGCATGACAAGCCCCTTGACGGCCCACGGAGTGGCGAGATCGCGCTTGAGGACATGTGCCCGCGGAATCCGCGCGTCGATCTGGCTGAGAGTGAGCTGCGTCCGCGCGACGAGCCCGATGAGGCGCACGAACGCCGCCGCACCGTCGAAGACACCGCTGAACTCCGGGATGATGAAACCACCACGCCCGTCGCCACCGAAGATCGTCGAGTCCTCACGCCCGACCCGCGTCAGATCGTCCGGAGAGGTCGCCGTCCACTCCACCTGCGTGCCGTGGTACGCCGCCACCTGCTCGGCGATCCGCGTGGTGGTCACCGGAAGCGCCACCCGCCCGCTGCGCCGGTCTGCGGCCACCAGGTCGAGCATGACGAGCAGAGCCCGGTCGTCCTCGACGATCCGTCCCTTCTCGTCGACCAGTGAAAGCCGCTCACCGACGGGGTCGAATCGCACTCCGAACGCCGCCCGCGCGGACGCCACGATCTCGCCGAGCCGCACAAGCCCGGACCGCCGCGCATCCGCCGTCTCCGTCGGCCTGGACTCGTCGAGACCGGGATTGATGACCAGCGAGTCGACCCCGAGCTTGCCTAGCAGGCTGGGCAGTACGAGACCCGCGCTGCCGTTGGAGGCGTCCACGACGACCTTGAGCCCCGACTCGGTGATCCCGGTCGTGTCGACATTCCGCAGCAGCGACCCGGTGTACGAGTCGAAGACACTGGCCGGGAAGTGCAGATCCCCGATCTCGCCAGGGAACGCGCGCCGATACTCCTGCCGCGCGAACACACGGTCCAGCTTCCGCTGACTCGCCTGCGACAGATCAGCACCCTGCCCGTCGAAGAACATGATGTCGACGGAGTCCGGCACACCGGTCGTCGTCCGGATCATGATCCCGCCCGCACTGCCCCTGGCCGTCTGCTGCCTGGCCACCGGCAGCGGTACGTTCTCCAGGTCTCGTACGTCGATGGCGCTGGCCTGCAGCGCCGAGATGACCGCCCGCTTCAGCGCACGAGCACCTCTGGAGTGATCACGGGCCGTCGTGACCGTGGAGCCCTTCTTCAGCGTCGTCGCGTACGCTCCCGCGAGCCGCACGGCGAGTTCCGGGGTGATCTCCACGTTCAGAATCCCGGACACACCACGAGCACCGAACAGATGTGCCTGGCCCCGGGACTCCCAGATCACCGACGTGTTGACGAAGGCGCCGGCCTCGATGGTCTTGAACGGGTAGACCCGTACGTTCCCCTGAATGATCGATTCTTCGCCGACGAGACACTCGTCGCCGATGACGGCACCGTCCTCGATCCGGGAGGCTCGCATGATGTCGGTGTTCTTACCGATCACGCAGCCGCGCAGATTGCTGTGCTGTCCGATGTACACGTTGTCGTGCACGACAGCCCGGTGCAGGAAGGCACCTGTCTTGACGACGACGTTGGAACCGATGACGGTGTGCTCGCGGATCTCGGCGTCCGCCTCGACCTTGGCGTAGTCGCCGATGTAGAGCGGACCGCGCAGTACGGCGTCGGGGTGCACCTCGGCGCCCTCGGCGACCCATACGCCCGGCGAGATCTCGAATCCGTCGAGTTCGACGTCGACCTTGCCCTCAAGGACGTCGGCCTGCGCCTTCACATAGCTCTCGTGAGTGCCGACGTCCTCCCAGTAGCCCTCGGCGATATAGCCGTAGATGGGCTTGCCTTCCTTCATCAACTGAGGGAAGACGTCACCGGACCAGTCGACGGAGGCATCGGCCTCGACGTAGTCGAAGACCTCGGGCTCCATGACGTAGATACCCGTGTTCACCGTGTCGGAGAAAACCTGGCCCCAGGTCGGCTTCTCCAGGAAGCGCTCGACCTTGCCCTCGTCGTCGACAATGGTGATGCCGAATTCAAGGGGGTTCGGTACACGCGTCAGGCAGACGGTGACGAGCCCGCCCTTCTCCTTGTGGAAATTGATGAGATCGGTGAGGTCGAAGTCGGTCAGGGCATCACCGGAGATCACAAGGAACGTGTCGTCCTTCAACGCCTCCTCGGCGTTCTTGACACTCCCGGCAGTACCGAGTGGCTTCTCCTCATTGGCATAAGTGAGCTCCATGCCGAGCTCCTCGCCGTCACCGAAGTAGTTCTTGACGAGAGAGGCCAAGAACTGAACAGTAACGACGGTCTCGTTGAGCCCATGCCTTTTGAGCAGCCGTAGCACGTGCTCCATGATCGGCCTGTTGGCCACTGGCAGGAGCGGCTTGGGCATGCTTGAGGTCATGGGACGAAGGCGTGTGCCTTCGCCTCCGGCCATCACGACGGCCTTCATGTCGGAAGCGTCCTCCTTGAAGAGACGACGGTCTAGCCGACTTCACCCGTCCAAATTGTCCCGCACTTCTCATCCGCGGGCCATCGAGCCACTACAGCCACGCAATGGGCGAGTTCAATCGGTCGTGGCATCCGCCCTGACTAGGCGGCGGACCTGAACCACATACAGGACTCCTGCCCACCAATACAGGGTTGTACCCCATCCGGCGAAAGCCCATCCGAAAATAGCACCGAGTGACGCGATCCACCCACTTGCGTCACTGAGCAGCAACAACGGGAAGGCATACATCAGGTTGAAGGTGGCTGCCTTCCCCAGGAAGTTCACCTGCGGCGGCGGATAGCCATGGCGCCTGAGGATGCCCACCATCACCAGCAGGACCAGCTCGCGCGCCAGAAGTACGGCGGTCAACCACAGCGGGAGAATCTCCCGCCAGGTGAGGCCCACAAGAGTGGACAGAATGTAGAGCCGGTCGGCCGCGGGGTCGAGTAGCCGGCCAAGGCTGCTGATCTGGTTCCAGCGACGGGCGAGCTTCCCGTCCAGATAGTCGCTGATACCGCTCAGCATGAGCACCAGCAGCGCCCAGCCGTCGCTCTTGGGGCCGCCGAACTCAGGCCAGAGAATCAGCCACAGGAAGATGGGCACGCCGACGAGGCGAGCCATGCTGAGGATGTTCGGGATGGTGAGGACCCGGTCTGTCTGGACGCGGGTCTCCTGGACCTCCACCCGGGGGCCTCCTGTGGGAAACGAGCCAACGATGCCCCCTGACCCTACCCGCAGCACTCACCCTGCTGTACGGAGGGGTGGAGGCGTCACCGGAAAACAAAAAAGCTCCGGCTCTTGGGGTAAACCCAAGAGCCGGAGCTCTACGTTTAGTTCGGCGGCGTCCTACTCTCCCACAGGGTCCCCCCTGCAGTACCATCGGCGCTGTGAGGCTTAGCTTCCGGGTTCGGAATGTAACCGGG
>NZ_JBITHE010000004.1:0-562242 GCF_044457665.1 Streptomyces sp. NPDC050535
TCCTCCAACACACCCTCCCCAGCATCACCACACCCCCCATCCTCGCCACCCTCAACAACACCCCCCAACGCGGAGCCCAACTCCACCACCAACTCACCACCCTGGAACCCACCGAGTCGTCGGCCACCCCCAACTGAGCCTCTTCTGAACGCCGTTGCCCCAGCGCCCGGTCGAAAAGGACGCGCCGACGGTCGGCCAGTGGCCGCCCTCGTTCCATGGGTCAGGCGCGGAACATTCCGACCCGGCTGTTCTCCATGTGCCCCGGGGTGTTCAACGGCTTGAGCGCTGTTCCCCACCCTGCCCCTGCGTCCCATCGGGCGCGACGCGACGCCATGTCCTAGGCGGCGCCGGGACCCTCGATGAAGCGAAGCAGTACGGCGGCCTCCGCGTGGAGTTGCGCGGCACGGTCAACGTGGGCGAGCGCGGTCAACTGCGCCGCGGCTTCCAGCCGCTCGGCGACTTCGACGCGCACGATGTCCTCCACTTCTTGCTCGCCCAGCTCACGCCGCGCCGCTTCGGTGGCGCCGGCGCCGACCGGCGACTCCTCAAGGGCCAGGCCGCGGAGGGCCGCGTCGCCCACGGGCACTGCCTCAGCGTTGTCCAGCGCACCCAGCGTCGCCCGCAGGGCGCTCACCGCGGCCTTGTCGCGGGCGCGCATCGCTTCCGGCAGGGCTTGACGCATACGGAGACGTAGAGACATATCGGTGACCTTATGGCGGCTCCCCGGAACCCACAACGCGATTCCGCAGCGAGACTCGGCCGTCACCGTTGGCAGACGAAGAAGGCGTCAGGGCACCTGAAGTTCCCTCCGTTACCTTTCATCCTTCACCGGGTGACATTCTGGGGGAACTACTCGTCCAGGTTCTGACCAGACCTGAACACATCGCGCATTCGCCCCCTTTCGCCGTGCGGCGGATGTCCGATGAGCCGCTGAGACTTGGGGACTACTCAGAGTGACAACAGTAATTGTGCAGCTTCCCGACACCGCCGCCCGCCATTCGGACGATCCCCGGCCCGGACCAAGCCTGGTCCGTCTGAGCCCGGGCCAGAGTGCCGAGTTCGGACGCGGGGAGCCCGGAGCGCCCTTGCCCATCCCGCTGCGTGATCCGGCGGTGTCGCGGTGCGCCGGACAGGTCACCGCGGTGGAGGACTACTGGCGCCTTTCCAATTACAGTGCCGCGGCGACCTACGTCGTGGAGAACCTGGAAGGGGCGGGAGAACACATCCGCGTCGCGCCCGGCCGTATCGGTGCGCCCGTACCCTTCGAGATGTCCCGCGTAATTCTGCCCGCTGAAACGCCCATGGAATTCAAGGTGTTCGCGCCCCAGCACGCGTATGCGGAACCCGGATGCGACACCCCGGCGGGGGAACCCACCACGAACCCCTTCTCACTGAACCACTCGTCCAAGTATTTCCTGGTATTGCTGGCATTGTGCGAACCGCGGCTGCGCTCTCCGTCGAGCGCGGCCGTTCCCGGCGTGGGAGAGATCCTCGAACGACTGCGGCCGCTGCCGAGTTGCCATGACCTCACGCGATCCGCGCTCAACTATCACGTCGACTATCTTGCCGACACCAAGCTGAGGCTGAGGGAAGGCCGGGGCGGCTCGTACGGCGAGGCGGGAGGCAAGCGCGAACGGCTGGTCAGTCTCGCGCTGCGCTTCAATCTGGTCCGCGAAGAGCACTTGGCCCTGCTCCCTCCTGCCGTCAGACGCTGAACCGAAAGGCATGACCAGGATGAATATCCCCCACACCTCTACGCCACTCGACCCGGCACCGGGGTACCGGATCGCGGAGTGGAGTGTCACCGGCCTGATCGGCTCCGGCAGTTGGGGCAGCGTGTACGCCGCGGAGAAGGTCGTCGACAGCGCCCCGGGCGGCGCGGCCGTCGCCATCAAGCTCCTGCGCACCGACCTGCTGACTCCAGGACAACGTGCGTCGATGGAGGAACTGGCGCGCAAGGAGGCGCGGTTCAGCACGGAGGCGGACCACCCCCACCTCGTCCGCACCCACGCGGTCGTGACCTTGAGGGATCCCGAGAGGCCCGAACTGGACGGCATGACGGCACTGGTGATGGACCGTGCCGAGCGCAGTCTGCAGGATCTCCTCGCGGCGGGCAGGACCGGGCGCCCTTTACCGGACGCCGAACGCATCCTCAGCGGCGTGGCAGCGGGCCTGGCACACATGCACACCCACGGCTGGATCCACGCGGACCTCAAGCCCGCGAACATCCTCCTCGGCCCCGAGGAAGCCGTGTGGCTGGCGGACTTCGGTCTCACGGTGGAGTTGGAGGGCACTCACGCGTACGTTCCGCCGCTGGGGTCCCTCGACCACGTACCCCCGGAGTGGTGGTCGGAGCGCACCGGCGTCCGCGGCACGACCGTGCGGAAGACGGCCGACATCTGGGCTTTCGGCGTTCTCGCGCACCAGGTACTGACGGGCGGGCTCCATCCGTTCCCCGGCAGCACGGCACGAGCCCGCTCCCTGGCCGCGCAGGCCTATGCCAACGGGTCGGCACCGCTTCGCCTGGACGACTCCCTGGAACCGGCGTGGCGGAAGCTGATCGTCGAGTGCCTTGCCCCGGATCACGCCACCCGGGCCGCCCTGGACACGGGTGAACTGTCGCGCTGTGTAAGGGAGTTGCATGCCGAGCGCCTGCCCCGGGCGCTGCACCGGCGCCCGGCTGTCCTGCTCGCCGCCGGTCTCACCCTCTGTGCGACGGTCGCCGGGCTTCTGGTGGCCCTCGCACCCACCGACGACGAGGACACCATATCGAGGTCGACGTCCTCGGCGACCGGGACCGCGCTCGGCGACGCCGCCCTGCCCGGCGCCATTCCCGCCGACTCCGATGTGCCCGTCGCCCTGCGGCGGATCATCACCGACGCCGCGAAGCGGTGCACGGACAAGGAGGTCACCCCGGCGCTGCTGGCCGCGATGCTCAAGGCCGAGAGCGGCTTCGACCCGAAGGCCTCCCGGCCCGCGACGGGTGAGCACGGCATCGCCATGTGGACACCTGCGGTGTTCAGGGCATGGGCCGTGGACGGCGACCGGGACGGCGACAAGGACCACATGTCACCTCCCGACGCCATCGCGACCATGTCCGTGTTCACCTGCTGGCTCGACCAGCGTTTCAAGCAGAGCGGGCTGCGCGAGAACCTGCCCGGGCTGATAGCCGCCGGTTACCGCACCAGCGACCGAACGGTGATCGAAGCCGGCGGCGTACCGGAGCCCGTCCAGCCCTACGTGGACACCGTCCTCGCCAATCTCAGGGACTACACACGCTGACCCGCCGGTCCCGGGCCGCTCCTGACGTACGTCAGGAGCGGCCCGGGACACCTCCCGAATAGCGTCGCGGATCGTTCCGTAACCGCACCGCAAGAGGGGGAGACGCCCATGCGGCACATCTCATCCATCCGCAGACGGCCGACAGCGGCTGGGCGGGCACTGTTCTCGGTGACCGCCCTGCTGCTCTGTCTGGCGACAGCGACCACCGCGACCGGCGCTCCGGCAGCCGCACCGGGCGGCGCGACGGCCGGCTCCGAGAGCGTGGCGTCCACCGCGGCCGCGCGGGTCCAGATCCCGGCCGGGGTCACCGCCGGGGTCGCGGTCTACGACCGGCAGACGGGGGCGTTCACGGAGCAGGTCAACACGGGTATGCGGTTCCGCTCGGCTTCCATCGTCAAACTGCTGCTGACCCTCGACTTCCTCTGGGACCGCGGTCCCGACTACACCATCCCGGCGGCCGACCGTGCCCTGCTGGAACCGATGCTCCGCAGTAGTGACGACGACGCGGCGAACCACTACTGGGTCGCCAACGGCGGCTCGGCGATCATCAACCGCATGGTGACCGAGCTCGGACTGACCGACACGGCAGGGCCACCCGCCGGGCAGGAGGGCTTCTGGGGCTACACCGCCATCTCGGCCCGCGACACGGTGAAGATCTACCGGTACATCCTGGAACAGGCACCGGCGCCCGTACGGGACTTCATCATGACCAACCTGCGACAGTCGACGCGCTGCGCCTCGGACGCCTTCGACCAGCACTTCGGCATCGCCGCCGCCTTCGACCGCCCCTGGGCCGTCAAGCAGGGCTGGTCGGGCGAATACGAGGACGGCACCTGCGGTCCCTCCGGCACGAAGAACGCGGCCGAGACGTCACTCGCCTCCCAGGCCGCCGCACAGGTGGACCTGTCCCGGCCCGCCCTGCACACCACCGGCACGGTCGGCGCCGGCGACCGCTCCATCGTCGCGGTGCTCACCCTGCACCCCGTCGGCACCTCCTACGGCAGGGCGTACACCGACCTCGGCGGGCTGACCCGCAGTCTCGATGTGCCCGGCGCGACGAGCCCGACGGGGAAGTGGTACGGCACCTGGGGATCGCAGGTCCACGTCCGCGACGCGGCGACCACCGCGTCGGGCTCGCGGACACGCCTGCCCGCCGGGGTGGAGGTCCTGATCAGCTGCCAGAAACAGGGCGGGACCGTCTCCGTACCGCCGTACACCAACAACTGGTGGGCGTACCTGCCCCAGTACGGCGGCTACATGTCCAACATCTACGTCGACTCACCGGACAACAAGCTGCCCGACGTACCGGTCTGCGCCACGACGTAGACCGCACGGAAGACCACTCGCCGGCACCACCACGAGGCCCTGCTGTCCGCCCCTTCGAGGGTGCACCGCAGGGCTTTGCCGCGAGTCTCCGGCGTCAGGTCCTGGCAGCCGAGCGGAACTCGGTCGGAGTCATTCCGGTGTGCTGCCTGAAGAAGGCGCTGAAGACGGTTGGGTACGTGAAGCCGACGAGTTCGCTGATGGTGGCCGGCGGCAGTGAGGTGTGGATGAGCAGGCGCTTCGCCTCCAGAAGCACCCGCTCGTCGATGAAGCGCTTGGCGCCGCAGCCCAGGACGGCCCGGGTGGCGCGGGTGAGAGTGCGTGCGCTGTATCCGAGCTGGGCGGCGTAGTCCTCGACGCGGTGGGTCCGGCCGAAGCCCTCTTCCACGGCCTGGTGGAATCTCTGGAACGGCTCGGTGCCGCTGGAGCGTGCCTCCCGTCGCGGCTCGGAGAGGTGGGCCAGGCGGATGAGGATCACCGAGAGCAGGCTGCGCTGTGTCTCGATGTGCGCCTCCAGCGACAGGTCGGACAGGGCGTGGTGTTCTTCGCGCACAGCGTCCAGAAGACGGATCAGGGCAGTCTGACGTGCTGGGTCCGGCCTGATGAGGCGGTTCGGGAAGTACTCGCCGTCGCGGATCAAGGTGTCGGTCGCGCTGCCGGGGAAGCCGGTGGGAAACACCAGCACGGTGGCGTCGGCGTCTCCGTGCCCCGCCGGCAGCTGGAGCACCTGCCCCGGCCACACCCACAGCCAGTCGCCCGCTCCGAGAACGTGGGAGGCGAAGTCCACCGAGCACTCCAGCCGTCCGCCGTGTACCGCGACGACCAGGTGGAAGGCCGGGCGGGCCGGCTCGGTGAGGGGACGCTCCCGCTCAACGGCACGCGCGGCGAGTCCCGGCAGGTCGAGGATTTCCAAGCCTGGAGGCCGTCCGGGCGTCGGGCTGTAGACCACCACCGAAATGCCGCTCGCCCGACCGCCTACCGGGAAGTGTCCGTTTTCCTTCATCTCGTGCCCAAGTCTATTCCGACGCCTCACGCCCACGGTCCTACGGTGGGCGGAAGAAGCCGCGCCGAGGGCGAGCCGCATACGTCCCGGTCGATTTCCCGCATGGCATCCGGCAGCCAGACGGCACGGCCTCACCGGCGCGCCCCGGCGACGGCCAGGTGCTTACGCCCGCGAACCGCGGCGGGTCACCCGCCCGGCCCGGGCAGGTGCCGTCCCTTGATCAGGAAGGTTCACGATGACCATCGAGTTCGCGACCCGCTACCGCGAGCGCTCCCACATTCCGCCCGAGCCGGGAAAGCCCTACTTCATCGAGAAGGGAATGGGAGACCGGGCCCATCTCTTCACGGACATGTTCACCGTCTACGCCGGCGGCGAGCAGACCGAGAACACCTTCAACTTCTTCACCTGCGAGGGTCCCAAGGGCGACACCATCCCGGCCCACTCCCACCGGGACACCTACGAGGTCTTCTACATCACCGACGGTGCGGTGCGCCTCTTCGTCGAGGACCTGGAGGGCGAGCAGCACGAGAAGCTCCTCACTTCGGGCGACTTCGGGTTCGTACCGAAGAACTGCCCGCACGCCTACCGGATAGAGCGGCACCACAGCCGGATCGTCGGCGTGGCCGCGGGTCCGGGCGGCACCTTCGAGCGCTTCTTCGAGAACCTCGGCACACCCACCGACGCGCACGGTCTGCCCCAGCAGCCCTTCGTCCCCGAGCCGCACAGGTTCGGCACCGTGCCGCAGCGGTACGACGTCGACTTCCTTCCCGAACACCGGTGGCGTTCCGGAAGCTGACCGAACCGCGGTTCCCAGCCGCATGGTCGACCGCCGGGCCAAGTCGCCACCTCGCCGCGTGCGCCGCGGCCGGTACCCGGGTTCCGCTTCCCCGCCCTCTCCTCCGGCGAGGAGTGGCTCCTCCCCTCTCCGAGTCCCGCAGACAAAGGAAACTCCTGTGCCCTCCGACGCTCCCGGGTACCTCGATGTCCACGCCCACTTCGTCACCGACTCCTACGTCCGCCAGGCCCGCGAGGCCGGGCACGAACTGCCCGACGGTGTTCCCGCCTGGCCGTCCTGGTCGGCGAAGGCCCATCTGGAACTGATGGACCGCTGTGGCATCGAGACCTCGATGCTCTCGATCTCCTCCCCGGGCATCCACTTCGGCGACGAACCCGCCGCCCGCCGCCTGGCCCGCGAGGTCAACGAGGCCGGCGCCGAGACCGTGCGCGAACACCCCGGCCGCTTCGGCCTGTTCGCCTCGTTGCCCCTGCCGGACGTCGATGGCGCCCTGGAAGAGATCACGTACGCCTTCGACACCCTGGGCGTGGACGGCGTGATCCTGGAGACCAACAGCCACGGCACCTACCTCGGCAACCCCGGGCTCGCGCGGGTGTGGGCCGAGCTGGACCGGCGCGGTGCGGTCGTGTTCCTGCACCCGACCTCACCCGTGTGCTGGGAGCAGTCCGCTCTCGGACGCCCCCGTCCCATGGTCGAGTTCGTCTTCGACACCGCTCGCGCAGTGACCGACCTGCTCATGTCCGGCACCCTGGACCGACACCGCGACCTGACGGTGATCGTGCCGCACTGCGGCGGCGCCCTGCCGGTCCTGGCCGACCGCATCGATGGGTTCATGCGCATGTTCATGCCCCAGGGCCAGGAAGGCCCCGACGCCCTTGAGCAGCTCGGCCGTCTGTACTACGACCTCGCCGGCCCCGCCCTCCCCCGCCAGCTCCCCGCCCTGCTGAGCCTCGTCGGCACCGACCGGATCCTGTACGGCAGCGACCACTGCTGGACGCCGGCCGCCGGCGTGGAGGCCCACGTCGCGAGCCTGGACGCCGCCCCCGTGCCCGAGGCCGCGACGAGTTGGCGGGCACTCACCACCGCGAACGCCCACCGCATCCTGCCCCGAACGACTCACTGAGCCACCGGAGTTCCCAACGTGACCGTCAGCGGACCCCCGTCCTTCCCCCTCGATCTGCTGGAACCGCCCGATCCCGGCGTCCTGCCCCTCCCTCATCCGGCCCGCCCGGCCGAGGGGGTACGGCTCCTGCGCGGCGCCGTCTACGCGATTCCCGCGGGCAGCCGTCCGCTGACCGTCGACCTGTGGCTGCCCGCGGACGCCACCGGTCCCGTTCCGGTCGTGGTCTTCGTCCACGGGGGCGGCTGGCGCATGGGGCTGCGCGACGACCTGGGGCCCCGTTTCCGGCACTGGGAGCCGGGTCCGTTCGCCCGCATGGCACAGGAGGGATTCGCTGTCGCCTGCCCTGACTACCGCCTCAGCGGTGAGGCCCCGCACCCTGCCCAGACCGACGACCTCGCCGCCCTTCTGGGCTGGCTGCACACCCGATCCGCCGATCTGGGGCTGGACACCGCGCGGACCGTCATGTGGGGCGAGTCCGCCGGTGGGCACCTCGCCGCTCTGACAGCGCTGACCCACCACACGCGTACCGACACCGCTGCCGTCATGGGCTGTGTCACCTGGTACGCCCCCACCGACCTGCCCGCGCTGGCCGAGGACTTCCCCGAGGGCGTGTACGACACCCGGGATCCGGCCTCCTTCGAGGCGCTCCTGGTCGGCGGCGCCCTGGCGGACCGGCCCGAGGCGGCGCGAGATGCCAGCCCGGTCACGCACGTAGGCCCCCAGGCGCCGCCCTTCCTCCTCCTGCACGGCACCGACGACGTTCTGGTCCCGACCCGGCAGTCGGTACGCCTCGCCGATGCCCTGCGGCAGGCGGGCCACGACCCGGATCTGCGCCTTCTCGCCGGCGGCAACCATCTTTGGCTGAGCCTCTCCGAGGAGGACGTCAGTGACTGCTACGCCCGCACCCTGGCCTTCGCCCACCGGTGCACGGCGGGCGGCTGAGTCGGGCTGTCCGACGGGCCGGGTGCCGGGACCGACTCCTGGTCCGCTCGGCGTGCGATCGCCCACTCGGCGTGCGGTCAGGGGCGGGCCTCGATGTCCAGCAGGAGCACGCGCAGAGCATCGGCCGTCTCGCGGCGCGTGTCGAGATCCACGGCCCGCAACAGGTCAGACTCGAACGCGTAGTGCGCTTCGAGGTCCCGGTCCAGGTCGGCGACGCCCTCAGGAGTGAGCCGGACGAGGAGGGAACGTCCGTCGTCCGGAGACGTCTCGCGGGTGATCCACCCCTCGTGCTCCAGCCGCTTCAGGCGACCGCTGAGCCCGGCACCCGAGACCAGCATGGCCCCCCGCAACCGGGTGGGGGACAGCGCGTACGGCGGGCCGACGCGCCGCAGCGCCCGCAGGACGTCGAAGTCTCCGACGTTGCTCACGACCATGCCCGCGCGCCGCCTGAGCCGCCGGTTCTGCGCCTCCTCGATCAGCTGGGCGAGACGCTGGACCCGCGCCAGGACATCCCCCGGGGAGACATCCAGTCGCGGGAAGGCCGCCGCCCACTCCTTCGCTGCGGCGTCGATGACATCCACGTCAGACATGTAGTTCGCACCCTTTCTATCTGACCAGTTTCTCCAGCTTACAAGCAGCGATCGGCCCATTTGTTTCGTTCGCGCACTATATATAAGGTGCTGATATGCGCAGTGACCACTCCTCCCCCTCAGCTCCGGAAACGGCCGCGGCCAGTCGCGGAGGTGACGACGCGGCACGAGACGCACTGGCTCCCCGGCGCCGCTCACCCGGCCTGGTCCTGGCCAGCACCAGTCTGGGCACCCTCCTGGTGATCCTGCTGACCTCCGGTCTCAACATCGCGTCGCCCGCGATCCGGTCGACATTCGACGCCGGCGACACGGCCATCGGATGGGTCCTCTCCGGCTACACCCTGGCCTTCGCCATGTTGTCGCTGACAGGAGGAGCACTCACCGACAGATTCGGAGCACGTCGGGTCTTCCTGGTGGGCCTGGGCGTCTTCAGCGTCTTCAGTCTCATCGCCGCGGCGGCGTCCACCGTGACGCTGGTGGTTGTCGGCACCCTCGGCGAAGGCGTGGGGGCGGCACTCGTCCTGCCTTCGGCACTCGCGCTGATCCAGTTCGTCTACCAGGACGTGCCAGGCCGGGTGGCCTGGGCGATCGGCATCTGGGCCGGTGCGAACGCGCTGGGGGCCGCTCTCGGGCCGGTGCTCTGCGGGGCCCTGGTGTCCGTGTCCTCCTGGCGGGCCATGTTCGTGGTCGTAGCCGTCCTCGCCGTCGTCTTCGCCCTGGTGGGGCGGCCCGTGCTGCCGCTGCTCCGCGGCGGCCGGGCACGACTCGACCTGCCCGGGCTGCTGGTCATGGTGGTCCTGCTCGGCGTCGTGGCGTTCCTCGCGCACGACTGGCGGGAGCTGTCGACAGGAGCGCTCGCGATCGGTCTGGCCATCGCCGTTTTCGCCGTCTGGCTCTTCGGCAGGGTGGAGAAGCGCTCGCCCGCCCCGATGCTGCCGCTCAGCCAGCTGCGCGACGTGCCCTTCAGCGCCAACGCCGTGGTCACGGTGGTCGGCACCGCCGCCTTCTTCGGCACCCTCTACATCATCAGCATGGGCTTCCAGGACGAGCTGGGCATGACGCCGTTCATGGCCGGCCTGGCTCTGCTCCCGCTGGCCGGCGGCAACATCGTCTCGGCACTCCTGGCGGGCCGGATCATCGGCCGTCTCGGTGTACGGGGGGCCATGATCGCCGGGTCGGTCCTGGTCGCTTCGGTCCTGGTGGTCATTCCCCTGCTGTTCGACCACTACGGCGCGCTGGTTGTCCCCCTGGCCCTGCTCGGGGCGGGCTGGGGCCTGCTGGTTCCCACGACCTCCACGGCGGGGCTGGCCCGTGCGCAACGCGGCAAGGAGGGCGTCGCTTCAGGCGTGACCGCAGGGGGGCGCGAGCTCGGAGCCGCGCTCGCCGCCGCGATCCTTCTTCCGCTCGGCATCCGGGCAGGCATCTGGAGTGCGGCGGCCGTCGGCGTCGTCTCGCTGATCGTGGTGGTCCTGGGTGTTCGCGTCCACGACCGGTCCGGGAGCACCGGACGGACCGGCCTCGGCACGCGGCAGGACTGAGGCGTGGGGACGGAGCGCTTTCACTGCGGGGAGGTCATCAGCCCGCGACCGGTCCGTACGAGCGGGGAGGTCATCCGGCCGTGACCGTGCGTCCCTGCTCGTCGGCGTGGGTCGGCAGTCGCGTCACCGCGGCGAATGCCCCCGTCAGCCCGCCCGGCCGAGCGGCTGACGAGTCGCCAGCCAGACGCTCGCGCCCGGCATGAGGTCCGTTTCACGCGGCTCGTGGAATCCGAGGGGCCGCAGTCGGTCCGCGTGGCGGGCGGAGACCGTGATCGCGACCGCGGTCGCGGCCTGGTCGTCGACGGTGCGCAGTCCGGGGGCCAGTAGGTCGGCGGCCACGGCACGGTCCCAGTCACTCGGGTCGTCCAGGTCATCCAGGGTGCCGACGATGAGCACCTTCCAGTGGGGCGCGGCGGGCCCCTCGTCCTTCAGCCACGTCGGCACGGTCGGGCGGCATTGCGGGGCGGCGGCGAGTTCACGGGCGAGGAGGCTGGTGACGGACGAGTCGGTGGGCTTGGAGTCGGTGCCGGGCGGCAGCCAGATGGCGACGGCGAGGAGCGCGCCGTCCGCACGCTCGGCCACCTGGACATGGCCCTCTTCGAGGGCGTAGTGGGCCAGCACCAGACGCATGGCGCTCTGCTTCTGCTCCCAGTCCAGCGCGGAGCCGCCCGCGTCCGGGACCGGAGGCGAGGACGGCGGCGGGGACGGGGCGATCAGGCGAACCACTGCGGGCACGTCCACCAGTCCCGCCGCGCGCACGACCGTCCGTGCGCGGAGTTGAAGAGTCGTCATGGTCTGGTTCTCCATTCAGATTGCCGGCTTGTCGCGGTGGCCCCGGCAGTGGTCGCGCGTGCCCGCCCGCCGGACGTCGGCGCGGAGCGGAGAAGCCTGGAGGGTCGCGGGCCCGGTACGGCACCCGGCCTCGTCGGACGTGGTACGCGCGGCTGGTGGTCGCCGTCGTCGAGCCGGTCAGGGTGGTCGTGGTGCGGCTGAGGCCTGCTGAGCAGGACCACACCACGGGCGGCCATCCCCGCGCCGACGAGGGCGAGCACGGTGCCCGCCCCGCCGTACTGGAAGCTTTCGCCGAGCAGGATGATCCCGACGACGGACGCCGTGACGGGATTGACGAGGGTGAGCAGGGCCAGCGGACCGCCGAGGCCGCCGCGGTATGCCTTCTGCGAGAGCAGCAGCCCGGCCACGGCGAACGTCATGGTGAGGACCGCGACCGCGGCCACGCTCCACGACAGTGCCGGTCCGACGACGACCTTCTGGGCCAGCGTGGAACCGACTCCGGAGGCGATGCCGGAAGCCGCCGCGAAAGCGAGGCCGCCCACCGCGAGGCGGCCCGAGGCGAAGCCGACGAGCGCCGCGACAACGGTGGCGGCGGTGAGCGTGACCACCAGGACCTCGGTGGTGTGCAGGGTGTTGTCCGGCGCGTTGCCCGAGGCGGTGACGGTCAGCAGTGCGGCCAGTCCGACCAGGGTGAGGGTCATGCCGCGCCACTGCGCGCCCGAGGTCCGGCGGCGCGTGGCCAGCGAGCCCAGCGGCACGGCCGCCACGAGGGTCAGCGCGCCGAGCGGCTGCACCAGGGTCAGCGGCCCGTACCGCAGGGCGACCACGTGCAGCAGTGCCCCGCCGGCGTTGAGGAGGACCGCCCACCACCAGGAGCCGCGGACGAGCGCGCCGCGCAGGTTGACCGTCTTGGCGGCGGTTCTTTCCTGGACCACGGCGGCTGTGGCGTAGCAGATCACGGAGAACAGGGAGAGAGCGACGGCCAGGAAGACCGGCGAGGTCATCATCGGAGAGTCCGCGCCACGACGGCCGGAACCGGAGGCTCGAACCTGCCTTCACCCGGCACTTGCGGCTTCCTCCTGCTGCGGCTGGGGTGCACCCCGGACCCCCATCAATACGAAACGGTTTCGTACACATAAGTTACGATGCCCCTGGCCGAAACGCAAGCGCCTTCTTGGCGGAGGGCTGGAGAACCGGCGGACTCCGGGGACCGCGCGCCCCCCGCGGAAGCCTGTGCAAGGACAACGCGCCGGTCGTCGAAGGTAATCCCGTGCGGCGCGCCGGGCGTGACGCGCGGGACTACCGTCGGTGTATGGACGGTGATCGCCGAAAGTGGCGCCAGTGTTTCCTCGGCGGGGCGGTGTTCGCCGTATGCATGGCCGGCACCACGCTGCCGACCCCGCTCTACGGCCTCTACCAGGACAAGTTCGGGTTCTCCGAGCTGATGGTGACCGTCGTGTACGCCGTGTACGCCTTCGGGGTCATCGGCGTACTGCTGCTGGCGGGCAACGCCTCCGACGCCGTGGGCAGGCGGCCGGTGCTCCTGACGGGCCTGGTGTTCGCGGCGGCGAGCGCCGTCTGCTTCCTGTGTGCCGACGGACTGCCCTGGCTGTACGCGGGCCGGCTGATGTCGGGACTGTCCGCGGGCCTGTTCACCGGGGCCGCCACGGTGTACGTGCTGGAGCTGGCGCCGGACAGCGGCGCCTCCCGCGCCACCTTCGTGGCGACGGCGGTGAACATGGGCGGCCTCGGCTGCGGCCCGGTGCTCGCCGGAATGCTCGCGCAGTACGTCGACTGGCCGCTGTACCTGCCGTTCGCCGTGCACCTCGTACTGATCGCCTGCTCGGCCGTCGTCCTGCTGCGGCTGCCGGAGACCGTCCGGGAGCGGCGCCCGCTGAGCACCGTACGGCCGCAACGGCCCGGCGTGCCCCCGGGGGTGCGGGCGGTGTTCGGGCCCGCGGCGATCGCCTCGTTCGTGGGGTTCGCCCTGTTCGGGGTGTTCACCTCGGTCAGTCCGACGTTCCTCGCCGAGTCACTGGACGTGCGCAACCACGCCGTGAGCGGCCTTGTCGTCGCGCTGGCCTTCTTCGCCTCGATCGCCGGTCAGCTGCTGGTCGGACGGTTCGGGGTGGGGCGGTCGTTGCCGCTGGGCTGCGCCACGCTCTTCGTCGCGCTCGCGCTGCTCGCGGGTGCGCTGCGGTGGGACCTGCTGGCGCTGGTGGTGCTGAGCGCGATCGTCGCCGGGGTCGGGCAGGGACTGGCGTTCCGCGGGGCGCTGTCCGCGGTGGCCGAGGCCTCTCCCCCGCACCGGCGCGCGGCGGTGATCTCGATGCTGTTCGTGGTGGCGTACACGGGCATCTCGCTGCCGGTGATCGGCGTGGGCGTACTGGCAGGTCCGATCGGCCTGGAGGACGCCGGGCTGGTGTTCATCGCGTGCATGGCCGTCCTCGTCACGACCGCGGCCGTCTACCTGCTCCGGCGGCCGGTGCGGGTGAAGATCTGATCGTCACCCGCACCGGCGGCCGGCGCGGAGGAAGGCCTGAGCGTGCGGACGCGGTGAAACCCGTGCCGCGTCCGCACGCTCCACCGGTGGGTCAGCCGCCCAGTGCCGCCGAGACCACGGCTTTCGCCTCCTCCTGGACCTGCCTGAGGTGGTCGGTTCCGAGGAAGGACTCGGCGTAGATCTTGTAGACGTCCTCGGTGCCCGACGGACGGGCCGCGAACCAGGCGTTGGCGGTGGTCACCTTGATGCCCCCGATGGCCGCGCCGTTGCCCGGGGCTTCCGTGAGTACCGCGGTGACCGCTTCTCCGGCCAGGGTCTCCGTGCTGATCTGCGCGGGCGAGAGCTTCGCGAGGAGGGCCTTCTCCTCACGGTTCGCCGGGGCGTCGATGCGCTCGTACGCGGGCTCGCCGAACCGCTCGGTCAGCGCGGCGTAGTGCTCCGACGGCGTCTTGCCGGTCACCGCCGTGATCTCGGAGGCGAGCAGAGCCAGAATGATGCCGTCCTTGTCGGTGGTCCACACCGAGCCGTCGTGGCGCAGGAAGGACGCACCGGCGGACTCCTCTCCGCCGAAGCCGAGGGAACCGTCGGACAGCCCGTCCACGAACCACTTGAATCCCACCGGGACCTCGACCAGTTTCCGGCCGAGGTCGGCGGCGACCCGGTCGATCATCCCGGACGACACCAGCGTCTTGCCGATCCCGGTGTCCGCGGGCCAATGCTCCCGGTGGGAGTACAGGTAGAAGATGGCGGCGGCGAGGTAGTGGTTGGGGTTCATGAGTCCCGCGTCCGGGGTGACGATCCCGTGGCGGTCGGCGTCGGCGTCGTTGCCCGTGGCGATCTGGAAGCGGTCGCGCTGCTCGATGAGCGAGGCCATGGCGTAGGGCGACGAGCAGTCCATCCGGATCTTGCCGTCCCAGTCCAGCGTCATGAAGCGCCAGGTCGGGTCGGTGAGCGGGTTGACCACGGTGAGGTCGAGCGCGTGCTGTTCGGCGATGCGTCCCCAATAGGCGACCGAGGCCCCGCCCAGCGGGTCGGCGCCGATGCGTACGCCGGCCGCTCGGATCGCGTCCAGGTCCAGGACGTTCGGCAGGTCGGCGACGTAGGTGCCGAGGAAGTCGTAGCGGCCGGTGCCGGGGGCGGCCAGCGCCCTGGCGTAGGGGATGCGCCGTACGTCCTTGAGGCCGCCCGCGATGAGTTCGTTGGCGCGGTCCTGGATCCAGCCGGTCGCCTCGGAGCCTGCCGGGCCGCCGTTCGGGGGGTTGTACTTGAAGCCACCGTCGGCGGGCGGATTGTGGGAGGGGGTGACCACGACCCCGTCCGCGTAGCCCGCGGACCGACCGCGGTTGTGGGTCAGAATGGCGTGCGATACGGCCGGTGTGGGCGTGTAGCCGTCCGCGTTGTCGAGGAGTACCGGCACCTCGTTGGCCGCGAACACCTCCAGGGCGGTGACCCTGGCCGGCTCGGAGAGTCCATGGCTGTCGGCGCCGAGGAAGAGCGGACCGTCGATGCCCTGACCGGCGCGGTACTCGCAGATCGCCTGGCTCGTCGCGGCGATGTGGTCCTCGTTGAACGCGGTCGCCAGCGAGGACCCGCGGTGGCCGGACGTGCCGAAGGCGACGCGCTGGCCGGGCTCCGCCGGATCGGGGTGCAGCGCGTAGTACGCCGTGACCAATCGGGCGACGTCGACGAGGTCCTCGGGGCCGGCCGGATTGCCCGCTCGCTCGTGCTGCATGAGCCCGCACCTCCACAGTGGTTGTACTTCGTTTGTGGTCCCATCTTTCCTCACGGACCGGACCCCCGGGACAGCCCGTCCGCCGGTGAGGAAAGACAGCGGGGGCTCCGGTGACTTCACGGCGCTTCGTTCCGCGGCCCTCTGCCACCGTCGTCCAGCCGGGGCGGCAGGGGTGGAGAGTTTCCGGCGGTGAGGTGTTCCAGCACCTGCACCAGGTCCTGACAGGCCCGCTCCACGGAGCGTCTCGTGTTGCGCTGCTCGGTGATGACGGCGGCCAGCAGCAGAGCGGTCAGGGCCATGGATCCGTTGAAGGCCTGGAGCTTGATCATCAGCGCCGTGTCGCTCATGTCCTTGAACGGGCCGACTCCGTCCGTGGCCGCGACGGTGGCCAGGACGGAGGCGAAGAGGGCGCACAGCACGCTGCCTCCGTGCTGGAAACGCAGCGCCGCCCAGATCAGCAGCGGATAGACGAGGAAAAGCAGACTGATCGGACTGTTCGTGGCAACCGGCACGATGACGCAGGCCGCGAGAACCAGTGCGACGCCCTCCTTCCATCGCCTCGGTCGCAGCGGCAGGCGCACTCCGTACAGCATGAGAATGACCGGGGTGACGAGCAGGACACCCATCGCGTCGCCGACCCACCACGCCAGCCAGACGGGCCCGAAGCTGTCCGCCGCCAGCTTGCCTGTGAGGACGAGCATGCCGACTCCGGCGCTCGCACTGATCAGCATGCTGCCGAGGGCCCCCAGGAACACCACCGCGAGGCCGTCACGCAAACGGCTGAGGTCGATCCGGAAGCCCAGCCCGCGCAGCATGAGGTAGGCGCAGACCGGAGCGGCGGTGTTGCCCGCGACGAGACCGATCACAGTGGGCTGGGGCGGACCGAAGGACATCACCACCAGGAGGGCGCCGATGGCGATCCCGAGCCAGGCACGGAGACCGAAGATCAACAGGGCGGCCACCGCCACGCCCGTGGGAGGCCAGATGGGCGTGAACACCGCGCCCTCGACAACGAGCCGCCGCAGGAGTCCCAGCCGTCCCGCCGCGTAGTAGCAGGCGGCCACTGTGAGCGTCTGGAGAGCGACGACGGCCGGTCGGCTCAGCTCGCGTGTACCCACCACAGCAGCCATCAGACACCGTCGCCGCCCGGTCGGCGAGGCGAGGCGGTCACTCCCGCCCTACCGCAGAGGGCAGGGGGTCTCGTGGCCGACGACCAGCACGGCCGCGTCGTCCTCGTGCCCCACACGCTCGGCGCCCTTGATCACCGCGGCGGCGAGCGAACCGGCCGACATGCCCGCGACGGCGGCGATGCCGGCGAGCCGTACCACCTGGTCGAGCCCCTCGTCGACGCTCATCGAGGGCCCCTCGACCACACCGTCGGTCAGCAGCACGAAGACTCCGCCGGTGGTGAGCTCGTACCGGGTCACCGGGTACTCCACGCTCGCCTCGATGCCCAGCGGTGGCCCTCCTTCGTCCTCGGCGATGCCGGACTTTCCGTCCGCGGTCGCCCAGACGCACGGTATGTGCCCGGCCCGTGCGCTCTCCAGCACTCCGGTGGACGGGTCGAGCCGCATGAAGGTGCAGGTGGCGAAGAGGTCGCTGCCGATGGACAGGAGGAGGTCGTTGGTCCGCGCGAGCAGTTCCCCGGGTTCGCCGGTGACCGAGGCGAGTGCCCGCAGCCCGACCCGCACCTGGCCCATGAACGCGGCGGCCTCGATGTTGTGGCCCTGAACGTCACCGATGGAGAGCCCGATGCGTCCGTCGGGGAGTTCGAAGGCGTCGTACCAGTCTCCGCCCACGTTGAGGCCGTAGCAGGCCGGCGCGTACTGGACGGCGACGTGGAACCCGGGGGCGCTCGGCATGTCACCCGGGAGCATCCCGCGTTGCAGCGCGATGGCCAGCTCGACCTGTGAACGCTGGAACTCCGCGCGTGCACGCGCCTGAGCCGTCAGCGACCCGAGTCGGGCCAACAGCTCGTCGCCGTCATCCGTGGGGCGTTTGCGGAACATCGACCACCCCAGGAGGAGGAATGCCTCGTTAGAACAAATGACCCTATTAAACCTATATCGGATCATAACTAATCGGTCGATGTGACCCAGAATCGACGATTCCGCAGGGCTCGATTCAAGGGACGACCGGCCGCGACTCCTGGTCAGGCCTTCTTGACCTGGTCGTAGCGGCCGAGGAAGCGCGGAGCGCCGTTCTCCACCCGCTGGAGGAAGAGGCTGTTGACCCAGCGGAACTCGTCCGTCACCGCGTCGAACTCGATGGTTTTCGCGAGCCCTTCGTACGTGCTCGAACGGAGCCTGCGCACCATCGCGCCACGCTCCGCCCCGGCGCTGCCCAGCTCGTGCAGCCCATGGGCGACGAAGAGGAGCGCGTCGTACGCCTCCACGGCGAAGCGCTCGACGGTCTCGACCGCGAAGCGCTTCTTGTACGCCGCCACGAAGCGCGCAGCGGCGGGCACACGGGCCGGGTCCACATAGGTCGTGCAGATCACCCAGCCCTCGGCCGCGGGGCCCGCCTCCGTGAGGAACGCGGCCTCCAGGACCGGTTCCGACGCCATGCGCGTGCCCTGGAAACCGGCCCGTCGCAGGGCGCGGGCGCACAGGGCCGCCCGGTGTGGCGAGGCACCGGCGTACACCACGGCCTGCGCGTCGGCGGCGACCACCGCGACGGCGACCGTGTCGAAGTCCTCACTGTCCGCGGGGACGGCATGGGTGGTGGTCGTGCCGTTGGCGGGTGAGAAGTCGGTCAGGTCCCTGACGATCTGCCAACTGGTGCGGCTGGCCGCCCTGTCGTCGATCACGGCGGTCCTGCGACTCTCCTCGGCGTGGGAGAGGTAGTGGATGAAGGGCGTCGACAGAGCGTTCTCGTTGGGCCTGAGCTGGAAGAACGCGCGGGTGACGGTCTGCACGTACACATCGCTGCCGGAGGACACGGTCACGATGGGCAGCAGGGCCTTCTCGTAGCGGACCATGGCGGCCTCGGTCACGGCGTTGCCGGTCGGGCCGATGACTGCGTACACGTCATCGGCCGCGACGAACTGGTCGGCCACCCGCTCGGCCTGTTCCGCCTTCCCCGCGTCGTCCAGGACCTTCAGGGCCAGGTCGAAGGTGCGGCGGTCACGGGAGCGGGAGTTGAAGTCCGCCACGGCCAGCCGGGCCCCCCGCTCCTGCGCACGGCCGAGCGCCTTGCCGGGTCCCGACAGGTCGGCGTGCAGGCCGATGACGTACCGGGGCAGTGGATCAAGGCCCGCCGTGCCGTCGTCTCCGGCGGAGGACCGGGAGGCGGCCCAGGCCGCCACTCCCCCGCCCGCGATCACCACGCCGGCCGCCGAGCCCAGGGTCAGCAGGCGGCGCCGGGAGAGGCCGGGGCCCTGCGGCGGCAACATGAGCGTGGCCGGTCCGGGGTCGGGCATGGCCAGGACGGCGGACGAGCGTTCCGCGATCAGCCGGGGCAGTGCGGGCGGCAGCCATTCGCCCTCCCCGTGCCCCTCCCCGGCCAGCGCGTCCCGCACCGCCTCCGCGGTGGGCCTGGCCTCCGGATCCTTGGCGAGACAGCGGGACAGCAGCGGGACCAGGGCCCACGGTGCGGAGTCCAGGTCGGGTTCCTCGTGGACCGTACGGAAGATGATGGCGGCCGGAGTGCCGATGCCGAACGGGCGTCGGCCGGTCGCCGCGTACGCCAGGACGCAGCCCAGCGAGAAGACGTCGCTCGACGGCCCGATGTCACCGCTCTGCGCCCGCGCCTGCTCGGGCGAGAGGTAGCCGGGCGAGCCGATCACCACATCACTCGCGGTCAGCGCGGTTGCACCGGTGGAGCGTGCGATGCCGAAGTCGATCAGCCGCGGTCCGTCCAGGGCGAGCAGGACGTTGCCCGGTTTGACGTCCCGGTGCACCAGGCCCGCCGCGTGCACCTCGGTGAGCGCTTCGGCCAGCCGGGCGCCCAGGGCGCGCACCGTTCGGTACGGCAGCGGTCCGTGCAGCGCGACGGCCTCGGCCAGCGAGGGACCCGGTACGAAGGCGGTCGCCAGCCAGGGTTCGCGAGCCTGCGGCTCCGCCGCGGTGACCGGCACCAGCCACCGCCCGGTGAGCCCGCCCGCGGCCTCGGCCTCGCGCCGGAACCGGGCCCGGAAGCCGTGGTCGGCCGCGAAGTCGGCGCGGATCACCTTCAGCGCGACCAGCGCCCCGCCCGTCGAGCGGGCGAGGTAGACCACGCCCATGCCGCCCGCGCCGAGCCGGCCGAGCAACCGGTAGCCGCCGACGGACGGCGGGTCGCCCGGCTTGAGCGCCTGCACTCCCGCCTGCCCCTCCGGGTGCGCCTCGGCCACCGCTACACCTCGGAGGGCGCGGCGCCGATGAAGCGGAACCGGCCGCCCTCGACCTTGTGCAGGAAGATGCCCCAGCCGGCGAACGTGCCGTCCTCCGGCTTGAAGGAGAACTCCTTGGTGATGCCCTTGTAGCGGCTCTTGCGCAGGAGGCCCACCAGGTCCTGGCGCTTCGGCGGCCGTCCACCCTTCGTGGCCTTCAGCAGCTCCTGGAGGACGAGGTTGACGGTGTCGTACGCCTCGGCGGCGTAGTAGCCGGGCGCGGCACCGTAGCGCTTGCGGAAGGCCGCGGTGAAGGCCGCCGCTTCCGGCACCGCGGCGGGGTCGACGAAGGACGAGGTCAGCAGCCAGCCCTCGGCCGCGTCCTGCGCCAGCTCCAGGAACTCCGGATCGATGACGGCCTGCGAGCTGAGCCGCGGTTTGTCGAAGCCGGCCTCCGCCAGCGCGCGGGCCACCGCGGCCGCGCCCTGCGCGTAGCCGGCGTAGATGAACGCACTGATCCCGGCCCGCAGCATGTCGGCGACCACGGGTCCCACGTCGTCCGTGCCCGCCGGGATCACCCGTGGGTAGGCCGGCGAGCCCACTTGTCGCAGCATCATCGCGTTGATCGAGGCCGACTCCTGGGCGTACGTCTGCGCGGTGCGGTCCTGAAGCAGGCCGGGGCGCAGCGTCGCCTTCTGTTGCATGAGGTAGACGGTGATCGGGAGGGAGAGGGCCGCGTCGCTGGGGCGGCAGTGCAGGAAGGACCGGTACTGCTCCCTGGTCAGGATGAGTCCTCCGGCCGAGACGCACAGGAGTGGCAGCAGGGCCTCGTCGTACGTGCCGAGGACCGCGTGGGCCGTCTCGTCGTTGGTCGGGCCCAACACGGCGAGCACGTCGGCGTCCTGGATCAGCTTCTTGGCCGCGGCCGGCGCCCGCCCCGCGCTGCCACCGTCGTCGGCGGTCTTCAGAGTGAGCTCGAAAGGCTTGTTCCTACGGGCGTTGAACTGCTCGATCGCCAGCCGTGCGCCCTGCTCCTGCGCCCGCCCCGCCGTACGCCGCGCGCCGCTCAGGTCCGCCTGCACTCCGATGGCCCAGCGGCGTGCCGTTGGCTTCGCCGGGGTGTCGTCGTCCCGCAGCACGGCCCAGGCCGCGGTCCCGCCGGCCGCCAGGGCCACCGCGGCGCCGGAGGCCAGTACGAGGAGCCGCCGTCTGCTGGGCGATGCGGGTCCCTCGTTCGCCGGCGTGTCGGCGACGGTCGGCTCGATGTCGGGGAGCGCCAGCATCTCCGCCGAGCGGTCGGCGATCGCCCGTACGACGTCCTCGGGCAGCCAGTCGATCTGCCCGCCCTCGGGGACGGCGTCCTCGACCAGCAGCACCGCGCCGAAGTGCTCGGCCGTCGGACGGTCCGCGGGGTCCTTCGCCAGGCACAGACGCAGCAGGGTCAGCAGTTCGGAGTCTTCTGTGTCCTCGGGGTCGGCGGCCTCGATGCCGCTCAGATCGGGTTCGTCGTGGACCGTTCGGTAGAGCAGGGCGTCCGCCGTGCCGGTGCCGAAGGGCGCGCGGCCGGTGGCCGCGTACGCCAGCAGGCAGCCCAGCGAGAAGATGTCGCTCGCCGGGCCCATCTCGGCGCCGCGCGCCTCCGCCTGCTCGGGAGAGAGGAATCCGGGCGTGCCGATGACCAGGTCGGTGGAGGTGATCGCGGTCTCGTCGGTCGTACGGGCGATCCCGAAGTCGATCAGCCGCGGACCGTCCACGGCGAGCAGGACGTTGGCGGGCTTGACGTCACGGTGGATCAGCCCGGCGGCGTGCACCTCGCTCAACGCGGCGGCGAGCATCCTGCCCAGGACGCGCACGCTCCGGACTGGCAGCGCGCCATGCCGGGCGACGGCTTCCTCGAGCGAGGGGCCGGGCACGAAGGCGGTGGCAAGCCAGGGCGCGGCGGCGTCCGGGTCGGCGGCGGTGACCGGCACAGCCCAGGGGCTGGTCACCCGGCGGGCGGCCTCGACCTCGCGGCGGAACCTGGCGCGGAACTCGGGGTCCTCCGCGTACTCGGCCTGGATGACCTTGACGGCGGCCAGCGACCCGGACTCCGTACGGCCGAGGTAGACCACGCCCATGCCGCCCGCGCCGAGGCGGGCCAGCAGCCGGTGTCCGCCGATCGAGGCGGGGTCGGTGGGGAGCAGCGGCTCGCTCATTCCGGCGCCTCCAGTTCGATCTCGGCGCGGCTCAGCATCTGGTTCACTCCCTGGAGCAGGGCGGCGTCGACCTCTTCGTCGGACCTGCCCTTGGACCCCTTGCCGACGACGGCCACGGTGACCTGGCTCAGCCGGCTCTGCACCCAGTAGTAGTAGTGGGGGCCGCCGAGTTGGTCGCTGTAGTACTTGCCTGACTCCGTGAGCGAGTCCTCGGAGGTGAAGTTGCCCATCAGACCGAAGTCCGCGCCCTGGGAGAGCAGTCCGGTGATCCGCTCGCCCTGGCGGAGCTGCTGGTCGGGGCAGCGCAGCGCCTCTTCGAGGGTCTCGGCCATCTCCCATTCGGCGTCCACCACGGTCGGGTGGACGGTCACGATGGCGGCGACGCGGATCGGTCCCTTGCCGTCCTCCGCGGGCAGCTCCATGTAGCGGGTGAGGCTGGCGAGTGCCGTCGCGGGCAGCGGCTCGCGCTGCCAGACGCAGTTGGCGTCGAGGACGGGCCAGAATCCGGGTTCGCTCTCGTACGGGTTGCGTTTGACGAAGCCGGGGCCAAGGTCGCGGGCCACCGCCCCGACGATACGGACCAGACGTTCGGCCTCGGCGCGGGTCTTCGGCGCGCGGCCGGGATCGGGGGTGAAGCTCAGACCCGTGGCACTGGGGGTGGGGGACGGACTTGAGCGGGCCCCGCCTTTCGCGTCCGCTTCCTCGGAACCGGCGGGCTTCGCGGCCCCGCCGTCCGCAGCCCCCGAACAGCCGGTCAGCACCAGCCCCGCGGCTAACGCGCCGCAGCACAGCCGTAATCGTCTCCGGTACACCGTCAACTTCCCCCATCCGCACGCACGTTCCCCGCAGGGAGGGTATCGACTATGCCGCGGGTACACTACGACCCCGCCGGAGTCGTTCATTCCTGAGAGCTCTGCGCCGGATGTTTCTCAACACCAGTCATTCCAGGGTCAGTTGACCCCGGTTCACGCAATCCGCCCCGCGTTGCACAGCACCTTCCCTGTCCGCCGTCACGGAGGACGGCGGAGGCGGACACAACGGTTCCCCGGCCGTGGTGCCGTTGAGCCGAATTCGCGCCTCGGCCTCGTTCAACTCCGCCGTCCTGAGGGCGTTTTCTTCAGACGGACGGACAACCGGGGCGGTCCCTCGAAACGCGCCGGGACGCCGGGAATCGCGACAGCGATCCCGGCGCCCCGTCCTGCGGTGCTCGGCTGTTCAGCCCTGGCGGGCCTTGAAGCGCGGGTTCTTCTTGTTGACGACGAAGACCACGCCGCGTCGACGGACCACCTGGGCCCCGGGCTTGGACTTCATCGAGCGCAGGGACTTGCGTACCTTCATGGCTCTGTTCTCCTCCTGCTCGGCTCCGGCCCCGTGGTTCAGCGCTGGGCCGGGACCGCCCGGCCGTAGCGGCGCTCGAAGCGCTCCACGCGGCCGGCGGTGTCCACTACTCGCGAGGTCCCCGTGTAGAAGGGGTGGCTCGCCGACGAGATCTCGACGTCGATCAGCGGGTAGGTCCGACCGTCCTCCCACTCGATCGTCCGGGACGAGTGCGCGGTCGACCGCGTCAGGAACGCGACGTCCGCGGCGCGGTCCCGGAAGACGACCGGCTGGGATACGGGGTGGATACGGGACCTCATGCGACTTCCTTCCCTGGAACTGTCCGCCCGGTGACTACGGGCCTGGCTCAGCGTTCCTCCCGGAACGGGACATGCTCTCCGGCCGCCGGGTCGTACTTGCGCAGGACGAGCCGGTCGGGATCGTTCCGACGGTTCTTGCGCGTCACGTAGGCGGTGCCGGTCCCGGCCGTCGACCTCAACGTGACGACAGGGCGTGCGCTACTGCGTGCCATCAGGTTCTCCTTTCACCCACATCCGCGAATTTGACTCGCGCATGTCAGCTTCCTGGTGTCTGTAACAGCCACCCCCCTTGGCGCATTCCCGTACGGGCCGACCTGGGGCTTCGCGCAGCGGTGACCGCCTTTCGACCTGCGGCGCCGCGGTCGGGGCCGCCCGCTACGACGGGACAGCGGCACCGGTATGCGGCTCGTCAGTGCCCGGTTCCCGCTGCGGTTCGCTGAGCTGCTCGCGCAGATAGTTCCAGACCACCGCGATCAACGCGGCGACCGGTACGGCGAGCAGGCTGCCCACGATGCCCGCCAGGCTGCCGCCCAGCGTCACCGCCAGCAGGATCACCGCGGCGTGCAGGCCCAGCCCACGGCTCTGGATCATGGGCTGGAACACGTTGCCCTCGAGCTGCTGAACGACCACGATGATCGCCAGCACGAGCAGGGCGTCCGTCAGGCCGTTCGACACCAGCGCGATGAGAACCGCGACGAAGCCGGCGAACAGGGCGCCCACGATCGGAACGAACGCGGAGACGAAGGTCAGCACGGCCAGCGGGAGCACCAGCGGTACCCCCAGAGCCCACAGCCCGATGCCGATCAGAACGGCGTCGAGCAGGCCGACGACCGCCTGGGAACGCACGAACGCGCCGAGGGTGTCCCAGCTTCGCGCGGCGACGATCGGAACATCGGTGGCGAGCCGGCCCGGCAGCTGACGGGCGAGCCACGGCAGGAACCGCGGACCGTCCTTGAGGAAGAAGAACATCAGGAACAGCGCCAGAACGGCCGTGACCACACCATTGACCAGGGTGCTCACCCCGGAGACGAAGGCGGAGACCATGCTGCCGACACTGTCCTGGATCCGGGCGACGGCCGCGTCGGAGGCGTCCGCGATCTGGTCGTCGGCGATGTTCAGCGGCGGCCCCGCGGCCCACTCACGCAGCTTCTGGATGCCGTCCACCACGCCGTCGCCCAGCTCACCCGACTGGGACGCCACCGGCACCGCGATCAGCGCCACGGTGCCCGCGGCGACCAGGAGGAACAACACGGTCACGGCCGACGCGGCCAGCGCGGGGCGCCACCCGCGCCGGCGCAGCACCCGAGTGAGGGGCCAGGTCAGCGTGGTGAGGAACAGGGCGACTATGAGCGGCCAGACGACCGACCACATCCGGCCCAAAGCCCACAGGGCCACCCCCGCCATCACGAGGACCAGCAACAGCTCAACAGAGATACGCGCCGATGTACGCAGCGCGGCGCGGGTTTTCGTGGAACTCAGGGTGGCAGACATGGGGTCACCCTATGGGTACTCCGGGCCTGCTTCGCCGACGCTCCCGACAGGCATCCAACGGGGCTGCGGGCGCGAGGAGTTGGCTGGTGGCGGGGACGACGGCCGACCGCCCCGTTTCTTGCCGCCCGATCCCGCGGGGCGGCGCCCGGACCCGATATCGTCCTGCCCCACCGGGTCGGCGGCGGGGACATCCCCCGCTGAGGGCGGCACAAAGGAGCGCGGCGCTATGCGAGTTCTCATGGTCGGAGCCGGAGGCGTGGGCACCGCGATCACGAAGATCGCGGCCCGCCGCGACTTCTTCGAGCACATGGTCGTCGCCGACTACGACCGCGCACGGGCGGAGTCGGCCGTCTCGGGTGTCGGGAACGACCGCAGATTCACGGCGGTACGGCTCGACGCCTCGGACTCGGCAGGCGTACGGGCCGCCCTCGCCGAACACCGCTGCGACGTCCTGCTCAATGCCACCGACCCCCGGTTCGTCATGCCGCTGTTCGACGCGGCACTCGCCCACGGCGCGCACTACCTCGACATGGCGATGTCCCTGTCCCGGCCACACTCGGCACGCCCGTACGAGGAGTGCGGAGTGAAGCTGGGAGACGCCCAGTTCGAGCGGGCCCCCGAGTGGGAGGCGGCGGGCCGGCTCGCGCTGGTCGGCATGGGGGTCGAGCCGGGCCTGTCGGACGTCTTCGCCCGGTACGCCGCCGACGAACTCTTCGACGAGATCGAGGAGATCGGCATCCGTGACGGCGCCGATCTGGTCGTGGACGGATACGACTTCGCCCCGTCCTTCAGCATCTGGACGACGATCGAGGAGTGCCTCAATCCCCCGGTCGTCTACGAGACGGACCGGGGCTGGTTCACCACGGCGCCCTTCAGCGAGCCGGAGGTCTTCGAATTCCCCGAGGGCATCGGACCGGTGGAGTGTGTCAACGTCGAGCACGAGGAAGTACTGCTGATCCCGAGGTGGTTGAAAGCCAAGCGGGTCACCTTCAAGTACGGCCTCGGCGACGAGTTCATCAGCGTCCTGCGGACACTCAACAAGCTCGGTCTGGACCGTACGGAACTGGTCACCGTCGACGGCGGAAGCACGGGCAGGGTCGCGGTCTCCCCGCGGGACGTCGTCGCCGCCTGTCTGCCCGACCCGGCCGGCCTCGGGGACCGCATGCACGGCAAGACGTGCGCGGGCACATGGGTCAAGGGGACCAAGGACGGCAGGCCCCGAGAGGTCTACCTCTACCACGTGGTCGACAACGAGTGGTCGATGGGTGAGTACGGCTCCCAGGCCGTGGTCTGGCAGACGGCGGTCAACCCCGTGGCGGCTCTCGAGCTCATCGCGTCCGGCGCCTGGCACGGCAGCGGGGTGCTCGGCCCCGAAGCGCTGCCACCCCGGCCGTTCCTCGACCTGCTGACGGAGTACGGCTCGCCGTGGGGCATGCGCGAGGACACTCCCGTAGGCCGGTAGGCCGGCAGAAGTCCCTACCCGTGCGGAGCGGAAAACCGCCCGCCCGGACCGCGTGCGGCGGTCCGGGCGGGCGGCGCGAGGCGGCAGGGGTTACGGGGTGAGCTGCCACCGCTCGATGTAGCCGACGTCGATCGCTGCGACGTCACGGACGCGCAGGATCCAGGTGCCGTTGACCGGTTGTGCGGAGGCGTCGACCGTGAAGGTCTGGTCGACGTTGTCGGCGGAACCGCCGCTGCGGTTCAGGAGCGAGTAGACGGTGCCGTTGGGACCGACCAGGTCGACCGTCAGGTCACCGCGGTAGGTGTGGACGATCTTGACGTAGACCTGGGTGGCGGCCGAGGCGTTGCCGTCCTGGCCGGTGATGACGACCGGGGATTCCACCGCGGCACCGACGTCGGGGATGTCGACGCGTGTGCCGTTGGCGTAGATGTACGCCACCCGCCAGACGAAGCTCACCGGGGCGGCCGCCCCGGTGCTGTCGGTGACCGTCAGTGTCACGTCACTGGACCCGGCAGTGGTCGGCACGCCGGAGATCAGCCCGGTGTCGCTGAGCGTCAGTCCGTCCGGCAGGCCGGTCGCCTCATAGGTCAAACCGGCACCGGAGTTGGTGGTGTAGGCGTCGACCTGGAAGGAGACCTCCTGGCCGACGCCGCTGGTCTGGTCGTCGATCGGGGCCACGTTGACGCCGAGCGCGATCCGGTCGCCGACGTTGATCGCGGCCCAGGCCGCGGCGACGGAGAGGTAGGTGTCGCTGTACGCGCCGAACAGGTCGGCCGCGGCCTGCAGGGTCGCGGTGCGGGCACCGGCGTAGTTGGTGGTGGAGGTCATGTAGGTGGTGAGGGCCCGGTACCAGATCTGCTCGGCGTTCTCGATGCCGATGCCGGTCACGGCCACGCCGTCGTAGGTCGGGCTGTCGTAGTCGACCCCGTTGACCGTCTTCACGCCGCTGCCCTCGGAGAGCAGGTAGAAGAAGTGATTGGCCGGGCCGGAGGAGTAGTGGACGTCGATGCTGCCGAGCGAGGAGTCCCAGTTGTCGCGGGACGCCCCGTCCTTGGAGGGCTTGTCCATGTAGCGCAGCGGGGTGCCGTTGCCGCGGATGTCGATCTTCTCGCCGACCAGGTAGTCGGGGACGTCGGCGGTCAGGTCGGCCTGGAACTCCACGGCCGCGGCGAAGATGTCCGACGTCGCCTCGTTGAGGCCGCCGGACTCGCCCGAGTAGACCAGGCCCGCGGTGGCACTGGTGACGCCGTGGGTCATCTCGTGCGCGGCGACGTCCAGGGAGGTCAACGGATGGGTGTTGCTCGCGCCGTCGCCGTAGGTCATGCAGAAGCAGCTGTCGGACCAGAAGGCGTTGACGTACGCGTTGCCGTAGTGCGCCCGGCTGTAGGCGGCCACGCCGTCGTTACGGATGCCGTTGCGGCCGTAAACGTCCTTGTAGTAGTCCCAGGTGGCCGCGGCGCCGAACGCGACGTCCACACCGGCTGTCTGCCGGTTGCCCGTCGTGCCGTCTCCCCAGACATCGTTGTCATCCGTGAAGAGGGTGCCGGTGCCCGAGGTGCCCTGGTTGAGGTCGTACGTCTTGTGGCCGGCCCGGTCCGGGTCCGTCAGCTGGTACGTGGAGCCGACGAGCGTGGTGCCGAGCGGAACCGTCCCGCTGAACTGGCCCGTGCCACTGCCGGTGTGCACCTTCTCGAAGTCGAAGAGCGCCTTGCCCGAGGTGGCGTCGGTGACGACGTGGAGCTCGCTCGGCGTGCCGTCGTGCTGCACGCCCTCCACCACCGACTCCCAGGCCAGCACCGACTTGGCCTCGCCGGCCCAGACGACCAGCCGTGGGGCGCCGTCGACCGCGGGGCTCTTGGCCTCGGCCTTCCTGGCGGTGGCGAGTGCCTTGCCCGCGGCGGTGCGCGAGGTGACCCGGGGGGTGGTTGTCGGCACCTTGACGGCGGCCTCGGTGGCCTCGGAGACCGTGCTGCGAGCGCCCTTGACGTGCACGACCAGGTCGCCGCCGAGTACCGGCAGGCCGGCGTAGGTGCGCTCGTAGCGGGTGTGCGTCGTGCCGTCGGCGTCCTTCGCGACGTCCTTGACGATCAGCTTCTCCTTGGAGCCGAGGCCGAGGTTCTTCGCTGTGTCGCCGACCGCCAGCGTCGCGCTCTTCAGGAGCGCCGCGTGCTTGGCGGGAGACAGTTCCGCCGGGGCCGCACCGGCCCGGGGAGTGGCGACGATCTTGGCGTCGTCACGGTCGGCGGGGGCCGCGGATCCGACGCCGGTCTGGAAGCCGGCGGCGAGCAGGGTGCCTGCCGCGGTGAGGGCCAACGCCGCTGTGCGTCTGCGTCGGTTGGAGGTGGGGGATGGCCGGAGCAAGGGCTTCTCCTTCTGCGACGGTGGCCTGTGATGCAGGCCGGGAGAGCCGGTCGGCGGGGTGTGGCCGGCCGGCGACGCGCTGAACGGGGAAGGGCGCGGTCCGAGAACACGCAGGGGCGTGTCCGAATTCGGTGGCGCACAAGACGTGGGGGCGTGAAGGAATAGTGAACGCGCGACGATCAGAGTGACACCGCCCACTCGATCTTGTCATGGCGGCGACAATAGAACGGCTCGAAATGGTTCCTGTGTGCTGGCTGTTCGTCCTGGGGCAGGATGGTTTTCGGCCGCCGCCGGACGGTGTGGACGGACTCGACGGGGGCGGCCTCTCGGCTGACGGCTCCGGCTCCGGCTCCGGCTCCGGCTCCGGCTCCGGCTCCGGCTCCGGGCTACCGCGCCAGAGGTGGCGCCGGTTGCCGAGCTCGACGGCGCACCGCGCGAGGATCAACCCCGGGGAGTCCGGCGGGATCCGCTCCCCCGACTTCGCACTCCGTGCGGCGGCGCCTCGGGCGGCCGAGGCGTGCGAAGCCGCCTTCTGGGTCACGCGTCCGCACCGGGTGCGTGACCTTGACGTACGGTCGGCACCGCACCGCACCGCACGGCGGGGCCCGCGCCTTTGCCGATCTGATCCGGCACCCGGTGGCCCCCTGCAAGTCCTCCCTGCCCGCGCCGCGGCTCCGTGGAGTGCCTGTCGGCCGGCCCCGGGCGGGTCACGGCGACTGGCGGCGGCGAGGCCCGCCGTGACAGGGTCGGCATGCTCGTGAACGTGGCGTTGGTGAGGGAGAGTTCGTGGACACGCAGGTGTGGGACGCGCTGGTGGCGTCGATGAAGAACGCGTACACCGCGGGTCTGGGCGACGGGACGGTACCCCGCCCGGTCATCATGCCCCTGGTACGCGGTGAGCTGGTCGGACTGATCTGGGTGCGGCCCATCAAGTCCGGCGACGACTCGCTCACCGGCATCGCCCAGCTCTCGAACATCGCCGCGGCGGCCGGCGCCGACGAGGTGGTCCTCGCCTGGGAGACCCGCGATGTCGCCACCGCCTGCGAGCTGCCGGTCGTCGGCCCGGCCCCATGCCTGAACATGGTGCACGCCACGACAGAGGGCCATATCCTCCACCAGTTTCCCTACACCGAGAGGCCTCCCGCCGACTCCCCCGACGGCGGGCCCTCGGTCGAACCGGAGTGGCTTCCCGCTCTCGATCCGCAACCGGGCGGTGAGCTGGTCGCGCCGGTCAGGGCCGCCGTCGGCTTCTCCTTCACTCCGCTCGAACTGGACCACCCCTCGCCCTTCGGCGTCACCGTCATCCTGATGGAGGAGGACGGCTTCGACGTACGACTGACCGAGGCGTTCGCCCCCTGACCAGGCAAGCTCATGCGAGCCGACCGTCGTACGACAGGGACGGGCGCCGCCGGTCCGGCATCGGCCGGCCGGACCGGCGAGGGAGTGCGAGGCACGCCGCGGCCTACTCGAAGGGCATGAGGAAGTCCCGTACGGGCAGGGCCCTGTTGACGATGCGGGTGTCGCCGATCCACCCGTAGAAGCCCTGTCCGAAGTTCTCGTCGAACTGCGTGCCGCCGATGACGAAGGGCTTGCCGAGTGTGGCGATACCCGTCGACGGCTGGGACGGGTTGCGGGCGATCTTCGAGCCGTCCACGTACATCACCGTACGGCGGCCGTCGTTGACGACCGCGATGTGCATCCAGCGGCCCACGGGGACGGCGTGGCTCCACGAGGTGGGGTCGGCGTCCTGGCGGTGCGGGTAGACGACGTACTGGAGAAAGCGCTCGGGAGACAGGTTGAGGCTGCACGTGGGCTCGAGCGGGGACCAGCCGGTGGTCTTGCCCGCGTCGCCGTTGCGCCCCTCCCAGCTGAGGATGCCCATCCAGCTGTGGTCCCCCTCGAAGGGCTCCGGCAGCCGGACGAAGGTCTCGATGGTGTAGCCGCGGGTGAACTTCTCGCTGTTCAGGGCCGCTTGGGGGCCGGTGGTGAGGACGGCACCGCGGTCCGGGCTCTTGCCGCCGTCGAAACGGAGGCTGGCGTGTGCCGGCTGGCCCGTGTGGTGGTCCGCCGACCAGGTGAGCGCCTCGGGGCCACTGGAGTGGAGGCGGTTCACGGTCAGGTCGTTGCCGTTGCCCGTCAGGTCGCGCACGAGCGTGCCGTCGGCGACCGGGGCGCCCGCCGTGCCGGACGCGTCGAAGCGCCAGTACGCGACCGTGCCGCGCGGCATCACGGCGGAGGCCGGACGCGGCTTCGGCGGGACGACCGGGGCGAAGCCGGCGAACCGCTCGTCGAAGTCGATGCTCAGGCTGAACCGGTCGACGTCACCGGTCAGTTCGATCGTCTCGGCCTCCAACGGCGCCCGCTTCTCCGGATCACGGGCGAGGAACCACGGCGAGAAGGTCTCGACGTCGATCACTCCGCGGGCCAGATCGAATCCGTACGTACGGATCATCCCGGCGCCGCCGTAGTAGCGGTCCTGGTAGTTGGTGATGTGGACGTGGACATCGTTGTCAGCATCGTTGGTCAGGACGGTGCGGCCCGGCGGCCAGTAGTGGCCGCCCAGTGCCAGGAAGATCTGGTCGTTGCCGCGGACGAGGCCGTCCCACAGGCGCTTGCCGTTGTCGGAAAGCTGGGCGTTGCCGTCGTCGTCCGCCCAGACGATGTCGTGCGTGGTGAGGATGGCGGGCAGGGTCGGGTGCGAGTCGAGCACGCCCTGCGCCCACCGAAGCCCCTTGTCCGACACCCGCCAGTCCAGGGCCAGAACCAGCCACTCGCGGTCCGCGGCGTGCAGCACGTGGAAGCTGTTGTAGCCGTCGGGCGAGGCGCCTCGGAAGGTCGGCATCGACGCGTAGCGCTTGGGCCCGAACGCCGCGAGGTAGGCGGAGTCGCCGCGCTGGTCGTCCGTGGAGGAACGGATGTCATGGTTGCCCGCCAGCACGCTGTAGGGCACCTTGCCGTGGATGGTGCGGAAGGTGTCGGCGGCGAGTTCGATCTCGTCCTCGGTGCCGTGCTCCGTGACGTCGCCCAGGTGCGTCATGAAGGCGATGTTCGCCTCGGCCCGCTCCGCGACGAGGTAACGGAAGGTCTCCTTCAGAGGCGCCGGGTCCGCGCTGTCGGCGTCGAAGAGGTACTGCGTGTCCGGGAGGACGGCCAGCGCGAAGCGCGGGCTCTCGGGATCGAAGCGGCCGCCGCCGGTCGTGGCGGAGGCCTGTGCCGGTACCGCCGTGGAGGCGGCGACCGCCACGCCGACCGCCGGTACCGCGACCGCGGCCCGCAGCAGCGAGCGTCTGCCCGGTCCGTCCTGATGCCCTGCTGTGCTCATGTGTCCTCCGTGGAGAGTGAGGTGGGGATCAGACGGCACAGTGCTGACCAGCGATGGCCACGCGATGGCAGGAAGCTGAACGCCGCGTTCTGTTCGCCGCACGATTGGCAGCCGCCCCGGCCACCTCGCGCCGGATCGGGACGGGCAAGACTTTCGGACAACCCACAGGCGGGCGAATTGGGCAGCGGAATTGAAACCGTTCAATTGCCCGTGCCGTAGATATGTCAGACCCGGCAGAAAGCGCGTTCCCGTCCGATGCCCCGTCAAGAAAGTCTCTGCACGCTCATTGACCCCCCATCCCACCCGCCCCTACGTTCACCTACGTTCACCGCTGTGAATCGATTCATCCTTTCTACGTGAGGGGCCGCAGTGATCAGCAGGAGGAACATGCTCGCGGGTGCGGCGGCCACGGTGGCCGCGACGGCCGCCGCTGGACCGGCAGTGGCCGCACCGGTTTCCACCCCCGCCACGGCGCACGCACAACGCGGCGCCGTACGCGTCACTACGCCGACCGTCGAGTATGTCCAGCACCCTCTGGGCCTCGACGCCCAACACCCCCGGCTGAGCTGGCCGATGGCCTCGGACAGGCCGGGGGTGCGCCAGAGCGCCTATCAGATCCGCGTCGCCTCCAGCGCGTCGGGCCTGTCGCACCCGGACGTCTGGGACAGCGGGAAGGTCACGTCCGACGAGTCCGTCCTCGTCCCGTATTCGGGTCCCCGACTCAAGCCGCGCGCACGGTACTTCTGGTCCGTGCGCGTGTGGGACACCAGCGGTGGGGTTTCCGGCTGGAGCGCGCCGTCCTGGTGGGAAACCGGCCTCATGGACGCCTCTCAGTGGACCGCGCGATGGGTCTCCGCTCCCCCGGCCCTCACCGACGCGCCTTCCCTGGAGGGCAGTTCATGGATCTGGTACCCCGAGGGCGACCCGGCCGCCGGCGCCCCGGCGGGCACCCGATGGTTCCGCCGGACCGTCGTGGTCCCGGACGGGGTCACGGCGGCGACCGTGACCATCACGGCGGACAACGTGTACGCCGTCTCCGTGAACGGCACCGAGGTGGCCCGCACCGACCTGGCGACGGAGTTCGAGAACTGGCGCCGCCCCGCGATCATCGATGTGCTCCCCGAGGTGCGTTCCGGCAAGAACGTCATCGCGGTCTCGGCGATCAACGCGACCGAGGGACCCGCCGGTCTGGACGCCGTCCTCACCCTCCACACGGCGTCCGGCGAGCAGCGGATCGTCACCGACGCGTCCTGGAAGTCGGCGAACCAGGAACCCGCCGCAGACTGGCGCGAGGCGGACTTCGACGACAGCGGCTGGTCCGCGGCGAAGGTGGCGGCCGCCTGGGGCGCCGGCCCCTGGGGCAGGGTCGTCCCGGTGAAGTACGCCGCCAACCAACTGCGGCACGAGTTCAGACTGCCGCGCAAGAAGGTGGCACGCGCCCGCCTGTACGCCACGGCTCTCGGCGTCTACGAGGCCCACCTCAACGGCCGCCGCGTGGGCCGTGATCAGCTCGCTCCCGGCTGGACCGACTACCACGAACGCGTCCAGTACCAGACGTACGACGTCACCAAGCTGCTGCGGACCGGCCCCAACGCCATCGGCGCGTACGTGGCGCCGGGCTGGTACGCGGGCAACGTCGGGATGTTCGGGCCGCACCAGTACGGCGAACGCCCCGCTCTGTTGGCGCAGTTGGAGATCGAGTACACCGACGGGACCAGTGAGCGCGTCACGTCGGGCCCCGACTGGCGGGCCGCCGCCGGGCCGATCGTCGCCGCCGACCTGCTGGGCGGCGAGACGTACGACGCGCGCAAGGAGACCCCCGGCTGGACCTCACCCGGCTTCGACGACCGGACCTGGCTCGAGGTCGGCGCAGCGGGCGACGACGCCCCCGACCTGATCGTCGCGCAGGTGGACGGGCCGGTCCGGGTGGCCGAGGAACTCTCGGTCAAGAAGGTGACCGAGCCCCAACCGGGCGTTTTCGTGCTGGACTTGGGGCAGAACATGGTCGGGGCGGTACGGCTGCGGGTCTCGGGCGACGCGGGAACGACCGTACGTCTGAGGCACGCCGAGGTCCTCAACCCGGACGGCACCCTCTACACCGCGAACCTTCGCACCGCCACAGCGACCGACACGTACACCCTCAAGGGCCATGGCGAGGAGACGTACGAGCCGCGCTTCACCTTCCACGGTTTTCGCTATGTCGAGGTGACGGGGTTCCCGGGCACCCCTTCGGCGAAGGCCGTCACGGGTCGCGTCATGCACACCTCCGCGCCCTTCACCTTCGAGTTCGAGACCGACGTCCCGATGCTCAACAAGCTGCACCGCAACATCACTTGGGGTCAGCGCGGCAACTTCCTCTCCGTCCCGACGGACACACCCGCGCGTGACGAGCGGCTGGGCTGGACGGGTGACATCAACGTGTTCGCGCCGACGGCGGCCTACACGATGGAGTCGGCCCGTTTCCTCACCAAGTGGCTCGTGGACCTGCGCGACGGGCAGACGAGCGAGGGCGCCTTCACCGACGTGGCGCCCATGGTCGGCACGGTGGGCAACGGTGTCGCCGGGTGGGGTGACGCCGGGGTGACGGTCCCCTGGGCGTTGTACCAGGCGTACGGCGACCGGCAGGTGCTGGAGGATGCCTGGCCGTCCATCCAGGCCTGGTTGAAGTACCTGGAGCAGCACAGCGACAAGCTGCTGCGGCCCGCCGGGGGGTACGGCGACTGGCTCAACATCGAGGACGAGACACCGAAGGACGTCGTCGCCACCGCGTACTTCGCGCACAGCGCGGACCTCGCGGCCCGGACCGCCGAGGCGATCGGTGAGGACTCGGCGCCCTACCTCGACCTGTTCGGGCGCGTACGCACGGCGTTCCAGAACGCCTATGTCAGCGCCGACGGCAGGGTGAAGGGTGACACGCAGACGGCCTATGTCCTCGCCCTGTCGATGGGCCTCGTCCCGGCGGCCCTGCGGACAGCGGCGGCCGACCGTCTCGTCGCCCTGATCGAGGCCAAGGGCTGGCATCTGTCGACGGGCTTCCTCGGTACGCCCCGTCTGCTGCCCGTCCTGACCGACACGGGACACACCGACGTCGCCTACCGTCTGCTCCAGCAGCGCTCCTTCCCCAGTTGGGGCTACCAGATCGACAAGGGCGCGACCACGATGTGGGAACGCTGGGACTCCATCCGGCCCGACGGCAGCTTCCAGACCCCGGACATGAACTCCTTCAACCACTATGCCTACGGGTCTGTGGGCGAGTGGATGTACGCGAACATCGCCGGTATCTCGGCCGGCCGGCCCGGTTACCGCGAGATCGTCATCCGTCCCCGCCCGGGCGGGGACGTCACCTCGGCCCGTGCCACGTTCGCGTCGGTCTACGGCCCGATATCCACGCAGTGGCGGCAGCGGGCCGGCGGGTTCCTGCTGACCTGTACCGTGCCTCCGAACACGACCGCCGAGGTGTGGATCCCGGCGGAGGCTCCGGGCGAGGTCGCCCACACCCACGGAACGTTCCTGCGCACCGAGGACGGCTGTGCGGTGTACCGGGTCGGCTCCGGCAGCCACCGCTTCACGACGTAACACCGAGTCCCGCGGTCGCGGCCCGGGGGCGGCCTGTTGCCGGCCGTGCGTTCACGCGCACCCGGCAACCGGTCGCCGCACTCACCGGGACGGCGGGGCCGGTCAGGCCTGGAGCTGCGGGTACAGGTTGGTGATGTCACCGGACAGCGCGGCCTTGGCCTGGCGGGACGTCTCGTCGGCGAGCACCTCGTACGCGCCCTTCTCGATCCCGTCCAGCGCCTCCTTGGCGATGTCGGCGGGCTTCGACTTGGGCTGCGTCACCCCGGCGGTCATGTCGGTGTCGACGTAGCCCATGTGGAGGCCCGTCACGCCGATGCCGCGGTCCAGCAGCTCGATGCGGAGGGCGTTGGTCTGGAGCCACAGCGCGGCCTTGGTGGCGGAGTACGCGCCGTGCAGGGCGACCCAGGAGAGTGCCGAGTGCGCGTTCAGGATGTGGCCGCCGCCGTTGCCCTCGATCACCGGCACGAAGGCCCGGGTCAGGTTCAGCGGGCCGAAGAAGTTGGTCTCGAAGACGTTCCGGATGTCCTCGATCGGTGTGTCCAGGTAGGTGTCGGGCGAGCTGCCACCGGCGTTGTTGATCAGCACGGTGACGTCGGGCGCGGCCGTCACCAGCGCGTCGATCGAGGCCTGGTCGGTGACCTCCAGCGGCAGCGTCACAAGGCGGGGGTCGGTGCTCGGCAGGGGATTGCGCGCGGTGGCGTACACCTTGCTCACACCACGGGTGAGCAGGTCGTCCACGATCGCCTTGCCGATGCCGCGGTTGCCGCCGGTGACAAGGACGACGGCGCCTTCGAGAGTGGTCATTTCGACTCCAGGGAGAGTGGGAAACCGATCGGTTTCCATCCACCGTAAACCGATCTGTTTCCTCTGGCAAGCCGAGCCGGTACTCTCGTTGGCATGACGACCTCGACGACACCCCGCGAGCGCCTGCTCGAAGCGGCGGGCGAACTCTTCTACCGCGACGGCATGGGCGTCGGCGTGGACGCTCTGTGCAAGGCCGCCGGGGTCTCGAAGAAGTCGATGTACCAGCTGTTCCGGTCCAAGGACGAGGTGATCGCGGAGAGCCTCGCCGGCCTCGGCCCGGCCTACCAGGCCGCTCTGCTGCCGGACACGGACGCCGACCTCTCACCGCGCGAGCGCATCCTGACGGTGTTCGAGCGGCAGGATCGGCTGACGGCCGAGGGCAGCCTGCTCGGCTGCCCGTTCGTGAGCGCCGCGGTGGAGCTGAAGGACCCCGACCATCCGGGGAGCGTGGTCGCGCGCCGTTTCAAGCAGCACCTGACCGACTTCTTCCAGACCCAGCTCATGGCCGCCGAGGCCGACGATCCGGAGACCCTGGCCGTGCAGTTGACGATCGTCTTCGACGGCACGAGCGCCCGGGCCGTCGTACGGGCCCAGGCGCTCGCGGGCATCGGCCCGGTCACCGCGTCGGCGCTGCTCGACGCGGCCGGGGTCAAGTAGGGGGTGTCGGCTCCCCCATGGCTGACATCTCCCCGGGCGAGGGGTGGGAATCGTTGCCGGCCGACGTCCGCGAGGAGGTGGACGGTCATGCCCTCCGGGGTGCCCGGCTGTCCGCGCCGCCCGCCGCGGCTAGCCCGCGCTGCGGGCCACCTGCCTGCCTCCCGCCGGGATCCCGGCGGCGGCGTGCGGAGCGGCGACCCGGCCGGGCAGCGGTACAGGTACGCCCGTCCGGCCGCCGAGTGCGGTGGAGAACTGGTCCGTCACCTGGGCCAGGGCCTGCGCGGCGGCCGGAGCGACGGTCAGGGTGCCGTTGTCGCCGACGGTGATGTCCTTGTCGAGGGTGAACCAGCCCGGAACGATGTGGGCGGCCCCCATCGAGCTCAGGACGGGGCGCAGCGCGTAGTCGATGGCGAGGACATGGGCCGTGCTGCCGCCGGTGGCCAGCGGCAGAACCGTCTTGCCGGTCAGCGCGTACTGCGGGAGCAGGTCGAGCAGTGACTTCAGCAGCCCCGAGTAGGCGGCCTTGTAGACGGGCGTGCCGATCACCACACCGTCCGCCTGCTCGAACAGTGCCGTGGCCTCGATGATGGCGGGGTGCCGGAAATCGGCGCCGAGGAGCGCCTCGGCGGGCAGGGTCCGCACGTCCAGCGGGGTCACGTCGTGGCCCTGGCGCCGGAGCCGGTCATCCAGGTGGCGCAGGAGCCGCGCGGTGCGGGAGGTGGCGGAGGGGCTTCCGGAGACGGACAGGATGGCGGCCATGTAGGGACCTTCCGGGTTCGGGGATTCAGAAGTACCGGGACCGGGTGGACGGGGCGGTTTCCCGGCCGCGTGCGCCGTCGGCCCACCGGCGGTGGCGGGACCGAAGCGCCTGCCACCGCCCGCGTGCCGGACGGACGGCAGCACTCACCAGGCGCTGGATTCCACCGCGACAACCGGCACGAGCTCGTTGCGCAGCGTCTCCAGGAAGGTGATGGTCTCGGCCGCCACCGAGCGATGCTGTAGGTCGTTGAGGACGTCGTGGTGGGCGCCGCGGACGGTCGAAAGGCGGGCCCTGGTCAGCGACTTGGCCGCGCGGGCCAGCGCGTCGTGGTCCGCGAGCGGGTCGGCGTCGCCGATGAGGAGCAGCGCCGGGACTGCGGCTTCGCTCTCGTACGCGGCTGTGAGCAGGGGGCCCGGCAGGGCGTCGTTGAGTGAGCCTCGCCGAACCTGGGAGTCGTCGGTGAGGGTGCCTCGATGAGCGGGGCAGGAGGTGCGTACGTCGAGTTCGTGGTCCCACGTGCCGACGGCGGTCGCCGTGTGGCCCGGGAGACCCGCGAGGACGACGGCGTCCGGCCACCACGCGGCGGGGGGCGACGAGCCCTCCGTACGGCTGAGGAGTGCGGCGACGGCCGCGGCGCCCGAGTCGGATCCCACCAGGACGACGGGGTGGACGACACCGGCCTCGGCGGCGGTGCCCTCGACGGCCTCGGCGAGCCGCGTGCCGAGGCGGGTCAGGGAGCCGGTGAGGTCGTCGGCGTCGATGTCCGGTGCGTCGATGACCCGGACGCGGTAGGCGTCGGCGGCGAGCCGTCTGCCGAACCGGCCGTAGGTGGCCCGGGTCTCTCCTCTGCCGGGCACCACCACGACGGTGCCGCGGATACGGAGGCCCTCGGGGCCGTGGTGGTCGGTGTACTCGGTCATCTCACACTCCTGCGGGTTCTGGTTCGGGATCGCGCGCGGGCTTCCAGCCCAGGGCGGGTGCCACCTCGGTCGCGATGAGCTCAAGGGCTCGGACCGCGGCGTCGTGGTCGGGGACGGCGGGGTTGAACTGGGTGATCAGGTCGGTCGCGACCGGCAGGACCTTCTCCTGCCGGAGCGCCGCGACGATCTCGTCGGGGTGGCCGTAGAAGGAGTGGAAGCGGCGCAGCGCCTCGTCCCCGTCGAGGTCCCTGGGGAAGGCGCCGCTCTCCGCCATGCGCAGCGCCGCCCGGTGGACGTCGTCGCCGATCTGCTGGAGAGCCGTGCGTCGGTCCTTCGCCGGGAACACGAAGCGGGACAGTCCGATCCGGGGCCGCCGCGGTCGGTCCCAGGCGGCGAGGAACGCGTCTGCCCAGGGCCGCTGCACCTCGTCGGTCGGGGCGTCGAATCCGTACGCCGCCCGGTTGAGCAGGAGGTTCGAGCCGCCGCTCGCCGCATAGGCCGCCCCCTCTCCGCTGAAGACGCCCTGCCAGATCCGGTCGGTGAAGTCGGCGGCCGGCGGTTGGATACGGAAGCCGGACGTACCCACTTCCTCATTGGCCAGGGCCTGGCGAAGCACGAGGAGGTTCTCGCTGGTCAGTTCACGTTTGCGGGCCACGTCCTTGCCGAACGCGGCGTACTCCAGGCTGCTGGATCCGCTGCCCACGCCGATCTCGACGCGGCCGCCGCTGAGGGTGTCGACGGCGGAGACGTCCTCGGCGAGACGGACCGGGTCCTCCAGCGGGAGGATCGTGATGGCGGTGCCGAGCCGGATGCGGGTGGTTCTCGCCGCGGCGTGGGCGAGGAAGGTCCACGGCGAGGACAGACCGCCGCCGCCGAGGGAGACATGGTGCTGGGCCACCCAGCCGACGTCGAAGCCGAGTTCGTCGGCGACGACGAACAACTCCTGGGCGTTGCGGTAGGTGCGGGCCAGGTCGTCGCCGCGGCCTTGGACATGGGTGAGAAAGCCGAGCCTGAAACGCGGAGTCTCGGTCGTCATGGGTGGATCGCCTTTCAGGGGGTCGGCCTGCGCGGAGCTCGCGGTAACCAGAATCTGATACCTAGTCAGATCCCTTTGTACGGTGCTGAGTTCGTGCGGCACTGTCAGGTCCCGGCCGCGCCCGCGGCGACGAGGGTGCCGGTCTCCGCCTGTTGCGGACTGCCGCCCAGCACCCGGTCGAGAACGGCCGCTGCCCCTCCGTCGGGAAGCTCCGTACCTCTCCAGGCGACGTGCTGGTCGGGGCGTACGAGGACGTCCGCGGTGCCGTAGACCGTGCGGGCGGCCGGGTCGGTCAGGTGGATGACCGTGAACGGCAGGGACCGGGCGGCGGCCTCCGCGGCGAAGGCCCGCTCGACCGCCCGGTTCTCGGTGAGGACGAGCAGGGCGAAGGAGTTGCCGATGCGGTCGTGGAGCGTCCCTCCGTACGGATCGACGGGGCCGTCCGGTGCCCGGTGGCCCGGTCGCGGGTCGTCCTCGTAGCGGTCCGCGCGCCAGGGCGGCTCGGTCTCGAGCTGACCGGGGTCGTACCAGATCACCGAGGAGGCGTCGTACCGCTCGTCGAAGGTGACTCCCACGGCGTCGACATGGTCCCGGCGCAGTCGCTCACCGATCGCGGCCCGCCGCCGCGACGCCTCGGGGCTGAGATCCGCGTCGTCGGGAATGCCGTCCCGACGGATCTCCTCGAGGGTGGCCCGTGCCCGCCGCGCACGCTCCAGGGAGTGGTCGGCGATCCGCCAGTTGTGCCCGCGCCGCTCCTGGTCGTACGAGTCGAGCAGCGACTCGGGGGCCTGGCGGTCGAGCACCGCGGCCAGCTTCCAGCCGAGGTTGACGGCGTCCCCGAGGCCCTCACCGAGGTTGCCGCCGGGCGTACGGACATGGGCGGCGTCCCCGGCGAGCAGTACCCGGCCGCGGCGGAAGGTCTCGGCGATCCGAGTGGCCTCGTAGAAGGTCGTCGCCGAGACCAGTTCGAGGTCGAGGTCGAATCCGAACGCGGCACGGCCGATCTCCAGCAGCTCGCTCTCGCCGGGCTCGTACGACAGTGGGTACGGTCCGGCGTACACGCGCCACTCGCGGGTGCTCACCGCCGCCAGGAAACCGGACGCCCGGTGGTTGAAGACGAGGTTGGTGGCGCTCGGCGCCGCGCCGACGCGGCCGGAGATGTCGCCGGTACGGACGATGAGGCGCAGCCGTTTCTCAGCGGCGTGCTCGCCCTCCCGGTCGATGCCGGCCAGGCGGCGGGTGGTGCTGCCGCCACCGTCCGCGCCCAGGACGTACGCCGCGCGGACGGTGCGCCGTTCGCCGGAATCGGCGTCGGCGACCTCGGCGTCGATGCCGTCGGCGTGTTCGCGCAGTGCCCGCAGTTCCCAGCCGCCGGCCACGCCGACGTCGCGCTCCTCGAGGTGTTCGAGGAAGACCTGCTGGAGTACGGTCTGCGGCCAGCGCAGGGCTTCGCCGACCGACTGTCTGACGTCACCGTCGAACGCCGGGCGCGGCACGGGCACCAGTTCGTGTCCGACGAGGGAGGTGAGCAGTTTGATGCCCTGGTTCCACTCCGGTGGGAAGGTCCAGGCGTCGCGGACGCGCTGGAGCAGTCCCCAGCGGCGGAAGTGCTCCACCACGCGCGGGGTGTGGCCCATCGCGCCCGCCCGCACCAGGGTCGCGGTGCGGGCGCGGTCGACGACGGCGACCTCGATGCCGCGTGCGGTCAGCTCGGTCGCCGCCGCCAGGCCCACCGGACCGGCACCGACGATCAGTACGTCGACGTTCGTCGGCGGTGCGGCGAGGGGAAATCGTACGGTGTGGACGTCACGCCCACCCGTCACCGACAGTTCGCTCATGGCCCGGACCTCAGTCGTTCACGAGCTGGGGCTCGCGGGTGTGGCTGTTCGCGGGGATCGGCAGGCCCAGGTTGCCGCGCAGGGTGTCGGCCGCGTACTCGGTGCGGAACAGCCCGCGCTTCTGGAGGAGCGGGACGACGCCGTCGACGAAGAGTTCGAGGTCGTCGGTGGTGCGGAAGGCGAGGTTGATGCCGTCGAGGGTGCCTGCCCTGAACCACTGCTCGATGCTGTCGGCGACGGTCTCCGGCGCCCCGACGAACGGTGACTGGCGGAACGCCGAGAGGGAGTCGGCGACCTGACGCAGGGACAGGTTCTCCTGCTTGGCCCGCTCGATGATCTTCGCGGCGCCCGTCCGGCCGCCCTTCTCCGCGAGGTGGGCGACGTCCGGGAAGGGCGCGTCCAGGTCGTGTCGGCTGAAGTCGTAGGCACCGAAGGCGCGGCCGAGGAGCGCGAGGTTGCGTCCGAAGTCGTTGTCCTCCTCGAAGATCTCCCGCTCACGGCGCCGGGCGGCCTCGTCGGTGGCGGCGACGACCGGGCCGCCGTGGATGAAGATCTTGATGTGCTCGGGGTCTCGCCCGTACGCGGCGGTGCGCCGCTTGATGTCGGCGTAGTACTCCTGCGCCTGCTCCAGTGAGCCGCCCGGCGTGTAGATGCCCTCGGCGACCCGCGCGGCGAGATCGCGGCCCTCCTCGGAGACGCCGGCCTGGAAGATCACCGGCTGGCCCTGGGGCGAGCGGGAGAGGTTGAGCGGTCCGGCGATCTTGAAGTGCTCCCCCTCGTGGTCGAGGGCGTGCAGCTTGTCCGGGTCCAGGAAGAGGTTGCGGTCCACGTCGGCCGGAAAGGCGTCGTCCTCGTAGGAGTCCCACAGCCCGCGGGCGACCTGGACGAACTCCAGGGCGCGGCCGTAACGGGTGGCGTAGTCGAGGTGCTCGTCGAGCCCGAAGTTCCTGGACGTGCCGGTGTCGAAGCTGGTGACGACGTTCCAGCCGGCCCGGCCGCCGCTGATGTGGTCGAGGGAGGCGAACCGGCGGGCGAGGTTGAAGGGCGAGTTGTACGTCGAACTCGCCGTGCCGACCAGGCCGATGTGCTTGGTGTGGGTGGCGACCGCCGAGAGCAGGGTGAGGGGCTCCAGCCGGTTGAGATAGTGCGCCGGGTAGGTGGAGTTGATGAACTGGCTGTCGACGACGAACAGCGCGTCGAAGAGCGCGTGCTCGGCCGCCTGAGCCTGCTGGATGTAGTAGTTGATGTCGATGCTGGCGTTCTTCGCGACGCGCGGGTCCTTCCACAGACCGTGCTGGCCGGGGCCGCCGACTCCGTACGGGTGCAGCGCGAGGTGGATCGTGCGGGACATGGGTGTTCCTCTCGGTGGTGTGCTCAGGCGATTCGGGAGTGTGCTCGGGCCTCGGAGGTGAGCTCAGGCGTTTCGGTGGTGGGCTCAGGCGTTCAGCAGGGCGCGCAGGGCTTCGCGCTCGGCACGGCCGACGGGGCTCGTACGCAGGGTGGGCGCGGAGCTGACGAGCAGCCGGGTGTAGACGTGCTGCGGGCGGGTGATGACGTCACGGGCGGCGCCGACCTCGACGAGCTCGCCCTGGTAGAGGACGGCGATGCGGTCGGCGGTGCCGGCGATGGACCCGAGGTCGTGGGAGATGAACACGAGGGCCACTCCATCGGCGCGGAGTTCCTTGAGGATCTCCAGGACCTGGACGCGGTTGGCGGAGTCCAGGGCACTGACCGGCTCGTCGAGGATGACGAGCTGCGGTTCGGTGACCAGCGCCCGGGCCACCGCGACGCGCTGGCGCTGTCCGCCGGAGAGTTCCCCGGGCAGCCGGTCGAGCAGGTCCGCGGTGAGGCGGACGCGGTCGAGGAACGAACGGGCCCGGGCCGTCGCCTCCTGGCGCGGAACGCCCTGGACGAGCAGCGGTTCGGTCAGTGAGTCCTCGATGGTGAGGTCGGGGTCGAGGCTGCGCAGCGGGTCCTGGAAGACGTACTGGATCACGCCGCGGCGGCGCAGGCCGCGCCACTGACGGTGGCGGTACGCGCTGACGTCCTCGCCGCCGACGCGGATCGAGCCCGCCGAGGCCGGCACCAGGCCGAGGACGGCGCGGGCGAGGGTGGACTTTCCCGAGCCCGTCTCGCCGATGACTCCGATGGTCTCGCCGGGTTCGACGCTCAACGAGACGCCGTGCAGGGCCCGGCGGCGCCTGCGGCCGAGACCGTAGTGCACTTCGAGGCCGGTGATGTCCAGGACCGGGCCGGTGGCCGGCGTTCTGGTCCGCTCGGTGGTCACGACGCCTCCTGCGGTGCGAGGAACTTCTCCAGGCCGTACTGGTCGTGCTCGGCGATGAGCAGCCGGGTGTACTCGTGGCGGGGGGCGTGCAGCACCTCCCGTGTCGGGCCTTGTTCCACCACGTGTCCCTGGTGCATCACGAGGACCTCGTCACAGAGTTGGGCGACGACGGCCAGGTCGTGGGAGACGACGACGAGTGCGAGACCGATGCGCTCGCGGAGTTCGGCGAGCAGATCGAGGATCTCGGCCTGCACGGTGACGTCGAGTGCCGTGGTGGCCTCGTCGGCGATCAGGATGCGCGGTTCGGCGGCGATCGCGGCCGCGATCAGGACGCGCTGGAGCATGCCTCCCGAGAGTTCGTAGGTGTACTGGCCGTAGACCAGTTCGGGGTCACGGAGCTGCACCGCCCGCAGCAGCTCCGCCGCACGGTGGCGGGCGGCGCGCCGTTTCAGGCCCTGCTTGGCCCGGATGACCTCGGCGATCTGGGTGCCCACGCGGATCGAGGGGTTGAGGTAGGACGCCGGGTCCTGGAAGACGGCGCTGATGGTGGAACCCCGCAACTCCGTCCACTGACGGGGTGTCAGCGTCGCGATGTCGGTGCCGGTGATCTCGACGGAGCCGCCGGAGACCTCGAAGTGGGCGGGCAGGATGCCGAGTGCGGCCCGGCAGGTGAGGGTCTTGCCGCTGCCGGACTCGCCGACGATGCCGACCGTCCTGCCGGGCGTGAGCTCGAAGCTCACCCCGTGGACGATCTCCCGGTCGGTCACCGGGTCGCTGATGCGGACGTCTCGCAGGGCGAGCACCGGCGCGACCGGCGGATCGTCCTGGGCGGCTGCCTCGGCGCGCCGGGTGCGCTCGGGAGCGGTGTTCTGAGTGCGCTCAGGCGCGGTGTTCTGGGCGCGCTCAGGCGCGGTGTTCTGCGACAGCGTGGTCATCGGGCACCTCCGGCGGAGACGGGGTCGGCCTTGTCGAGGCGGTTGGCGCGCGCCTTGCGGGTGTTGAGCAACGCGCGGCCCGCCTCGCCGGAGACGTCGCGAATCGCGTCGGCGAGCACGTTGCTGGCCCAGACCGTGATCATGATCAGCAGAGCGGGTGCCAGCGGCGCCCACGGCTGGTAGTTGAGGTAGCCGAGGTCCGAGGCGAGCAGCCCTCCCCAGGTGGGCGCCGGGGGCTGGACCCCGATGCCGAGGAACGTGAGGCTGGAGACGATCACGAAGCCGACGCCGATGGTCTGGGCGAGCGCGACCGCGATCGGCGGCAGCACTTTGGCCCAGACGTGACGGCGTACGACCCAGCCGATGGACGCGCCCGAGATGAGCGCGGCCTCCACGTACGGGGAAGGTGCGACGGCCAGGGTGGCGGCGCGGGACACCCGGTAGAAGAGCGGTGAGACCAGGGCGCCCGTGACGAGCATGGCCTGGGTGATGCCGTTGCCGAGCAGCGCGATCACGGCGACCGCGAACAGCAGGAACGGCAGGGCGACCAGGGTGTCGGCGAGTCGCAGGGTGAGCCACTCGAAGACACGGCCGAGGTAGACCGACAGGATGCCGGGGACCGCGCCGACGACCAGCGCCATCAGCGCGACCTCGAGCGATCCGAGCACGCTGACGCGGGAGCCGTCCAGGAGACGGCTGAACACGTCACGGCCGAGGTAGTCCGTGCCGAGCCAGTGGGCGCCCGAGGCGGCGGCGAGCGTGTTGTCGCTGGTGGCCAGGGGGTTCTGCGGAGCGAGCCAGGGGCCGAAGAGCGCGAGCAGTGCGATGACGGCGAGGATGGCGACGGCGATCCGTCCGGACGTGAGCGCGAGGACGCGGCGCACCATGGTCACACCCCTCGTTGGGATGCCGGCGTAACGCGTGCCAGCACCAGGTTGACGATCAGGTTGAAGGCGACGACCAGGACGATCGAGACCACGAGCACGCCCTGTACGGCGGGTACGTCGCCTGCCTGGGCGGAGTCGTTGGCGAACCTGCCGAAGCCCTGGAGGCCGAAGATCCACTCCGTGACGACGGAGGCACCGACCAGCGTGGGGAACTTCAGGCCGAGCGTGGCGAGCGCGGGCCCGAGGCCGTTGCGCAGCACGTGGCCGAAGAAGATCCGGCGAGGGCTCAGTCCCCGTACCACCGCGCCGGTCACGTAGTTCTCGCGGTAGGCCGCGACGAGACTGCCGCGCAGTTGGCGGGCGACATCCGCGATGACGTCGAAGCTCAGGGCGAGCGCGGGCAGGGTGATGTGCGCGAGCCACGGCCCGACTCCCTGCTCCGCCGGAACGTACCCGGCGGCCGGGAAGACGTGGAATCCGACCGCGAGGACCGCGACGAGCACGATACCGACGACGAAGGCCGGCATCACCGAGATCACGGTGACGAATCCCGTGATGGCGCGGTCGATGGCGGTGGTGCGCTTCAGGGCGGCCACCGTGCCCAGGACGAAGCCCACGATCACGCCGATGACGAGCGCGAACGTCGCCACCGACAGGCTCACGCCCAGGCCGAGGCCGATGAGCGTGGAGATGTCGGCGCCGTTGGTCCAACTGGTGCCGAGCTGTCCGTGCAGGATGCCGGTGAACCAGTCCCAGTACTGGGTCAGGAAGGGCTTGTCCAGGCCCCACTGTGCCTCGACCCGTGCGATTGCCTCGGGAGTCGCCTCCTCGCCCAGCTGGATCCGCGCCGGGCTGAGCCCGCTCAGCGACCGCAGCGCGAACGTCACGAACGTCGCGACCAGGAAGACGGGCACGAAGATCGCGATCGACCGGGCGAGGGTGACCAGGACGCGGCCCAGCGTGTGCCGCGCCCTGGTCATGGCGACCCCGCGACGGCGGGCGGGCGTGGCCTGTTCCGCGGTCGTCGTCATGGGTTGCCCCCTCTCTGTCTGTAGTGGATGGAGGTCAGTTGGCGCCGAAGATGGTCACTCCGGTCCAGTCGATGTGGGCAGGGTTCTTCGGCAGGCCGGAGATCGACTTGCTCTTGGCGATGAGGTTCGGCTGGGAGTAGGTGAAGACCAGGGCCTTGCTCTCCAGGCCGGCCCGGGTGGCGGCCTGGAGGACGTCCGCGTAGTCCGGGGAGTCCAGCGGGGTCTGACGGACCTTGGCGATGGCGGCCTCGAAACCGTCCGGCTCGTACGGGGAGCTGAGGTTCAGCGGGCCGTTGGGGCCGAAGTGTGCGGTGAGCGTCTGCGCGGCGGAGTCCCGGCCCGTGGTCCCGTAGAGGGAGAACGTCAGGTCCTTGGCGAAGAACGGGGTGGCCCAGTTCTTGTCGATCTTGATGTTGACCGTGATGCCGACCTCGGCCAGCTGCGACTGGACGATCTCGGCCTGCGGGTCTTCCGCGGGGATGACCAGGTCGAGCTTGATCTCGCCGGACTTGTAGCCCGCCTCGGTGAGGAGTTCCTTCGACTTGGCCGGGTCGTAGGCGTAGTCGTTCTCCGACTCGGGGTCGTAGGCCACGTAACCCTTGGGGAAGGGCTGGTTGGTCGTCTCGCCGTAGCCGAAGGTCAGTTTGTCGACGAACTCCTGACGGTCGATCGCGTAACGGACGGCGTCGACGACCTTGTCGTTGTCGAACGGCGCCTTGTTGATGTTCAGGCTGATGTTCGAGGCGTTGAAGCCGGGCTGGACGAAGACGTCGAGACCCGCCTTCTTGGCGGCGGCCGCCTGGCTGGGGTCGATGTCCGCGAAGTTGTAGACGCCGGTCTGGAGGCCGGAGACGATCGTGGAGGCGTCAGGTGCCGAGGTGAGTTCCACGTTGTCGATGTGGATGTTCTTCGCGTCCCAGTAGTCCGGGTTCTTCTTCAGCAGCACTTTGGTGCCCGGCACCAACTGCGTGACGGTGAACGGCCCCGCGCCGACCGGGGACTGGTCGAGCTTCTCCGGGGACTTGGCGGCCTTGGGGCTGGCGATCTGGAGGACGCGCTCACCGAGCAGCTGCGGGATCTGGTAGTCGACCTGGCTGAGGTGGATGACGGCGTCAAGGCCGCTGGCCTCCACCGACTTGATCGAGGTCAGGTCGCCGAAGAGCGCGGAGTTCTTCTGCTCCTTGGCCCGGTCGATGGCCGCCTTGACGGCGGCCGCGTCGACCGGTTCGCCGTCGCTGAACTTCAGGTTGGGGCGCAGGTGGAAGGTGATCTCGTCACCCCTGTCGTTGTACTTCCAGCTCTTGGCGAGGTCCGGGACGGCCTTGCCGCTCTCGTCCGTGCGCGTCAACGACGCGTACACCAGGGCGAGTTCGCGGAACTGGGCGCCGCTGCCGCCGACCACCGGGTCCCAGTGGGTCGGGAAGTAGGAGGAGGTCCACTTCAGCGTGGCGCTGCCGTTCGCGGTGGAGGCCTCACCGGCGCAGGCGCTCAGGGCGGGGACGAGCACGGTGACGAGTGCGGTTCCGAGGGCGGCAACGCGCAGGCGGCCGGCCCCTCGGGCGGATCGGAGGTCCAGTCTGGGGCGGCGGGGCGTGAGTCGTCCGGACATCTCATTCTTTCTTTGACGGCCCGAACCCGAACCTGTGCCGTACGGCAGGGACTGGGCGCGGAAGCTGGACCTGCCCGCGCCTGCCGCCGGCTCAGCCATGAGCGGGCGTGACGACGCGGGCTTCGGTGCACGCGTCGGGCACGCCACGCTCAGGGCATGGGGTGTCGGCAGATTCGCGGGGCGGACCGGGATGCGGAGAGGAGAAGAGGAAGCGACGGGGCGCGGAGGTGGCGCGGGCGACGGGCGCGGCTCAGCGAAGCGGCGGGAGGCCGGTGCTGCCGGGAGCCGTCAGGCGCCGGTGGGCCGTGGCCGGCCGGCGGTCAGCGACAGAGGGCGCTGGAGGTGCGCCGCAGATCAACGTAGCGGCACTCCACGCCGGGGTGCGTCGTGAGCATGCTGCACATCCTGGGGGCAGCTGTCGGCGACTGTCAATGGACACCAATTGGTGTCTCATTCGGCGGGACGGCGCCTGACCGCAGATCAGAGCCCCGCGTCCGCTTGTGGGATGACCGCCGGGTGCACGGCCGCCTCCTGGGGATGCAGCCACAGGGGGCCGTTGCCGGTGTCGATCCGGACCGCGTACGGCGGCCAGGTGCCCTCCGCCAGCAGTCGCCGTTCCGGCTCGGTCAGGCTCCGGTGGCGCTCCAGTGCCACTGCCGACGGGAGCGGCCCGGGGTCTTTCACGAGTCCCGGGCAGAGCTCGTCCACAGCCGCCGCGTACGCCTCGTAGGGCCGTCGGCCGGGCACCGCCCGGTGCTCGGCGCCGGCGCGGAAAAGCAGGGTCGGCAGGGCGTAGCGGTGCCCGCCGTCGTCGGTTTCCTTGGCCGCTCCGGGATGCGCTGAACCGCCCTGCACGGACAGCACTTCGGGGACCGGACGACGAGCTTCCGCACGGTCGGCGCGGACCCGCTCCAGTACGTCTTCGGACGCGGCGTCCGCAGCCAGCCGCCGCGGGTCCAGACCCGGCACGCCGCGCGCGGCGGACAGTGCCAGTGCGGTGGTGTCCGCCGGTTCGCCGAGCACGAAGGCGGTTTCCCGCAGCCGCCGCAGCACGCGTTCGGCCACCTCGGCGCCCTGGAGTTCCGCGGCCTTGGCGACGAGCGAGGCGGGCCAGGAGCTGGCCGCCACCCGGTCCAGCCGGACGGCGCGCGGGGCCTCGGTGTGCGCGCTGATCTCCGCCACGTAGCGCGAGTACCAGGCCGTTTCGGCCGCGGGGTCCGGCGCGGGGTCGTCGTCGTGATCGAAGAGGATGGCGTACGCCCGCCGCCAGCGGACCCGGTCGGCCAGCGCCGCTCGCAGCTTCCTGAAAACGGGTTCCGATCCCCAGGCCCAGGGGCACAACGGGTCGGTGTACTCGACCACTTCCAGCACGGCTGCCGGGGGGCGCGTCACGCGGCGCCGATCCTCGGACGCCGTTCGACCGCGTCGGCGGGCAGCAGGGAGGCCAGGGTCAGGCCGCCCAGGACGGCCGCGGCACCCGCCTCGACCTGCCGCCACACCCCGGGCATCGCTCCCGCGGGACCGGGGTAGTCGAGCCCGGACAGCGACTCGCCACGCAGAGTGATGACCTCGCCGTCGATGGCGCGCACGACATCCAGCAGGGTGATTTCCTCGGGGGGCCTGCCGAGCCAGTAGCCGCCCTCGCAGCCGCGCTGGCTGCGCACCAGGCCCGCCTTGCGCAACTCGCCCACCACGGACTTCAGGAACCGGAACGGGATCTCCTGCGAGGAAGCGATGACCTCACAGGTAAGCGGACGCTCCGGCTCACAGGCGAGCTCCAGAAGGGCCCGTGTGGCGTAGTCCGCCTTCGCGGAGATATGCATGCCCACATCATGCCCGACAGTCCGGCTCCGGGGCGGGCATCCACCGGATCACCGCATGCGTTGCGGGAACATTGCCGCAGATGAAGGCTAATGGACACCTCTTGACATCCTTTCTGGCGCCGCCCTAGCGTCCCCGCCATGAGCGAGCCGTTGACGACCCCCGGTGAGGGCTTCCATCCCCACCTCCACACCACCCAGGGCGACCTGAAGGCACCCCTGCGTGCCCGGCTGCACCACATCCGCGCGGACTCCCTGGACGGTGACACGGCGCAGACCGGCGGCATGCGCAGGTTCGCCGCCGTCAGCGGAAGGACCGTCGGATCCGAGAAGCTGTGGATGGGCCAGACCCACGTGGCTCCCGCGACCTCCTCCTCCGACCACCACCACGGCGAGTCGGAGACCGCCATCTACGTGGTCGGCGGACATCCCGAGTTCGTCTTCGTCGACGACTCGGGCGACGAGCCGGAGGAGGTACGGCTGCGTACCTCTCCCGGCGACTACATCTTCGTACCGCCGTTCGTCCCGCACCGGGAGGAGAACCCCGACCCCACCGACGAAGCAGTGGTCGTCATCGCCCGCAGCACCCAGGAGGCGATCGTGGTGAACCTCCCCCGGTTGTACGCCCTTCAGGTCGCCGAGGACTGACGGCGAATCCCGCGAGCTCAGCGGTCTCGTTTCCGCGGGGCGCGTGCCGACAGCCGCCGGGTCACGGACCCGGTCCGGGGTCCGGCTTCACGGCGTCGGTGATTCCCGCCCGGGCCGCCTCGAGCTGGGCGGCGAAGGCTATGCCGAGGAACAGCGTCACGCCGGTGAGGTTGGCCCACAGCAACAGGGCGACGAAGGCCGTCAGCGGTCCGTACACGGCGCCGAACGAGCCGCTCTTGGCGACGTACAGCGCCAGCAGCCACGTGGCAAGGATCCACAGCACCAGGTGGACGGCCGAGCCGAACGCCAGCCAGGTGTAGCCGGGTTGGTCCCGGCGCGGAGCCCAGCGGAAGATCACCGCCGAGCCGATCCAGGCCAGCGCCACGCCCAGGGGCACGTTGAGGAATTTCCACCAGTCGAGCAGGTCCGGGGACAGGCCGAAGGTCTCCCCCACCGCGTCTCCGACCGCGTCCCCCGCGACGAGCACGAGGAACCCGAGGACCATCGGCATGCCCGCGGCCAGAGCGAGGAGCAGGGACCGCCCGTACTTGGCGAGGAAGGGCCGGTCGCGTTCGATGCCGTAGATGCGGTTGGCGCCTCGCTCGACCTGGGCCATCGCCGAGGCGAGGTTGAGTACGGCGAACACCAGGCCCAGCCACATGGCGACGGCGTTCCAGATACCGGAACCGGCGCTGCGTTCGGTGCCGTCCAGGGCTTCCTCGACCAGGCCCGAGCTGGCACCCGGCACGATGTGACCCAGGGTGAGCTCGATGATCCGGCCCACGCTCTCCGTGTGGACCGTGGTCGCCACTCCGACCAGCGCGATGGTGAACGGCACCATGCCCAGGACCACTTGGAACGCGAGCGAGCGGGAGTTGGTGAACCCGTCGGCATAGCGGAACCGGGCGAACGCGTCGAGAAGCAGCCTGCGCCCTCCGTAGTGCCTGAGCGCGGTGAGCGCCTCGTCTCCGGAGAGTTCGTCCCCGATCATGTCCCGAGTCTGCGGAACGTGCACAGTGGTCCCCATGGCGAGCGTCTCCCCTCCTGTCGTACGTACAGCGTGCGCCTGCGGAGCCGCCCACCGGGCAGCGTGCCCGGACCCACCTTCTTGCCGGTCACGCGCACATCAGTCACCCCGGGCGCGGATGGGCCGAGCACCCTGGTTTCCGGCCCATCCGCTCGTGACCGGGCGGTAGCGCACGCTCACCGCGGCCGAGGGATCATCGCCCGTGAGCAGCTCAAGCCGGACGGAGGCGCCGCCGGCGTTGTCGAACAGACGGATTCCGTCGCCGAGCGGCACCGGCTCGATGTGCAGATCGATCTCGTCGACCAGTCGTGTGCGGGGTCTTCGGTGTGGACATGATCGGCCCTCTCGTCGGTCACACGATAATCCAGTCCTCAACCGTCACCGGCGACGCCCGCTCCGCCGCCAAGACCGTGATGTCGCCAGATCGGGTGCGGCTCCCGAGTTGAGGGGGCCGTACCCGTGGTTGCGCCGGGCCCGGGGGCCGGACTCATCACGACGTGTCAGTGACCGCGGAGGAGTTCTTCGGTATAGGCGGCCAGGCGTGCGGCGTCTTCGGGGTTGAGTGTTCTCAAGTTCTTCTCGACGGGCTTGCCCCGGTCTATCGCGGAGAGCGGTTCCGTAGGCGGCTGATCGATCCACTGGATGATCGGCTGGACCGCTTCGGCCACCGGGCGGGCGAAGAACTTCGCGAGCAGCTCGACCGAGCCACGGACCAGGGGGTTTCGCAGGCTGCCGGTCCCACTGCGGGTGAATCCGGGGTGGTAGAGAACGTAACGCGCCTTGCTGACTGCCTGGTTGGCGAACGCGACGCCGAGCAGGTCGTTCGCCCGGCCGGCCTGGAGCTGGGCGCGCACCTGGCCGTAGCGGCGTGTCAGCTGGGGGTCCTCCCAGAGGATTCGGCCCGTGGTGGTTCCGACACCGGCCACGTTGACGATCACGGGGTCGGTGCCCGCGTCCAACAGGGGGCGCAACCGGTGGCTGAGCAGATAGCGGCTCACGTAGTAGAGGGCGAACGTGGACTCCAGTCCTTCCGCGGTCTCCCTGCGCTTCGGGCTCACCCGGTTCGCGAACAACGCCAACGCGTCGATGCTGTCGTGCTCCTCGGCGATGCGGGCCACGACCCGTTCGGTCTCGGCGACCGAGGACAGGTCCGCCCGCAGGAATCGCAGGTCCGGGTTCGCGGCATCGTCGAGCATCGCGCGCCCCTTGGCCTCACTGCTGCCGATCACGGTGACGTGGTCACCTTTCGCCAGCCGCGCCAGGGCGGTCGCACGGCCCATGCCGTCGGTACCGCCACTGATGATCACGGTCTTCGCTGGTTGGCCCGGCACGGTGTCCTCCATAAGCTCGGCATCGACCGGTCCATCGTGGGCCGCGGGGTCGGATGCTGAAAGAAGGCACTTTTATGTCCGGTACGCACACCCGTGTTCCCTCGGTGCTGGCTCACGAACTGCCGCGCCCGGTACCGGAGGACGAGCTCGCGGCCTGCCCGGTCGGTCACGTGATCCAGCGCCTGGGCGACAAATGGAGCATGCTCCTGGTGATCCTCCTCGGCGGCCGCCCACATCGGTACAACGAGTTGCACCGCGCCGTCGAGGGCATCAGCCAGCGGATGCTGACCCGCACACTGCGCGGTCTGGAGACCGACGGGCTGGTCCGACGCGAGGTGCACCCGACCGTGCCGCCCGGCGTCGAGTACAGCCTGACCGCACTCGGACGCACACTCCTCGAACCGCTGTCGGCCCTGGCCGACTGGGCGGTGCTCCACGAGGCGGAGATGCAAGAGGCACGGTCCGGCCAGGCCGGCGCCTGAAACGGCCGCGGAAGGATGAAGTGTCTGTCCAGGAGCACGGTTGAGGTGGCCGGGGTCCTTCGTGCGGGATTGTTCGGAGCAAGGGACACAAGTTCGGTACGGCGACTACGCGTTGCGGCTGAGCGGCAGCGCGTCCCGAGCCGGCAGCCATCCCGCGGACGGGCGGCGGCCGACCCCTTGACCGCAGATGGTACAGACCAATAGCTTCCGGGCATGCGTCGAAGACTCCTGAGCAGGCTGGCCGTCGCCGCCTGCGCCGTGTCCCTTCCCGTCACCCTCCTCGCCACGGCTCCCGCGTCCGCCGATGGCCATCACGCCTCCAAGTCCCCTGCCTACAAGAGCGTCGGCTACTTCACCCAGTGGGGTGTCTACGGCCGCGACTTCCAGGTCGCCGACCTCGATGCGAGTGGTGCGGCTTCCAGCCTCACCCACATCAACTACGCCTTCGGCAACGTCAGTTCGGACGGCAAGTGCTTCACGGGGAACATCCCGGGCGAGGCCGACGCCTGGGCGGACTACGCGCGTCCGCTGGACGCGGAGAACTCCGTGGACGGCGTCGCCGACACCGACACGCAAGCGCTGGCGGGCAACTTCAACCAGCTGCGGGAGCTGAAGGCGAAGAATCCGGGCCTGAAGGTCCTGATCTCCCTGGGTGGCTGGAGCTGGTCCACCCACTTCTCCGACGCGGCCCGTACCGCCGCCTCGCGCAAGGCGTTCGTGGCCTCGTGCCTCGACCTCTACATCAAGGGCAACCTTCCTGTCGACGGAGCGCGGGGCGGCCAGGGCGCCGCGGCCGGGCTGTTCGACGGCGTGGATCTGGACTGGGAGTGGCCGGGGTCCGCCGGGGACACCGACACCGTCTACCGCCCCGAGGACAAGCGGAACTTCACCGCACTCGTGCACGAGTTCCGACGACAGCTCGACTCCTACGCGGCCACGCAGCGGAAGGGCAAGCACTACGACCTGACGGCGTTCGTCCCGACCGCTCCCGAGAAGATCGACGCGGGCTTCGACGTACCCCGCATCATGCGGGACCTGGACTTCGTCAACCTTCAGGGCTACGACTTCCACGTCTCCGGGGAGGCGACCACGAACCAGCAGTCCGCGCTGTACGCGAGGAACGACTTCAGCGTGGACCAGACCGTTGACGCCTGGCTCGACCGAGGAGCACCCGCACGCAAGTTGGTCGTGGGAATGCCCTTCTACGGGCAGGGCTGGACCGGCGTGACCGGCGGTGGTGACGGTCTGAACCAGCCCGCCGCGGCGCCCGCTCCCGCGACCTGGCAGGCGGGGTACGAGGACTACAAGGAGCTCAAGAAGCTGGCGGACTCGGGGACTTACACCCTTCACCGGGATCGCCGAAACGGCCACGCCTGGCTCTTCGACGGCACAACCCTGTGGACCTACGACGATCCGCAGGTTCTCACCGCCAAGACCGACTACATCCGCCGGCACCGGCTCGGCGGCGCGATGGTCTGGTCGCTCGACGGCGACACCTCTGACGGCGAGTTGATCCACGCCATCGACAAGGGGCTCTCCCGGCGCTGAGCCGCGGTCCTCCTACTGGACCGGCTTCTCCAGTGACAGAGCGATGGCCGGCGGGGCGGTGACCTGGTGACCGCCCCGCCGCTTCGCGTCGACGCGTATCCAGGGGGCCTCACCTGTCGGGTCGGCGATCCCCAGCTTCGCGTCAAGATGCCTCAACCTCCTGAAGTGAGGCGTACGACCGGACGCGTCCCTGCGAGCCCTTCCAGTCGTACGAGCACCACTGCCCGTGGCATCGCGACGGCGCCCACCGGGCGCGCGGGACGGGCAGTGCCTGCGTAACCCGTGTTCAGCCGTTTCCCGGCGATGCGGGGGCAGGTCCGACGCGGCCGGGGAGTGACGCCACTCCCCCCCCCCCGCGGTCGCCTTGAATTCTTGAAGCCAGCTCGGCTCGCAGGCGTACTAATGCCGCCGAGAAGCATTGACAACGCCATGACATGTGACTTCACTCCCGAGGCAGAGCGCCGGAACCGGTACCGGTACCGGTTCCGCTCACCCCACCGCTCCCCAAGGAGGAGTGCCGTGTTAGCAAGTTCCTCTCCCCCCGCCGCGGCCCGGAACCGCAGACGTCCTCGCTGGCCTGCCGTGCTGGTGGCGTTCACGCTGGCGTTCAGCACGCTGTACGCGGCTTCGACGCGGACCGGCGCGGACCGCTCGACCACGACAGGAGCCGAAGTCGTCCGCGTGGCGGAGTTCCTGGCCGAATGTCCGTACAGCCACCGACTCCCCGACGACCCGATCGTCGCCCCCGGATTGCCCGGCGCCTCCCACATGCACAGCTTCTTCGGCAGCCGAGTGACCAACGCCCACACCACGCTGCCGGATCTGCTGGGTTCGGCCAGCACCTGCAGCCCGGCCGTGGACACATCGTCGTACTGGGTGCCGACCCTCTACCGCGACAACATCGCGGTAGAGCCCACCGGCACCACCTTCTACTACCTCGGTGAAGGCGTGCGCGACGACATCATCCAGCGCACCCAGCCACTCCCCCAGGGTCTGCGGATCGTCGCCGGCAACGCGAAGGCGACGGGCACGAACGACCCCACGTCCGTCGCCCGTTGGTCCTGTCTGCACCACGGCGAGGTCAATCCCTCCAAGGACTTCGTGAACTGTCCCGCCGACGCCATGCTGGAGTCCTACCTGGACTTCCCGCAGTGCTGGAACGGCAGGGACCTGGACTCCGCCGACCACAAGAGCCACATGGCCTATCCGGTGAACGCGCAGTGCCCCGCGAGCCACCCGGTGCCCGTGCCGAAGCTGCGTCAGGTACTGCGCTACCCCGTCAACGGAGCCACAGGAGGGCTGCGGCTGGCCTCCGGGCCCGGCTACACGATGCACGCCGACTTCTTCAACGCGTGGCCGGCGGCCGAGATGGCACGCAGGACCACCAACTGCATCAACGCCATCGTCAAGTGCGGCGCTGACGGCAATCCTTCCTGACCCGCGCGACCCAACCGTCCCGCGTTCGCGGGACAGCACCCGCACCACGGCCCCGGAGACAGGAGACGGCCATGGCTGAACCAGAACCGCGGTCGGGCCGTCGGAGCCGGGCGCGGCTCGTCGTGAGCGTGCTGTGCGCCCTGTTGATCCTGTCCGGGTGTGCCGGTCCCCAGCACGGGGCCGGCACACCCGCCGAGGCAACCGTCACCATCAGCTCGCCGACGGACGTCTCCGGAGCGGCCGCCGGAGACGCCGGCACGTTCAGCACCACGGACATCGCCTGGCTCCAGTTGATGATCGCCATGGACGACCAGACCCGGCACATCCTTCAACTCGCGCCTCGTCACGGCGGCGAACCCGCGCTCAAGCGCTGGGCCGCCGGTGTCACCCGTGACAACCTCAGCCACCTGACGTCCCTTCGCGAGCTCCTCGCCGCGGCCGGCGTCCCGGACAGCAACCCGCACGAGGGCCATGACATGCCGGGGATGGTCAACGCCGAGGAACTGGAAGCGCTCGCCGACGCGACGGGCACGGAGTTCGACCGACTGCTGCGATCCGCCCTCCGCGAGCACCTCACCCAGGCCGAGCACCTGTCGGACGGCCTGCGTGACAGCGGGTCCGACCCGCAGGTGAGGAAGCTCGCCACCACCGTGCAGAACTCCGCCGCGGCGCATCGGCGGAGCATGCCGACGTGAGCGCCGCTGGGACTGGCCCTTCCGTGCCCGGCATCCGCGCGGGTCAGGCGGCTTGCCGGGTTCGCCCGGCGTCCACCGGGTTGCGGGCCGCCGCGCGGAGGTTCCGGCCGCGCCGGGTCAGTCCCCAGGGCTTGACGATCGAGATCACCGTCATGAAGAGGTAGGCGGACAGCGAGACGATCGGCCCGAACAGGACGTCGCCGGCGTCGGGCAGCGGGTTGCCCGCGGCGACGGCGGAGACCGCGGAGTTCACTGCCGGTCGCAGCGCGAAGACGGTCGCGGTGATCGTGGCCAGGGTCAGCCAGAACTTCGTACAGACCCATCGATGCCTCGCCAGTCCCCACGGGGTGCCCAGCGACAACACCAGGCCGCTGAGGAGGGTGAGCAGCGCGACAGGGAGCAGGAGCCAGTCGGCGAAGAGCTTCATCGCCCGGACGGAGGCCTCCACGGTCACCGCGGAGCCGGTGGTCGTCGCGGTGATCCCGAGGGCGAGCAGCCCGAGCGTGAGCCCGAGCCAGCAGGCGGAGGCGGCTACGTGGACGACCAGGTTGGCCCGGCGTGCGGGGCGGCTCAGTTTCACCCGACCCACGGTGCCGGGCGGGAGTGGCGAGTACGTCTGACAGGGGGAGTAACCCCGCGTACTAGCGTCGGCGTACGCGGCGGGTCGGCCGGTGCGGGCCGAGAGTCTCCCCGCCACCCGCGCCTCCGTGACCGCTCGTGGTCAGAAGGGCTGGAGCCGGGTGCGCAGGAGGCAGAATTCGTTGCCTTCCGGGTCGACCAGGACGTGCCAGCTCTCGGTGCCGGCCTGGCCGACGTCGGCGGGCCTGGCGCCGAGGGCGAGCAGTCGCTCCAGTTCGGCGTCCTGGTCGCGGTCGGTGGCGTTGACGTCGATGTGCAGTCGGAGCTTCCCGGCCCGCCGGTCCCCGCTGGGGCTGAGGACGAGGGTGGGCTGCGGACCGCCAAAGCCGTCGGGCGGCCCGATCTCGATGCTTCCGTCGTCCTCCCGGCCGAGTTCGACGTAGCCGAGGACCTTGCTCCAGAACACGGCGAGCCGCTCGGGGTCGGCGCAGTCGATGACCAGCTCACTGATGCGGCATGCCATGGTCGCCAGTGTACGTAGACACCCCGGGAGTCGACCGCCGGCCGCCTGTCGGAGGGCGACGTGTCGCACGTCAACCGACCCGCAGTGAACGGGTGGATGGCGTGTCAGGCAGCCGCGCGTACGCCTAGGGGCCGGCGGCGCAGGCTCACGACTTCCAGTGCGGGAGGCATGTAGTCCTGGTCGAGCACGCCGATATCGGTGCCGGGCGGGACGATCTCGTCGATCCGGTCCAGGATGTCGTCGCCGAGGACGACGTCGAGGCCGGCGAGGAGGTCGTCGAGGTGGTCCATCGTGCGCGGCCCGATGATGGCGCTGGTGACGCCGGGGTGGGCGACGGTGAACGCCGTGGCGAGGTGGGTCATCGGCATGCCGGCTTCCTCGGCGAGAGGAATGAGTTGTTCGACGACGTCGATGCGGCGCTCGTCGTTGAGATACCTGGCCTTCCACCGCCCCGGCGAGGGCGGCAGCCGAGGCCATCGCGATGACCAGGATCGTCCGAAACATCCGGTAGCCAACACCCCCCGAAAATTGCTCAACTGTCGGGGGTCTAGCGGCGGGATTCGGGGGAACACGAAGCGCACCACAACGACATGACGAAATAGGGGAGCTGTTCCATGCTTGGTATAGCCGCAGCGGTGCTTTTCTTCATCTCTTTCCTGATCAACGCTGCCGAGATCGACACGAACGACACGTTCTCGTCGGTGAATATCATGCTCCTCGGCCTCACCCTGCTGGCGCTGCACGTGGCGGGTATCGGCACCGGCTGGGCGAGCCGGACCCGCAGACGCTGACGGCACCAGGCCTCGGCGGCCTGTGCACTCGCATGCAGGCTGAGCGCCGGCACCGTTTCCGGGTGCCGGCGCTCAGTCGTCACTGTGCGCGTAAGCAACCGATGACATGTGCCCAAAGGAAGCCAATACGGTGTGGGACGCGGATACGGGGTCACCCGTTGTGCATGACACGCCTTCTCCGTTTCAGACACCGGCACACCCCTGAGGAAGCCGACGGTCCTCGCAAGGACTCGTCGGGCGAACCCGAGCCCAACGACGGCTTCGGTCCTGACCGGGAAGTGGAGCGGGATGCTCCGGACACTCCGACGGAGATGCCGAAGAAGTCGTGGTGGGCGGTGCTGCGGCGGACGGTCGGCGAGTTCAAGGATGACGAGCTGACCGACCGCGCCGCGTCGTTGACCTACTACGGAGTGCTGTCGCTGTTTCCCGCACTGCTCGTGCTGGTCTCGCTGTTCGGGCTGGCCGGCGAGTCGGCGACGAACAAGGTCCTCGACAACCTCACCCAGCTCACCCCCGGCTCGGCCCGCGATGTGATCACGAGCGCCGTACAACAGCTGCAGGGCAACGCGGACACCGGCTCGGTGATGGCGATCGCCGGTCTGACGCTGGCCGTGTGGTCGGCGTCCGGCTATGTCGCCGCCTTCATCCGGACCTCGAACGTCATCTACGACATTCCCGAGGGACGGCCTGTGTGGAAGGTACTGCCCGTCCGCCTGGGACTCACCGTGGTGCTGATGATCCTGGCGGTCGCCAGCGCGCTGATCGTCGTCTTCACCGGCGGCCTGGCCCAACAGGCCGGCGCCGCGTTCGGTATCGGCGACACCGCACTGACCGTGTGGTCGATCGCCAAGTGGCCGGTGCTGGTCGTGCTGGCCGCCGGCATGATCGCGATCCTCTACTGGGCGACGCCGAACGCCCGGGTCCGCGGCTACCGCTGGATCACTCCGGGCAGCTTCCTCGCGCTGCTGATCTGGATGGTCGCCTCCGCCGGGTTCGCCTTCTACGTGGCGACGTTCGCCTCGTACAACAAGACCTACGGCACCTTCGCCGGTGTCGTCGTCTTCCTGCTCTGGCTGTGGATCACGAATCTGGCGATCCTGCTGGGCCTGGAATTCGACGCCGAGCTGGCCCGCGAACGCGCCATCGTCGGCGGCCACCCCGCCGAGGCCGAGCCGTACGTCGAGGCGCGTGACACCCGGACATGGGACGAGCGGGACAAGCGGCGTCTCCGGGAGCAGCAATGAACCGCACCGCACACAGGACACCTGGTCGGAGAGGGTTCGCATCGTTTTCCCGGGTACACGACAGCAGCACGACGACAACGACGGCGACAAGAGAGGGTGAACTGCGCATGACGACAAGCGGCTCCCAAAGCCACCCGAGCGACGCCGAGCAGCCGGTGGGTGAGCTGGTACAGCGCGCCTCGCAGCAGTTGTCGCAGCTGGTGCGCGAGGAAATGCGGCTGGCTCAGGCGGAGATGGCGCAGAAGGGCAAGCGGTTCGGTGTCGGCGGCGGCCTGTTCGGCGGTGCCGGGGTGATCGGCGTGCTGGCCCTGCAGGCCCTGGCCGCGTCCGTGATCGCCGCCCTGGCGCTGACGCTGCCTGTGTGGGCCTCGGCTCTGATCGTCACCGGCGTCCTGGCCGTGATCGCCGGGGTCCTCGCCCTGGCCGGAAAGAAGCAGATCAGCAAGGCGACTCCGCCCGTACCCGAGCAGACCATTGAAAGCGTCAAGGCAGACGCGGCCGAGATCAAGGAGAAGGCTCACCGATGAACCAGCACAAGCCCGAGGACAACGGCCAGACCCCCACGCCGGAAGAGCTGCGCGCTCAGGTCGAGCACACGCGCGAGGAGTTGGGGCAGACGGTCGAGGCGCTGGCCGCCAAGACCGATATCAAGGCCCGCGCCCAGGAGACCGCGGCGGAGGCCAAGGAGCAGGCGAGTCAGAAGGCCGCTCAGGTCTCGGCGCAGGTGCGCGCCAAGGCTGCCCAGGCCGCGCAGTTGGTGAAGGACAAGACCCCCGAGCCCGTACGCGAGAAGGCCGGCCGGGCCGCCGTACAGATACGGGAGAAGGTCACCGAGGCCGGGCACCTCGCGCAGGAGAAGACCCCGCAGCCGGTCCGCGAGAAGGCCGACCGGACGACACAGGTGGCGCGGGACAACCGCACCGCGCTGCTCGCCGGCGCCGGCACCATCGCCGTACTGCTGCTCGCACGCCGCTCCCGCAGGGCGAGCCGTGCGCGCAAGGGCCTCCTGTGAAAGCCTTCGGCGTCGTCTACAAACCGGCCGGCCTGCTGCTGGGCGCCGCCGGCAGCAAGCTTGCCGGTGCCGCGTTCAAGAGGACCTGGAAGCTGCTGGGCCACGACCAGACCCCGAACGACGCCTCGAACAAGGTCCGCCCCTGGCGGCAGGTTCTGCTCGCCGCGGCTCTGCAGGGCGCCACGTTCGCGGTCGTCAGGGCCGCCGTCGACCGCGCCGGCGCCCGCTCCGGCGGGACCGCGAGGCGCAGCCTGACCGGGGCGTGACCCGCCCGACGCACCGCCGCTCCCCCGCCCTCGGCCCATGCCAGACATACGTGTGGCAGGGGCCGGGGGCGCGGTGATCCGCGAGCTGCTCCTGAAGTACTTGGCATGACTCTGCCGGGGATCCCGCTGCCTGCGAGATTCGCGGAACAGTGTGTGGCAGCGGGCACCAGGGGTTGTCACGGCCGGGCCGGGCCAGCCGAGTACGGCTCCTGCCGGCGTCCCCCGCCGACGACAACGACCAGGTCCGCCCCTGTTGGCACAGACCTCCGATTACGCGAGGGCTGGCCAGAAACCCGGGACCCAGCCACCATCTGACTGGATACCTCGCACCGGCGCAGAAGGGGAGAGACCGCCATGTCCAATCCCGCGCCTCCGAGCCTCTCGGCTCTCGTCGGGGCCGCCTTGTGACGGCCTCCCGGATTCCCGGCCTGATCCTGCCGGTCGCCTTTCTCGTTGCCGCTGTGATCGGCGCCGTCTGGTACTGGCGACACCGCGGCGAGTAGGCCGGTGTCGGGCGGCACCGGACTCCGTCCAGCGGCCCGAAAAAGGCGTACGAGATCCGCGGAGCACCCCGAGAACCCCATGCCAGGCCCTCGATCCACCGCAGGTGGGCCGCGCCTACGCCGAGGCAGAACGCGGGAACGCGTCGGCCCGCACGTTGTGCATCACGCGGCTCGCCACGCGATACCGGCCGTTGGGGACGTCGCGGGACTTGGTGACGTGCACCGCGAGCGGGCCGGCCCACTCATAGCCCTTGCGTTCGCCGTGACGGGCCAGGGTGTCGGTGAGTATCTGGTCGATGCGGTCGTCGCCGTTGCGCTCGAGCTCCTCGTGGGCGAACTCGGCCAGTTCGACGTCGTAGGCATTGGGGACGACAATGCGGCTCTCGCTGCACACGACGACGTGTTCGTCGCACTCGCGGCGCAGGGCTTCGACGAGTTCGACGGGTTCCTTGTCCCGGATCCGCCCGAGCATCCTCTGTCCGAAGCGCTCCAGCGCTCGTTCCAGGCCGGTGAGTGTGCTCACGCTCATCTCTCCTCGCTCGCTTGCTCGGTGGTGTCGTTCCCTTCGTCTCATCTTCCGCGAGTGCCCGGCCTGCGGAAATCGACGCGTCCACACTGTCACCGTGCGGTAACTACTGCCTCGAAGCGGCCCTCGGTACGCCGATCTTGCCGATGCGGTGTTCGGGGCAACCTCTGTCGTGCCGCCAGAGGTTGCCCGCCGTCGTCAGGCGTCCTCGGGTTCCGGCTCGAACGTGAAGTAGATGCTGAGTGTGCAGGGCTCGTCCTCGTCGTGGGCGAAGTTCCATGAGACGTCTATCAGGAAGACACTGTGCTCCCCCACCCACTCCTGGGCCTTGCCGAAGGCTTCCGCGGCCGTTGTGGCGGGGAAGAGTTTCCTGGCCATGGGATGCACCTGGGAGTCGGCGTCCGTGTCGTCGAAATCCTCCGGAACGTCCAGACAGAGGTCGGGATCAAGCTCCATGGGCCGCGCCCTTTCCAGTCGGTCGGCGGTGTGAGTGACAGAGGCCGATCCTCCGAACTCGACGCCCGATAAGACCGCCGCACATGCGGAAGGGTTGCTTCTGGCGACTGCGACATACCGCGCCCCGCCGACGTCGGCCCTCCAACTCCCCTTCACAAGTCATCACTTGTTCTTGGCTGGTCAATCACAATGTGCTTGGCTCACCCCGGTCCTTGGCTCAGCCCCATGCATCGGCATACGGAGGCCTGCGGTGTCACCAACGAACGAACCTTCCACGTCCCCCGCGAGACCCAGGCCCCGGCCCGCCGCCCTCAGCCGGCGTGGCCTGCTGGTCGGATCCGCCGTCGCCGCGGGCGCGCAGGCGCTGAACATCCGGACCGCGCACGCGGAGCCACTCCACCGGGATCCCTTCAAGCTCGGTGTGGCGAGCGGCGATCCGCTGCCGGACGGGGTCGTTCTGTGGACGCGGCTGGTCGCCGACCCCTACGACGCGGCGTCCATGGGGACCCGCCCGGTGCGCGTGGAATGGGAGATCGCCACTGACGAGCGGTTCCGCCGGGTCGTCCGACGCGGCACCGAGACCGCCGAACGCGCCCACGCGCACAGCGTCCACGCGGATGTACGGGGCCTGGCGCCGGGCCGCGACTACTGGTTCCGGTTCCGTACGGGCCGTCGGATCAGCCCTGCCGCCCGGACCCGTACCGCCCCCGCGCCCCACTCGCGCCCGGGCGGCCTGCGGATCGGTCTGGTCAACTGCCAGGACTGGCAGAACGGTTACTGGCCCGCGTACAACGCTCTCGCCGAGGAAGACCTCGACGTGGTCGTGCACGTGGGCGACTACATCTACGAGTACGACCCCAGCAGCGCTTACGCGGACCGGTTGCACAGCGCCCCGCAGACCTCCGGCCTCGACCAACTGGTCACGCTCGCCGACTACCGTGCCCGGCACGCCCAGTACAAGACCGACCCCGCCCTCCAGGCGGCCCACGCCGCCTTCCCCTGGATCGTCACCTGGGACGACCACGAGGTGGAGAACAACTACGCCGGTGTGGTCGACGAGATCGACGACACCGGGGCGCGCCACCAGGACCCCGTCGCTTTCGCCCGGCAGCGCTCCGCCGGGTACCAGGCCTACTACGAGCACATGCCGCTACGGCGCAGGTTCGTCAACGGCTCCTCGGACTACCGTCTCTACCGTCGCTTCGACTTCGGCGACCTGCTCCGGCTGAACGTCCTCGACACCCGCCAGTACCGCACCGACCAGCCCGGCGGATTCTCCGGCGACTTCGGCCCGGTCGCGGCCGGCCTGGGCAACACCGACGGCACCCTCACCGGCGCGGCGCAGGAGAAGTGGCTGCGGCAGGGGTTGCGCCGTTCTCCGGCGCGCTGGAACGTCGTCGCCCAGCAGGTGATGATGAGCCAGATCCGCTTCCCCAACTTCCTCGACCCGACGCACCCGTTGCCGCCCATCGCCAACCTCGACCAGTGGGACGGCTACGACCCGGCCCGGACCGACTTCCTGCGCTTCCTGCGGGACGCCCGGGTGGCCAACCCGGTCGTGCTCGCCGGGGACATCCACTCGTCCTGGTTCAGCGATCTGCGCATAGACCGGGACGACCTGGACAGTGACCCGGTCGCGGTCGAGTTCACGGCGACCAGCGTGAGTTCCGACTTCCCCGCCGCCTTCGACGCTCCGCTGAAGGCGTACAACCCGATTCTGAATCCGCACGTCCGCTACTTCGACGGCTCGCGTCGCGGTTATCTGCGGCTCGATGTCGGCCGGCATCAGTGGACCACCGACGCCCGGACCGTCGACAGCATCGCCGTCCGACGGTCGCCGGTGAGCACCACCGCCTCCTGGGCCGTGACTGCGGGTGAACCAGGGCTCACCGCCGTGTGAGCCACCCGAACCACCGGGACGGCAGGAGCCGGTCGCCGCAGCGGCGACATGGCGGAGAGCGCCCCAGGGGCCGAGGGGCGCTCTCCGCGCACTCGCCACCACGGCGTTGTCAGTGGTGGCGGGCAAGATGACAGGCATGACGACACCAGTTGCAGTGATCGTGGATGCCACCGCCTACGCGCAGGCGGTCGAGGACGCGGTGAAGGCGTCGGCCGCCTATTACGCGGGCGGCACGTCGGTGCTGGACGACGACGCGTACGACAGGCTGGTGCGCGGCATCGCGGCCTGGGAGTCCGACCACCCCGATCAGGTGCTGCCCGACTCACCGACCGGGAAGGTCGCCGGTGGCGCGGTCGAGGGGGACGTGCCGCACACGGTCGCGATGCTGAGCCTGGACAACGTGTTCTCGCCGGAGGAGTTCACCGCCTGGACGGCGTCACTGGCCCGGCGGATCGGCCATGACGTCGGTCGGTTCAGCGTCGAGCCGAAGCTGGACGGTCTCGCGATCGCGGCCCGCTACACCCGCGGCCGGCTGACCAGGCTGATCACGCGCGGCGACGGTACGGCGGGAGAGGACGTCTCGCACGCCATCGGCACCATCGAGGGTCTGCCGCCCGTGCTTGCCGAGCCGGTCACCGTGGAGGTGCGCGGCGAGGTCCTGATGACCACCGCGCAGTTCGAGCACGCCACCGAGGTCCGCACCGCGCACGGCGGGCAGCCGTTCGCCAACCCGCGCGGCGCCTCGGCGGGCACGCTGCGCGCCAAGGACCGTGCCTACACCGTGCCGATGACGTTCTTCGGCTACGGCCTGCTGCCGCTGCCCGGCACCGAGGCAGCGCTCGCGGCACGGCTGGGCGACCTCGCGCACAGCGAGCTGATGACACAGGCCGCCGGATTCGGGTTCAACACCACTGCCACCACCGCCGTACCCGGCACCACCGCCGACACGGTCGAGCAGGTTCTGGCCCGCGTCCGGGAGATCGCCGCGCTGCGTGCCCAACTGCCTTTCGGGATCGACGGGATCGTCATCAAGGCCGACCTCGCGGCCGACCAGCAGACCGCCGGATCCGGTTCACGCGCCCCGCGCTGGGCGATCGCCTACAAGCTGCCCGCCGTGGAGAAGATCACCCGGCTGCTGGAGGTGGAGTGGAACGTGGGCCGCACCGGCATCATCGCCCCGCGCGGCGTGCTCGAACCCGTCGAGATCGACGGTGCCACCATCACGTACGCCACCCTGCACAACCCCGCCGACATCACCCGCCGCGATCTCCGCCTGGGCGACCACGTCATGGTCCACCGGGCCGGCGACGTCATCCCCCGTATCGAGGCCCCCGTCGCCCATCTGCGCACCGGCGACGAGCAGCCCATCCTCTTCCCCGAGGTGTGTCCGAGATGCGGCTCCGGAATCGACACGAGTGAACAGCGCTGGCGCTGCGAGAACGGCCGCAACTGCCATCTGGTCGCCTCCCTCTCCTACGCCGTCGGCCGTGACCAGCTCGACATCGAGGGCCTCGGCACGACCCGCGTCGTCCAGCTCGTCGAAGCGGGGTTGGTCGCCGACCTGGCCGACCTGTTCACCCTCACCCGCGATCAACTGCTTGGCCTGGAGCGGATGGGCGAGACCAGCACCGACAACCTCCTCGCGGCGATCGGCACGGCGAGGACGCGACCGCTGTCACGGGTGCTGTGCGCGCTCGGCGTCCGTGGCACCGGCCGTTCCATGTCCCGTCGGATCGCCCGGTACTTCGCCACCATGGACAACATCCGTGCCGCCGACGCCGAAACGATGGAGCGGGTCGAGGGAATCGGCACCGAGAAGGCCCCGACCATCGTCGCCGAACTCACCGAACTCGCCCCGCTCATCGACAAGCTCGCCGAAGCCGGGGTGAACATGACGGAGCCCGGCGCCACCCCGCCCGCCCCTGCCGCCGATGACACGGAGGACGACCCCGCCGAGCCGTCGGGCGGACCGCTGGCCGGGATGACCGTCGTCGTCACCGGAGCGATGACCGGCACCCTGGAAAAGCTCAGCCGCAACCAGGTGAACGAGCTGATCGAGCGGGCCGGCGGCCGCTCCTCCTCCAGCGTCTCCAAGAAGACCAGCCTGGTCGTCGCGGGAGAGAACGCGGGATCCAAGCGGGCCAAGGCCGAGACCCTCGGCATCCGGCTGGCCGACCCCGACGAGTTCGCCGTCCTGGTCGCCGACTACTTCGACCAGGACGGGTCCTAGCCGGGGCCGCTCGGAGTCGGTCGGGTCAGGCCGTGTCGCCCGCGGCCGTGAGCCGGAGCTGGACATCCACTTCCTGGTCGCCGGACACCGACCCCGTCCCTTCGACGGCGAAGCCGGACGCGAGGGCTTCGCGCATACGGGAGACGGCCACCGGACCGCCCTGGAGGTCAGCGGTGACGGAGCCCGCCAGGATCGTTTCGGACAGCGGGGCGGCACTGTCCGAGACCAGAAAGGCGCTGGTCCACGTGTCGGGGTGGGTGTCGGTGCGCTGTGCCGGTGCGTCGTCGCCGCGTTCGGAGGCGAAGCGGGAACCCAGCGCGCGGAACACGGTGTCCGCGTCGGCGACCGAGCAGTCGCCCAGCACCACCTGTACCAGGTCGGGGTTCGAGGCCCACTCGGCGGCCGGGTCGCCGGAAGGCGTGGCTGACGATGTGTCGTTGTCGCTCATGGTGTCCGGTCTCTCCAGTGTCGTCTTCGGTCACAGCTCGCGCAGTGCGGGCAGGAGTTCCTTCTCCGCCCAGGCGATGAAGGGGAGTTGTTGTTCGCCGCCCACCTGGACGAGGGCGATCTCGGTGAATCCGGCTTCCGCGTAGGGGCGTACGGCCTCGACGAACTGGCTGACGTCGTCGCCGCAGGGGATCGACTCCGCCACGTCCTGCGGTGTGACGTACTGGGTCGCGCCGGCGAATCCCGAGGGGCCCGGCAGTTCGGAGTTCACCGGCCAGCCGCCCACCGACCAGCGGAACTGGTCGTGCGCGCGAGCGATCGCCGCGTCCCGGTCGGTGTCGTAGCAGACCGGGAGCTGGCCCACCCGGGGCTTGCCACGGCCGCCGTGCCGGTCGAAGGATTCGAGCAGCTCCGACTTGGGCTCGGTGGCGATGACCAGGTCGGCGAGCCGGCCGGCGAGCGAGCAGGAGAGTTCGCCGGAGACGGCCACGCCGATGGGCGGCAGGTCGTCCGGCAGATCCCAGAGCCGGGCGTTCGCCACGTCGAAATGGGCGCCCTGGTGGTTGACGTTTTCTCCGGCGAAGAGTGCCCTGATGATCTCCACCGCTTCTTCGAGCATCTCGATCCGGATCCGCGGAGAGGGCCAGCCCGCACCCACCACGTGCTCGTTGAGGTTCTCCCCCGAGCCCAGTCCGAGCCGGAACCGCCCTTGGGAGAGCAACTGCATGGTGGCGGCCTTCTGCGCGATCACGGCCGGGTGATAGCGCACGGTGGGACAGGTCACGTAGGTCATCAGCGGGATCCGCTCGGTGGCCTGTGCCGCCGCACCGAGCACACTCCACGCGTAGGGGGCGTGGCCCTGGGACGCGAGCCAGGGGAAGTAGTGGTCGGAGGTGACGGAGAAGTCGAAACCGGCTCGCTCCGCGGCCACCAGGTCCTCCACGAGGGCACGGGGACCCGCCTGCTCCGTCATCATCGTGTAGCCGATTTGCACCATGGTGAGCGGGTTGCCGATATCGTCCCTCCTGAAACATCGCCGAGCGCGCCTGCCGGGCCGTCGACGGGCGCCTGAAAGGCGGCACATGCTTCTCGCCTGCGACAATGAACGCAGCACTGGTGTTCGGCGGAAGTCGCCGTGAACGATGGAGGAGCCCTGTGCCACTGCCCTCGGACCCGTTGCGGAAGCTGGGCTTCCTGACCATCGGGCTGTTCGACGGTGACGACCCCGGCCGGGGCCACGAATCGACACTGGAAATCATCGGACTGGGCGAACGGCTCGGATTCGACAGTGCGTGGGTGCGACACCGCCATCTTCAGTACGGCATCTCCTCTCCGGTCGCCGTGCTGGCGGCCGCCTCACAGCGCACCAGCCGTATCGAGCTGGGCACCGCGGTCATCCCCCTGGGCTGGGAGAACCCGCTACGGCTGGCCGAGGATCTGGCGACGGTCGACATCCTGTCCCGGGGCCGCCTCAATCCGGGCCTCAGCGTCGGCCCGCCGATGCACTACGACGAGGTCAGGAACGCGCTCTATCCCGACACCGCCGACGCGGAGGACTTCACCTACGACCGTATGCGACGGCTGCTGGACTTCGTACGCGGGAAACCCGCCACGGACTCCAGCGGCATCAAGGGGTTCGAGGTGTTCTCCGACCGCGTCCAGCCCCACTCCCCCGGCCTGGGCCGGCGCATGTGGTACGGCGGCGGAAGCCTGCGCTCGGCTCAGTGGGCCGGCGAGCACGGCATGAACTTCCTGACCAGCAGTGTGGTGAAGGCGGAGGAGTCCGAGGACTTCGCCGAGATCCAGCTCTCGCACATCCGGACCTTCCGCGCCCACCATCCCGACGGTGAGCGCGCCCGCGTCTCCCAGGGCCTCGTCGTCATCCCCACCGACAGCGCCACGCCGGAGCAGCGCGCGAAGTACGAGGAGTACGCCCTCAAGCGGACGCCGCGTACCAGCACGCCTCAGGGACCGGCGCGCATGATGTTCGCCCCCGATCTCGTCGGCACGAGCGAGGAGATCGCCGAGCGGCTCTACGCCCACGCGGCCTTCCGGGAGGTCGACGAGGTGGCGTTCGCCCTGCCCTTCACCTTCGACCACGACGACTACGTACAGATCCTCACCGACATCGCCACCGGGCTCGGCCCACGACTGGGCTGGCAGAACCCCGCCGAGAGTCGATGACGGTGTCCCGAGGCCGGAACCGTACGCGCCGTCCTGTCGTCCCCGTCCCGGGACCCCGGTGATCGCGAAGTCGCGCCGGGCACGAGCACAGGGCGGAGACGGATGGCAGGCACGGTGACCGACATCCCGCGCGCCGCGGACCGGCGGCGGGGACGCGGTCGGCGCGGACGTACGTGGGGACTGCTGGGCTGCGGGCTCGTGCTCGCCCTTCCCGCCGGGCTGCTCGTCGTACGTCTGACGGGACTTGACGCCGGTACGCCCCTCGCGGTGCCCATGGTGCTCTTTCCGTACTCGGCGCTGCTCAGCCTGCTGGTGCTCGGCGTCATGGTCGCGGTTCGCGCGCTGCGCTCGCGATGGGCGGTGGCCGTCGTGGCTGCTCTGGTCGCCGTTCAAGTGGGGCTGCTGGTACCACGGTTCGTCCCCGAGGGCCGTCATATTCCCTCAGGCTCAACGGAGTTGCGTGTCGCCACCCTCAACACCGATGTCGGCGGCGCCGATCCACGTGCGGTGGCGGAGTTGGTCCGCACCGAGCGGATCGACGTGCTGGCCCTGGAGCAACTGCCGCCCGGCGGGGTGGCGGCCCTGGACAAGGCGGGGCTCGGCGCACTGATGCCGTACCGCGAACTCCACCCCGAGTACGACTCCTCGATCTACTCACGACGCCCGCTGTCCCACGGCGGTACGACGGACTCCGACACCGCCTGGCCCCAGACCACCGCCGAACTCACCCTCGACGGAAGCACGGTGAGGTTCGTGGCCGTCCACACCTATTACCCCCTCGGAGACGCGGACCGCTGGACGCGGGACATGACCGCCCTCGCCTCGCTAGCCCGGCGCGGCGGCCCCGACACGGTGTTCCTGGGCGACTTCAACGCCTCCCTCGACCACGCTCCGATGCGGAGGCTGCTGTCGGCCGGGCTCACCGACACCCACGCCGAACTCGGCCACGGATGGGCCCGGACCTGGCCGGTCGGCCACGCGTTGGTGCCGCCGATGGTCCAGCTCGACCACGTCCTGCACGGCTCCGGCCTGGCGGGGGTCTCCGTGGGCGAGCGCACGCTGCCGGGTACCGACCATCGGGCCGTCGTCGCGGTGCTCGCGCTGCTTCCGGAGTAGGGCCGGGAGGCACGAGCCGTCGGCGGCCGGTCGTCGGACCTCTACGAAGCGGTCCTGCCGTCGTCGAGGCGTCCGATGTGGGCCACGTTCTCCAGGTCGTCGGCGTCACGGCCGGCCCGGGCGGCGAACCAGGCGTCGAGGATCTCCCTGAGCAGCGGCTCGGACGTCAGGCGCAGGCTCAGCGCCAGCACGTTGGCGTCGTTCCAGCGGCGTGCGCCGTCCGCCGTGTACGCGTCCGTGCACAGGGCCGCTCGTACCCCCGGCACCTTGTTCGCGGCGATGGACGCGCCGGTGCCGGTCCAGCAGCAGACGACCGCCTGGTCGGACGTCCCGGTGGCGACCTCGCGGGCCGCCGTCTCCGAGCAGAACGCCCACCGCGTGGTCTCGCCGGGCTCGAGCGCCCCGTGCGTCAGCACCTCGTGGCCGCGCTCGCGCAACTCGGTGACGAGGCGCCGGGCCGTTGGTTCGTCCATGTCCGAGGAAACAGAGATCCGCATGTTCCGAAGACTACTGAGCGGATGGACGACGCCACAGGAGAAGGCCCGCGCCGAGCTCAACGGCCCTCCGGGCAAGCCGCTCGGCTGGACGCGCCGGCCGAGCGCAGAGAAGGATCATGATGGCGGCTCCGTACGGACGTACGCCGGCCGGGCATGAGGGCGGTCCGGCGGCATGCCGTCTCCGCCCCGGGGACAATGGGCGGATGCGCATCCGTATCGACGCCGTCGACCTGCCCGGCCTCACCTGCTCGCCCGCCGCCCGCGGCGACAACGACGTCGTGGTCTACGAGAACGTTCACGTCGCCGTGCAGCGCCGCGACCGTCCGGCCGAACTCCTGGACCCGCAGCCCGCCGACGCCGCTTCGGCGACCTGGACGCTGGAGTGCACCACAGCTCCCTCTCCGACCGGCACGGGCACCGGTGCCGGCACCGGCACCGAAGTGAAGGGCCCTTACGTACAGGACCGTTTGGGCCGCCGCTTCATCTACCTGTCGTGGGGCACGGTCGACGAGTCGGGCGTCTTCTCGATGTTCCGCCGCGCCAAGCTGATGATCGACGCCATCCCCGCCGAGGTGCTCGCCGCCGCCGCGCGCGACGGCCTGCTGGTCGGGAGTCTGGGCCTGACGGACGTGAACGGCACTCCCCTGTGCGCGCGCGTCGAGCCCCCGCGTATCACCTGGACCGCCGAAACAGCCGCGTAGGCCCGCCACGGTCACCCCGGTACCGGCACACGGCCCCCCGCAAAGCCGCCCACAGTCGTCGAACCCGCTCCGTCCGGACCTCGAAGTAAGGTGAACCTCACTTCAGACAATGCCTCATATGCGATCCCTCACCGGACGCACACACCTTGGGAGTCGGCCTTGCCGCACACGATCGACACCACCGGCAACGGTTCGGACGCCGTGACCGAGGAGGGCTGGGTCGAGCTGGCATCGCCCGCCGAATTGCGCGAACTGCTGGGCGAGCCCTGGCCGATAGTGATCGAGAAGGTCCACGACCGGCTCACCGACATGGACCTGGACATACTGGCCCGCTCGCCGTTCTGCCTGCTGGCCACCTCCGACACCCAGGGCAACTGCGACGTCTCCCCGCGCGGGGACGCCCCCGGCTTCACGCACGTCATCGACTCCGGCACGCTCGCCCTGCCCGACCGGCCGGGGAACCGCCGCGGCGACAGCTTCCACAACATCCTCGACAACCCGCACGCCGGCCTGCTGTACCTGATCCCGGGCAGCAAGGAGGTCCTGCGGGTCAACGGCCGGGCCCGCATTCTCACCGACGCCCCGTTCTTCGACGCCATGACGCTGAACGGCCAGCGCCCCACGCTGGCCCTGGTTTTGGAGATCGACGAGATCTACCTGCACTGCCCACAGTCGCTCCGGCGCTCGGGAGTGTGGAACGCGGCCTCGTGGCAGACCGGCTGAGGCCGGACTCGAGGGCACCGCGTCAAGGCGAATTTAGGTTAGGCTAACCTTCGCCATGTGAGATCTGGTGAAGAAACAGCCGCTGCCCCGCGTCTACGCGGTCACGCACTCTCGGCTACGGGTGTGACCGTGTCGTACGACGGTGTCGACGTCGTGCACGAAGCGGCGGTCGCGCTCCGGCCCGGCGAAGTGACCGCACTGGTCGGCCCCAACGGCAGCGGCAAGTCGACGCTCCTGCGGACGATCGCCCGGCTGCAGCGGGCCCGCCACGCGACGCTCAGGATCGATGCCGACACGGACGGCCTCACCCTGACGCCCCGTGAGTTCGCGCGGCACGTCGCGCTGCTGACCCAGGGTCGCCCCACGCCCAGCGGGCTGACCGTGCGGGATGTCGTCGAGTTCGGCCGCTACCCCTACCGGGGCCGGTTCGGCCGGCCCGATCCCGACGCGTCGGCCGCGGTCGACCGCGCGCTCACACTGACAGGTGTCAGGGACCTCGCCGAGCGGGGCGCCGACCACCTGTCCGGCGGGCAGTTGCAGCGCGTGTGGCTCGCGAGCTGTCTCGCCCAGGAGACCGGCGTGCTGCTGCTGGACGAACCGACGACCTATCTCGACCTGCGCTACCAGATCGAACTCCTCGACCTCATCCGCGACCTGGCCGACGACCACTCCATCGCCGTCGGAGTCGTCCTGCACGACCTCGACCAGGCGGCGGCCGTAGCGGACCGGATCGCGCTGCTCGAAGCGGGCCGGATCGTCGCCGACGGCCTGCCCGAGGACGTCCTGACCCCGGAACGCCTGACAGCCGTCTACGGCATCCGGATCGACGTCGACACCGACCCCCTGACCGGCCGACTGCGCACCCGCCCGATCGGCCGCCACCACGCCCGACCCACTCGAACCGAAAGGCTCGGCACCACCTCATGAGACGCCTCCTGCTCACCGCGGCCGCCACCACGGCCGCCGCGCTCACTCTCGCCGCCTGCGGCACCACCGAGCCTGCCGCCGAAAGCTCCGAGAAGTCCTCCGAGGCCATCACCCTCACCGACGCCACCGGAGCCAAGGTCAAGCTCGACGGCCCGGCCACCAAGGTCGTCGCCACCGAGTGGAACGTCGTCGAGAGCCTCGTCACGCTCGGCGTGGACCCCGTCGGTGTCGCCGACGTGAAGGGCTACAAGACCTGGGACAGCGCTGTCCCGTTGAAGAACGAGCCGAAGGACATCGGCACGCGCGGCGAGCCCAGCATGGACACGGTCGCCTCCCTCGCGCCGGACCTCATCGTGGCCACCACCGACCTGACGCCCGCCGCGGTGAAGCAGCTGCGCAAGGTCGCCCCGGTACTGGAGGTGACGTCCGCCGACGCCTCCGACCAGATCGGGCAGATGCTGGAGAACCTCGACCTCATCGCCAAGGCCACCGGCACCACCGACAAGGCCGAGACGGCCCGTACGAACTTCGAGGCCAAGGTCGCCGAGGGCAAGAAGGCCCTCGCCGACGCCGGTCTCGCCGGCACGGACGTCGCCTTCTCCGACGGGTACGTCACCTCCAACCAGGTCTCCCTGCGGCCCTACACCAGCGGTTCGCTCATCGGAACCGTCAACGAGGCGCTCGGCCTGAAGAACGCCTGGACGATCAAGGGCGACGAGGCGTACGGCCTCGGAACCACCGACGTCGAGGGCCTCACCGACCTGCCGAAGGACGTCCGGTTCGCCTACATAGGCAACGACGGCGACGAGGGCAGCACGCCCTTCACCGGCGCGCTGGCGAAGAACGCCGTGTGGAAGTCGCTGCCGTTCGTGAAGGCCGGTGAGGTGCACCGACTGCCCGACGGCATCTGGATGTTCGGCGGTCCGGGGTCGATGGAGGCGTACATCGACGCCCTCGTCGCCGCGCTCACGAAGTAACGGAGCCATGGCCGTCACCGCAACGTCCCCCGCCACCCGGCCGCTGACGGCCGCGTCCCGGACGGGCACGGCCGCGGTGGCGGCCGCGCTCGTCCTCCTGGTCGCCGTCCTCGCCGTCGTCGACATCACCCAGGGCACCGCCGCCGTCGGGCCCGCCGAGGTGTTCAAGGCCCTCACCGGGCAGGCCGATCCGGGCGACGCGTCCGTCGTGGTCGCCTCCCGGCTGCCCCGGATGGCCGCCGGAATCATGGTCGGCGTCATCCTCGGCGTGGCGGGCGCCGTACTCCAAGCCGTCAGCCGCAACGTGCTCGCCGCGCCCGACACCCTCGCGGTGAACGCCGGTTCGTACCTGGCACTCGGGCTGGTCGGCACCACCGGTGCCTCACTCCCGCTGCTCGCCTCCTCCGGCGTCGCCTTCGCCGGCGGACTGCTGGCCGCGGCCGTCGTACTCGCCCTGTCCGGCCTCGGCACAGGCACCGTACGGCTGGTCCTCGCGGGCACCGCTCTGGCGCTGGGTCTCAGCTCGGTGACCGAGGGGCTGCTCCTGCTGTTCCCCGAGCAGACCAAGGGGCTCTACCAGTGGAACCAGGGCAGCATCAGCCAGAACGGCTTCGACGGCGTCCTGCAGTTGCTGCCCATCGCCATGATCGGGCTCATCGGCCTGCTGCTGACCGCCCGTCGGGTCGACGCGCTCGCCCTTGGCGACGACGCCGCGCGCGGTCTCGGCGTCCCGGTCCGTGCCACCCGCGTGACGGTGGTCGTACTGGCCGCACTGCTGTCCGCGGTGGCCGTCACACTCGCCGGCCCCATCGGCTTCGTCGGCCTGTGCGCACCGGCCCTGGTGCGTCCGCTCGCCCGCAGGTTCCGGGGCCTCGCCCGCGCCCGTACGACCCTGCCCGTGGCCGGCCTGGTCGGCGCCGGTCTTGTCCTCGGGTCGGACGTGGTGCTGCGGGCCCTTGTGCCCACGGACACCGCTGTGGCCGTGCCAACCGGTGTCGTCACCAGTCTGGTCGGTGCCGTGTTCCTGGTGGTGATGGCGCTACGGCTGCGGGACACCTCCGGAGCCGAGGCGCCGGACCGATTCCGCATCCCCAGCCGGACCGCGTTCCTGGTGACGGTGGCCGTTCTGGTCGCCGTGGTCGTCGGTGTCACCATCGCCGGTGCCCTGCTGGGCGACAGCAAACTCCTGCTCGGTGACGTGGCGAACTGGGCGCAGGGGCGGGCCGGTCGGGCCGTGTCCTTCGTCCTCGACACCCGGATGCCCCGCGTGCTCGCGGCCCTGTGCGCGGGTGCGGCCCTCGCCCTGGCAGGCACGCTGGTGCAGGCCGTGACCCGCAACCCGCTCGCGGAGCCGGGGGTCCTCGGTGTGTCCGGCGGAGCCGCGCTGGGCGCCGTACTCCTCGTCACCACCGTGCCCGCCGCCGGTACCTGGGGCGTCGCGGGTGCCGCGTTCGCGGGTGCGTCGGTGACCTCCGTCATCGTCTTCGGGCTCGCCGCCCGGGGCGGCTACCAGCAGAACCGGCTGGTCCTCGTCGGCATCGGCATGGCCGCCGGCACGACGGCACTGGTCAGTCTGCTCATCGTGCTCACCGACCCGTTCAACGCCACGAAGGCGCTGACCTGGCTGTCCGGTTCGACGTACGGGCGGACCATGCCGGACGTGCTGCCCGTCGCGCTCGTGCTGGTGCTGGGCCTGATCGCCGCGGTCGCCCGGCGCACCGAGCTGGACCTCGTGTCCCTGGACGGGGACACCCCGCGGCTCCTCGGCCTGGGGCTGTCCCGGACCAGGCTCGGCTTCCTGGTGGTGAGCGTCCTGCTCAGCGCGACCGCGGTCGCCTCGGCAGGCACCATCGGCTTCGTGGGCCTCGTGGCGCCGCACGCGGCGCGCGCCCTCGTGGGCCGGCGGCACGTCCGGGTGGTGCCGGTCTCCGTCCTGCTCGGCGCCGCGCTCGTCTGCACGGCCGACCTGCTCGGCCGCACGGTGATCGCGCCCGCTCAACTCGGCGCCGGCCTGATGACGGCGGTGATCGGCACGCCGTACTTCCTGTATCTGCTGGTACGGAGTCGGCGCTAGGGACCCGGTATGCGGGAGAAAGGGCCGCCCCAAGAGCAACGGGGGCGGCCCGGCCTCGCTCCGGCGCCGGTCAGTGGCGGCTGCCCGCTCCGGCGGAGAGCCGGGCGTTGAGCCGGCGGGGCAGCAGTCGGCCGAGCCCGGCGAGGGCCTTGTAGCGTGCGTCCGGGATGCTCACCGGGACACCGCGGCGGAAGTCACGGATGGAGGCGGCGACGAGGTCGTCCGCGTCCAGCCACATGGACTCGGGAATGCCCGAGGTGTCCATCCGCGACCGTTCGTGGAACTCGGTGCGCACCCAGCCCGGGCACAGGGCCATCACGTGGGCGCCGCTGCCGCCCACCTCCTGACGGAGGCTCTCGCTGAAGGTGACGACCCAGGCCTTGGAGGCGCTGTACGTGCCGCGGGGGAAGAACGCCGACACCGAGGCCACGTTCACGACACCCCCGCGTCCGCGCTCCACCATGCCGGGCAGCGCGGCACGGGTGAGGCGCAGTACGGCTTCGCAGTGCACCCGGAGCATGGCCAGTTCCTCGGACAGGTCGGTGCCGAGGAAGGCTCCGCGCTGGCCGAAGCCGGCGTTGTTCACCAGCAGGTCGACGCCCTGACCGGCCCGTTGTTCCGCCGCGGCCAGTCCTTCCTCGGTGGCGAGGTCCGCGGAGAGGATGTCCACGTCGACCCCGTGGTCGGCGCGGTACCTCTCCGCGGCCCGGCCGAGTCGCTCGGTGTCACGGGCGAGAAGGACGAGACCGAAGCCGTCCGCGGCCAGTCTCCGGGCGAAGGCCGCGCCGATTCCCGCTGTCGCTCCGGTCACCATGGCTGTGGGCATGGCCGAGAGCATAGCCAGTGCCCCCGCGTCCTTCCCCCCGGCCTCCCGCGTTCGTTCACGCTCCGCCCGGTCAGTCCCTGAGCCGGTCGATCTGCCGGATCTTGTTGGTCGCGTCCAGGGCCGCGACCTTGTAGGACTCCGCGAGCGTCGGGTAGTTGAACACGGCGTCGACCAGGTAGTCGACCGTGCCGCCGCAGCCCATGACCGACTGCCCGATGTGGATGAGTTCGGTCGCGCCGGTGCCGAAGCAGTGCACCCCGAGCAGTTTGCGGTCGTCCGGGGAGACCAGCAGCTTGAGCATGCCGTGCGAGTCGCCGATGATCTGCCCGCGGGCCAGTTCGCGGTAGCGGGAGATACCCACCTCGAACGGCACCCGGTCCTCGGTGAGTTGGTCCTCGGTCCGGCCGATGAAGCTGATCTCCGGAATGGTGTAGATGCCGATCGGCTGGAGGTCGTGCATCCGGTTCACCGGCTCGTCGAACGCGTGGTACGCGGCCGTACGGCCCTGTTCCATCGAGGTCGCGGCCAGTGCGGGGAAGCCGATGACGTCACCGACGGCGTAGATGTGCGGCACTTCGGTGCGGTAGTGCTCGTCGACCGTGATCCGGCCGCGCCGGTCGGCCGACAAGCCCGCCTTGTCCAGGTCGAGTTCGTCGGTGAGCCCCTGTCGGCCCGCCGAGTACATCACCGCGTCCGCCGGGATCTTCTTGCCGCTCTCCAGGATCGTGAGGGTGCCCCGGGCGTGCCGCTCCACCGCGGCGACGGTCTCCCCGAAGCGGAAGGTGACGGCGAGGTCCCGCAGGTGGTACTTCAGCGACTCGATGACCTCGACATCGCAGAAGTCGAGCATCCCGGGCCGCTGTTCCACCACCGTGATCTTGCTGCCGAGGGCGGCGAACATGGAGGCGTACTCCATGCCGATCACCCCGGCGCCCACGATGACCATGGAGCGCGGGACCCGCTCCAGGTTCAGGACGTTGTCGGAGTCCAGGATGGTCTGCTCGTCGAACTCGACGGTCGCGGGCCGGGCCGGACGCGTGCCCGTGGCGATGACGATGTGCTCGGCGGTCAACTCCCGTTCATGACCGTTCACCTCTGTCAGGCCGACGGTGTGATCGTCCAGGAAACGGCCGGTGCCCGCGAAGAGCGAGACGTGGTTGCGGGACAGCTGGCTCCGGATGACGTCGACCTCTCGGCCGACCACGTGCTGGGTGCGCGCGGTCAGGTCGGCGACGGTGATGTCTTCCTTGAGGCGGTAGCTCTGGCCGTACAGGTCACGCTGCGTCAGTCCCGTGAGATAGAGGACCGCCTCACGCAGCGTCTTGGAGGGGATGGTTCCGGTATGGATGGAGACCCCGCCGACCATGTCCGGGCGGTCGATGACGGCGGCCCTGCGGCCGAGTTTGGCCGCGGCGATGGCGGCCTTCTGGCCACCCGGGCCGGAACCGATGACAAGCATGTCGAAGTCAGGCACCCTCCGGAGTGTGTCAGCCCGAAGCCCCCGTCCGAAAGGGTGAACGGGTGACGCTTCGGCCCGTCTTGCGGGCAACTCCGGATTCCCGCACCGGTTCCGAGCGGTATCGAGAGCACGGTGAGGCCCCGTTCCAGGCCTCACCAGCCGGGAAAAGCGGTTGCTCGGTGAATCCCGGCACGGTGGTCCTCGTGGTGGGCTAGATTCATGAATCCTCGGCTCCAGCGTCTCTTGGTGAGGCCGCGTCGAGGAGAATTCCGGAGCGGCGAATGCACCAGTCCGAACTTCCTCCACCGACCACGACGGTGATGCAGGGAGGACTCGCCGACAGCCTCTTCGAAGCGGCTCGCCGCGATCCGGGGCTCGCGCAGATCGCGCGCCGCACCGAAGGCTCCCCCTCGACGTGGACCCAGGTGTCGGCCGCCGAACTGTGGGACGAAGTGGTCGATCTGGCGAGGGGACTCGTCACGTCGGGGATACGCCCGGGTGACCGCGTGGCCATCATGGCGCGCACGCGTTACGAGTGGACCGTGCTCGGCTATGCCCTGTGGTCGGTGGGCGCCGAGGTGGTACCGATCTACCCGACCTCCTCGCACGAGCAGGTCGAGTGGATCCTCAAGGACGCGCACTGTGTCGGTGTGGTGGTCGAGGACGAGCAGGGCGTGATGACGGTCGGCTCGGCCTGCGCCGCGCTCCCGTTCCTGCGCCACGTCTGGCAGTTGGACTCCGGCGCGCTGACACAGCTGATCGAGCGGGGCCGCGCGATACCGACGACCACGATCGACTCACTGCGCCGGATCGTGCTGCCCGACTCCACGGCCGTCGTCGCGTACACCTCCGGCACGACGGGGCAGCCAAAGGGCTGCGCCCTGACCCATCGCAGTCTGGCCAGTCCGGTCGACACACTGCTCGCGGGCTGGAGACACACCGCCGCCCCGCCCGGGCAGCAGCCCGCCATCCTCGCCTTCCTCCCGTTCTCCCACGTGTACGGCCTCATGATCCAGGGGCTCTGTATGCGTGGCGGCATGCTGATGGCGCACGAACCGGAGCTGCACGCGGAGGCACTCTCCGCGGCCATCCTCTCCTTCCGGCCCACATACCTGTACGCGGTTCCGTTCGTCTTCGAGAAGATCTACAAGAACTTCCTGCGCTCGGCACAACAGGCGGGCCGCGGGCAGCTGTTCGAGCGGGCTGTCCGCACCGCGCAGGACTTCGCCGCCGCCTCCGAGCGCCAACGGCTCGGCCAGGGGCCCGGTCCCGGTTTCGACCTGAAGCTCCAGCACTCCCTCTACGACAAGGCGGTCTACCGAAGACTGCGCACCGCGCTGGGCGGAAGAGTGTGCGGCGGGGTGTCCGGCGGCTCGCCCCTGAACCGCGAACTGGCCCTGTTCTTCGCCGGGATCGGGATCTTCGTCCACGACGGATACGGGCTCACCGAGACCAGTGGCGGCATCACCGTGCAGCCGGTGGGACGGGAGAAGTTCGGAACCGTGGGCCGTCCGCTGCCGGGCACGGAGGTCCACGTGGCCGACGACGGGGAGATCCTGGTGTGGGGGCCGTCGGTGTTCCAGGGGTACATCAACAACGCTCCGGCCACCGCGGCTGCGTTCCAGGACGGCTGGCTGGCCACCGGCGACATCGGCAGTGTCGACGCCGAGGGCTATCTGACCATCACCGGGCGCAAGAAGGACATCATCATCACGAGCGGCGGCAAGAGCGTGGCTCCCGCGGCCCTGGAGGAGCGTCTGCGCGTGCATCCGCTGATCCACCAGGCGGTGGTCGTGGGTGACAACCGGCCTTGTGTGGGCGCGCTGATCACGCTGGATCCGGAATTCGTCGCGCACTGGCGGGCGGCCCGGGCCAAGGGTGAACACCCGGTCCGGGACGCCCGCGAGGAGAACGAGCTGCGCGAGGAGGTCAGACGTGCTGTCGCCGCCGCCAACACCACCGTGTCCCGTTCGGAGTCGATCCGGGTGTTCCGTGTTCTCCCCGAGTCCTTCGACATGACCAACGGACTGCTGACGCCCTCGATGAAACTCCGGCGGGACGCGATCGCGAAGCGGTTCGCCGCCGAGATCGAGGCGATGTATCAGACGTCGTCGCGCGTCCCGCGCGAGTACGCGCAGGGCGAGCCGTCGGTCTGGGACGACTCCGACAACGTGTTCCGGTGAACGGGACGGGCTCCGCCGGGGCGTGGGACGTACGTGCTTCCCAGAAGTGACCTGAGCGGGGTCACACGGCTCCTGGCTTCCGGCTGCTTCGTGGTGTTCATGGGAACACTCTGCGCCGGGCCGCCCGGGGCAACCAGATCCCTCCGGTGAGCAGGATCGCCGGTCCTGGTACCGGTGCCACCACCGTCGCCGGGAATACTCCGGTACGCCCTCACGCACGGGGCCGACGACCCGTCCGGCCGACGAGCCCGTACGTTCTCAGGCCGGCCGGCGTCCCAGCGGTAGCCGCGTTCGGAGGGACTGCCGCCATGACCACCGTACGCATCACCCCACGACCCCCGCTCACCGCGGTCCTGTTCGGGGCTGTCGTACGCGACCGCCGCCTGCGGCACCGAGGCCTCGACATCCCCGGCAACGGGTGGACCGGCCGCGTCGAAGCCCTCGGGGCTGAGCACGGTCACTTGGGAGGAGCCAGCCTCGTACGCCGGTACGTGGAGCGGTCACCCGGCGAAGTACGCACCATCGGCGCGCTGTTGGACGAGCTGGAGCGGGCCAGTCGGGACAACACCCATGACGCGGAAGCGCAGTACGCCCCTGACGGACACCCGGTCCGGATCTGTCTCGACGGGGACGAGAACGCGATCGACGACGAGGCGCTGTACGTCATCAGCGCCTTCGAAACCGGCCGGCGGCTGATCTCCGACCGGCTCAACCAAGGCCACGACGCCGGGCGTTGGGCCGGTACACGGCGTTCACGGCACCAGGACGATCTTGCCGATGGTGCGCTTTCCCTCGATCGCGCGATGGGCCGCGGCGGCCTCGGCCAGCGGGTAGGTGCGGTGGACCGCGACCCGCAGCCTGCCCGCCTCGACGCGTTCGGTGATCCGTTCCAGTACCTGCCCGGAGGGTTCGGCGGTGACCCAGACGTAGCGCAGGCCGCGGGCGACGGCCTGCCGCTCGTCCGTTCCCGGGTCGATCGAGGCGCCGATCAGCAGACCCCCGGGTTTCAGGGCGTCGAGAGAGCGCGGTCCGTAGGAACCGCCGACCAGGTCCAGGACCGTGTCCACCGGGGCGACGGCGGTCCGGAAGTCGGTGACGGTGTAGTCGATCAGTTGGTCGGCGCCCAAACCGCGCAGGAACTCATGGTTGGCAGCGCGGGCGGTGCCGATGACGTGCGCCCCGAGTTCCTTGGCGAGCTGCACCGCGACATGGCCGACACCGCCGGCCGCCGCGTGGATCAGCACCCGGTCGCCGGGCCGGACCCGGGCCAGCACGGCCAGCGCCTGCCAGGCGGTGAAGGCGACCAGGGGCACGGCCCCGGCGTGCGCCAGATCAAGGTTCTTCGGCCTGGGAGCCAGCGCGGCGGCCGGGACGGCGGTGTACTCGGCGTACGCGCCCCGCCGCGCGACCGGCAGCATGCCGTACACCTCGTCGCCCGGCGTGAACCGTGTGACGCCGTCACCGGTCCGCTCGACGACACCCGCCACGTCGTTGCCCGGAGTCCACGGCAGGGTGACAAGGCCCGGAACGCGGCCCGCCCGGAGCACCGCGTCGCCCGGGTTGACCCCGGCACCGGCGACCCGCAGCAGCACCTCCCCCGGGCCGGGTTCCGGCACGTCGGTCTCCTGGTAGGTGAGCGCATCAGGACCGCCGAACTCGGACTGGACGATGGCATGCATACGGGCGGTCATCAGGACTCCTCGTCGGACGGGGCTCGCTGGTCCCATGGTCCGCCCGACCGATAACCACGCGGAAGAAGGCACTTGTCTGATATCGAGGTTCCTCATGGATACCGGCTTCGACCTGAGGAACTTCGGTGGCGTGGACGTCTTTCTGCGCGACTGCCCCACCCGCGCCGTGCTGGAACTGCTCGCCGGCAAGTGGACCATGCTGGTGCTGGTGGCCCTGGAGGACGGGCGGCCCATGCGGTTCGGCGAGCTGCGCAGGCGACTGGACGGCGTGACGCCGAAGGTGCTGGCCCAGACGCTCCGCGCGCTGGAGCGCGAGGGACTGGTGACCCGCGATGTGTACCCGACCGTGCCGCCGCGCGTGGAGTACCGGCTGACCGGCCTCGGCCAGGAGGTGGGCGGGCTCATCCAGAGCATCACCGACTGGTCGCAGGCGAACATCACCGCCATCCGGGCCGCGCGGGAGGCGTTCGACGAACGCACCGCCGGCGGACCACCCCCTGGCACCGCCCCCTAGCCGACGGCGGGTCGCCGAGGGCCCGCCTCTCGGGTCGGGTCAGCTCGGTCGGCGCCCGCGGACCCACCCGTAGAGGACCAGCGAGCACAGCGCCGCGAACGCGCACCAGGTCGAGACGAACTCCATCCGCCACGTGGCCCAGCAGATCAGGACGCCCATGGCCGCCAGCACACCGAGGAGCATCACACCGCGGTCGCCGGAGAGCAGCAGGGATCCGACGGTGGCGATGAGATAGCCGGCGATGACCAGTTCGGCGTGGGACAGGTCGACGAAGTAGCCGACGGTGTGACCGCGGATCTCGGCCCTGACCGGGCGGGTGGCCATTGCGTACGCCAGCGTGGCGGCGGTCAGGAGACCGGCGGTGAGAGGGATCAGCAGTCGGCGCCAGGCGTGTCGCGGCGCGGCGCACACCACGCCCACCGGTACCCACACCGCCAGCAGCGGCAGGGCGATGACGGCCCAGACGACGGTGGCGGGGCCCGTCCCGCCGCCCGCGTCCCAGACGAGGGACTCGACGATCTGGTGCGCCCCGAGAATCAGCGGCAGTGCGGCCAGCGGGAGATCGCCGGGTCTGCGCACGCGGGCCACACAGGCCACGCCGACCGCGGCGATACCGGTACCGGCGACCAGATCGGCCGTCGCACTCCAACACATCGCGCCACCATGGGTTCACCGTCACAGGAATCCACCTTTACGGTGCATAACGCTACGGTGGCTCGAACCGCTGGGTGTCGCAGACACGACAGATCTACGGGGTATCGTGCGCCGAGTCCGTCGGACGGCGAACCGTGCTTCGGAGGCGTCGGCCCTCCGTCGGTCAACGGCTCGCGCGTCCAGGCACGTTGGAGTCGTCCGTTCCGCGGGTGTCCCCATGACCTGTGCCGGCTGCCGCCCTGTCCATGGGTCCCTCTCTGGATGAAGCTTCACCAAAGGTATCGGCGAGGGGTGGGTTCGCCCCTGTGTTCCAGCGTCGAACAGTGATTGGGTGGGCCCCGGCACGCCCACCGAAGCGCAGGAGAGCCCCGTAGTCATGAGCAACCCCTACACGTACGAGTACAAGGTCGTCACCTTCCGTGAATCGCTGATCGGCGACGCGCTGGACAGCGGCAAACTGGAGAAGGTCCTGAACAAGCACGCCGAGGACGGCTGGGCGCTCAAGGCGATCACGTCCGCCGACGTCAAGGGGCGCATAGGCCCCGGGGCCGTGGAGGGCCTGCTGCTGACGCTGGAGCGCCCTCGCCAGTAGCCCTCGCGGAATGCGCCGCGCGCCGAGCCGGGGGATGCTGGAGCCGATGGGACAGCGGATCCGCAGGCGCTAGTGATGCCGTCGTAGGCCTTCCGGCACGGGAGGCCTACGACTGATGGGCGGATACCGGCCGGTGACTTCAGGACGGTACGGCGATGAAGAGCGACAGCACACTCCCCGGCGAGGTCGTCTCCACTCACTCGGTGTTCGGCGCGCCGTGCTGGGTCAGCCTGACCACACGCGATCTCCGGGCCGCGCAGCGCTTCTACCAGGCCGTACTGGGCTGGGAATGGCAGAAGAGCACGCTGGACGACCAGTACAGGATCGCCGTGGCCGACGGGGTGCCGGTCGCCGGAGTCTCCGCGGTGACCTCCCTCTGGCAGACGGCCGTGGCGTGGATCCCGTACTTCGCGGTGTCCGGCGCGGACGAGACCGTGGCCCGGAGCCACGAGCGCGGCGGTACGACCGCGGTGGGGCCGATCTCGTTCCCGCCGGGGCGCGCCGCGCTGCTGGCCGACCGGGACGGAGCGGTCTTCGGCATCTGGGAGGGCGAGCTGGTGGCCGGCTGGGAGAGCTGGCGCCGCGCGGCACCCGCCTTCGTACGGCTGCACACCCGCGACGCCTTCGACGCCGCCATCTTCTACGGCGAGGTCCTCGGCTGGGGGTCCTCGGCCCCCGGGAGCTACGAGGTCCACTACGAGGAGAACGAGGTCGTGCTGCGCGGCCAGGGCGAGGTCGTCGCCCGGATCTACTCCGGCGCGGTGGGATCGGCGCCGGACCCCACGGTCAGGCCGCACTGGCAGATCCACTTCGCCGTCTCCGACGTGGAGGCCTGCGCACGGGCGGCGCGGGCGCACGGCGGCACGGCCCATCAGCACGGCGTCGGCTCGACGGAGGCCGTCCTCGCCGATCCCGACGGCGCGCGCTTCACGGTGACGTCGAAGGCCGTCCTGTAGCCCGGGAAGCGATCCTGAGCGGCGGGTGCCGGTCTCGGGGCACGAAGTCCCGGGGCATGAAGGAGTGCCCCTGGTTCCCCGGAGTCGCTGGTACGGCCGCCGCCCGTGCGTCCGCCGCCCGTGCGTCCGCCGCCCGTGCGTCCGCCGCCCGTGCGTCCGCCGCCCGTGCGTCCGCGGCCCGATCGGCGTGAGTCCGTGCGGCGTGAGTCCGCACAAAGTCTCCTCGCCCACGACGCGACGGAATCCGCGGTTCAGGCTCCAATAGAGGGTGACGGGATAAAACCGGTACGACAGGCGCCGCCGCCCCCCGCAGCCCCTCGGCGGCGCGTTGGAGGTCCGCGATGCCCACTGCTCTCCGGCTCCTGCCCGCCCTCTCCCCCGACCATCGCGAACGGCTGCTGGGCCTGGCGCGCGAGGTCTCGTTCCCAGCGGACGGAAAGATCTTCGAGGCAGGCGGCAGTGCCGACCGGTTCTGGGTGGTGCGCTCGGGGACGGTCTCCCTCTACCAGCAGGTCATCGCGGACAGGCGCATGTCCGTCGCGATGCTGGGGCCCGGCGATCTGCTCGGCTGGTCCTGGCTGTTCCCGCCGCACCGCTGGGACTTCGGCGCCGAGGCCTTCAGTCCCGTACGCGGATACGAGTTCGACGCCGGGGAGGTGCGCACCCTCTGCGAGGCCGACGCCTCACTGGAGCTGTCGCTGACGCGGACGATCGCCGCCATCCTGGCCCACCGGCTCGAAACGACCCGGGCGGCGCTGATCGAGCACTACGCGCGCCACGGCGGTGTCGGATGAGGTGACGGGCGACGCACCACCCGACGCGTCGGCCCGCGGGAGTGCCACCGTGTAGGAATCTCCTATGGACGAGACCCCGGACTCCTTCGAACTCCTCCCCGGCGCCACCGACTCGCCGGTGATCCTGCATGTGCCGCACTCCGCACGGGAGATCCCGGCGCCGGTCCGCGACGGCATCGTGCTCGACGACGCGGCGCTGGAGCGCGAGTTGGACCACATCACCGACGCGCACACCGCGGAACTGTCCGCGGCGGTCGCGAAGTCCGCCGACGTCACGCCGTGGCGGTTCGTCAACCGGCTGTCCCGGCTGGTGGTCGACCCCGAGCGTTTCCCCGACGAACGGGAGGAGATGCTGGCCGTCGGCATGGGCGCGGTCTACACGCGGACCACGCACCGGGCGCGGCTCCGGCCCGCCGGGACCGACCCGCGAGAACTGGTCGACCGTTACTTCCACCCGTACGCGCAGGCGATGACGCGGGCGGTGGCCGACCGGCTGGCCGCCACCGGGCGGGCCGTGATCATCGACGTCCACTCCTACCCGACGGCCCGGCTGCCCTATGAGCTGCACGGCGACGGTCCCCGGCCGCCGGTCTGTCTGGGCACCGACGACTTCCACACGCCGTCCGAACTCCTCGCCTCGGCGGAGAAGGCGTTCGCGGGCGTCGGCGGTGTGGGGATCGACAGCCCCTTCTCCGGCACGTACGTCCCGCTGCGGTACTACGAGCGGGATCCGCGGGTCACCGCCCTGATGGTGGAGATCCGGCGGGACAGGTACATGAGCGAGCCCGGAGGAGCCGTGGGCCCGGGTTTCGCCCGCATGACCTCGGCGCTGGCCACTCTCGTCGACGCCGTATCGAGATGGCCGTCCGGCGCACTAGGGTCGCAGTAAGCAATCGCTTAGCCGCGGGCTCGGGGAGGGCACGGGATCATGCCGGTCATCGACGCGTGGATGCAGCACCCCACACTCCGTCACTCCAACCACGAGATGTTCGAGTCACTGCGCCGCTGGACCGGCATGGAGCTCCTGGCGGAGCAACTGCCGGTCAAGGCCACCGTGGCCGCGCTGGCCGCCGCCGGCGTGGAGACCGGGCTGTCCGCGGCCTGGTACGGGCCGCGGGGTCCGCTGATCAGCAACGACGAGGTCGCCGGGTTCGTCGAGCAGTCCGAGGGGCGACTGCGCGGGGTCGCGGGCGTGGACCTGAGGCGGCCGGTCGCGGCCGTGCGCGAGCTGCGGCGGGCCGTCGGGGAGCTGGGTTTCGTGGCGCTCAGGATCGTGCCGTGGCTGTGGGAGCTGCCGCCCACCGACCGGCTCTACTACCCGCTGTACGCCGCCTGCGTCGACCTCGGCATCCCCTTCTGCACCCAGGTCGGGCACACCGGACCACTGCGCCCCTCCGAGACCGGCCGGCCCATCCCCTACATCGACCAGGTCGCGCTCGACTTCCCCGAGCTGACCATCGTCTGCGGGCACATCGGCTACCCGTGGACCACCGAGATGATCGCCGTGGCCGACAAGCACGCGAACGTCCACATCGACACCAGCGCCTACACGGCCCGCCGCTACCCGCCCGAGCTCGTGGAGTACCTGCGCGGCAGAGGACGGCGCAAGGTCCTCTTCGGCAGCAACTACCCGATGATCACGCCCGCTCGGGCTCTGGAACACCTCCCCGACCTGGGCCTCGACGAGGAGAGCACGGAGCTGTTCCTCTCGGGCAACGCCCGTTCCGTCTTCCACCTGGAGGATCATTCGTAGATGCTGGAGCCGGACAGAGTTCACTCCTGAGCTCTCTGAGGTGAGGGCAGCGGTTCGATGGCTTTGCAGATCAGCGCCACCAATCCGGAGCACCCCGCGCTCCTGCTCGCACTGCCCTGGCAGCTGCCCCTGGAGGAGTGGCCCGAGCACTATCTGGTCCCGCTGCCGCGCGGCATCTCACGGCACGTGGTGCGCTACGCGCGCGCCGGGACGGAGGTGGTGGCGGTCAAGGAGCTGGCCGAGCGGCCCGCCGTGCGCGAGTACGAACTCCTCCGCAGCCTGGACCGGATCGGCATCCCGGCGGTGGACCCGCTCGCCGTGGTCACCGGACGCACGGACACGGCGGGCGCGCCCCTGGAGCCCGTGCTGATCACCCGGCATCTCGGCGGTTCGATGCCTTACCGGTCGATGTTCGAGACGACGATGCGGCCCGCCACCATGCACCGGCTGATGGACGCGCTGGCGGTGCTGCTGGTGCGGTTGCATCTGGCGGGGTTCGCCTGGGGCGACTGCTCGCTGTCCAACACACTGTTCCGGCGGGACGCCGGGGCGTACGCCGCCTATCTGGTCGACGCCGAGACCGGCGACATGCACCCCCGGCTCAGCAGCGGTCAGCGGGAGTACGACCTCGACCTCGCCCGGGTCAACATCAGCGGTGAGCTGCTGGACCTGGAGGCGGCCGGGGCCCTGCACCCCTCGGTGGACCCGATCGAGTTCGGCATGGAGATCTGCGCGCGCTACCAGGGGCTGTGGGACGAGCTGACCCGCACCTCGGTGTATCCGGCGGGCAAGCACCACTACATCGACCGCCGCATACGCCGCCTGAACGACCTCGGTTTCGACGTCGCCGAGATGCAGATAGCCCATTCGTCGAACGGGGACACCGTCACCTTCGTCCCCAAGGTCGTCGACGCCGGCCACCACCAGCGCCAGCTGCTGCGGCTGACCGGCCTCGACACCGAGGAGAACCAGGCGCGCCGGCTGCTGAACGACCTGGAGAGCTGGATGGCGACCCAGGACGACTACGCGCCGGGCGATCCGCTCGCGGCCCGCCCGGAGGTGCTGGCCCACCGCTGGGTGCGGGACGTGTTCCGGCCGACGGTCCGGGCCGTTCCGCTGGATCTGCGCGGCTCCATGGACGCGGCCGAGCTTTACCACGAGCTGCTCGAACATCGCTGGTATCTGTCCGAGCGCTCGCAGCGTGACATCGGTCTGGACGAGGTCGTCGACGACTACGTCGCGCACATCCTCCCCAAGGTCCGGGAGACCCTGCCGCCACGGGCGGACGCCCCCGCCCCGACCGCCTGAGAACCCGGTTCCAAGCAAAGGTGACCGATCGTACTTACGATTGAATATGTACCGGCCGAGTGGCGCGCCCCGGCGCGCACCTGCCGGAACGACACTGACCTGCTCGGGGTGGGAGACGTATGGCACAGGCCGCAAGTCCAGCGCGGACCGTCATTCTGACCGTGGATGACGATCCCGGGGTGTCGCGCGCCGTGGCCCGCGACCTGCGGCGCCGCTACGGAGAGACGCATCGCATCGTGCGCGCCGAGTCCGGGGAGACCGCGCTGGAGGCACTGCGCGAGCTGAAGCTGCGCGGCGACCAGGTGGCGGTGATCCTGGCGGACTACCGCATGCCACAGATGAACGGCATCGAATTCCTCGAACAGGCGATCGACGTCTATCCGGGCGCGCGGCGGGTGCTGCTGACCGCCTACGCGGACACGAACGCGGCGATCGACGCGATCAACGTCATCGACCTCGATCACTACCTGCTCAAACCGTGGGATCCGCCGGAGGAGAAGCTCTATCCGGTCCTGGACGATCTCCTGGACGCGTGGCGGGCGAGCGACTACCGGCCCGTGGCCGTCTGCAAGGTGGTCGGGCACCGGTGGTCGGCGCGCTCCTCGGGCGTACGGGAGTTCCTGGCCCGCAACCAGGTCCCCTACCGCTGGTACGCGTCGGACACCCCGGAGGGTGTACGCCTGCTGGCCGCGGCCGGGCAGAACGGGGAGCGGCTGCCGCTGGTGATCACACCGGACGGCACGCCGCTGGTGGAGCCCGACGATCCGGATCTGGCGGCGCAGGTGGGCCTTGCCACGACGCCGACGGCGGAGTTCTACGACCTCGTCGTCATCGGCGGCGGGCCCGCCGGGCTCGGGGCGGCCGTGTACGGCGCGTCCGAGGGGCTGCGGACCGTGCTGGTGGAGCGGTCGGCGACCGGCGGCCAGGCGGGGCAGAGCTCGCGGATCGAGAACTACCTCGGCTTCCCCGACGGTGTGTCCGGGGCGCAGCTCACCGACCGGGCGCGACGGCAGGCGGCGAAGTTCGGCGCGGAGATCCTGACCGCGCGGGAGGTGACCGGGCTCGAGGTCACCGGGGCGTCGCGCACGATCCGTTTCTCGGACGGTTCGGCGATCTCCGCACACTCCGTGATCCTGGCGACGGGAGTGTCCTACCGGCAGTTGGAGGCGCCGGGGCTGGCGGAGCTGACCGGGTGCGGGGTCTTCTACGGGTCGGCGCTCACGGAGGCGGCCGCCTGCCAGGGCCACGACGTGTACATCGTCGGCGGGGCGAACTCTGCCGGGCAGGCCGCCATGTACCTGGCGCGCGGCGCCAAGTCCGTCACGATCCTGATCCGAGGCTCGTCACTGTCCGCGTCGATGTCGGCCTATCTGGTCCAGCAGATCGCGGACGCGCCCAACATCAGTGTCCGCGGCGGCACGGTCGTCGAGTCCGCGCACGGCTCGGACCACCTGGAACAGCTGACGCTGCGGGATGTGGCGAGCGGACACACCGAACTCGTCGACGCGCAGTGGATGTTCGTGTTCATCGGGGCGGCGCCGCTCACCGAGTGGCTGGACGGGACCGTCCTCAGGGACCCGCGCGGATTCATCATGGCCGGGCCCGACATGACCCCGGACGGGCAGCCGCCCGGGGACTGGGAGCTGGACCGGCCGCCGTACCACCTGGAGACCAATGTGCCCGGCGTGTTCGTGGCCGGGGACGCGCGTGCCGAGTCGGCGAAGCGGGTCGCGTCCGCCGTCGGAGAGGGAGCCATGGCCGTGATGCTCGTACACCGTTATCTGGAGCAGTCGTGAGCGGACAGCCGATGCCGTGCAGTATCGAGGAGCTGTCGAGGCTCTTCCTGTTCGAGAAGCTGGACGGGGAGCAGCTCGACCGGCTGTGCCGCGAGGGCCGCGTGGAGTTGTTCGAGCCCGGCTATGTGTACCGCGAGGGCGAGCCGGCCACCTGTTTCTTCGTGCTCCTCGAAGGCAACCTGGTGATGTCGCGCCGGGTCGGCGGAGACGACGTGGAGACCAACCGCAGTTCTCAGGTCGGGGTGTACGCGGGGGCCATGCAGGCCTATCTGACCGAACAGCCGGACCAGTCGCTCTACAAGGGCTCGCTGCGGGTCACCGAGCCCTCGCGGTTCTTCATCCTGCCCGCCGAGGTGTTCGCCGCGGTCCTGCGGGACTGGTTCCCGATGGCCGTCCATCTGCTGGAGGGCCTGTTCTTCGGCAGCCAGAACACCCAGCGGACCATCAGTCAGCGTGAGCGGCTGCTGGCGCTCGGTTCGCTGTCCGCCGGGCTGACGCACGAGCTCAACAACCCGGCCGCGGCGGCGGTCCGGGCGACCTCCGCGCTGCGGGACCGGGTGGCGGGGATGCGGCACAAGCTCGGTGTGATCGCGGCCGGCCCGTACAAACGCGACACGCTCGAAACGCTCGTCGAGATCCAGGAGCGCACCGCCGAGCAGGTCGCCAAGGCCTCTCCGCTCAGCCCGATCGAGGCCTCCGACCGGGAGGACGCCCTGGCCGACTGGTTCGACGACCACGGGATCGCGGGCGGCTGGCAGCTCGCGCCGACCTTCGTGCAGGCGGGTCTCGACACCGACTGGCTCGACCAGGTCGCCGCGACCGTGGACGAGAACACCCTCGAAGGCGCGGTCCGGTGGCTGAACTACACCGTGGAGACCGAGCTCCTGATGAACGAGATCGAGGACTCCACGACCCGCATCACCCACCTCGTGGACGCGGCCAAGCAGTACTCGCAGATCGACCGCGCGCCCTACCAGGTCGCCGATGTGCACGAACTGCTGGACAGCACGCTGATGATGCTCTCCGGGAAGATCGGTTCCGGCATCAGGGTCGTCAAGGAGTACGACCGGACGCTGCCGAACATCCCCGCCTATCCGAGCGAGTTGAACCAGGTGTGGACGAACCTCATCGACAACGCCGTCTCGGCGATGGACGGCGAGGGCGAGCTGACCGTGCGTACCACGCTCGACGCCGACCAACTGCTCGTCGAGTTCCGCGACACCGGACCCGGGGTTCCGGCGGAGATCCGCGGCCGCATCTTCGACCCGTTCTTCACCACCAAGCCGGTGGGTGAGGGCACGGGGCTCGGCCTGGACATCTCCTGGCGGATCGTCGTCAACAAACACCACGGAAGCCTCCATGTGGAGTCCGTCCCGGGTGACACCCGGTTCCAGGTACGTCTTCCACTGACCGCCGTGGACCCTGACACCGACGCGGAGGCCGACCCCGGCACATCCGCCGACGCCGACACCTCTCAGGAGCCATCATGACCATGCCTGCCGGAATCGACCCCAGCGTCCCGCCCAGCGGTACGGGCTGCGGTGACTGCGATGCCACCGGCGGATGGTGGGTCCATCTGCGGCGGTGCGCCCAGTGCGGGCACATCGGCTGTTGCGACAGCTCGCCCGCCAAGCACGCCACCGCGCACTCGAAGAGCAGCGGCCATCCCGTCGTCACGAGCTTCGAGCCCGGCGAGGACTGGTTCTGGAACTACGACACCTCCGAGATGTACGAGTCCGGCCCGGACCTCGCTCCCCCGCTGAGCCGTCCCGCGGACCAGCCGGCACCGGGGCCCGCGGGACGGGTGCCGGCGAACTGGGCCGACGTACTGCGCTGACAGGCGGTTCGCTGGTTCCGGTCGGTGGCTTGGGCCGCCGTGACGATCAGGTCGGTCACGGCGGTGGGGTTGGTGATCATTGCAGCGGGTGAGCTGTTGGTCTCGACGGTCGAGGCGTGGGCGCGGCGGGCTTCTCACCGCCCTCCCGGAGAACCTCTGACGCGGTGATCAAAAATTCGGCTTCGCGGAGGGCACGAGACTCAGGGAAGGATCGAGTCGACGTAGCCGCCGTCCACCCGCAGGGCTCCCCCGGTGGTCGCCGACGCCTGGTCCGAGCTCAGGTAGACGACCATGTTCGCGATCTCCTCGGGCTCGATCAGCCTCTGGAGGAGCGACTGCGGGCGGTGCTCCCGCATGAAGGCGCGCTGTGCCTCGTCCCAGGGCAGGGAGCGGTCCACGAGCTCGTAGACGAAGTCCTCCACACCGCCCGTGTGCGTGGGGCCGGCGATGACGGAGTTGACCGTGACGCCCGTCCCCGCGGCCTCCTTCGCGAACCCCCGGCTCACGGCGAGCAGCGCCGTCTTGGACATTCCGTAGTGGATCATCTCGGCGGGGACCGCCACCGCGGAGTCGCTGGCGATGTACTGGACGCGTCCCCAGCCCCGGTCCATCATCGCCGGCAGGCAGGCCCGGGTGAGGCGGACCGCCGCAAGGACGTTCACCTCGAAGTAGCGCCGCCACTCGTCGTCGGTGATCTCCAGCGCGGGTGCGGCGCCGAAGATCCCCAGGTTGTTGACCAGGATGTCCACGTCGGGCAGGAGCTCCAGGGCGGTGGCCGTGCCCTCCTCGGTCGCGAGGTCGGCCGCCACCTCGACGAACCGCCCTCGCGGGACCTCCGCGGCGAACTTCGCGACGGCCTCCCCCACCCGGCCCTCGTCCCGGCCACTGACGCCCACCCGCGCACCCGCCCGGGCCAGCCCCACGGCGATCGCCGCGCCGATGCCCTGCGTAGAGCCGGTGACCAGTGCGGTCCGTCCTTCGAGGTTCAGCTGCATCAGCACACTCCACTGCCGTTTCGGCGGGTCCGGTCATGTTCTGCCCATACGATCATCGGTGATGAGCGTTCCTCAGGCGATTCGCCGGGGCCGGCCACGTGAGGCGTTCCGAACGGTGTGAGTTGCCCGGCCGGAACACCGGGCCCCACCCGACCCGCCCGGCGCCTGGCGGACACGGGGACCGCCGCCCCACGGCTCATCCCCGCCGTACGGCATCGCCCTCGCGCGGCGCCCCGAGCCGGCGCAGTCGACCGCCGCGCAGCGGCCTCGTGTGCCACTGGGCCGTAAAGGTGTGGTCGGAGAGCGTGCAGGTCACGGTCAGGCGGTGCGGGGTCTCCAGGAAGATCACGTCGACGCGCAGGGTGTCGGGGGCGGTCCACCCGCCGCTCACCGCCATGGGAACCGGGTCCGAAGCGGTGGCCCAACCGGACCCGTCGAGGCGCAGGTCGAGTCGGTCGGCGCCCTCGGCGAGCGACAGGGACCAGCCGTCCACGCCCGCCGCGACCGTGGCTCCCGTGAGACTCGGCTGTTCCGCGCAGGAGCCGCCCGCGGGGACGAACTCGGCTCCCGCCCAGGTGTCGCCTGCCGTCGGAGGCAGAGCGGGCGCCATGACCGGTTCCAGCGCGAGCCTCGCGAGACGGTCCCCGAGGAGCGCGTCCTCGCGGCCGGGGAGCGGCGCGGAGCCGAACGAGGGCAGCAGGTGCCGCCACACCAGGTTCAGCACCTCCTGCATCTGCTCCGTCGCGGCAGTCGTCACGATCACCGCGTCGTGCTCGGGCAGCACGAGACAGAACTGCCCGTACGCCCCGTCACCGCGGTATCCGTGCCGGGATTTCCAGAACTGGAACCCGTACCCCTGCTGCCAGTCCGACAGCGCGCCCTCGGCCGTACCGTCGGCGTTGGCGACCCGCACACCCGTGGCCTGCGCGATCCACGAGGACGGGAGCAGCCGGCGTCCCTCCCAGACGCCGTCCTGGAGGTACAGCTGGCCGAGGCGCGCGATCGCGTCGGTCGCCGCGTGCAGGCCGCTGAAGCCGATGTCGCGGCCCGCCGGGTGCTGCTGCCAGGCGACCTCGCCGATGCCCAGGGGGTCGAGCAGCCGGGGCCGCAGATATTCGGTCAGCGACAGCCCACTCGTGCGCTGGACGATCGCTGCGAGGGTGTAGGTGGCGGGCTGGTTGTACGTGAACACGGTGCCGGGGTCGCGGTCCGGCGGGGTCAGCAGGAAACCACGTACGGGTTCCGCGCGGTCGAGCCGGAATGCCGCGTCGTAGGTCTCGGCGAGGTGACCACTGGCCATGGACGCGACATGGCGTACGAGCATGGCGCGGCTGCGCGGGTCGGTGATGTCCGCCTCGAACTCGGGGAAGTACGAGATCACCGGGTCGTCCAGGCGCAACAAGCCTTCGGCGGCGGCGAATCCTGCGGCCGTGGAGGTGAAGCTCTTGCTGAGGGAGTAGAGGAGCTGGAGGCGCTCGGGAGCGTACGGTGCCCACCAGCCGGAGGCCACGACATGACCGTGGCGCAGGATCATCAGGCTGTGCGGTTCGATGTCGGGCGCGGACTCGACGGCGTCGAGGAAGGCGTGGATGCCGGACGCCTCGACGCCCTGTTCGGCGGGCGTGCTGACGGGCAGGGGACGGGCGCTCATGCGGGTGGCCTCCGGGCGGCTCGGGAACGGGTTCGGCGCCGGTGACCGTCGCGGACACCCGGCGCCGGCGCCATCCTCTCTCGCCCGGCCCTCCTCTCCACGAGTTGCCTGCACGCCTCTTGAGGCTCAACAGCCGTGCCTCATAGGATCGTTGACAGCCGAATGAAACGTTTCAATCACTGAAGGGCGACACATGGCCAAGGATTGGAACCGCCGCGTCTTCCTGCGCAGCTCCGTCGCCGGAGCGGGCGCGTCCATCGCGCTCGGGTCCGGGGCCCCCGGCACCGCCTCCGCGTCGCCGGGGGCAGACGTCGCCGTCCCGCCCGGGGACGGCCTGCGTGTGGAGCGTACGACCGTCGAGTACGCCGAGACGCTCCTCGGCACCGAGGTCGAACATCCTCGCCTCACCTGGGAGTTGGCCGCCCGGGGACGAGGCGCCCGGCAGTCCGCGTACCGAGTGAGAGTGGCGACCGCCGAGAAGGATCTGGTCCGGGGCCGCCACCTGGTGTGGGACTCGGGCCGGGTCGAGTCGGAGCGAACTGTCGGCGTCGTCTACGCGGGTCCCGCGCTGCGGCCCCGGACCCGATACCACTGGCAGGTCAGGGTCTGGGACGGCAAGGGCCGCCCGTCCGCGTGGAGTGCGCCGCGCTGGTGGGAGACAACGTTGCCAGAGGACGCCTGGCAGGGGTTCTGGATCGGCGCCGCGGCCACACCCGAGCCGCCCGGCCTCGACGGGACGTCCTGGATATGGTCGCCCGGCTCGACCGCCAACTCCGCTCCTGTGGGGCCTCGTTGGTTCCGAGGGGCGGTATCCCTCCCCACAGGTGAGGAGATTCGCAGGGCAACCCTGGTCGCCACGGCCGACGACGACTTCACCCTGTACCTCGACGGCGGGCAGGTGCTGCGGCAGACCGAGCAGACGGACGCCTGGCGCACCGGACATCTCGCCGATGTCACCGAACAGGTGCGTGGGGCAGACGGCGGCCGGATCGTGGTCGCCGCCCTGGCGACCAACCGTGGCAGCGCCTCCGTCAATCCGGGCGGGCTCCTGGTCCGCCTGATCGTCGAGACCGCCTCCGGCGGCACGGTCGAGCTGGTCACGGGAGCGGGATGGCGCTGCGCCGACAGCGAGCAACAGGGCTGGCAGCAGCCCGGGTTCGAGGACACCGACTGGTCCGACGCGGTCGTGCTCGCGCCGTACGGACAGGGCCCCTGGGGCAGCGGTGTGTCGATCGCGGTGCCCGAACAACCCGCTCCCCTGCTGCGCCGCGAGTTCACCCTCCCGAGGAAGGTGGTCCGCGCCCGCCTCCACATCAGCGGGCTCGCCTACTACGACGCCGAGATCAACGGCGTACGCGTCGGCCGGCAGGTGCTCGACCCGGGCTTCACCGACTACGACGAGACGGTGCTGTACGCCGTGCACGACGTCACGGACCAGGTCCGGCGGGGCGTCAACGCGATCGGGGTGACACTCGGCCGCGGCTTCTTCGGCATGACCACACCGAATGTATGGAACTGGCACCGACCGCCCTGGCACGGCGAGCCGCGTTTGCTCGCCCAGTTGGAGGTCGACCACCCGGACGGCTCACGCACCATCGTCGCGACGGACGGGAAGTGGCGGATCACCGAGGGCCCTACGCGCTCCAACTCTCTTTACGCGGGCGAGAGTTATGACGCACGCACGGCACCCACGGGCTGGACGCGCCCCGGATTCGACGACCGGCGCTGGCAGGAGGCACAGCGGCAGGCCGCGCCGAAGGGAACCCTGCACGCGCAGGCGCACGACCCGATCGAGGTCATCGAGACCGTACGCCCGGTCGCCATCACCGAGTTGAGCGAGGGTGTCCACGTCGTCGACATGGGCCGAACGCTGGCGGGCTGGTCCCGGCTGACCGTCCGGGCCGAGGCCGGGACGACGGTTCGCCTGGTGCACGGCGAGAAGCTGAAGTCCGACGGCAGCGTGTCCGCGGAGACCGGGCATGTTCCGGGCCGCTTCCAGACGGACGAGTACGTGTGCGCGGGCGGCGGCGGAGACGAGGTGTGGGAGCCCAGGTTCTCGTACAAGGGCTTCCGCTATGTACAGATCAGCGGACTGCCCGGGAAGCCCGATCCCTCCCAGGTTCTGGGCCGCGTCGTGCATACGCGGGTGACGGCGACCAGCACGTTCGCCTGCTCCGAGCCGTTCTACGAGCAGTTGGAGCGGGCGATGCGGCGCACCCTCCTCAACAACCTGCACGGCATCCCGACGGACACACCGATGTACGAGAAGAACGGCTGGACCGGCGACGCCCAGTTGGGCGCGCCCGTCATGGCGTACGCGTTCGGGGTCCACCGTTTCCTGTCGAAGTGGCTCGGTGACCTGAAGGACAGTCAGAACACCGACGGGCAGCTTCCGGTGATCGTGCCGAGTGGTGGCTGGGGCTACGGTGACCTCGGCCCGTCCCCCGAGTGGACGACCGTTTACCCCTTCCTCGTACGCGAGATGTACCGGGTGTACGGCGACGAGCGGCTGGCCCGTGACCACTGGGAGCCGCTCACCCGCTACCTGGACTGGGAGATCTCACGCCTCAGGGACGGGCTCGCGGTGACCGCTCTCGGCGACTATCTGCCGCCGGGCTACGGCGGAAATCCGCCCGAGGACACCCGGCTGACCGCGACCGCGTATCTGCATCGCGCGCTGACCGGAACGGCCGAACTCGCGGACCTTCTGGGCGACGACGGGGTCGCGACGCGCTACCGCGAGGTCGCGGGCGGTCTGAAGGAGGCGTTCAACACGGCCTTCCTCGGCCCCGACGGGCACTACCGCACCGCGAAGGACCCCGGCTACCGCCAGACGAACAACTGCGTTCCCCTCGCCTTCGGTCTGGTCCCGCCGGGCGCGCGGGCGAGCGTCGTCGACTCGCTCCTCGCCGACATCGAGCAGCGCGGCAACCATCTCAACACCGGGGCGCTGGGCACGAGCGTGCTGCTGCGGGAGCTGTCCGCGCAGGGGCACCCGGAAGTGGCGCACGCGATCGCCACCCAGCGCACGTACCCGAGTTGGGGGTACTGGTTCGACCACGGCGCCGACACCATGTGGGAGATGTGGCCACTCGACTCCCGCTCCCGGGACCACTACTTCCAGGGCACGGTGGTGCAGTGGCTCTACGAGAGCGTGGCGGGGCTGCGTCCCGGCGACGCGGGCTACCGCACCTTCACGGTCCGTCCCGACGGCCGTACGGGCGTGGACTGGGCCCGCACGTCGGTATGCACGGTGCGCGGTGAGGCGACGGCCGCGTGGTCCCTCGTCGGCGGGACGACCCGGCTTTCGGTAGGAGTGCCGGTGGGGGCGACGGCCGAGGTGCATGTACCGGCCGCCGCCCGTTCGGCCGTCAAGGCTCCGGGCGGGGCGGTGTTCGTGCGGTCCGACCGGGGATTCATCGTGTACGAAGTGCCGCACGGGGCCTGGGACTTCGTGGCGCGGGCCGACGGGTAGAGCCTGCTCGGGCGTCCCCCGGGACGGGTCCGGTGCTGACGGAGCACCGTCATAATGTTCGGGTGATCTCCCCCACCCCCAACCCCACCCCTGTTCAGCGTGTCCCCGTCGTCATCGTCGGCGCGGGGCCGGCCGGCCTCACCATCGGCAACATCCTGCGGGCCGCGTCCGTCGACTGCGTGATCCTGGAGACCGAGAGCCGTGAGTTCATCGAACAGCGGCCCCGGGCGGGGTTCATCGAGGAGTGGGCGGTGCGGGCGCTGCGGGAACGGGGCCTGGCCGACCGGCTGGTGGAGCGGGCGCGGGCACACGGCGAGTGCGAGTTCCGGACCGGCGGCCGACGCCACCGGTTCCGGTACGCCGAGTTGACCGGGGACCACCATTTCGTCTACCCGCAGCCGCTGTTGGTGACCGACCTGGTGCGCGAGTACGCGGACGTGCGGGGCGGCGACATCCGTTTCGGCGTACGCGATGTGGCGCTGCACGGCATCGACGGTGACCAGCCGTCGGTGCTCTACACGGACCCCGTGTCGGGTGAACGGCGGCGTATCGACTGCGAGATCATCGCGGGCTGCGACGGCGCGCGCGGTGCGACCCGCACCTACGTGACCCCCGACCGGGGCACCGTCGCCCGGTACGACTACGGGGTCGGCTGGCTGGCGCTCCTCGCCGAGGCGCCGCCGTCCTCGGACTGTGTGGTGTTCGGTGTCCACCCGCGCGGTTTCGCCGCCCATATGGCACGCGGCCCCCAGGTCACCCGCTACTACCTGGAGGTCACGCCGGGCGAGGACCCGGAGAACTGGCCCCACGACCGCGTGTGGTCGGAACTCCACGCCCGGCTGTCGGCGACCGGCGCGCAGCCGCTCACCGAGGGTGCCCTGATCGAGAAGCGGGTCCTCGACATGCACAGCTACGTCGTGGAGCCGATGGCGCATGGGCGGCTGTTCCTGGCGGGCGACTCCGCGCACCTTGTTGCGCCGATAGCCGCGAAGGGCATGAACCTCGCACTCCACGACGCCCTGCTTCTGGCCGACGGGCTCATCGCCTACTTCGGCAGCGGCGACGGCAGCGGACTGCGCGGCTATTCGGCGGCCTGCCTCACACGCGTCTGGGAGTACCAGGAGTTCTCCCAGTGGTTCGCGGAGTTGCTGCACGGACCGTCGTCGGGCGATCCCTTCCGGGCCGGATCCGCGGGCGCCCGGCTGCGGAGGCTCCTCGGATCACCCGGAGCGTCGGCCGCCTTCGCGGACTCCTACATCGGCGTCGGGACGGGTGGGCGGGCGTAGGGAGTTCGGCCCGGCGCACGCCGGCTCCTCGGCGGAAGACGTCGGGGTGATCGACCTCAAGGACGCCGAGGGTGTTCCGAGCGCCGACGGACGGCACCGGACTCCACGTCGTCCGCGTCGAGAACAACCGGGTCTCGGCCGATCCGGGCTGAGTGCCGCCCAGGGCCGAACACCCCCGCGGAAACGGTGAGATGAGGGGCCGCCAGAAATTGGGTCACTTTGAAACCGCCTCGTTTTGAACACCCACCGTCACGCCCTGCGTACTTCCGGGAAAGGTGAGAACCCGGTGCGCAGCGAGGGATGAGCATGGTCAAGGTGCAAGACCCCACGGACGAGTTGGTCGCCGGCAGATATCGTCTCCTGGAGGTCGTCCAGCGGGAAGAGGGCCGCGTCGGCTGGCACGGCCAGGACCTCGAGTTCCAGCGTCCGGTCACCTTGACCCGGACGCGGCTCCCCGACCATCTGCGCGAGCAGGCCCAGCACCGTACCGCCGCCCGGATCCTGCGCGAGTCCGAGCGCATGGAGCTGGTCTGCCCGGGCAAGGTGTCCACCGTCGTCGACGTGATCGAGGACAACGATTTCCTCTGGACGGTCACGGAGCGGCCCGTCGGCGCCCCGCTGAGCGAACTCCTCGGAAGCGGTCCCCTGAACTACTTCCGGGCGGCCCGCATCGGCCTCGGCCTCCTCGATGTCGTCTCCGCGGCCCACCGGCACGGCCAGACGCACGGCGACCTCAGTCCCGGGCAGGTTCACGTGGACGAGCAGGGCGACATCACGGTGAGCGGTTTCGGAATGATGGGGGACACCTGCTCGCCGCGCGTGACCGCGCCGTCGTACGCGTCCCCGGAGCAGGCTCGCGGCGAGATCACCGGACCGGCGGCGGATCTGTGGTCGCTGGGCGCGATCATGTACGCGATGGTCGAGGGCCGGCCGCCCGTCAAGGACCGGGGACGGCTCGACGCCACGCTCCGCGCCGTGGAGCGGCTGCCCATCCGGCCGCCGCAGAACGCCGGAGCGCTCAGCCCCGCCATCAGCGGGCTCCTGCGCCGGGATCCGCACGAACGGGTGCCCGAGCCCGTCGTACGGGAGGCCCTCACGCGCATCCTCAGGCAGGACGACGACGAGGACTCGACACCCACAGCGACCCTGCCTCGGGTCCGGGACACCTACTCCGTGCCCCGGCGCGCGAGGCGTACAAGGGGCGGACGTCGTTTCGGCCGACCGGTTCTGGTGGGTGGGGCGCTGGCCACGACCGTTGTCTGCTTCGCCGTACTCGCCGCGGCGGGCGGGCTGCCCGACGGGGAGACCTCCGCGTCCGGATCCGCCACTCCGCCGGCCGCTTCCGGCGGTCCTTCGCCGGCTCCTTCCAGCAGCCCGTCGGAGAAGCCCACCGGCACGCGCACCGCCCCCGAGGCGACCCTGCCGACGCCCACCCCGACGTCGGCCTCGCCCTCCCCCACCGTCGAGGAGAAGCCGACGGCCGTCTTCTCCACCTACAACTCGCCCGAGGGCTTCTCCATCGACCTCCCCAAGGGGTGGAAGCCCCTGCGGACCGACGAGACCGACGATCTCTCCTACCGCGTCACCTTCGGAGCGAGCGGGGATCCGCGCACGCTGGCCGTCACCTACAGCACCCGGCTCGGCCCTGACCCGGTCGAGATCTGGGCCGATGTGGAGCCTTCACTGCGCGACGACTCCGAGGACTACGAGCGGGTGGGTGACATCCGGGCCGTGGACTACCGCGGCTACGAGGGTGCCGACATGGAGTGGCTCTCCGAGTCCGACGGAGTCAGTGAGCGCACTTTCGGCCGGGGCTTCCTCATCGGTGACGGCCAGGGCTTCTCACTGCGCTGGACGACCCCGGCCGACGACTGGGACGACGACGCCAACCAGAAGGCGCTGGACGTCTTCCTCGAGACCTTCCAGGAGACGTCCGGCTGACCCGGCGAAGTGCCGTGGGGCTCAGCTCATCCGCGCCCCGCGGGGGTGAGGCCATCGGGTCTTCGCTGCGCGAGCCACAAGGCGACCGCCTCGGCGATGGGCTGACCCGTCTCCAGCTCGACGAAGCCGAACTGGCCGCCCTGGTTGCCCTCCAGGAACCACCAGAGCCCGTCCTTGTCCTCGGCGAAGTCGAAGGCCGCGTAGGCGAGTCCGGTGGAGGTCAGGTACTCACGGACGGCCCGGGCGATACTGCCGGGCACCGGGACGGGCTCCCAGGCGTGCCCGGTATCGCCGAAACGTCCGTCGATCTGCTCGGGCTCCGCGGTCTTGCGGGCGCCGAACAGGCGCGAGCCGATAGAGGTGAGCCGGATGTCGGCACGCTTGGGGATGTACTGCTGGAGCAGCGCGGGCCCGGCCGCGACGCCGGAGAAGTCCGCGCCGGGTCCGATCAGTGTGGTCGGCAGGGCCACCGGAGGATCGCCGGGCGGAGGCCCCGAGGCCGACTTCACGACGACGTCGCGATACTGCTCGACGAACTGCTGGGCGACCTTCGGCGCGGTCGTGATGATGGTGGGCGGCACCGCGAAGCCGCTGGTGTGCGCTATGCGCAACTGCCAGGGCTTGTGCCGGGCCTGCTCGGCACTGCGCGGGTGGTTCATCCAACGGGTCGAGGCGGAGTAGAGCATCCCGAACAGGGCCTGCCGGGTCTCGGCGGTGAGCCACGGCGAGGGATCGGGGGCGTGCGCCGCCGGCTCGCCCGGCCTGCGCACCCATACGGAGCGCAGGCCTCCCATGCTGAGGACATGGCCGTTGACCGACAGATAGCCGTCGAAGTCCCCGTGGGCGTAGTCGGCGGACAGCACCGCCTTGCCGGGCACGTCGGCGGGGTCCAGGCGCACCATGGGCACGCCCTGTTCATGCAGTTTGGCCACCACCATGTCGGCGGTGACGTCCTGCTCGGCTGTGAGAATGAGTACCGTCATGCGCGCGGGCTGCCGTCAGTCGTCGAAGTGCGTCTGGGAGCCCGCGGTGGAAGTCGTGGTTCCGGAGGCCAGCAGGAGCGCACGATCACTGACGGCCGGGCGGCCGTCGGGCAATACGTTGAGTTGGAGTGACACATCGAAGTGGTACGCGGCTGTCACAGCCGATTGCCCTGTAGGCAGGGCGTAGTTGAGTGTGAACGGTCGCACGAAAGATCCTCCCGCGGTCTCACGATGCTCTACGCCCACCCGTACGTCCCACGACCGTAAGGAATTCATCACTTTCCGCCACATCGGGGTGAAGGTCATCACATCGTGTCGATTCTGGCTTGCTCGTTTCGGTTCTACTTGTGTGTCCGCTTGTTTCCGTTTTACTCGTGGCTCTGCTTGCTTCGGGGCTGAAGCTTCGGCCAAAGCTTCATCCTCAGTGATGTAAACGCCGTACTTACCCAGGAGAGTTCCCGGTGACCGTAGCCATTGCTCCGTCCGAAGAATCCGCCGCGCGCCCCGACGCTCCGGACCCCGAAGTCTCGCGTGACGCACGGGACTTCGGCGCCTACGCGCGCACCGGCGGCTGGACCTTCGCCCTCAAGGTGGCGCGCAGCGTGCGCCCCGGCGGGCAGTCCGCGGAGGAGACGCCGAAGGTCTCCGCCAAGGAGTTCGCCGAGTTGGCCGGATGCTCACCCGAGCGCGTCATGCGTTATTACAGAGCGTGGGACAAGGCGGCCGACGACGGGCTCGTCCCGCTCTTCGAGGCGCTGGCCCCGGGTGAGGACATCGAGCTGCCGGACGCCGACGTGTGGCACACGTACTACGTAGCCCGCTCCAGCGCTTCCTCCGAGCGCGGCACAGCCATCGCGGAGGCCGCGCAGGCCGAGGGCATCCGGCCCACCAAGGCCCTTGAGGTCGCCGAGAACCCCACCGCGCTGCGGGCCGCGATCCTCGCCGACCCCTCGACCGCCCAGGCCGCACGGCACGCACTCCTGGACCGGCTGAAGGAGGACCCGGCGCTCCAGACCGAGCTGGCCCGCGACATCGCCCGCACCGACGACCTCAAGAAGGCCGTCGCCACCGAGAGCAGGGCCGCCGACCGGATCGGCTATGTGCGCCAGATCGCGGAGAAGGGCCAGATCAAGACACCGGCCGGGCAGACCCTGGACGCGCCCGCCGAACTGCGCTCGGAGGCGGAGCGTCACCTCTCCCTCCTCGACGAGCTGGAGGAGGGAGAGGACACCGGCGAGTGGGCGGCCGAGGCGTACGACACCATGAAGAACATGGTGGTCGAAACCGTGCAGGCCGACCCCGAACTGCGCGTCCAGGAGCGCCGGACGAAGTTCTACAGCAGCCTCCAGAAGGCCACGAAGGTGTTCGAGGAGCTCACCTTCGACGACGCCGACGACATCTACGAGGACGACATGGTGCAGCAACTGGAGGAGCTCCAGCAGGCGATCGGCACCTGTATCGCGGCTCTTCGGGGCGCGGCTCCCAAGGAGTGACCCCGTGACTACGGCCCTGCGGGAACGGACTGTTCCCGCAGGGCCACGGGAGCACTCGGGCAAGTCTGCCGGGCCGGTCGCCCGCTGGGTGTTGGGCTCTTCGGCGTGAACGCGCCGCGGATTCGGACGGCACGCGAGCCCCTCCGCGAAGTGCCGCCCGCGAAGTGAGTAGCCGTACTCATGTCCCCGGTCGCGGGCTCCATCAGCATGGGGTCACCTGGACCAAGGAGACCGCAGATGCCCGGACTTCGCCCCGCCTCGCTCGTTCGTCGCCCGATGACCGAGGACTCGCCGACACCCGGCGGCCCGACCCCGGAGCGCGCCCCGCGGAGGATTCTCCCGGTCGCGCTCCTCGTGGTCGTGGTCGCGGGTCTGGCCGTCTCCGCCTGGAACCCGTACGACCGGATGACCTGGTTCCTGGAGACCGTGTGGATACTGATCGGGCTGCCGTCGGCCGTCCTGTACAGACGGCGGTTTCCGTTCACGAGTCTGCTGTACTGCCTGCTGGCGGCGCACGCCCTGGTGCTCGCCCTGGGCGGGCACTACACCTACGCGCAGGTGCCGTTGGGCGACTGGGTGCGGGACTGGCTGGGGCTCGACCGCAATCCCTACGACCGGTTCGGACACCTCATGCAGGGCTTCGTGCCCGCCATCCTGGTGCGCGAACTGCTGAGCCGGACCTCACCGCTGCGAGGCAGTCGCTGGCTGGCGCCGCTGACCGTGTGCGCGTGTCTCGCCTTCAGCGCGGTCTTCGAGATGTTCGAGTGGGCGGCCGCGGTGATCGGCGGAAGCGCCGCGGACGACTTCCTGGCCACCCAGGGGGATGTGTGGGACACCCAGTGGGACATGTTCTGCGCGCTGATCGGAGCGACCGTCTCGGTGCTGCTGCTGAGCCGGCTGCACGACAGGCAGTTGCGAGGGCTCGCGGGGGTGGGGGCAACGGTGGCTCGCTCCCCCGGTGAGCGATAGGCAAGCGGCCACCGACTGTCACCTGCCGTCGGCGCGCCGCCCCGCCTGGAGCACCGCCCTACGGCCCGGCTCCGCCCCGACGACTACCAGCGGCCGTCCACCTGCTCCTTGATCCGCCGCTCGTAGAGGTCCTCGACCGCGTCGAGGGTCTGCCGCGACAGTTCGGGCAGGTTCGCCGCCGTCGCGTTGGCGCGGGCCTGCTCCGGGGAGCGGGCGCCCGGGATCACCGAGGTCACTCCGGGCTGCTGAATGATCCAGCGCAGCGCCAGCTGTGCCGGGGTGAAGCCTTCCGGGGCGAGGTCGGAGAACTCGGCCGCCGCCTCCACGCCGGTCACGAAGTCGACGCCGGAGAAGGTCTCGCCCTGGTCGAAGGACTCGCCGTGGCGGTTGAACGTACGGTGGTCGTTCGCCGCGAAGACCGTGTCCTTGGTGTACTTGCCGGACAGCAGGCCGGAGGCGAGCGGAACACGGGCGATGACGGCGACGCCCGCCGCCTCGGCCGCCGGGAGGACCTGTCGCAGGGGCTTCATGCGGAACGGGTTGAAGATGATCTGGACGCTCGCCACGTTGGGGCGGGCGATCGCCGTCAGTGCCTCCTCGCACGTCTCGACGCTCACGCCGTACGCGGCGATCCGCTCCTCCTCGACCAGGGTGTCCAGGGCGTCGAACACCTCGTCCGAGGAGTAGACCGGCGTCGGCGGACAGTGCAGCTGCACCAGGTCGAGGCGGTCCACGCCGAGGTTGCGGCGCGAGCGGTCGTTCCAGGCGCGGAAGTTGTCGAGGACGTAGTTCTCCGGGATCTGGTCGACGCGGCGGCCCATCTTGGTGCCGACCAGGACGTGCAGGTCCGGCCTGCCGGTCAGGAAGGTCGCGATCGTCTGCTCGCTCCGTCCGTCGCCGTACACGTCGGCCGTGTCGAAGAAGGTCACCCCCGACTCGGCCGCCGCCTCCAGTACGGCCAGGGCGTCCTGGTCACTCACATCGCCCCAGTCCGCGCCCAACTGCCACGTGCCGAGACCGATGACCGAAGCCTGCTGACCTGACCTGCCGAATACGCGCTCATCCATGCCGTCAGTCTGACATCCCCCTGGCCACAGCCAGGACTCCACCCGCCCGGCACCGTCTGTGCGGAAGCAAAGAGTCCCCTGTGAGCGGGCTCCACTCGAGGTGGTCCAGGGCCGTGCCGAGGCGGCCGCAGATCTGCCCGGGTTCCCCGAAGCGGTCGACGTCCACCGGTCGGCGTACCGCGACTGGGCCAGGGAGATCACCGCCGCCGGGCTGTGGGCCTGTGCGCGCCCCCGCGAGCCGGGCTGGGCCTGTTCGGACGAAGCCGCGTAGTCCGATCAGGAGTGCCGGGCTCCTTCGAGGACGGCGCAGGCCCGGACCGGGAGCGGGCGGCAGCCGTGCTGGATCGGCTCGACCCGCACGGGGTGTACGACGACGCCCTTCTCAGGCAGTGGTTCCCGTGACTCCCGGCGCCTGCTGGTCGGGCGTCTTCGAGCCCCGGAGCAGCCTGTGGGCGGGGACCGCCAGAAGCCACCAGTACTTGGCGGCGGTGGGCGAGGCGAAGGCCACCGGAATCGAGGTGGCGAAGACGCCGAGCGTCGACAGACTGCGCCGGAGGGAGTCCTTGACGCGGCCGGGCGCCGTGTCCGTCACTGCGAGGGACGGCTGCGCGAGCAGGCGGGCGGCCATCGCGGCGAGCAGTCCGGTGGCGAGTGCGATCGTCGCGGCGTAGAACGCGGTGGCCGCGGTCGTCCCGCCGTACTCACTGATGAGCCGCGAGGGGAACGGGAGCGCGGCGACCACCGCGAGCAGGGCGAGATAGAGGCTTAGCAGCCGGAGGTCGAGCGTCGCGACCAGGCGGAACAACGCGTGCTGGGCCAGCCAGAGCGCGCCGATCACGGCGAAACTCAGCAGGTACGCGCCCATCTTGGGTAGGGCGTCCCGCAACGCCGCACCGACCTCGGCATGGGCGAGTCCTTCGGGCACGGTGACGTCGAGGGCCAGCAGCGTGATGGCGATCGCGAACACCGCGTCGCCGAAGAAGAGGAGCCGTTCCGGACCGATCACGGTTTCGCGGCGCGGGAGTTGAGACGTGCGGTTGTTCATGGGGGGGGGGCAGCACCACTGGGGGTCGCGGGTGGGTGAGCTGACGTGAACGAGGCAGAGTCGCGCCCCGGCGCGAGGTGACCTCGATGAGGTCATGAAATACCACGAGCGACGGTGCATCCTTCAACTCCTTGCGCGTCAACTCCACTTGCCCCCCTTATTTCACATCTTGATTTTAGGTCTTGACGTGTCTGGACCAGACCAATAGGTTCACCGATCACCAGCGCTCCATGAATGCGCTCAGCGTTCACGGACGTGAACCCCCCACTGATCAGCCACCTTTGAAGGGCTGTGATCCCCGTGATGCCCGGACGATCCCTTGTGCACTCCACCGCGCTACGCGCCACTCTGACCACCGCGGTACTGGCCCTCTCGGCCAGTGCCCTCAGCGCCTCCTCCGCCGCAGCCGCCACCGGAACCATCACCGGCCTCGGAGGCAAGTGCCTCGACGTGGCCGGTGCGAGCTCCGCGAACGGCACGGCCGTACAGCTCTACGACTGCAACGGCACCGCCGCCCAGCAGTGGACCGTCGGCTCCGACGGGACCATCCGCGCCCTGGGCAAGTGCCTTGACGTCACCGGCAATTCGACCGCGAACGGAGCCAGGCTCCAGCTCTGGGACTGTGCCGGCGGCGCGAACCAGAAGTGGACGGTCTCCGCGGCCCGCGACCTCGTCGGCACGCAGTCCAACAAGTGCGCCGACGTGGTGGGCAGTGCCTCGGCCAACGGCACCCCCGTCCAGATCTGGACCTGTACCGGCGCCACCAACCAGAAGTGGACCGCGCCCGCCGCCGGCGGAGGCACGACCCCGCCCCCCACCTCCGCGCCGATGGCCGTCGCGCCGTACCTCTACAACGGCTGGGGCAATCCCCCGAGCCCGGCCACGGTCATGAACGCCACCGGCGTCAAGTGGTTCACCCTCGCGTTCGTCCTCAGCAACGGCTACTGCAACCCGCAGTGGGACGGCGGCCGTGCGCTGACCGGCGGGGTCGACCAGACGACCGTGAACACCGTGCGGGCCAACGGCGGCGACGTCATCCCGTCGTTCGGCGGCTACAGCGGCAACAAGCTGGAGAGTTCCTGCTCGACCGCCGGTGAGCTGGCGGCGGCGTACCAGAAGGTCATCAACGCCTACGCGCTCAAGGCCATCGACATCGACATCGAGGCGGACGCCTACAGCAACGGGACGGTGCAGCAACGCACCGTGGACGCGCTCAAGACCGTCAAGGCCAACAACCCGGGCATCAAGGTGTACGTCACCATCGGCACCGGGCAGAGCGGTCCCGACACGAGCCTGATCAACCGGGCCGCGTCGTCCGGACTCACCGTGGACGGCTGGACGATCATGCCGTTCGACTTCGGCGGAGCCGGCCAGAACATGGGCACGCTCACCGTGCAGGCGGCCGAGGGTCTCAAGACGGCGCTCAAGAACGCGTACGGCTACACCGACGACCAGGCGTACCGGGGCATGGGCATCTCGTCCATGAACGGGATCACCGACGTCAACGAGACGGTCACGCCCGCCAACTTCGAGACCATCCTCAGCTACGCGCAGCAGCACCACCTCGCACGGCTGACGTTCTGGTCCGTCAACCGCGACCGTCCGTGCGCCGGCAGCTACCCCAACGACGACACGTGCTCCGGCGTGGCCCAGACCGCCTGGCAGTTCACCAGCATCCTCGCCAGGTACACCGGCTGACGGACGCCGTCCGCCCCCGCTCCCTCTTCCACCCCCCACCCTCCTCAGGAGAAGTCGTGCTCAGACGCAGCACAGAGTCCGGCCGGCGCCGGATACCGAGACTCGTGATCGCGGTCGCCCTGATGGCGAGCACGGTGACCGGAATCGCGGTCGCCTCGCAGGACGAGGCCGTCGCGGCGGTCGCCGCGCTGCCCACCGGGATGGCCACCGTGGTCAACGCGGGCAGCGGCAAGTGCCTGGACGCCAGGTCCGCCGCGACGGCGAACGGCACCGCGGTGCAGCAGTACACCTGCAACAGTTCGACGGCCCAGCAGTGGAGTCTCACCACCACCAGCGACGGCTACGTGCGGATCAACAACGGCAACAACGTCAACCAGGCCGTCGACGTGAGCGATGTGTCCACCGCCGACAACGCACTCGTCCACCTGTGGGCCTACGGCGGCGGCACCAACCAGCAGTGGCTGCCCGTCGACGAGGGCGGCGGCAACCACCACTTCGTCAACCGCAACAGCGGCAAGTGCCTCGACGTCCCCAGCGCCTCGACCGCGGACAGTGTGCAGCTGGTCCAGTACACCTGCAACGGGTCGGCGGCCCAGCGGTTCCAGGTGGCGGCCGTGACCCAGCCGCCGTCCAACGGGGTCGACCTCGGCCCGAACGTGGTCGTGTTCGACCCGTCGATGTCGGCCTCAGCCATCCAGACCCGGCTGAACTCGATCTTCCAGCAGCAGCAGACCAACCAGTTCGGCTCCCAGCGCTACTCCGTGCTGTTCAAGCCGGGCACCTACAGCGCCGACGTCAACGTCGGTTTCTACACTCAGGTCCTAGGCCTGGGCCTGTCCCCGGACTCGGTGACGATCAACGGCGCGGTGCACGCGGAGGCCGACTGGTTCCAGGGCAACGCCACCCAGAACTTCTGGCGCGGCGCCGAGAACCTCTCGGTCAACCCGACCAGCGGCACCGACCGTTGGGCCGTTTCCCAGGCCTCGTCCTACCGGCGTATGCACGTGCGCGGCAACCTCGCCCTGGACGACGGCGGCTGGTCCAGCGGCGGTTACATGGCCGACACCAAGATCGACGGCCAGGTGAACTCCGGCAGCCAGCAGCAGTGGCTGACGCGCAACTCGCAGCTCGGCAGCTGGACCGGCTCCAACTGGAACATGGTCTTCGTCGGCAGCCAGGGCGTGCCGGCGACCAGCTTCCCCAGCCCGCCGTACACCACGGTGGCGCAGAGCCCGGTCACGCGTGAGAAGCCGTTCCTGTACGTCGACAGCGCCGGCAACTACCAGGTGTTCGTGCCGAGCACGCGGACGAACTCCACGGGGACCAGCTGGGCGAGCGGCAGCGCCTCCGGGAGTTCGCTCCCGATCGACCAGTTCTTCATCGTCAAGCCCGGCGCGACCGCCTCGCAGATCAACGCCGCGTTGGCCGCGGGCAAGAACCTCCTGGTCACTCCCGGGGTCTACCACCTGGACCAGACCCTCCAGGTGAACCGCGCGGACACGGTCGTCCTGGGCCTCGGCCTCGCCACCTTCATCCCGGACAACGGCGTCACCGCGATGAAGGTCGCCGACGTCGACGGGGTCAAGATCGCGGGCGTCCTCTTCGACGCCGGAACGACCAACTCGCAGACGCTGGTCGAGGTCGGTCCGACCGGCTCTTCCGCCTCGCACTCCGCCAACCCGACGTCACTGCACGACGTGTACTTCCGCGTCGGCGGCGCGGCCGTCGGCAAGGCGACCACCAGCCTGGTCGTCAACAGCGACAACGTCATCGGCGACCACATGTGGATCTGGCGCGCCGACCACGGCACCGGCGTCGGCTGGAACACCAACACCGCCGACACCGGGCTCATCGTCAACGGCGACAACGTGACGATGTACGGGCTGTTCGTCGAGCACTACCAGAAGTACCAGACGATCTGGAACGGCAACGGCGGCCGCACGTACTTCTACCAGAACGAGATGCCGTACGACCCGCCCAACCAGGCCGCCTGGATGAACGGCGGCACGCAGGGCTACGCCGCCTACAAGGTCGCCGACTCCGTCACCAGCCATCAGGCCTGGGGCCTGGGCAGTTACTGCTACTTCAACGTCAACCCGGCCGTCGCCGCGGAGCGCGCCTACGAGGTGCCGGGCAACGGCGGTACGCGACTGACGAACATGGTGACCGTCTCGCTGGGCGGCGTGGGCACGATCCGGCATGTCGCCAACAACAGCGGCGGGCCGTCCAACTCCTCCACCAATGTCGCCAACCTCGTCAGCTACCCCTGACACGTACGGAAGGGATCGTCCATGCACATCAGCAGATCCGGTCCGGCTCGTGCGGCCCTGAGAGTCCTGCTCCTGCTCCTGCTGGCGACGATGCTCGGTCTGGCGGCGCCACCCGCCGCCCAGGCGAGCACCGCGGCCCAGGCGTCCACCGCGGCGGCACCGTTCAAGGTGCTCGCCCTCTACAGCGGCACCTGGGACGCCGCGCACATCGACTTCGTCAAGGACGCGAACGACTGGTTCCCCAAGCAGGCCGCGGCGAACGGCTTCACCTACACGTCGAGCAACAACTGGGACCTGCTCGCCAACGGCGGCGTCAACGCGTACCAGGTCGTCCTGTTCCTCGACGACCTGCCGCAGACCTCCGCCCAACGGTCGGGGTTCGAGACGTACATGCGGGGTGGCGGCGCCTGGCTCGGCTTCCATGTCTCGGCCTTCACGACCAACGCGTCGGCCTGGTCGTGGTACCACAACACGTTCCTCGGCAGCGGTAACTTCGCGACCAACACCTGGGGCCCGACGACGTCGGTCCTGCAGGTCGAGGACCGTACGCACGCGTCCAGCAAGAACCTGCCGGCCACCTTCACCTCGTCGGTCAGCGAGTGGTACAGCTGGTCCAACGACCTGCGGCAGAACCCGAACATCAAGATCCTGGCGTCGGTCGATCCCAGCAGCTTCCCGCTGGGCACAGATCCCAACCAGAGCTGGTACAGCGGCTATTACCCGATCCTGTGGACCAACACCCAGTACAAGATGCTGTACGCGAACTTCGGCCACAACGCGATGAACTACACGACCAACACGCGGCTGTCGTCGACGTTCGCGAGCGCGACGCAGAACCAGTTCGTGCTGGACGGCCTGAAGTGGCTGGGCGGGGGCGACTCCACGACCCCGCCGACGGACTCGATATCGGAGACTGCCTGGTACTCGCTGTCGAACGCCGGCAACGGCACCTGTGTGGACGCCCGTTCGGCCGCCACGGCGAACGGGACCGCGATCCAGCAGTACGCCTGCAACGGCACGCAGGCGCAGCAGTTCCAGTTCCGCTCGACGGACAGCGGGTACCGGCAGGCCGCCATCCGCAGCAATCCGCAGCAGGCCATCGACGTGACCGGCGTCTCGACCGCCGACAACGCGCCGCTCCAGCTGTGGAGTTACTCGGGCGGCCAGAACCAGCAGTGGCTTCCGGTGAAGGAGAGCACCGGGCGCTACCACTTCACGGCGCGCCACAGCGGCAAGTGCCTGACCGCGGCCGGCGCGGCGACGAACAGCGTGCAGCTCACCCAGCGCACCTGTGACGGCTCCACCGCGCAGACCTTCACGCTCACCGCACAGCCCTGACCTCGCCGGTCATGAGGGTGCCCCCGCCGCGATCCAGCGGCGGGGGCACCCTCATGACCGGGGGCGTTGAGCCTCCCTCACACCTTCCGCCACCGTGCCATCGCCCAGGAGAACGCCCCGAACAGGACGAGGCCCGCGGCGACGAGGCCCAGCAGCCAGGGGCCCATCGGGGTTTCGGTGAAGGACCGGAGTGTGTCGTCCATGCCCTTGGCCTTGTCGGGCTCGTAGTCGATGGCGGCCCGGACGGCGAAGACTCCCGCCGCCGCGAACACCGCGCCGCGCGCCACTCCGCCGGCCACTCCCGCGACATCGACCGCGCGGCGCGCGCGCTGTGACATCTCACTGAGCTTGAGGTGCTTGCGGTACTTGCGCATCACGGCCCGTACGGCGATCCAGACGCCCGCCGCGGCCAGGCCCACTCCGGCGGCGCCCACTATCCACTGGCCCGCCGGTACGTCCAGCACCTTCGCCGTGACGTCCCGGGACTGATCGTCGCTGGAGCCCGATCCGCCCGAGCCCGCGGCGAAGGAGAGGACGGAGTAGGCGACGAAGCCGTAGAAGACAAAGCGCGCGGCGGACATCAGTCGTTTCTTCGCCTTGCGCCCGTCGGGGCCGGCCGCGCCGAAGAGTGCCTCGGACAGCCGCCACAGCGCCATTCCGACGAGTCCGGCGCCGAGCGCCCACAACATGACGGCCCCGAAGGGCTTCGTGGAGATCTCCTCCAGCGCGCCGCTCCGGTCCGCCTCGCGCCCACCACTGTCTCCGAAGGCGATCCGCAGGGCCAGCAGACCGACGAGTGCGTAGATCACACCGCGTGCGACCAGTCCGGCCCTGGCCGCACCCTCCCGCGCCGTGCCCGTCGCCGCCTTACGCGCACGGAACCGACCCTTCCGGACCATCGCACCGTTACTCATCTGAGAAATCCGCCTTCGAGCAGGCAACTTGTGGTGTTGCGCGGGTTACCCGAAAGGCGTTTTTGAAACGGAGACCACGCATGTCACGCCCAGTGCCATCCACCCGGGCGGGCACAGTCCGTGAGCTATGTTGAGTGCTTGTGGGACACGAAGGAGGCACATCTGTGCCATCGCCGCAGCAGGCACGCGCGCAGGCATCTGCGATCACCTCGGGGAAGACGGTCCCGGAGGTGGGCGCCGCTCCCACGTCCCAGCTCAGAGAACTGTTCGACGGGCGCCGGCTCTCCCCGGGACAGCGCCGGATCGCCCAGTACCTGATCGAGCACATCACCGAGGCTGCGTTCCTGTCGATCACCGACCTCGCCGAACGCGTGGGCGTGAGCCAGCCCTCGGTGACCCGTTTCGCCGCGGCGGTCGGCTTCAGCGGTTACCCCGCGCTACGGGAGACGCTCCAGTCGATCGCGCTCAGCACCCTCGGCAGCGCGCCGGGTACCGCCGCGGAGGCCACGAGCAACGAGCTCCAGGCCGCGGTGGACGCCGAGATCCAGAACCTGGAGAACCTGCGCCGGGACTTCGCCGATCCGGACCAGGTGATCCGCGTCGGCCGGGCGCTGTCGAAATCGGCCCCGCTGACAGTGCTGGGGCTGCGGATCTCCGTATCGCTGGCCGAGTACTTCGCGTACGCCGCGCGGCGGATCCACCCGGACGTGCGGCTGGTGACCCGGGGCGGCAGCGTCGCCTATGACGCGCTGCTCCAGTCCCGGTCGGCGGGCGGCACCTGGGTGCTGGCCTTCGACATGCCCCGGCATGCCCAGGAGACGTTCACCGCGGTACGGGTGGCGCGCAGCGCGGGTCTGCGGGTGGCCCTGATCACCGACCTGGCGCTCGGCCCGGTGGCCGACGAGGCCGACGTCACCTTCGCCACGGGCACCGGATCACGCCTGGTCTTCGACTCCTACGCGGCGCCTGTCGTGATGTCGGCCGCGCTGCTCCAGGCCATGACCGACGACGACCCGGAGCGGACTCAGGCCCGCCTGGAGGAGTACGAACAGGTCGCCGAGGAGCACCAGTTCTTCCTCAAGGACTGAAGACCCTCCCCGCGACTTCGCGACTATTTTCCGATACCGCCACATCTGTGGATCGTTCATCCGAAATACAGCATGAATGTTTTCATGTTCTTGCGTATCCGGCGGTATATATAAATACTTCTCGAGTCCACCCGGGCCCTCCGCTCCTACCCGCTCCGGGTTCCTGGTGGCCGCGGTGGCGGCCCCGGCCATCCCCTAGACCGGGGCCGCCCCCAACTCCCCCGCCGACGTAACCCGGAAGCGACGAACATGGCCCTGACGACGTACTCCCCGATCACCTCGGACTGGCCGTGCCAGGTCAAGACCCCCGGCAGCTTCGACTGGGAGCGGTCGGCGGTCAGATGGCTGCGCGAGCTGGTGCCGGCCCGCTACGCCAGCTACCCCGCGCTGATCAAGCACCCGGTGCTGCTCGCCCGCCACGCGCAGATCCAGGTGCAGCACGAGATACGGGTCGCCCGCACGGCCCTCCAGACCGCCCGCGCCGAACTTCCCGCGCTCGGTCTGCACGAGGGGGTCATCGAGCACACCATCAAGTTGTACGCGGCGGAGGTCCTCCAGCTTCAGCACATCGCCCGCAGCATCCGTGCCGTCAGCCAGGCGCTCGTGGACGGCAACGTTCCGCGGAGTTGAGTTCGGCCCGATCCGGTGCGGTAGGAAGGGCCTGAGCGGGAACACGTGATGCAGCAACGGCCCCCCGAGAGCCCTGGACGGACGCATGGATTCCACGACCTGGACGATCATCGTCATCGTCGCGATCCTGGGTGCCGTCGCGCTCGGCCTCGCGATCTCACTGCTGGTCCGGCTCGTCCGTGCCCGCAGCGAACTGCGCCGGGCGGGGCTTCCGTCCGGCCCCCGCTGGGTGTTCTGGGGCGCCGTCGCCTATCTCGTGCTCCCGACCGACCTGCTGCCCGACCCCATCTACCTGGACGACATCGGCGTACTCCTGATGGCCCTGCGTTCCATGCGGGCGTCGACAGGTGCGCGCGCGAGTATCGACGGGAACCCCGGCGCCCCGACGAAGCGTTGACCATCCGACGGCCCTCGGCGTGAATGCCCTCGCCGAAGGCCGTTTTCGGATCGCTACGTCGACGGGGCGGCACCATGACCGAGCTGGTTCCCGGGGGCAATGTGCCCCTTCCGGGCGGCATCCTGACTCTCCGGGTGCCCGGCCCCTTCGACGTCTGCGCGCTGATCACCGATGACGGCGGAAAGGTGCGCGGCGACGGCGACTTCGTGTTCTACAACCAGCCGACCACGTCCGGCGCCCGGCTCCAGGGCCAGGAGCTCGTCATCGACCCCCGCGGACTGCGGGCCGGAGCCAGCCGCGTCACCGTCGTCATCAGCTCCGCCGACCCCGCGACACCCCTGGCCAGGCTCCCTGCTCCCACTCTGCATATCACCGGACCGGGCTCGCGCGCCCTCGCCCGGTTCACTCCGTCACGCCCGCAGCGGGAGACCGTACTGCTGCTCGCCGAGATCTACCGGCGCGGCGGCGCGTGGAAACTGCGCGCGCTGGGCCAGGGATACGCGGACGGACTGGCGGGCGTGGCACGCGACTTCGGGGTCGATGTCGCCGAGGACACCGCGATGCCGGGCAGCGCACCCCACAGGGGCGGGTCGACCGGGCGGGTGCACACCGCGCCGCACGGCCGTGGGCCCAGCGGCCGGATGCCCTCCGCGCCTCAGGCCCACGGGCCGACCAGCCGGATCACCCCCACACCCCAACCCCACGGATCGACCGGCCGGGCGACTCCCACCCCGCGCGCCGGCGGACAAACCGGCCGGGCGATCCCTAGCCCGCGACCCCACGGACCGACCGGCCAGGTGGCCTCCGTACCCGGCCCGGACGGATTCCTCGGCCTGGTGAACTCCGCACGCGCGCGGGCCGGTTCGCCGCCCGTGTCCCTGGACGCCCGGCTGACGGCCGCCGCGCGCGCCCACGCCGGTGTGATGGCCGCTCGCGGGGTCCTCGGCTCCGAGGGCCCGGACGGCACCTCCGTGTACCAGCGCGTCACGGCGGCCGGATACGCGTATCTCACCATCGGCGAGCACCTGGTCTCCGGCCCGCGCACGCCGGACGACTTCGTGGAGTACTGCCTGTCGTCCGAGCAGACCCGGCGCACGCTGTGCGAACCCGGGTTCGACCAGGCCGGTCTCGCGTGCGTCGCCGACCGCTCCGGCGGCCTGTACTGGACGGCACTCTGGGCACGGCCCTTCAGCCCTGGCGCTCTGGCGCGGACCGCGAGCGAGGTCGTCGCGCTCACCAACGCCGAACGCGCCGCGGCGGGACTGCCGCCCCTGTCGGCCGACCCGTCACTGACCAACGCGGCGCAGGCGCACAGCGACGACATGGTGGCCCGCGCCTTCTACTCCCACACCTCCCCCGGCGGCGCCCAGCCCTGGGACCGTGCCGCCGCCGCGGGAAGCACCCGCCGCACCATCGGGGAGAACATCGCCTGCGGCCAGCGCTCCCCCGCCGAGGTCGTCCTCGGCTGGATGAACAGCCCGGGCCACCGCGCCAACATCCTCAAGCTCGCCTTCACCCATATAGGTATAGGCCTGGCCGGCGGCGGCAAGTCGGGCACCTACTGGACGCAGCTCTTCGGCGCCTGACACGCCGGACTGCTCCAACTCACCGCTTTCGCTTCACTTTTCTCCGATTCTCTCCGATGCTGTGCAACCCCTGTGGCCCGCGGTGCGTAGAAATAGTGACGGCGTCCGCATCCGCGGCGCGGTTCGGGCCGGAACTCCGCACCGGCAGAAGCGACTCGGGAGAAGAATTCAGATGGTCTCAGGAACGGTCGGCATGGGTACGGCACTGGGCGCGGTTCTGGTGTCCCTCCTGGCAGTGCCCGCACAGGCGGCCCCCGCGGGCGCCGAGAGTGCGGCGGGCGCCGCCGCCGAGGAGTTGGCGGCGCCGGACGACGCGGGCCTGCGCGAGGTACTGCGTACAGCGCTGGCCCAGGGGGCACCCGGCGCGATGGCGCGGATCGACGACAACGGCACCGTTCACCGGCTGTCCGAGGGAGACGCCGACCGGGTCACCGGGCGGGCCCTGAACACCGCCGACCGGTTCCGCGTCGGCAGTGTGAGCAAGAGCTTCACGGCCGTGGTACTGCTGCAACTGGTCGACGAGGGCAAGCTCGACCTGGACACCTCGGTGAACAGCTATCTTCCGGGGCTGCTGCCCGACGACCGGATCACCGTGCGCCATCTGATGAGCCACCGCAGCGGTCTGTACGACTACACGAACGACATGTTCGCGCAGACGGTCCCGGGCTTCGAGTCCGTACGCAACAAGGTGTTCAGCTACCAGGAGCTGGTGGACCTGTCCCTGGCGAAGCCGCTCAACAACGCGCCGGGCGCGGCCTATTCGTACTCCAACACCAATTTCGTCGTCGGCGGCATGCTCATCGAGAAGCTCACCGGCCGGTCCGTCCGCACGGAGTACCAGCAGCGCATCATCAAGCCGCTGAAGCTGACCGCCACCTCCTACGTCCACCCGGGCACCGCGATCGCCGGCCGGCACGCCAACGGCTACCTCCCGGACGACGAGCCCGGCCTCCCCCTGGTCGACGCCACCGAGCAGACGGTCTCCTGGGCGCAGAGCGCGGGCGCGATCATCTCCAGCACCCGTGACCTGAACACCTTCTTCTCCGCGCTGCTCGGCGGCAGGCTCACCTCCGCCGCCCAGCTCGCGCAGATGCAGCAGTGGACCCCGGTGAACAGCACCCAGGGCTACGGCCTCGGTCTGCGCCGCCGCGACCTGTCCTGCGGCGTGTCGGTCTACGGACACACGGGCACCGTGCAGGGCTTCTACACGTACGCGTTCACCTCGAAGGACGGCAAGCGCAGCGTCACCGCGCTCGCCAACACCTCGAACAACGGCACGGTGCTGAACACGATGGCCCGCACGCTGGAATCCGCGTTCTGCGGCAAGCCCCAGACCACGGCCGCCGCGCGCGGCAGGGCGGCCGTGGAGCAGGTGGAGCGGTACGAGGACATCGCGCCCGCCGTCGCGCGCGACTGACGTCCGGGACCCTGCGCCTCACCCGTGACTGTTCGGCCGCCGGTGCGGCGGCTGGTCCGGGGCGGGGCGCAGCCTGGGGGCAGGGATCGGGAGGCTGTGGGGCTTGTCGGCGTCGACGGTGACGGTTTCGCCGTAGTGGCGGATCTCCAGGGGTTCTCCGCTCAGGATCGTGTACGTGGCGGTGGCGGGACCGATCTCCACGCGCAGGCGGCGGCCGAGGAGTTCCAGGTTGAAGGCGAGCCGGTGGAACCGCTCCGGCAGCCGGGGCTTGAACTCCAGGGTGCCGCCGTGGTGGCGCAGCCCTCCGAAGCCGGCGACCAGGGCCATCCAGGTGCCGGCGAGCGAGGCGATGTGCAGACCGTCCCGGGTGTTGTTCTCCAGGTCGCGCAGATCCATCAGCGCGGCTTCCACCAGGTAGTCGTAGGCGAGCCCCGGATGCCCCGCCTCAGCCGCGATCACGGCCTGGCAGCAGGCGGACAGGGAGGAGTCGCGGACGGTGAGGGGCTCGTAGTAGGCGAAGTTGCGGGCCTTGTGCTCGTCGTCGAAGTAGGGGCTGCACTTGTACATGGCGAGCACCAGGTCGGCCTGTTTGACGACCTGCTTGCGGTAGATGTCGAAGTAGGGGAAGTGCAGCATCAGTGGGTACTGGTCGGGGCGGGTGGCGGCGAAGTCCCAGCGCTGGTAGCGGGTGAACCCCGCGTTCTGCTCGTGGACACCGAGTTCGTGGTTGTAGGGGACGTGCATGGCGCCCGCGGCGTCGCGCCAGGCGGCGCTCTCCTCGTCGTCGACACCGAGTGCCTCCGCCTGCCGCGGGTGGCGCTCGACGAGGTCCGCGGCCGCCAGGAGGTTCGCACGGGCCATCAGGTTGGTGTACGTGTTGTCGTCGGCGACGGCGCTGTACTCGTCGGGGCCCGTCACCCCGTCGATGTGGAAACCGCCCTGGCTGTCGTGGTGGCCGAGGGAGCGCCACAGACGGGCCGTCTCCACCAGCAGTTCGACCCCGGTGTCGCGTTCGAAGCGCTTGTCGCCGGTGACGGTCGCGTAGTGCACGACGGCGTCGGCGATGTCGGCGTTGACGTGGAACGCGGCGGTCCCGGCCGGCCAGTACGCCGAGCCCTCCTCGCCGGCGATGGTCCGCCAGGGGAACGCGGCGCCGCGCAGGCCGAGTTGGGTGGCCCGCTCGCGGGCGGCGGGCAGGGTGCTCTGGCGCCAGCGCAGCGCTTCGGCGACGGCCCCGGGCGCGGTGTAGGTGAGCAGCGGAAGCACGAAGGTCTCGGTGTCCCAGAAGGCGTGACCGTCGTACCCGGATCCGGTCAGTCCCTTCGCCGGTATCGCGCGCTGTTCGGCGCGGGCACCGGCCTGCAGGACGTGGAAGAGCGCGAACCGTACGGCCTGCTGGATCTCCTCGTCGCCGTCCACCTCGACGTCCGCGCGCGCCCAGAAGTCGTCCAGGTAGGCCCGCTGTTCGTCGACGAGCCCCTGCCAGCCGCCGTGCTGGGCGGAGGCGAGCGCCGCGTCGGCCTGGGCCCGCAGGGCGGGCAGCGACCGGGTGCTCGACCAGCCGTAGGAGACGAGCTTCTCCACGTGCAGTTTCTGGCCGGGCTCCAGTACGGAGGTGACGGTGAGGCGGGCGACGTCGCTGCTGCTCTCGCTGCTCGTGGTGGTCGGCTCGGGTCCCGTCACGCGATGGTCGGCGGCGGTGGCGACCCGCAGTCCGCTGCGCCGGGTGCGGTGCACGAGCTTCAGGCGCCCGCCCTCCGCGAAGTGCTCCTCCCCTTCCAGCGGGGACTCCAGGACGATCGCGGCCCGCGGATCGCCGTTGCGGGACGGTAGTTGCTCGTTGGCGACGAGCTCCGACTGCACGACGACACGGACCCGGGAGTCGACGGCCTCCACCTCGTAGGAGACGGCGGCGATCGCGCGCTGGGTGAAGGACACCAGCCTGGTGGAGCGGACCCGGACCGTGTCGCCCGCAGGTGAGGTCCATTCACAGGTCCGGGTGAGCAGACCGGTACGCAGGTCGAGGACGCGCTGGTGGGAGCGGAGCCGTCCGTAGCGCAGGTCGAACGGCTCGTCGTCGACCAGCAGTCGGATGATCTTGCCGTTGGTGACGTTGATGACCGTCTGGCCGGAATCCGGGTAGCCGTATCCGGCCTCGGCGTACGGCAGCGGGTGGACTTCGTGGACACCGTTCAGGTAGGAGCCGGGAAGGCCGTGCGGTTCACCTTCGTCGAGGTTTCCGCGCCAGCCGACATGGCCGTTGGACAGCGCGAACACCGACTCGCTCTGCGGCAGTACGTCCAGGTTGAGGACGCGCTCGCGCAGCGTCCACGGTTCGACGGCGTACGACGTGTGGGTGATCACGCGTTCTCCCCCAGTTCCGCGAGATCCTGTACGACGATGTCCGCGCCGTGCGCGCGGAGTGCGGCTCCCTGGCCGACGCGGTCGACACCGACGACGTAGCCGAAGTGGCCCGAGCGGCCGGCGTCCATGCCGGCCAGCGCGTCCTCGAAGACGGCGGCCTGCGAGGCCTCGACTCCGAGGTCTCGTGCGGCGGCCAGGAAGGTGTCCGGTTTCGGCTTGCCCGGCAGGTCGCGCTCGGCGGCGACGACGCCGTCGATCCTGACCTCGAACAGGGACTCGGCGCCCACCGCGCGCAGGATGTCACGGCAGTTGGTGCTGGAGGAGACGACCGCGGTCCGCAGACCGCTGGCACGGACCGCCTCGACATAGCGCAGCGTTCCGTCGTACGCCTCGACGCCGCCGCTGCGGATCAGCTCCAGGAGCAGGTTGTTCTTGCGATTGCCCAGTCCCTGGACGGTCTCCTCGTCCGGCGAGTCGTCGGGTTCTCCCTCGGGGAGTTCGACGGCGCGGGAGGCGAGGAAGGCGCGGACGCCGTCCGCACGTGGGCGTCCGTCCACGTAGTCGTTGTAGTCGGCGTCTTCGAAGGGTCGGAATCGCTCGCCGTCCCGGCGGTGCAGGAACTCGTCGAACGTCCGCTTCCAGGCGGCCGCGTGGACGACGGCGGTCTTGGTGATGACCCCGTCGAGATCGAAGAGGCAGGCCTGGATTTCTTTGGGAAGACCGAGCTGCTCTGTCATACGGGCAGTGTGCCCCGAGGATCCATGGCCACGGGGTGGCGCACGCCACACGTTTCCGGGGCGGCGGTCGGGTGACCTAGGACTTCTTCAAGTCCGCCCGGTAGGCGCGGTACAGCGCGGTGCCGTCGTCGCAGCGTCCTGGCGGGTCCGGGTACGCGCTCCAATTCGAAGCTCCACCACCGCACCGTCCAACACACTGCACCTACGCACTACCGCCGGGCAGCGGGTGGGGCGGGACGCTCTGATGCCCGCGCAGCAGTACCTGCTGGAGACGCTCGGCATCGAGCCCGCGGGCGAGGGTGAGGCGGTCGGGCGGTGCGGCGGTGCGGCGGTGCGGCGGTGCGGCGGTGCGGCGGTGCGGCGGTCGCAGGATGAACGGTGGGACACCAACCTGGCCGCCGCCGCCCGCCAGTTCCCTGCTCGCGAAGGCCACCTGCGCCCGTCGCGAGGTCATCGAGAGTACGTGAACGGCGAGTTGATCAAACTCGGGGTATTCCTCGATGAGCTCGGCATGCGCTGGGCCTCGGAAGCGTGAGGTTCTGCGAAATGATGGGGTTCTCGGTCCCAACCCTGACGTGTGTCCGCGCGCTGTCGGCGTGGGTCAGGCGGCGGCGGGCTCGGGCCGGCGCAGTTCGGCCTGGCCGAAGAGGAGGGCGTAGCCCCCGGGGAGCCGGCGCAGGATGCGGGCGAGGAGGTCGGAGCCTGCGAGGCGGGTGACGACGGCGAGGACGGCGCCGGTGTCCCAGCGGGCGGTGGCCGGGGTGGCGTCGGTACGTGCGGCAAGGTCTTTGACGAAGCCCCAGCCGGTGAGGTGTTCGGTGTCGGGGATCTGGGCGGTCAGGGTGAGGGCGGCCTCGACGGGCAGGCACTGGGCGAGGTCGACGCGTTCGTCGCCGGTGAGCTGGCGTCCGAGGGCGGTCAGGACGTGGTGGACGGTTTCCGCGGCGCGTTCGCGGGTGGGGTAGGCGCCTTCGTAGCGCACGCTTTCCAGCATCTGGTCGAACGTCATGGCGGGGGTGGCTCGGTTCGGTCGAGGCTGGTCGTACATGGTTGAGGCTGCCTTTCTCTGCGAAGGATCCGGCTTCCGGCCGGGGGAGGTCAGGTGGTCTGGGCGGTCAGGTGGGCTGGGGGTGGCCGAAGAGGAGGTCGTAACCGGGCGGGAGCTGGAGCAGGACCTCACGGGTCAGGAGGTCACCCGCGGCGGCGGCCGCGGTCGACAGGACCGCGCCGATGTCCCACAAGGCTGTCTTCTCGGTTGCGCCCTCGATCCAGGCCGAGGTCGCACGGACGAACCGCTCCGGTGAGAGCGGCTCCGCGGCTTGGAGGGGATTGAGGAGGATCAGCGCGTATGTCTCGGGCAGCCGGGCGGCGAGCTCGGCCCGCACGCCGCCGACCAGGTGTGCGCCCAGCAGGGCCAGGACGACGCGGGCAACACGATCGGCCTCTTCCGGGGTTTCGTACTCTCCGCGTTCCTGGACATGGGCCAGGAACGGCTCCCTGCGCATCGACATCACATCACCTTGGGGAATGGGGTGAAGGGGCCAGAGAGGGGAGCGGCGGGCGGGGTGCCGGAGGGGGAATCGGCTTTCCCCGCCCTCCGCTGCCGACTGGTATTGGAAGGTTCAGCCGGAGATCTGCTTGCGGCCGCTTTCGCCGCCGATGCTGATCTTGCGGGGCTTGGCGCGCTCGGCGATCGGGATCCGCAGGGTCAGGACACCCGCGTCGTAGTCGGCCTGGATGCGCTCGGTGTCCAGGGTGTCGGCCAGGACGATCTGGCGGGAGAAGACACCGAGGGGGCGCTCGGAGAGCTCCGCCTTCACGGAGTCGGCCTTCGTGACCGGGCGGCGCTCCGCCTTCACGGTCAGCATGTTCCGCTCGACGTCGATGTCGATCGCCTCGGTGCTCACGCCGGGGAGGTCGAAGGCGATCACGTACTCCTCGCCCTCACGGTAGGCGTCCATGGGCATGACCGAGGGCTTCGACCAGGTCCCCGACGTGCCCGACAGCTGCTGGACGATCCGGTCCATCTCGCGGAACGGGTCAGTGCGCATCAACATCGCGAAACACCTCCAGTTGGTTCAGGCAGAAACTGCCAATGCGCTTCAACGTGCATCCGTTGTAGCATGTCATCGAAACGATGACAAGCGTGGAGTCATCTGGAGGATGACTAGACGACGGAGGGTCCCATGACCGAGCCCGCCCCACCGACCTCACCTGTCCCCTTCCCCGCCGCCGCGGCAGCACTGGAAGCCATCAACCAGTCAGTAAAGGACGCGCAGCAGCCCCCAGCACACGTGCCTGCCGCAGCGCCGCCCACGGTCGGCTCCGGCCCACACCCGGCCCTGGCCGCACTGCTGACGCTGCGCGAGGTCCGCGAACAGCTCGCCGGATGGGAGAGCGGCCTGATCGAAACCGCCCGCGGCCAGGGCGCGAGCTGGGCCGACCTCGCCGGACCCCTCGGAGTCGCCAGCCGGCAGGCCGCCGAACGCCGCTACCTGCGCCTGCGCCCCGGCACCCCCGGCTCCACCGGGGAAGAACGTGTCCAGGCGACCCGTGACATCCGCGCCGCCGACCGCACCGTCACCGCCTGGGCCCGCGACAACGCCGCCGATCTCCGCCGCCTGGCCGCCCAGATCACCGCCCTCACCGACCTGCCCGCCGACGCCGCAGACGCGGTCGGCGCCCTGAACCAGGCCCTCGGCCACGACGACGCCGCCCGCCTCGTGCGCCCCCTGACCGACACCCGGACCCATCTGCGGCCCGAGGACGCCGACCTCGCCGCACGCATCGACACCCTCACCCGGCACACCGAACAACTCCGCCAGAACACCCACGGCCAACGCAGCACCTGATCAGCACTCGCCCCGGGGACGGCCGCCGACGGCCTGGGGTGCGCCCTCCCCGCAAAACTGGCCGCGGCCGGGCGCCGGGATCCCCATCGGCAGCGGCTCGCAGCCGGCACGCCCGTGGTGAACGTGGCGAGCCGGCCTGAGGCGATGCCGTGAGGCGGTCACAGAGCGGCCCGGCCTGCCAGGCATGCGGACGTGACGGGAGCCTGTGGCGGGTCGTGCGGGTGGACATGTCCCGCAAAGCTGCCTGAAACTAGCGTAATCCGCTCTTAGGATGCCGCCAGCGGCTGAGCCTTCGCGGTGGTGGTTCAGGGAACGGCGGTCTCCCACATCCAGCTGACGACGACACTGATCCTCGAGGCGCAGTCGGACGGACAACCGGGCCGCCGCCGGTCTACTCCTCGTGCGGGACGAGACCGTTGAGTGTCTCGACGACCTGGTCGTAGTCGCCGCGGGCCTCTCCGTAGCGCAGGAACTTCACCCGCTCGACCTGGATCTCCTTGGCGTGGGGCTGTGTCTCCAGCAGGCCGACCACTTCGGCGATGAACTCGTCGAGCGGCATGGCGTGTTCATTGTCCTCCTGTCCAGGCATCAGCGCGGTCTGGACGTACGGCGGTTCGAGTTCCATGATCCGCAGCGAGGTGTCGGCGAACTGGAGCCGGAGAGACTCGCTGAGCATGTGGATCGCGGCCTTCGACGCGTTGTAGCTCGGCGTGATCTTGAGAGGCGTGAACGCCAGCCCGGAGGAGACAGTCATGATCGTGGCGTCCGGCTGCGCCCGCAGATGTTCGACGAACGCCGCGATGAGCCGGACCGGGCCGAGGAGGTTCGTCGTCACCGTGGCTTCGGCCGCGGCGAGAAACGATGCGGGACTGCGCCAGTCCTCGGCGTGCATCACACCGGCCATGGTGACGAGGACGTTGAGGTCCGGATGGTCGGCCAGCACCTGCTTCGCGGCGGAGGCGATGCTCGCCGCGTCCGCGGTGTCGATCCGTACCGTGTCGATGCCCGGGTGCTCGGCGGCGATCTGTGCCAGCAGCTCTCCACGCCGGCCGCCGACGATGACCGTGTTTCCCCTGGCCTTCAGCTCAAGGGCCAGAGCGAGACCGATGCCGCTGGTCGAGCCCGGGATGAAGATGGTGTTTCCGGAGATGTTCATGCCTCGATCGTCGTCGGATCGTCGTCGCGGGTGCAGAGAGCGGTTATCGGGGGATCGGTTGTCCCTGGCTCGCTCAGCGGCGACGGAAGATAATCGACCATATGGACCGTTCAGCACTGGCCGACTTCCTACGCCGCCGCCGCGAGGAGCTCCAGCCGGAGGACGTCGCCCTACCTCTGGGCACGCGTCGGCGGACCCAGGGTCTGCGCCGTGAGGAGGTCGCGTCACTCGCCGTGATGTCGACCGACTACTACACGCGGCTGGAGCAACGACGCGGCCCGCAACCCAGCGAGCACATGCTGGCCTCGCTCGCCCGGGCGCTGCGGCTCACGGACAACGAGCGCGACTACCTGTACCGGATCGCCGGACGCAACGCACCGGCGTCACTGTCGGCCTCGCCCCATGTCTCCCCCGCCCTGCTGCGGGTACTGGACCGTCTCAACGACACTCCGGCGCTGATCTTGACCGACCTGGGCGAGACACTGGTGCAGAACAGGATGGCCACCGCCCTGTTCGGGGATGCGTCGAAGCACACGGGCCCGGCCCGCAGCGCGATCTACCGCTGGTTCACCGACCCCGCGGAGCGGCTGGTCTATCCCGAGGCCGACCGGGACCGGCAGAGCCGCGCCCATGTCGCGAACCTGCGCGCCGCCCACGGGTTGCGCGGGCCTCGGTCGCAGGCCGGCGAGCTCGTAGGAACGCTGCAGAAGTCGAGCAGGGAGTTCGCCCAGCTCTGGATCCGGCACGAGGTCGCGCAGCGGTTCGAGGACCACAAGACGCTCATCCATCCCGAACTCGGCTCGATCGAACTGGACTGCCAGGCGCTGTTCACCGAGGACCAGTCCCAGACACTGCTCGTGCTCACCGCTCCCCCACGGACCGAGGACTACCAAAAACTCCAACTGCTCGCCGTCCTCGGCCTGAACCGCTTCGCCCCGACGGAACACTGAGGGAAAAAGCTGGTCACAGCGGGCCCTGTGGACTGTGTTCAGTACCGTCATCGAATCGAGGAGCTGATCGCATGGGGGCGGGACGACGAGGAGGACGGGGTGCCGCCGAATCGGGCGACGGTCGACCTGGACGGCCGGGCGGCGGTCGTCCGGATGCCGCGGACCGCCCGACAGGAGCGTCCGTGACCTTCGACGAGCCGCGCGACTTCGCCGGACTCATCGAGCGGGCCGCCTCTCTCGTACGTCCCGGGCACCGCGCCCTCCTCGGCATCGCCGGCAGCCCGGGATCGGGCAAGACCACGCTCGCCGAGCGGCTGGTCGGGGAGCTGAACGGTGCCGGGCCCGCCTGGGCCGCCCATGTGCCGATGGACGGGTTCCATCTGGCGGACGTCGAGCTGGACCGGCTGGGCCGCCGCGACCGCAAGGGCGCGCCCGACACCTTCGACGTGGCGGGGTACGCGGCCCTGCTCCGCCGACTGCGCGAGGACGAGGACGACCTGGTCTACGCGCCCGGCTTCGAACGCACCCTGGAACAGCCCATCGCCGCGGCCGTCCCCGTCCCCCGCACCGCCCGCCTGATCATCACCGAGGGCAACTACCTTCTCCTCCGTGACGACGCCTGGACCCGGGTGCGCTCCCGACTGGACGAGGTCTGGTTCCGCGAGCTCGACGAGACCGAGCGCGTACGCCGCCTCGTGGCCCGGCACGAGCGGTTCGGCAAGGACCACGACACGGCGATCGCCTGGGTCCTGGGCACGGACCAGCGCAACGCCGACCTGGTCGCCGCGACCCGGGACCGCGCCGACCTGGTGGTCGGGGAGGTACTCAGCGGGGACTGAGTTCCAGTTCCGGTTCTCCCTGGGCGTCGCCCGCGGGGTCTCCGATCCGGGCGGTGAACGCCTCGGTGCGGACCGTGAGTCCTGTCGGGGTGTGCTCGAAAGACGGGGTGAAGGGGCCGCCCGGGCCGTAGCGCACGGCGAAGATGTGCAGGGTCTCCGGTGCGCCGGGGGCCGGTTCCGCTTCGAGGGCGGTGGAGGCGACGAGGCGGCGCCAGCCGTCGTCCGGGTTGCCGTAGCCGCGCGGATCGGCGACCAGGGCGAAGGCCGCCTGCTCCTGGGTCCGCTCCGCACGCGCGTCGAAGTGGTCCACACTCTCCGTGAGCGGGTGCGTGAGGCGCAGGCCGCCCGCCGAGGTCACGTCGGCCTCCGCGGTCCTGCGCACCCGGTCGCCGTCGTCGGTGGCGTACGGCAGCCCGGCCAGGAGGTACGGCGTTCCGTCGAGCCGTTCCACGGCGACGGTCACCCACAGGCTGGTGCCGTCCGTGACGTACAGGGACCGGACATGGCGCAGGACGTGGTCACGGCCGACGACCGGCTTGGTGACGAGTTTGGCCGTCAGCGCGTCGGTGCGGAGGTCGCGCGCCCGGGTCTCGCCCATGGGGCGGCACAGCAGGAAGCCGTCGGTGACCGGGCCGAAGCCGTGCTGGCGGTTGACGGCCGCGGCCAGGTAGTACGTGCCCGCCGCCTCGATCAGTGACGGGGTCATCCTGTCGTCGAAGGCCACCGAGACCCGGCCGGCGCGGAGTTGATGCCGCACGGGGTCCTCGGAGGGGGTGCGGTGCCAGGGCGTGGTGTCCTGGATCTGCCAGACCAGCATGAAGGCGAAGTGGCCGTCGATTCCGCCGTCCCGCTGGACGGCGTGCCTGCCCCAGCGGGTGTCGCCCCGGTAGCGGCCGAGGTCGGCGCCGACGCGGTGGCCGAAGTAGCGCAGCCCGAGGACGGCCTCGAATCCGGAGTGCTGCTCGCTGTAGCGCGGGCCGCCGTTGTCGAAGCCGCCGACGGTCAGGCGCGCGTCGATGTACCGGGCGAGCGCGTCACCGTCCTCGGCGAAGATCTCCTCGCCGCTGACGCGGTGCGCCTGGGCGAGGAAGGAGAGGGAGATCGGGCCGTAGTTGTTGTCGTACGCGCCACCGTGCTCCGGGGGCAGCAGGGCACCCCGGTCGTGCACACGACGGGTGCGGATCTCGTCGACGTACAGGCCGACCGCCTTCGAGCGGACCGACTCCCCTTCCCCGGAGGTGAGATGGCGAGCGAGTCGCAGGCCGCCGACCACGCAGCCGATGGCCTGGTTACCGGCCTCCTGCGGGTTGAAGAAGGTCGCCTCCGTCAGCCAGCGCCAGTAGCCGCCCGCCAACTCCCGGAGCTCAGCGATCTGTTCGTCGTCGATAAGACCGTCGGCCATGTCCAGGACGTTGACCGCCTGGAGCAGCGCCCACACCGTGCTCGGCCAGTCGCCGATGGGATGCGCTCCCGCCTCCAGTACGTAACGGGCGTACGGGAGACCGGAGTCGCGCGTCCTCAGGTTCGGGTAGCCGGGGTTGTCCTCGGTGAACACGCGCTCGCGGAGGTGGAAGGCGAGGCTGCGTCGCACGGCCTCCGGCAGCCGCGGGTCCTTCGTGCGCTGCCAGGCGAGGGCGAGCAGGGAGGTGATGCCCAGCGACGTGTCGCCGATGTCGTCGACGGCGTCCGGGTGTTCGAGGCTGCCCTCCGCGGTGAGGCGGGCCAGGGCCTCCTCGGTGACGGCGGCGAGGACGGCGTCGTACGCGGCGGGATCGTCCGGAAGATCGTGCAACGGACCGCGCTGATGCGTGAGATGCATGTGTCAGCCCTTCATGCCCGAGGTCGCCAGGCCCTCTACCAGCCTCTTCTGGAAGATGAGGAAGCAAATGAGCGTGGGCAGGAGGGCGAGTGTCGACATGGCGAACATGGCGCCGTAGGAGGAGCCGCTGGTCTGGTCCATGAACAGGGTCAGACCGAGGGGGACGGTGAAGCGGTCGTTCTGCTGGAGGTAGACGAGCTGGTGGAGGAAGTCGTCATACGTCCAGATGAAGGTGAAGATCGTCGTGGTGATCAGCGCCGGCTTCATCAGCGGCAGGATGATCTTCCAGTAGATCTGGAAGGGATTGGCGCCGTCCATCATGGCCGCGTGGTCCAGCTCGCGCGGGATGGAGCGGATGAACTGGACCATCAGGAAGATGAAGAACGCGTCCGTGGCCAGGAACTTCGGCACGATGAGCGGCAGATACGTGTTGATCCAGGTCAGGTTGTAGAAGATCGTGTACTGCGGGATCAGGACCGCCTGGGTCGGCAGCATGAGCGTGCCCAGCATCAGGCCGAACCAGATCTTCTTGCCGCGGAACTCGAAGCGCGCGAAGGCGTAGGCGGCCAGCGAGCAGGAGATGACGTTGCCGATCACCGCGCCGATCGTGACGATCAGCGAGTTGGTGATGTAGAGGGAGAAGGAGTTGCCGGAGCCGCTCCAGCCCTCGGAGTAGTTCTCCGGGCGCAGCGCGTTCGGGATGAGCCCGGGGTGGGTGAAGATCTCGGTGTCGGGCTTGAAGGAGCTGCTGAGCATCCAGAGCAGCGGGTACAGCATGACGACCGCGACACCGATGAGCAGGGTGTGCATGTAGATGCGGCGGGAACCGGTGGCCGAACGCAGCTTCTGGAGCGGCGACTTCGGGGACTGGGCAGGGGTGATGGCGGACATGGGTGTGGACTCCTCGCTCAGTCGTCGTAGTGGACCCAGTAGCGGCTGGCGATGAAGTTGACCGCCGTGAAGCCGGCGATGACCAGGAACAACACCCAGGCCAGCGCGGAGGCGTACCCCATCTGAAGGTCGGTGAAGCCCTTCTTGTACAGGTAGAGGGAGTACAGCATGGTCGAGTTGAGGGGGCCGCCCGAGCCGTTGCTGATCACGAAGGCGGGCGTGAAGGTCTTGAACGCGTCGATGATCTGGAGGACGACGTTGAAGAACACGATCGGCGTCAGCAACGGCAGTGTGATCTTGAAGAACCGGGTGACCGGCGAGGCACCGTCGATGGCGGCCGCCTCGTACACGTCCTTGGGCAGTTGCTTCAGTCCGGCGAGGAAGATGACCATCGGCGTGCCGAACTGCCAGACCGCCAGCAGGACCAGCGTGTAGAGCGCGGTGTCGGGGCTGGAGATCCAGTCCTGGCCCTTGATGCCGAACCAGCCGAGGAAGTCGTTGAAGAGGCCGTCGCCGCCGAAGACCTGGCGCCACACGATGGCGATGGCCACCGCGCCGCCGAGCAGCGACGGCAGGTAGAAGGCTGCCCGGTAGAGCCCGATGCCCTTCAGGTCGCGGTTGAGCAGCATGGCCACGCCGAGTGCGAGCGCCAGCTTCAGCGGCACGGAGACCACGACGTACACGAGCGTGGCGTGCACCGAGTCCCAGAAGACCGGGTCGTCGGCGAACATATGCTCGTAGTTGTCGGTACCCACCCACTGCGCCGGTGTCAGCAGGTCGAAGTTGGTGAACGACAGGTACAGCGAGTCGAGCATCGGGTAGATCGTCAGCCCGAACAGGCCGATGAACCAGGGGGCCAGGAAGGCGTACGGCCACCAGCCCCCGCCCCGCCGTCTGGCGAGGCGACGGCGCATACGCTCGCGCTCCCGCTGGTCGGACGGGGTCGCCCCGTCGGGCGTCTCCTTCGCGACCTCGTCGGTCTTGGCGGTGGTCATACTCATCTTCCTGGCCCTCTCCCGGTGTTCGGTGGTGCGGTGGCGCGCGTCAGGCGCCCAGGGTTCCCGCGGCCTGGTCGAAGAACTCGCTGAGCTGTGCCTTGATCGACTTCTTGCCGAAGGCGACAGCGAGGTTCGACTGGAACAGCAGGTCCCAGATCTGGTCGGCGCCCTGGGGCGGGGGCGCGGGAGCGGTCAGGGCGTTGGTCGCCTTGCCGACCCGCTGGGAGATGTAGTCGGCGTTCGCCATGTTGAGCTTGTCCGTCTCGGTCAGGCCCGAGGCGATCAGGTTGCGGGCCTTCTCCGTCGGCGGGATGCCGCGCAGCAGCTGCATGTCCTTGATCGCCGTGTCGTCCTGCGCGAAGAAAGACATGATCTTCGCGGAGTCGGCCACCTTCTTGCTGGCCTTGGTGGCGCTCAGCAGCACGCCGCCGTTGACGAAGTTGCCCTCGCGGGCGCCGGACCAGTCGCCCTGCGGGGTGGGCAGGAAGTCGAGCTGGGCGTCCGTTATCGAGCCGCCGGCTCCGTAGACGCCGGAGTCGAAGGTGAACAGGGTCTTGCCGATGACGACCGCGTTCTTGGTGAGGTCGTTGTGCGCGGCCGAGGTGATCGCCGCGGGCGGGGAGGCGTTTGTCCTGCGCATCTCGACCCAGTACTCCCACCACTCCTGGAGGGTGGCGGAGGTGAAGCCGAGCTTCTTGCCGTCGTCGGAGAAGAAGGTCTCGCCCTTCTCCCGGGCGAAGATCTCGAAGCACTGGAGGGTGCCGCCGCCGCCGTCGTCGACGCCGTAGGTCTTGCCGCCGCTCTTCTTGTAGACGTCCTGGGAGATCTTCTTCAGGTCGGCCCAGGTCCACTCGCGGTCCGGCAGCTCCAGGCCGAGGCTCTCCAGGCCGCTGCGGTTGACGGTGAGCTGGTTGACGCCGATGCCGGACGGAACGCCGTACAGCTTGCCGTCGACGGTGCCGGCCGCGAGGAGCGTCTTGCTGAAGCCGGTCAGGTCCAGGGTCTTGCCGACGTAGGAGTCGAGCGGGGCGAGGACACCCTTGCGGGCGTACTGGGCGACGAGCGCGGTGTCCATCTGGAGCAGGTCGGGGGCGCTGCCGCCGGCGATGTTGGTGTTGAACTTGTCGAAGTACCCGTCGTACCCGGAGTAGGTCTCCTGGATCTTGATCTTCGAGTTGCTCTTCTGGAAGGTGGCGAGCGCCTTCTTGTAGGCGTTGTGCCGGTCGTCGCTGCCCCACCACGTCATGGTCAGCTTCGCGCTCGTGGAGCCTGCGCCGGTGCCTCCGGCGCAGGCACTGAGCGAACTGCCGAGCGCGCCGGCGACGGCGAGACCGCTCGCGGTACGGAAGAGGGTTCTGCGCGAGATCTGGTGACCCACCGGGTCCTCCTTGGATGTGCGTGAGGGAATTTCCCGGCCGGTCGCACGGCACGGGCGGATTCTGCTGGGAATGGCACCTTCCGCGGCACGGCCTCGCCCGGCCGCGCCATCCTGACGGGTGGGGATCCCCGGCCGCCATGGCCGTCGTCACGCGAGCACGCCCTCGCATGGCTGCCGTGCCTCTTGGTGCACGGGCGGGACGCTCACCCCTGGTCGGCGTCCCGGCCGACCTAGAAAGCGCTTGTCCGGACATTGGCAGACCGAGCCAGAGGGCGTCAATCCTTGGTTCGCGCGGCATTGGTCACGGTTCGGACTCCCCGGGCGACCGCGAGCCGGGCCGCGCCCACGACCGTGCCCAGGTCACCGACGGTGCTGCTGATCACCTCGGTGGGCCAGCTGAGCCGGGCCAGCTCGGCGCGCACACCGGGCAGGAGCTGCGGATCCGCGCCCGTGCTACCGCCGAGTACGAGCAGCCCCGGGTCCAGTACGGCGGTCACCGCGGCGGCGAGCCGGCCGACGTCGACGGCGTGGCGGTCGACGACCGAGCGGGCCGCGGGTCTGCCCTCACCGGCGAGGGCGAAGAGCCGTTCCGCGGTCCGCGGGCACGGCCCGTCGGCGTCCTGCCAGGCCTCGGCCGCCCGTCGCAGCAGCGAGCGGGCGCCGATGTACTCCTCCAGTGCCTCGTGGCGCGGCTCCAGGCCGTCGTCCCACGGGTAGGGCAGCCGGGCGAGTTCACCGGCGGCTCCGTTCGCGCCGCGCAGCACCTGTCCGCCGATCACGACACCGAGGCCGATACCGACGCCGACCCGCAGATACCCGAAGGTGTCGCGGCCCCGGGCGGCGCCCTCGTGGAGTTCGGCGAGCGCGGCGCAGTTGACGTTGTTCTCCAGGTGCACGGGAACGCCGGGCGGCAGCGCCACGGCCACGGCGTCGAAGACGGGCCCGGCCTTGTCGGTCGCGGGCCGTGTTCCGTCGCCCTCCCGCTCCGGCGGCGTGACGTCGCCGACCGCGACGACGATGGCGCGCAGCGGCGCGTCCGCGTCGAGCACCGCGAGGGCCTCGCGGACGACGTCCACGGCGTCGGTGCGTGAGCCGGTCGCCTCGGCGAGCAGGGTGCCGTCCAGGCCGCAGGCGCGGACCCGGGTGAGGGCGGGGCCGAGGTCGACGGCGAGCACCGTGCCGGCGGCCGGCCCAATCCGGTACACGGCGGCGTTGCGCCCGGTGCCGCTGGATGCCGTGCCGGAATGAGCGGCGAGCAGGGCGCCCTCCAGTTCCGCGACGGCGGTGGAAACCGTCGGTTTGGACAGACCCGCCAGGCTCGCGAGTTGCGGCCGGGTCGCGGTGCCCGCCCGGGCCAGCACCTCGAACACGGCGCTCGCGCTCTCGGTCAGACGGGGGGTGTTCGCCACGTCGAGTTCCACAGTTCCCCCACAGGTCACGGGCCGCGATTCCGGGTCTATCGGCTCTGCCGGATGCGGCGATGGAAGGCGCCGGTGTCACGCGCCTTCCGCGTCGGACGGCCGAGTGTGCGACACCTCTTGACGCACTGTACTTCGTTAGTTAACTTCCTAACGAACGTCACGGTACTCGCCTGCCGTGTTCCGTCCGAGGCCCGTCCCGGGGCTTCCCTAGGGCCTGTCTGACAATTCCCGTCGTCGCCCGGAGGGCGGCCTCGCGCCCGCCGCGCAGCGGCAGATGTCCGCGTAGGTGCGTGCTCTCGGCGTGCCGGGCGTGGACCTCGTACTGGATGTACTTGGGTCTGCGCCCGGTGCGGCGAGAGTGCGTGCATGGCGTCGCGGGGCAGACGGGAATTGCCAGACAGGCCCTAGGACCTCCACATCCCTTTCCTCCAGGCACGGTTCGCCCGCCGTCGCAGTACCGCGCAACGACGAAAGAGAACCCGTGCAGGATTCCGTACCCCTGGTCGTCGGTATCGACGTGGGCGGCACCAAGACGCATGTCCGCGCGCTCGCCGGCGACACCCTCGTGGCCGACCGCGTCCGCACGAGCGGCGGCTGGCGGCCGCACGACCCCGTGGCCGCCGCCGGATGGCTGGCCGCACTGCTCGCCGACACCCTTCCGGCGGGCGTACGCCCCTCCGCACTCGCGGTCGGCGGACACGACTGCGAGACCCCGCGCCAGTGCGAGCAACTGCGCACCGCTCTCCAACTCCACTTCGACGCGCCCGCGCTGGTCGTCGGCGATGCCCAACTCCTCGTCCCCGCAGCGGGCCTGGACAAGGGCGTAGGGCTGGTCGCGGGCACCGGCTCGGTGGCGGTGGGCCGGCTCGCCGACGGCAGCCCCGTGCAGGTCGGCGGCTGGGGCGCCGTACTGGGTGACGAGGGCGGCGCGGCCGGTCTCGTCCGCGAGTCGGTCCGGGCCGTATGGGCGGCACACGACCGCGGCGAGGAGCCGGACGCGCTCGCGCTGGGCCTGCTGTCCGCGTTCGACGTCTCCGAAGTCCCCCTGCTCTGCGCGGCCCTTGAGCGCGCCACGGACATCTCCGCCGAGTGGGGCCGCCACGCGCCGGCCGTGTTCGCGGCCGCCGAGGCCGGATCGTCCGTCGCCCGCACGGTGATCGCCGAAGGCGGGCAGGCACTGGCCGCGCTCGTGTCACGGCTCGCCACACGCGGCGTGACCGTCGACGACGTGGTGGTCGCGGGCAGCACCGTCCTGGCCCAACCCGCGCTGTACGACGCGTTCGTGTCGTCCCTGGCCGGCGCCGTCCCGTCGGCCCGGCCGAGGCCGCTGCGGGCGCCCCCGGTCAAGGGGGCCGTCGCGATGGCCCGTTCACTCCTCTGACACGCGCCGGTCGCCGAGTCTCCTCCCCTCCGACATTACTCGGCAGTAGTTCTTCGCTGGTACACCGCAGAAAGCGCATTCAGCACACCTGTCACCCGGCGCCCCACGAGCCGGTACCGATCGCACCGACTCGCCGGCCGCAGGGCCGAAGAACTCAAGAGAGGCAGCCCATGCCGTCCTCCGCCGGGAAGCAGTCCCCCGCACCGCTCACCGAACGCGCCGTGAACCGACGCGGATTCCTCAAGACCTCCCTGGGCGCCACGGCCGGCGTGGTGGCCGCGCCCACCCTGGCCACCTGGCTCGCCGCCACGGACGCGAAGGCCGCGACCACCGCTGCCGCCGCCTTCGTGGACGACTACACGACGAACGTCCTGACGAACCTGACGCCCGAGACCAACGCCGTGGTCCGGATCCTCGGCGGCATGGCCGAGGTGTGGAAGACGGGCGACGCCTGGAACACCGGCACGCCGATCAGGCCCGAGGTACTGCGCGCCAACATGCGCCACTGCGCCCGGATCACCGCGGCGCGCACGGAGCGGCAGGCGAAGGAAGCCTTCATCTACGACCGCCAGCACCAGAGTTACGCGATGATCGCCGGACTCGGTCCGCTGGCCGACCTCTACAGGGCGGGTGCCAAGGCGGTCACGTCGATCACCGTCGCGCCGGACACCACCCCCGCGACCACGATCAGCGACGCCGTACCGGCCGACGCCCCCGCCGGCTCCGCGCTCGGCGCGGGCTCCTACGACTCGGCACTCGGCCAGGTCGCCAAGCTGGTCGACACCGTGCGCGGCCCGTACGCCTCCGGAAACCCCGGCAAGTACGCCTTCCAGTACCCGCGTCCGTGGCGCATGAACGAGGACAGCGAGGTCGTCGACACCGGCGCCAAGGACGCCCTCGGCTACCCGGTCTACGACTCGGAGGTCGTCGTCGCCACGCAGTTGCTGCGGCAGCGCAGCACCTCCCCGGTGGACGACGCCGGTTTCCCGAGCGGCCACACCAACGCGTTCCACCTGGCGTCCCTGGCTCTCGCGTACGCCGTGCCGGAACGTTTCCAGGAGCTCGTGACCCGGGCGCTGGAGCTGAGCGACACCCGGATCACGGCGGGCATGCACTCCCCCGTCGACGTCCTCAGCGGCCGGGTCATGGCCACCGCCCTCGCCGCCGCGACCCTGGCCGACCCGCAGTACGCGGCCCTCAAGGCCGCGGCGCGCGCCCAGGCCGCCGCGTACTTCCAGCAGCAGACCGGTACGACGGCCGACACGCTGTACGCCTACGCGCACTCCGCCGATGTCCGCACCGATCCGTATGCCGACCGCGCCGCCAACTCCCGCGCGCTCACGCCGCGTCTGACGTACATCCTGACCCGGCACGGCCGCTCCCGGGACCTCACCGTGCCCAAGGGCGCCGAGGTCCTGTTGGAGACACGGCTCCCCTATCTCGACGCGGCCCAGCGCCGCGAGGTTCTCCGGACGACCGCCCTGCCGTCCGGCTACGTCCTGCTCGACGGCTTCGAGCAGTGGGGTCGCCTCAACCTCTTCGCCGCCGCCGACGGGTACGGAGCCTTCGACTCCGACGTGACCGTCACCCTCAACGCGGCCGACGGGGGCTTCGGCGCCGCCGACACCTGGCGCAACGACATCTCCGGCCGCGGCGGCCTCGTCAAGCGCGGCAGCGGTTCGCTGACCCTGACGGGAGCCAACAGCCATACGGGCGGGACGGTGGTGGAAGGGGGCACGCTGACCGCGGGTTCCGCGGGCGCGCTGGGGCACGGTGACGTCCGTGTGCAGGGCGGCACACTGCGGGCGGCCACGGCAACACGTGTGCGTGGCTCCTACACCCAGGCGTCCGGCGCGACCCTGGACGTGACGCTCCGCGCCGGGCACTCACCCGCGCTCACGGTGGACCGGCGGGTCCTGCTCGACGACGAGAGCGTGCTCTCGATACGGCTGGACGCTTCCCGTCCGCCGGCCTCGGGGACCACTGTCCCGGTGATCGCGGCGCCTTCCCTGCGGGGCCGGTTCGGCCGTATCACCGTGCAGGCCGAGGGGTTCCGGGCGGTGCCGGTCCACACGGCCGGGGGCCTGTCCGTACGGCTGACCAGGCGCTGATCCCGGCGCCGCGGAGGTGGGTGCCGGTGCGCGGCGCCCGCCTCCGCCGGTGGACGGGGCCCGCCTCCGCCGGTGGACGGCGCCTGCCTCCGTCGGTGGGTGCCGTCCGCCGGGAGCGTGATGTCCGTTTTCCGCCAGCGCGGTGCCCGGTCCTGGACCACAGTGGAAGGGTGACGACCGACGACAGCAGGTACGAGGCGGTGTGCAGCCGCGATGCCCGGTTCGACGGCGAGTTCTTCTTCGCCGTGTCCACGACCGGGATCTACTGCCGCCCCAGTTGCCCGGCGACCACCCCCAAACGGCAGAACGTGCGCTTCTTCCCGACCGCGGCCGCCGCACAGGGCGCTGGATTCCGGGCCTGCCGCCGCTGCCGCCCCGACGCGGTACCCGGCTCGGCCGAGTGGGACGCCCGCGCGGACGCGGTCGGCCGCGCGATGCGGCTGATCGGTGACGGCGTGGTGGACCGCGAGGGAGTGGCAGGACTCGCCGCGCGCCTGGGCTACAGCGCCCGGCAGGTGCAGCGGCAGCTGAACGCCGAGGTGGGCGCCGGGCCGATCGCGCTGGCGCGGGCACAGCGGGCCCACACCGCACGGATCCTGCTCCAGACCACGACACTCCAGGCCGCGGAGATCGCCTTCGCCGCCGGATTCGCCAGCGTGCGGCAGTTCAACGACACCGTCCGGGAGATCTACGCCGTCACCCCCAGCGGGCTGCGCGCGGCGAAACCGGGCCGGTCCGCACGCTACGGATCGGTCGGTACGGCGAACGGAGCGGGCGGGGTGCCGCTGCGGCTCGCCCACCGTGGCCCGTACGCGGCGGCCGAAGTCTTCGACCACCTCGGCGAGCGGTCCGTCACCGGCGTCGAGGAACTCACCGGCGAGCGCGGCGGGCGGACGTACCGGCGCACCCTGCGCCTCCCCCACGGCACCGGTATCGCGGAAGTCGGCGAGGTGGTCGGAGAGGGCGGCTGGCTCGCCTGCCAGCTGCACCTCGGCGATCTGCGCGACCTGACCACGGCCACCCAGCGGATCCGGCGCCTGTTCGACCTGGACGCCGACCCTTACGCGGTGGGTGAGCGGCTGGGCTCCCACACCGCGCTCGCGCCGCTGGTCGCGCTGCGGCCGGGGCTGCGGGCCCCGGGCTCCGCCGACCCGCACGAACTCGCCGTCCGCGCGGTGCTGGGGGCCCAGGCCTCCGTGCCCGCCGGACAGAAGCTCGGCGCGGCCCTGGTCGCCGCGTACGGACAGCCCCTCGCGGTGCCCAGCGGTGGGCTCACCCATGTCTTCCCCAGCGCCGACGACCTCGCGGAGGCGTCGCTCGGAGAGCTCGGCCTGCCCGAGACACGCCGCGACACCCTGCGAACGGTCGCCCGCGCACTCGCCGACGGCACCGTCAGCCTCGACGCCGGCGTCGACCGCGACGAGGCCGAGAAGGCGCTGCTCGACCTGGGCGGCCTCGGCCCCCGGACCGCCGGCTACATCCGGATGCGCGCCCTGGGCGACCCGGACGTACTGCTCACCGGCGACCCGGCGGTCCGGGGAGGGATGCGCCGGGCCGGCGCCGATCCGGTCGACGCCGAAGCCTGGCGGCCCTGGCGCACGTATGCCATGCACTACTTCTGGAACGCCGCCGACCGGCTCGTGTCCGCCGAAGCGTGACGTCCGAATCCCGCCAGCGGCCGCACCCGGAACACCTCATTGTTGGAGGTGGAGAAGATGGACCGGAACAGAGGAAAGGACGTGGACCGATGACGGTCTACACGAGGATCGACAGCCCGCTGGGTGAACTCCTGCTCGTGGGCGAGGAGTCGGCCACGGCGAAGGGCGGCACGGCGCTCGCCTCGCTGTCGATGCCCGGGCAGAAATCCGGTGCCGTCGTCCAGGACGGCTGGGTCGAGGACGCCGGCGCGTTCGGGGAGATCATCTTCCAGCTGCGCACCTACTTCGAGGGCGGGTTGACCCACTTCGACATCGAGTACGTCGGTGGCGGCAGCGAGTTCCAGCAGCGGGTGTGGAAGGCGCTGGAGGTCATTCCGTACGGGACCACCGTCAGCTATGGCGAAATCGCCGCGCAGATCGGCGTATCGAGGGTCGCGGTGCGTGCCGTGGGCACGGCGATCGGCGCGAATCCGCTGCTGGTGGTGCGCCCCTGTCACCGGGTGATCGGCGCGAACGGCGCGCTCGCCGGCTACGCGGCTGGACTTGAACGCAAGCAGCGGCTCCTGGATCTGGAGAACGCGCGCCCGGCCATCGCTCCGTCGTCGTGACCGGCGCATCGCGGTCGATGGCGACGGACCGGGCCGGCCAACTCGCCGACCGTGTCGCGGCCGTCGACTGGGAAGCCTTGACCGCCGAACTCGACGAGCACGGCAGCGCGCTCACCGGCCGGTCCCTGCTGCCCCCCGACGGTGCCACGAGATCACCGCGCTGTACGCCGACGCCGACCGCTTCCGTACGACCGTCGACATGGCCCGGCACCGCTTCGGCTCGGGCCAGTACCGCTACTTCACCCACGAACTACCCGATGCAGTAAGGGAGTTGCGTGCGACTCTTTATCCTCGCCTGCTGCCGGTCGCCCGCGAATGGGCCGGCCGGCTGGGGCGGCCCGCGCCGTGGCCCGACAGCCTGGAGGAGTGGGTGGCGATGTGCCACGCGGCCGGGCAGGCCAAGTCCGCGCAGATCCTGCTGCGTTACGGGCCGGGCGACTGGAACGCGCTGCACCGCGACGTGTTCGGCGAGATGCTCTTCCCGCTCCAGGTCGTCATCGGCCTCGACGCCCCCGGAGTCGACTTCACCGGCGGCGAGTTCATCATGACCGAGCAGCGTCCGCGTGCGCAGTCGCGAGGTTCCTCCACGACCCTGCCGCAGGGGCACGGGCTGGTCTTCACGACGCGCGACCGGCCGGTGGCATCCCGGCGCGGCTGGTCCAACGGTCCGATGCGGCACGGCGTGAGCACCGTCCGCTCGGGGCGCCGCCACACGCTGGGCCTCGTGTTCCACGACGCCGCCTGAAGCCAGTTCCCGACGCGGTCGCGGTCCCGTTTCCGGTTGTGGCCGCACTCCCCTGTTCCGGCGTGGCCGCGGGTCCCCTTTCCGGCCGTGGCCGGCGTCCCGTCGCACGGCCTGCGAACGCGGTGTTTCCGTTCTGCGAACAGGCGGCCGGGGCCCAGGACACGGGCCGGTCCTCGGTGTGACCATGTGCGCATGCTCCCGGGAGAAGACCGCCGCCCGGCGGGTGCTGATGGTGTGCGTGGCGGCAGAGGTGACGACTCTGCCCGGCCGGCCGGTCCGCAAGGAACCATGACCCTGCCGTCCACCACCACTGTCCGCCGGGTGACCGAGCCCTGGGACGCCCCGGCGTCTCACGTGTCATGAACGAGATGGGTACGGCGGGCGCTGCCGGGTCGGTTTCGAGGTCGGTTGCGCCTCGCGGCGAGGGCCGGCAACGGGCCGACCCGAGAACGTACTTCGGTACTCCGGCCATGGTGGTGCGTGCCGGACATCTATGGTTTCCTGGCTGTATGACCGTGCTCGTGACCCGCCGCCACGTCGACTACGTGCGTGTCACCACCACTGGTTGTCCGGCCGTGAGCTGACTCCGCGCTCCGGCACCTGATCACCCCTTTCTCCTCCCCACCGCGGTTCGCGCTGTCCGCTGCCTTGTCCGGGCGCGGTCCACAGCCTCGCGGTGACCGCCCGCACCTCCGTACCGACGCACCCGCGCACCCCGTACAAGGGAGAACCATGAGCCAGCCGATCGACTCCGTCACCGCAGGCCACACCCCCGAGGACGAACCCGCAGGCCCCGACACCACGGCGTGGTCGTTCGAGACCAAGCAGATCCACGCCGGTGCCGCGCCGGACCCGACGACGGGAGCGCGGGCGGTGCCGATCTACCAGACGACCTCGTTCGTCTTCCGCGACACCCAGCACGCGGCCGACCTGTTCGCGCTCGCCGAGCCGGGCAACATCTACACCCGCATCCACAACCCCACCCAGGACGTCTTCGAACAGCGGATCGCGGCGCTGGAAGGAGGCGTGGCGGCGGTGGCACTCGCCTCGGGGCAGGCAGCCGAGACCCTGGCGATCCTCACGCTGGCGAGTTCCGGCGATCACATCGTGTCCAGCACCTCCCTGTACGGAGGCACGTACAACCTGTTCCGCCACACCCTGCCGAAGTTCGGCATCGAGGTGTCCTTCGTCGACGACCCGGACGACCTCGAGGCCTGGCGGGCGGCGATCCGGCCCGACACCAAGGCGCTGTTCGCCGAGACGCTGGGCAATCCGCGCGGCAACGTGCTCGACGTACGGGCGGTGGCGGACGTGGCGCACGAGGCGGGTGTGCCGCTGATCGTGGACAACACCGTGCCGACCCCGTATCTGCTGCGCCCCATCGAGCACGGCGCGGACGTCGTCGTCCACTCGGCGACCAAGTTCATCGGCGGGCACGGTACGACCATCGGGGGTGTGGTCGTCGACGGCGGCACCTTCGACTTCGGCGCGCACGCCGAGCGCTTCCCCGACTTCACCGAGCCGGACCCCAGTTACCACGGCCTGCGGTACTGGCCGGCGCTCGGTCCCGGCGCCTTCGCCATCAAGCTGCGGGTCCAGCTCCTCCGCGACCTCGGCCCCGCCATCGCGCCGCACTCCGCCTTCCTGCTCCTCCAGGGCGTGGAGACGCTCAGTCTGCGCATCGAGCGGCACTCGGCCAACGCCCAGGCACTGGCCGAGTGGCTGGAGCAGCGCGACGAGGTGGCCGCCGTCCACTATCCGGGGCTGGAGTCCAACCGGTGGTACGAAGCGGGGCAGCGCTATCTCCCGCGCGGCGCGGGTGCGGTGCTGGCCTTCGAGCTGCGGGACGGTGTCGAGGCGGGCAAGCGGTTCGTCGACGCGGTCGAGCTGTTCAGCCATCTCGCCAACATCGGTGACGTACGCAGCCTGATCATCCATCCGGCGTCCACCACCCACAGTCAGCTGGACGAGGCGCAGTTGGTGGCGACCGGCACCTCGCCCGGCCTGGTGCGGCTGTCGGTCGGCATCGAGAACCTCGCCGATCTCAAGGCGGACCTGGAGGCAGGCTTCCGCGCGGCCAAGGGCGCGTCCTGAACACCGTGCCGACAACCCCTGCGGTTCCCCTCCCGCCGGCCTCCGGGGCCTGGCGGGAGGGGGACCCGCCCGGGCGCCGGCAATGGCACACCCGGGAGAAGCCGTTGCCGCTGGAGGCCGGCGGCGAACTGCCGGGTGTGCGGGTGGCGTTCGAGACATGGGGGCAGTTGGCACCGGACGGCTCCAACGCCGTGCTCGTGCTGCACGCGCTCACCGGCGACAGCCACGTCAGCGGACCTGCCGGGCCCGGACACCCGACGCCCGGCTGGTGGGACGGCCTCGTCGGACGGGGCCTCGCGCTCGACACGGACCGCTGGTTCGTCATCGCCCCGAACGTGCTCGGCGGCTGTCAGGGCAGCACCGGGCCGGCCTCACGTCGTCCCGACGGGCGCCCCTGGGGCAGCGCCTTCCCCCGTCTGACGCAGCGTGACCAGGTCTCGGTGGAGACCGACCTGGCCGACGCGCTGGGCATCGATCACTGGGCCCTGGTGGTCGGCGGGTCCATGGGCGGGATGCGCGCCCTGGAGTGGGCGGTGTCGTATCCGGAGCGCGTGGACGCGCTCCTGCTGCTCGCCACCACGGCCGCGGCGAGCGCGGAGCAGATCGCCTGGGCCAACATCCAGTTGCACGCCGTCCGCGGCGACCCGTACTGGCACGGCGGCGACTACCACGATGCCGGACCCGGACTCGGCCCGCACTCGGGACTCGGGCTGGCGCGTCGCCTCGCCCACGTCACCTACCGCAGCGAGCCGGAACTACAGGTCCGCTTCGGCCGCGTGCCGCAAGGCACGGAGGACCCGTGGAACGGCGGCCGCTACCAGGTCGAGTCCTACCTCGACCATCACGCCGCGAAGCTGGTTCGCCGTTTCGACGCGGGCAGTTACGTCACGCTGACCGAGGCGATGAACACCCACGACGTCGGTCGCGGCCGAAGCGGAACGAGTACCGCGCTGCGCCGGGTGACCGCCAGAACCCTGGTCGCCGGAGTCGCCTCCGACCGTCTCTACCCGCCTTCCCAGCAGGCGGAGTTGGCGGCCGGAATCCCCGCGGCCGACCACCTCCGGGTGATCGAATCCCCTTACGGTCACGACGGTTTCCTCATCGAGGCCGAGCAGGTCGCCGAGCTCGTGAGCGAACTCCTCGGAAGCTGAAACCCCGCCCGGCTCCGCCCGGTGTCGGCCCGCCCGGCGGACGGGCCGACACCCTGTGCGGGCCGTGTCACCTGCGCCGCCACTCCTCGGCCAACAGCTCGTAGGAACGCACCCGGTCGGCGTGGCCGTGGGTGATGGTGGTGATGAGCAACTCGTCGGCGCCGGTGGACTCCTGGAGTTGTTCCAGCTGATCGGCGACCCGGCCAGGGGAGCCGACGAACTGGGTGTCGAGGCGGTCCTGGACCAGCGCCCGGTCCTCGTCGGTCCAGACATGGGCGCGGGCCTGCTCGGGGGTCGGGAACTCGATCGCTCCCTCGGCCGTACGGATGCTGCGGACCCACGTCCCGTAACCCGTGGCGAGTTCGCGCGCTGTGGTGTCGTCCTCGGCGACGACGACGTCCGCGGAGACACTGACGTACGGCTTGTCGAGCACCTCGGACGGCTGGAAAGCCGCCCGGTACCCCTCCGCCGCCTCCAGCACCGTCGCCGGGCTGACGTGATAGTTCGCCGCGAACCGCAGGCCGTTGCGGCCCGCGACGTCGGCGCTCTGGCCGCCGCTGCTGCCCAGGATCCAGATCTGTACGTCGGCGCCCTCACCCGGCACCGCGTGCGCCTCGACGCCGTCCTCGGAGCGGTAGGTGCCCGCCAGCAGCGCGAGGATGTCGTCGATCTGCTCGCCGTAGTCCTGCGACCGGGCGTTCGGCAGCTGAAGCAGCTTTTGGTGGAGCGCGACGCGGGGTGAGCCGAGCAGGTGCTCGAAGGAGAACCGCGGGGGAATCCGCAGCCCGTTAGCGGTTCGGCCGTCCACGACCGGTGTGGTGGTCGGCAGCGGTGTGGCGGGCCCTGTCGGCGGGCGCCCGCCGGAACGGCCGAGCCCCAGATCCAGACGCCCCGGATGCAGCGCGTCGACCAGGCCGAACTCCTCGACCGTGGCGAGGGCGGTGCGGTGACCGAGCTGTACGGCCCCGGAACCGAGCCGGATCGTGGAGGTCGCGGAGGCGGTCAGGGCGAGGACGACGGCCGGTGAGGTGCCCGCAACGCCCGGGTTGAGATGGTGCTCGGCGAACCAGTAGCGGGCGTACCCGAACCGCTCCGCCCAATGGGCCAGATCGATGGAGTTGCGCAGCGCCTCGGCCGCCGTGGAGCCGGACGAGATGGGGACGAGGTCGAGAACGCCGAGGGGGATGTCGGACATGGAACGGGTCTCCTCACCGGTCGGCGGGTGCGGGCAGGGACGAGGACGCTGACGGAGGCGCCGGGTCTGGCCGTGGTTCTGGCTCTTGCTCCGGCGTGACCGCGGCAGGCGCCGCGGACGTGACCGGCGCCAGGGACGTGGCCGGCACCGGGGACGTGACCGGCGCAGGGGACGCCTCCGGGACCGCTTCGGCGAACACCGGTCCCCACGCGAACGGCGGATCGGGAATCTCCCGTCGCAGCACGGGCGCGATCTCGGACTGGAAGAGTTCGAGGGAGGCGCGGTGCTGAGCCCCCGTCAGCCCGCTCGCGTCCGCCTGCAGGTGCTGCACGGTGTGCCCGAACCGCTCGTGGTAGCGGTGCACTTTCTCGATCACCTGCTGAGGGCTGCCGATCAGCGCCGAACTGCGCTCCACGTAGTCCTCCAGGGTCGGGAACACCGGCTCCAGTCCCAGTGCCTTCTGGAACGCCAACTGCCCCTCGAAGACCGGCCGGTAGGCGGCGACCGCCTCCTGCGAGGTGCGGGCGGCGTAGTAGCCCGCGGAACCGGCACCGACCGCGATTCGGGCCGGGTCGTGGCCGTAGTACTCCCAGCGCTCCCGGTAGTGGCGGATCAACTCGGCATACGGCTCTATCGGGTTGGTGACGTTCGCCGAGAACAGCGGATCCCCGTAGCGGGCGGCGAGGTCCACCGACTCCTTGCTGGTCGCGCTGCCGTGCCAGACCCGGACGGGCTGCTGGAACGGCCGGGGCCACACCTCCGCCTCGCTCAGCTCCGGGCGGAAGCGGGTCGCGGCGGTCACCTTGTCCTGCCGCCAGATCTGCCGGAACACCTCGTAGCTCTCGGCGTTGCGCTCCCACTGGTCCTCGGGCGTGACCTGGAACAGCTCCCGCTGGGCGGCTCCGTTGCCCTTGCCGATGATCAACTCCAGTCGGCCGCCGGACAGATGGTCCAGGGTCGCGTAGTCCTCGTACGCGCGCACCGGGTCAAGGAGGCTGAGCGTGGTGACCGCCGTGAAGAGACGGATGCGCGAGGTGAGGGCGGCGATGTGGCTGAGGACGACGGGTGGCGAGGAGGAGATGAACGGGCGTTCGTGGCGCTCCCCCACGCCGAAGCCGTCGAAGCCCAGCTCCTCGGCCAGCAGCGCGTTGTCGATGACCTCGCGAAAACGCGCGTTGGTCGGTTTCCGTACGCCGGTCACCGGGTCCGGCGCGTGCACGATCAGGGTGATCGCGAGGAACTTCACGAGGCGGCTCGCTCGGCCGGCGCGTCGGTGTCGCGGTGGGCCAGGCCGAGGTGGTCGCGCAGGGTGGTGCCCTCGTACTCGGTGCGGAAGACGCCGCGTTCCTGGAGCAGCGGTACGACGGTGTCGGCGAAGGCGTCGAGGCCGCCCGGAGTGATGTGCGGGACGAGGATGAAGCCGTCGCTCGCGTCCGCCTGGACGAAGTCGTCGATGGTCTCGGCGACGGTCGCCGGGGAGCCGACGAACGCCTGCCGGTTTCCGGTCTCGATGACCAGGTCGCGGATCGACCACTTGTTGGCGGTGGCGAGCTCCCGCCACTCCGTGGCCGTGGCCAACGGGTCGCGGTACATGCGCACTTGGGCGCGGCCCCGGGCGATGGTGTGTTCGCCGAGGTCCGGGTCGATGTCGGGGAGCGGCCCCTCCGGGTCGTACGCGGACAGGTCGCGGTTCCAGACGAACTCGAGGTGCTTGATGGCGGTGGCGCCGCTGACCTGCTGGCGGCGCACCTCGCGGGAGATCTCCTCCGCCTCGGAGTCCGTGTCTCCGAGGACGAAGGTGGCGGCGGGCAGGATCAGCAGCTGGTCGTGGGTGCGGCCGTGCCGGGCCAGTCGGCCCTTGACGTCCGTGTAGAACGCCTGCCCCTCCTTGAGGGTGCTGTACCGGCTGAAGATCGCGTCCGCGCCGGCGGCGGCGAACTCGCGTCCTTCGTCGGAGTCTCCGGCCTGGAAGACGACCGGGCGGCCCTGCGGGCTTCGCGGCACGTTGAACTGTCCCTCGATGTCGAAGTGCTGGCCCTTGTGCACGAAGGCTCCGGCCCGCGCGTTCCGCAGGAAGGTGCCGCTCCCCCGGTCGGCGATGATCTCGTCACCGTGCCAGGAGTCGAACAGTTCGTTGGCGGTGGCCAGGAACTCCTTGGCCCTGGAGTACCGCTCCTCCTGCGGCAGGAAGCCGCCGCGGCGGAAGTTCTCCCCGGTGAAGGCGTCCCAGGAGGTGACGACGTTCCAGGCGGCGCGCCCGCCGGAGAGGTGGTCGAGGCTCGCGAACTGACGGGCCACCTCGTAGGGCTCGTTGAACGTGGAGTTGATGGTGCCGGTCAGGCCCAGGTGCTCGGTGACGGCGGCGAGCGCGGTGAGGACGGTGAAGGTGTCGGGGCGTCCGACCACGTCCAAGTCGTATATCTTGCCGCCCTGTTCGCGCAGGCGGAGGCCTTCGGCGAGGAACAGGAAGTCGAACTTGGCGCGTTCGGCGGTCCGCGCGAAGTGTGCGAAAGAGCTGAACTCGATGTGGCTGCCGGCTTCGGGGTCGCTCCACACGGTGGTGTTGTTGACGCCCGGGAAGTGCGCCGCGAGGTGGATCTGCTTGAGCGGCTTGTCGGTCGACCTGCTCATGAGTGGGGTCCCTCCGGCTCAGACGTGGGCGGCGTAGCGGTTGGCGGGGCGGGCGAGTCCGAGCAGCCCGCGCAGGGTGTCGGCCTCGTAGGAGTGCCGGAAGGCGTCGCGGCGTTGGAGTTCGGGGACCAGGCCCCGGGTGATCGCCGGCAGGTCGTGGCCGGCGACGGCGGGGCGCAGCCGGAAGCCGGTCAGCCCGGTCTGCTGCAACTCCTGCAGCAGATCGGCCAGTTGTACGGGAGTGCCGGTGAACACCCGCGCGTCGCTCGTGTACGGGTAGCCGGCGAGGGTGTCGAGGCGCTCCCGGCGGGCTGCCGCGGCGGCGGGGTCGTTGTCGAGGAACACCACCAGGTCCCCGAAGAGGTGCAACGGCTCCTCGGCGCGTCCGGCAGCCGCCTGTTCGGCGCGGACGGCGGTGATGACGGCGCGTGCCTGCCCGGCGTCGTGCGGAGTCACGTATCCGATGTCGGCGCTGCGGCCGAGGAGCCGGAACGGCGCGCCTGTCCCGGACTCGTGGGCCAGTGCGGTGACCAGGGGTTGCCCCTGTGGCGGACGGGGCGTGATCGAGGGGCCCTTGACGCTGAAGTGCTTGCCCTCGAAGTCGATGTAGTGCAGTTTGTCGCGGTCGACGAAGCGGCCGGTGGTGACGTCCCGGATCTCCGCGTCGTCCTCCCAGCTGTCCCACAGCCGGCGTACCGCCTCGACGTAGTCGGCGGTTTCGTCGAAGAGGTCGACGATCAACTCCCGTAGCGCGGGGGTCTCCAGGTCCTCGACGTGGAGTTTCGGGAACGAACGGCGTCCGAAGTGCGCGGCCTCGTTCTGCCGTGCCGACGCCTGTACGCGCAGCCCCGCCCGGCCGGTGCTCACGTAGTCGAGGGTGGCGATGGCCTTGGAGGTGTGGAAGGGCTCCGTGTGGGTGGTGACCACGGTCGGCACCAGCCCGATGTGGCTGGTCAACGGCGCTACGCGGGCGGCGATGAGAACGGCGTCGAGCCGGCCGCGTACCTGGTCGGTGCGTGCGTCCGGCTCGCTGAGGCGTGCGGACTGGGGGCCGAGTCCGTCCTCGATGGTCACGAAGTCGAGCAGACCGCGCTCGGCCTCGGTGATCAGGTCGGTCCAGTACGAGGCGGTGAACAGGTCGTCGGGACGGGCCACGGGCTCGCGCCAGGCGGCCGGATGCCAGCCCGCGCCGTCGAGGGCGACGGCCAGGTGCAGTTCGGCGGATGAAGGAGAGGGGGACGAGGGCAACAAAGGTGACGAGGACACGGAAAAGGTGCCTTCCTGATCGACCGTACGAGATCGCCGGGCCCCGGTGCGGAGGTGCGGCGGCTGGGTGACGGGTCAGGGACGACAGAGCGCGCCGGCCACGCGCTGGAGGTCGATGTGCGGCCGGGTGTACAGGTGCACGCGACGGCGCGGGGCGAGAACCATGACACGGAGGAGAAGCACGGCCTGCACGTCGGTCACCTCCGCCCTTCCGGCTCGGCGGGCCCTGGGGCCGCGTCGGCATCGCGCTTGCGGAACCCGGTCGGGTGCCACCTGGTCGTCACCTGGAGCACCCCGCCGCGGAGGAGGGTTGCCGGTCAGCAAGCCAGGGCTTGACGCTGACGCTCATAACCTGCTGTGGACGTTACGGGAGGCCACAGCGGTGCGCAATGCCCGGAGATCATGCCCGTTCTCACATCGCCGCGTGTCCTCGACAGCGACAACCACCGGGCCGCACGATCTGTTCCGCGTGACATCTCCGGCCGGAGACAGGCCTGTTCCGCATCGCGTGTCCGGCCTGTTCCGCATCGGTGTCCGGCCCGTTCCACCTCACATGTCCGGCCGGAGACAGACCGGGTGACCACCTGATGAGACTGCGGCGGAGGCCTTCTTGACGGCCTCACGGAGCGCGCCGACACTGTCGGGGACGGTCACGATTGTCAGCGCCCTTCGGGCAGGTTCTCCCTGTCCGTGAGGTCATCGGCCCCGGCTTGCTGGCAGGCAACCCTTCCACCGCGACGGGGTGCCCCGGGTGACGACCGGGTTCCGCCGGTGCGGCGGGACAAGCGTGGTCTCGCGTCTCGCGAGCCCCGAGTGTGGAACCGGTGGGAATGACCAAGAGCGGTTTGACGAGGCGCCTGCACATCGATCTGTTGCGTGTCTCCAGCGCCTACTGATCCGAGTGATCCGGACCGGTACGTAGCGCAGTCACTCCGTTCCGCCGCGGTGCCCACAAGGTGGCCGTGGCCTCCTCGCCCCATGGAGAGTCATGTCCGAGACAATCTCGCACGCCTCAAACACCGGTACCTCCTGTACCCCGACTTCGTGCGTTCCCGGCTCACTTGACGCGATCCCCCACCCCCGGATCACCGCCGCGCCGTCCGCACGCCCGCACCGCTTCCGCAGCCGCATCGGAGTCGGTCTCGCCGGTGGCTTCTATCCGGCGCCGCACCGCTACGAGCTGTATCTGTCGACGCGCTGTCCCCTCTCGCTGCGTGTCTCGATCACTCTCGGCCTGCTGGGTCTCAGGGACTCGGTCGCCACCACGCTGCTGGCGCTCCCCGGCGACACCCCTGCCGCGTTCGCCGCACTGCGCAGGGTGTACGAGGCCACCTGGCACCACTACGACGGTCCGCTGACCGCGCCCGCGCTGTGCGACCGGTGGAGCGGACGCGTCGTCAGCAACCACACGCCCGACATTCTGCGCGACCTCGGTGACCTCCTCACCGAGCGCGCCGGATCCTGCCACTCCCCGCTCCGCCCGTCGGAACCGGCCGCGGACACGGACGCCCTGCGTGACCTCCTCGACCGCGAGGTGACACCGACCACGCCACCGGCGCGGCGGTCTGCGGCACTTGATCTACTGAACCGCCAACTCGCCTCCGGTCCCTACGTGTTGGGCAAGGAACTGACCGCCGCGGATGTGGACCTCTGGGTCGCCCTCGTCCAGCTCGAGGCGACCGAGGACCTGTCCGCGTACGCGCTCCTCCAGGACTACGTACGACGCCTCGACGCCCACCCGGCGTTCCACCGGAACCTGTGACCGGCCGAGGGCCGGAAACCCTCACGTGCGGGATTCCAGGGCAGCCCGGGTGTCGTTGCCGTAGACGCCCGTCTCGTCGCCCCGGATCCCGTACCAGAGCTGGAAGCGGGCCACCGCGGCGGTGAGTGTCGGGTCGTAGGTGCCGCTCGTGCCACCGCTCTCGTAGACGTCCGGGATGTCGAGGAGCCGTTGCTGGAGGTCCGTCACGTCGGGGCCGCTGTCGCCCTCCCGGAGGGTTCCTTCGCCGTCCGGGTCGGCGGCGCGGGAGGGGGCCTGGGCGACGGGTGCCGTGGCGGACGGGACGGCGGCGGACGGCGGTCCGTCGTCGCCGTCGCCGTCGTCGTCGCCCGGGAGCAGCAGCGCCAGGGCGAATCCGGCCAGCGCGGCCGCCGCCACCGCGACGACGACCGTGGCCTGGCGTCGTCCCGTGGAGTGCGCGCGCTCCTTGCGTGGGGCACGCGCCGGTGGTGCCACGGCCTTCGGCGCCCCGCCGGCGGTGTAGTCCTCGCCGGCCAGGACGGGCGGCAACTCCTCCGTCTCGGTCTCCCGCGTCGGCGTCAATCTGATCGACTCATAGCTTTCGTGCGAGTCCGCGCTCTGCTGATCCTCGCGGAACTCCCTCAGCAGTTCAGCGAGGGCCTCGGTTCGGCGGCGGCGCTGGACATACGTGGGTTCCAGCGCCGGGCGGCGCGCAGGTTGCTCGCGTTCGGGCGGTGTCGACACACTGCTCTCCTTCCGTGCGCGCGGTCTCCCGCCATTCCCGTGGAGAGATACGGAGGCAGCGGCACGGGAGTTCAGCCGATGGCCTTACCTCGCCTGAAGCTCCGCCGGGGGCGCCTGTAGCCCCGCCGGACGACAAGCGGCGGACATGCGGCGAACGAACACGGAGAGTCACCAATGGAGAGTCCGTGAATTCGCCGAAAGCCCTACGAAAGTCACGCCCGACCCACCGTGCGTCTCACTAAAGCCCGCGCGACAGTCATACAACGTGAAGAATGGGTGCGAGGGGGTAGGACCACCTTCGGAGAGCGGAGAGGGTCGCGGTGGGTGCGAGCAAGGAACGGGACGCAGCGGCCCGGCAGCGCTTCGACATGGCTGACGCCGTGCCACTACTGCTCGATGCCCGTAGGGCGGTGACCAGCTGGACCGCGGACGCCGAACGGCTGCTGGGGTACACCCCGGGAGAGGTGCTCGGACGGCCCGCCGCCGACCTGCTGATCGCCGAGGACGCGGCACGGGTCCCGGAGCTGGCCGAGCGGTGCCGTGGTGACGGCGGCTGGGCCGGCCTGCTCACCGCGCTGCACCGGGACGGGCACCCCCTGAAGCTGATGGTGCGGGTCGTCCCCCTGCGGGCGGACGGCGGCCCGGCACGCTGGGTGGTGCTGCTCGCCGAGCTGGCCGACGGGCCGGGCTGGGACATGAGCCGCTCGGTGCTGGAGCGGATCACCTCGCGTTCCCCGGTGGGCATGGCGATCCTGGACACGGATCTGCGGTACGTGTGGTCGAACGCCGCGCTGGAGCAGTTCGGCGGCGGCCGGTCCACCCAACGCCTGGGACGGAGACTCGCCGATGTGCAGCCGGGCCTCGACACCGAGCTGATCGAGGCACAGATGCGTCAGGTGCTGGAGAGCGGCGAGCCGGTGGTCGCGTACGAGCACGTGGGCCGCCTGCGCTCCGCGCCCCACCGCGAGACGTCCCACGCCATGTCGTTCATCCGCCTGGAGGACGACCAGGGCCACCCGATCGGCGTGTACTACACGGTCGTCGACATCGGCGAGTCCTACCGCGCCCGTCGGCGGCTCGCCCTGCTCGACCGGGCCGGCGAGCACATCGGCCGCAGCCTGGACGTCATGCAGACCGCGCAGGAGCTGGCCGATGTCGCCGTGCCCGGGCTGGCCGACTTCGTGGCCGTGGACCTGCTGGAGTCCGTGCTCAGGGGAGGCGAGCCCGCGCCAGGTCCACGGAGCGACGCGGAGACGGTACGGCTGCGGCGCGCCGGGCAACGGTCGGAACAGGGCGGTACCCCGGAGACCGCCTTCGGGATCGGCGATGTGGTGACCTACGGGGCGGGCTCTCCCCCGATCAGGTGTCTGACCGACGCCGAGTCCTGGCGCGAGGAGCGGCTGGACCCCCTGACCAGGGAGTGGACCACAGGAACCCCCGGCGGCCGGGCCGCCTCCTTCCTCGAGCTCGGGCTGCACAGCGTGATGATCGTGCCCGTCCAGGCCCGCGGCGTCACCCTGGGCATCACCACGTTCTTCCGGCGCAGCCGCCAGGATCCCTTCGACGAGGACGATCTGAGCCTGGCCGAGGAGTTCGTCGGCCGGGCCGCCCTGTGTGTCGACAACGCCCGCCGCTACACCCGCGAGCGCGACGCGGCCCTGATCCTCCAGCGCAACCTTCTCCCCCACCGCTTTCCCGACCAGGAAGCGGTGGAGGTCGCCGCCTGCTACCGGCCCGCGGACGAGCTGACCGGTCTCGCCGGCGACTGGTACGACGTGATTCCGCTGTCCGGGGCGCGGGTGGCCCTGGTGGTGGGTGAGGTGGCCGGCCACGGTATCGACGGCGCGGCGGCCATGGGACGGCTGCGGTCGGCCGTGCAGACCCTCGCCGATCTGGACCTGCCGCCCGAGGAGGTGCTGGCCCACCTCGATGACGTGGTCAGCCGTTCAGCCCGGGAGGAGGGCACCGGCGCCGACGACCGTACGAGTGGCATGCAGGCGGTCGGCGCGAGCTGTCTGTACGCGGTGTACGACCCGGTGAACGGGCACTGCGCCATGGCGAGCGCGGGCCACCCCGCACCCGCGATCGTCACTCCCGACGGCACCGTCACGTTCGCCGACCTCCCCTGCGGTCCCGCGCTGGGCGTGGGCGGCCTGCCCTTCGAGTCCGTCGATCTGGACCTCGCGGAAGGGAGTGTGCTCGCGCTGCACACCGACGGTCTCATCGCGACACCCCGTACCGGACGCGACCCGGAGGCCGGCAGGGAGCGGCTGCGCCACGCGCTCGAGGCGCACGGCCAGGAGCTGGACGGGCTGTGCCGCCGGATCGTGGACGAGCTCGTACCGACGCGTCCGTACGACGATGTGGCGCTGCTGATGGCCCGGACCCGTCGGCTGGGGGCCGGGCAGGTCGCGACCTGGGACCTGCCCATCGACCCGGCCGTCGTCGCCGAGGCCCGCAAGTCGACCTCCCAGCAGCTCCACACCTGGGGTCTGGACGAGCTGGCCTTCACCACCGAGCTGGTCGTGAGCGAACTCGTCACCAACGCCATCCGGCACGCCTCCGGCCCGATCCGGCTGCGGCTGATCACCGACCAGGCGCTGATCTGCGAGGTCTTCGACGGCGGCGCGACAGCCCCGCACCTGCGCCACCCCAAGACGACCGACGAGGGGGGCCGCGGTCTGTTCCTGATCTCCCAGTTCACCCAGCGCTGGGGCACCCGCTACACCGCCGAAGGGAAGATCATCTGGGCGGAGCAGTCCCTCACGGAGCCGACGGCCTGACGGACGCGGACGAGGAGCCGATCCGCCGAACGGCCCCCACGCGAACCTGCCGGTTCAATAGTCGCGGAACTCGGGCGACCGGTTGAGAATCCGCGGGCGCAGCGAGGTGAACCGTCTCGCTTGCTGGTTCGGATGGTGCGCGGGGATGCGCGGTGGTGCGTCGACGGCGGAGAAAGCATGACATGCGGCATCCGGGCCACCCAGAGTCGCGTCACAGGTAACGCGAGACATACCGCTTCCCGAACAGCACCCCGCTCGCTCGAATTCCGAAGCGGTACACGGACATTCGGTCAATAACCACCGGTTACGCCCTTCCCACATCCTGGTGGCCAGCCGGTGAGCGGGTCATGATGTAGCCATGACGTTGGCCCTGCGCGCCCTGACGCGACTGGCGAGTTGGCCGGACCTGGCCGAGGCCCCGCCGAACTGCGGTACGGGGCGGGCGCTGCGCTCGGAGCAAAGCGAGATCGTCCACCTCCATACGGAACAAGACGTCGACCTTCACCTCACAGTCCCAGCCATCCGGCGTCTCGAGACCTATTTGAGGGACGAGACCGCGGTCCGTGTGGTGCCCGGTTCGGACTGGGTGACGATGCGTCTCGAAGTCGACTCGGACATCGACCTCCTGCTGACCCTGGTCAGCGCCGCTCTCCACGCCCACCGGACTCAACCGGCTCCGGCCGACACCCCGTCCCCGGGGTGCAATGAGCACCGGGGCATGGCACTTCCGCGCAACGGTTTCGGCGGCAACTGAGAAGAGCCCATTACCGGGGCGGGGCGACCAGGGTGTCCGACTGGTGCGCGCGACGCAGGGCCTCGGCGATGAACCCGTCGGCCTTCAGCTCCTCGACGAGGTCACGCAGGAACTGGACGGTCTCGGGCCGTCGGCTGGGCGTCGTCCCCACGGCCTGCCGGATCTGCATGAACCGGCCCTCGACCAGCCGGAGTTCGGCATGCGCCGCGACGTACTCGGTCAGCGGCTGGCGGATTCCGGCCACGACCTCGATGCCCTGGGCGAGGAGGGCGTCGAACCCCTCCTCACTCCGGACCAGGCTCGCGTGCTCAAGCGTGCGGGAGAGGAAGAGGTCGTAGGCGGACCCGCTCTGCACACCGACGCGTACGCCCGCACGGTCGACGTCGGCGACCGTGGCGAGGTCCGAGTCGCGGGGCACGGCGTACACGCCGTCGATCACGACGTACGGCTCGGTGAAGGCGACCTCGGCCGCCCGTACGGGCTCGATCGCAAGGAAGCACAGGTCGGCCCGGCCCGTCGTCATCGCCTCGAACGACTTGCGTGCCGCGTCGAAGCAGACGAACTCCACCGGCACGTCCAGCCGAGCGCCGACCTCACGCGCGATGTCGACGGTCACGCCGGTCGGCGCGGTCGGTGTGCCCTGGGCCAGCACCGGATTGCCCAGGTTGATCGACGCGCGCAGCACACGCTGAGGCGCCAGGTCCTTGGCGAGGTCGGCGGTCGTGATCGTCATGGGCGGAGTTTAGGACACGGCTCCTGAGCTCGGTCACCGGCCCACTCGGCGAGGTCACCGGCTCGGCGACGAGCGGGGTCAACGCCTGCCGCAGCAAGCTCGGTTGCAGGAGTTGAGGGGCTGGCAAGCGGGCGGCCCCGGCACTCACCTTCGCGGTGAGTGCCGGGGCCTTTCATCGCCGTCGGGGTCCGACGGCGCCGGGCGTCAGGAGTGGGTACCCGTGGCGCGTCGGCGACGGGTGGCGACGGTGATCGCGGCGCCGGCCGCCAGGAGGGCCCCCGCTCCGGCGGCGATCGGCAGGGTGTTGCCGCCGCCGGTCTCCGCGAGGTCACCGGGAGCCGTGGATCCGCCGCCGTTGGGCGACGGGGCGGCGGGCGTGGTGGACTCGGACTCCGACGGGGTCGCCGGCGTGGTCGACTCGGCGGGCTCCGGCTCGGTCGGAGTGGCGGGCGTAGAGGCTGGCGGCGTAGAGGCGGGAGGGGTCGAGGCAGGCGGCGTCGAAGCCGGGGGCGTCGTCTCCGGGGTGGTCGGTGGCTGCGTGGTGCAGTCCTTCGTGCCGCCGTTCCAGGCCGCGATCAGCTTGTCCTTGATGACCGGACGGTCCGGGCCCTTGGGCAGGTCACCGTGCTCGAAGCCGTCGTTCGCGTCGTGGAGACCGTCGAACTTGACCGCGCCACGGTAGAGGTCGATCTGCGCGAAGCAGCCGACGTCGGGAACGGAGATGTCCAGGGAGTCGGTGGCGCCCGGCTTGACCGTGACCGTGTCGAAGTCGTGGAAGACCTGCTCGCCGGAGGTGTTGAAGGTGGCGCCGTGGGCGCGGTACGCGGCGAGCGAGGCGGTGCAGGTGGTGGCGTCACCGGCGGTGCGGACCTTGATGTGGACCTTGCCGTCGTCGGTGGGCTTGAGGGTCTGGTCGTCGACCCGGACCGAGTCGTAGAAGCTCGTCCCGTCCAGGGAGAACTGGCAACGGTCGGTCTCGGTCTTCGTGCCGGCGCCCTTCCCGGGTGTGTAGTCGCCGCCGGACTTCTCCCAGCCGTCGCCGCCGGGGGTGCCGTGGGCCCAGGCACCGGTCGTCGACGCCGAGAGGGCGAGCGCCACCGCGCCCGTCCCCAGCAGGCAGCGGAGGGTGACACGTCTCGCTATGGACATGCAGATCCCATCATGATGTTGCGGGACCCGGTCGACGGCAGCACGGCAGCGCGAAGCAGCCGGGGGCCGCACCGGGGGTGAGTGGTCGAAGAATCACTGGGCGCACTGGTCAAATGGGCCACAGTTCGACCACATAGTCGATCAGTGCGTGGAAGCTGTCAACCTCGTTGAATACACGAGGACTTCACACCTCGTCGCATCTGGGACACATGAGGAATTACCGAGTCCGCAGCTGTGCCACGTGCGACCGCCATGCCACTGCCTGTCACCTCAGGACGCCCGGCAGCAGCAGACCTTGAGGCGGGAGGGCGCCGCACCAAAGGGAACGCACTCAGTTCCCTCCTCGATGAGCACTGAGTGCCACCCTTCCGCTTCGATGCTAGTTTCCCGTCCATGAACGACGGATCAGTGCCCCGCGAGACCCCGGAGTCGGCGACCGCGAAACCGCCCATGCGGGACGCCCTGGTCACGGCGGCCTTCCAGCTCTTCCTCGAGCGCGGCTACGAGCAGACCACGGTCGACGACATCGTGTCGCTCGCGGGGGTCGGCCGACGGTCCTTCTTCCGCTACTTCCCGTCCAAGGAGGACGTGGTCTTCCCGGACCACGAACGGTGCCTGGCCGACATGACCGCCTTCCTGAGCGACGGGACCGACGAGGACGACCCACTGGAGCGAGTGTGCGACGCCGTACGGCTCGTACTGCGCATGTACGCCGAGAACCCGGCGTTCTCCGTGCAGCGTTACCGCCTCACCAAGAAGGTGCCCGGCCTGCGCGCGTACGAGCTGTCGGTCGTCTGGCGCTACGAGCGGGCCATGGCCGAGTACCTCCAGCGGCGTTTCGCGGGCCGGCCCGACGGCACCCTGCGAGCCGACGTCGCGGCGGCGGCGGTGGCCGCGGCGCACAACAACGCCCTGCGGACCTGGCTGCGCGCGGACGGACGGGGCGACGCGACCGCGGCGGTGGATCACGCGCTCGGATACGTGCAGACCACGTTCGGCGATCCGGCGGACACCGGGGCCGGGGAGGAGCAGGAGGACGTGGTGGTCGTCATCTCCCGGCGCGGGGCGCCGATGTGGCGAGTCGTGCGGGAGATCGAGTCCACGCTCGGGCAGAACTGACCACACGCGAGGGTACCGAGTACCTTTACGAGTGACACTCAGTGCCATACGCTGTGGCTCGTGCCGGGCGGGCCCGCGCACCGCATGTTCCGGCCGAGCACAGGGAGACGACTTCGTGTACCTCACCGCCGTCGGCGTCGACTCGGCGCCCATCGAGGCTCCGGCCGCCAACGCCCTCCTCTTCCAGCGCTGCCACTGGTGCGGCACCGCGATGTTCCACCGCCTCCTGTGCCCGGTGTGCGCGGGCAGCGACCTGCGAACGGAAGCGAGTACGGGGGCGGGAGTCGTGCGCCATTCCACCGTGGTCCACCGCAACACCCCGGCGGCGCGCAACGTCTCCCTCATCGAGATGTCGGAGGGATTCACCGTCCAGGGCAGGGTGATGGGCCCGCCCGCCGGCATCCTCCGAGGGGACCGCGTCCAACTCGCCACCGCCCAGGACGCGGTACGCCGGCAGCCGGTGTTCCAGATCGTCGACGGCCCCTACCGCGCCTGGAGTTGACGGACTCGACGCCCGGTCGGCGACGAGCTGCCGCCGCTCCAGTCGCACGTGCGGCATCCCGGGGTCCCCTCGCCGACCCGTTCGGCGATCCCGGCCGGACAGTCCCGGGCGCCCGGGCGAACCGCCATGCGTGACCGGTTCGCCCGGGCGCCGGGCAGGGTTGAGCGTCAGCTGTAGGTGACGTCGGACGTGGCGTAGCGGCAGTACGTGCTGTCGGGGCCGGTGCCGTTCGTGGTCGGCTCCGCTCCCGAGTTGTTACCGATGTACTTCTGGCAGGGGATGATCTTCTTGCTGGTGTCCCCGACGATCTTGATGCCCCTCAGGGTCGCACTGTCGCCGTAGTTGGTGTTGATGCCGACGATCCGACTGCCCTTCCAGGACACCTCGATGTTGTTGAGGTTGATCGTCCGCTTGTACTGCGTCGAACAGTTGCCGCACGACCGGATGAAGGTGCCGAAGTTCTTCACCGCGAAGTTGGAGACGTTCAGCGTTCCGGCTCCGTTGAACTGGAACACCTTGTCGCTGGCTTCTTTCGCGCCGCCGCCCGAGACGGTGTAGACGTTGGACGACGAGGAGCCGCGGAACGTAGCCGCGTCCTCGCCGACGTCCTCCCACCAGACGTTCTGGAGCGTGCAGCTGCCCGCGCAGTGGATCCCGTCCGCCGCGGGGGCGCCGATGATGACGTTCTTGAGAACGGTACCGGCGGCCAGTTGGAGGATCGGCCCCTGGTCCTCGTCCTGGCTGCCGCTGCCCAGGTCCCCGGTGCCGTAGAGCCGCACCATCCCGTAGTCCTTGGTGCCGGAGAGCGAGATGGTGGAGGAGACCGCCTGGCTGCCGGTCGCCGACGGCCAGGTGGCGGCGCTCGCCGGAGAGAACGCGCCATTTGCCATGATCATGCCAACCGAGAGGCCGAGTGCGGCGAGCCCGCCGGCCAGCCTGCGCCTGGACTGCCGGCGCGGGCCCGACGCCCGTGCCTTCGACTGTGCTGATGAAGTCATGTCCCGATTCCTTCTTCCGGTGGGGGGTCAGAGTTTCCCGGCGCCCGCACCGGACGTCACCGAGGCGACGACGGTCGAGGCGGGCTCCGCGGTGTAGCCGTAGGGCGGGGTGGTGAAGGTGCCCACCCGCGAGATCTCGGTGGCGGCTCCGCCGAGGTCGTTGCCGCGCAGGTTGGCGTAGCCGTCCACGTCACTGCTGCGGTTCGTCGTCACCGCGATCTTCGTCGTACGGAAGACGTTGTTCTCGACGAGCATCTGGGCGCCCATGCGGGAGTGCACGGCGGTGTCCGCGCCCTCGACGTAGTTGTCGTAGAAGTGGCCGGTGCCGAAGCGGAGGCTCGGTATGCGCGAGTAGACGTTGCTGAAGTGGTTGTGGTGGTACGTGACCTTCAAGTGGCCGGTGTCCTCGCTCGCGTTGTTGTCGCTGTGGCCGACGAGGGAGCCCTTGAAGTGGTCCTTGAAGGTGTTCCAGGACACCGTGACGTTGTCGGAGGCGTGGGTGATGTCGAGCAGGCCGTCGTAGTAGTCCTTGTCGTGGGCGCGGTCCGCCGAGAAGGAGTTGTGGTCGATCCACACCCTCGTCGACTCCTGGACGGTGATCCCGTCGGACGGTGCCAGCGGTTTGCTGATGTTCAGGTTCCGGATGACGACGTTGGTCTCCTCCTTGAGGCGCAGCCCGCCGCCGGTGAACCCGGACGACGAACCGACGCCCAGGACCGTGGTGTTGGAGCCGACGTCGACCTGACCGCTCAGCGTGATCAGGCCGTTGACCCGGACCACCTTGGCCGTGTCGCCGGTGACGGCCGCCTTGAAGGCGTCGAGCGTGGAGACGGTGACGGCGGTGGCGCTCCCGCCACCCGTGGTCCCGGCGCCGAAGCCGACCGGTGACGTCTCGGCGGCTCCCGCGGACTGCGGCAGGACGAGAGCACCGGCGACGGCCACGGCCGCGGCCGATGCCAGGGCCAGTCTGCGAGAACGTGGTCGTGGGGGGCGTGTACGCATGCGGGTGCGTCCCTTCGGTAGTGACCTTTGGTCATGTACGCGAACGACGTACTTCACTCTGAACAGCGCATGATGCGCGGCAACGCCCGTACGGAGACCCTCGGGAACCTGGGGTTTACATCCCCAGGTGGTGCGCCCCGGGATCTGATGTCTCGTATACGAGATGCCATACGCGGGTCATGTCACTGAACGGGAACGTAGAGGGCAAGCGCTTTCTAGTCAACGCTTCGCGCAGAACGCATCCGGCCGACTCGCCGCCGCACCACCCGTCACCAGGGAGCGACGACGACAAAGGATCTGGCGGCGCGATACGCGGCGGTGTCCTCGGCCGGGTCGAGCCACAGCTCCAGGTTGTCGCGATGACGGAGGTACCGGCCCGGATAGTTGTACGACTCGAGGGAGACCGACCCGTCGGCCGCACCGGAGCGGGCACAGAAGGTCGCGTCCTTCTGGAAGATGCCGGATCCGTCGTCGGCGTCGAGACGGATACGGAAGGCGTAGTGGCGCACGTATCTGCCCGTGGCGTCCACGAGCGAGTAACAGCGGGAGTCGGCGAGCCCGGCGACGAACGTGAAGGTGGCGCGTTCCCGGTCGACCGCGGAACTGTTCGAACCGACCGCGAGGAGGGCGCCGAGATCACCGGACTCACCGACGAAGCGGCCGGGAACATCGACCGACCGCAGGGCATGGCGCCCCGAAATCCGTGCCGCCGCGGTCGGTGTGGCCGTGGGGGTCGGTGTCGGTGTCGGTGTCGGTGTCGGTGTCGGTGTCGGTGTCGGTGTCGCCTCGGGCGTCGGCGCCGTCGATACCGACGGCGTGGGCGGTACGGACGACACGGCAACCGGCGCATCGGCCGCGGGCCTGCGCGTGGGCGCCGCCGAGTCCGTGGAGACGTACCAGGCCGCGCCGACGGCCCCGACGAGCACCACCGCACCCACGGTCACCGCGGCCGCCGGCTTGGCCGCAAGGCGTCCGAGCAGCCGGGACACCCGGCCCGCGCCGCCCGGAACATGCGCCCCCGCGGCCGAACCCGCGGGCGGCAGTTCGGCCAGCAGCAGCCCGGCGAGTCCGACCGGCACCGGCACCAGGGCGAGGCCGCCCAACAGTCCTTCCGCCGGTATCAGGTCGGAGGTGTTGAGCAGGCACCGCGGACACTCGCGGACATGGCGGGAGAGCCGCTTGCGCCACCGCGCGGACGGCCGGCCGTCCCACGTGGTCAGTTCCGCGGCGAGATCGGGGCAGCGCGGGGTGGCGGCCAGGGCTCGCAGCACGGACCGCGCGGACTCGAGCCGCTCCCTGACCCGCTGCACACGGACCGCCGCATGCTGCGGCGTGACCTCGCAGGCGGCCGCCAGTTCGGCACGGGTCAGTTCACCGGCGGCCTCCAGCCACCAGAGCGACAGCAGCTCGCGCTCCTCGTCCCCCAGCCAGCGGGTCGCCTCGACCGCCTCCCGGCGCTGTCCCGACAACGCCAGCCGGAGAATCGCCAGATCGGCGAAGTCGGCCCGCGGATCCGCCTCCTGGGCCTCCTCCTCGGGCAGTCCCGTCCGCGGCCTGGACTGTTCACCGCGCCACCGGTCGCGAACCTGTCGTACGGCGATGGCGACCAGCCAGGAACGGAACCGCTCGGGTTCCGCCAGACCCGGCAGCCCGTCCAGCGCCCGCAGCATGGTCTCCTGGACCACGTCGTCGACATCGCTGTGTCCGTCCAGGGCCCGTCCGACGATGTTGTAGACCAGCGGCAGCCAGTCCCCCGCGAGCCGTTCCAGCGCCTGCCGGTCTCCGGCCCGCGCCGCCACGACCATCGCGACGTCCGGCCGTTCCTGCACGTCCTGCGAGCGCACCCGCCCCACCGCCCGATGTTGATGTACGAACAGGTGGCAGTGTGCCAGGGCGCGTTCCGTCGCCGAACAGGACGTCCGGTGTTCCGTGAGCGCGGTCGTTCCGTTTGTGGGTGTTGGGGTGTTCGCCGGATGAGTGGCCCGGGCGTCGATAACGTGCACAGGCCACTGTTCGGGTGAGTGTGCACCACGTGCACGAGGGGGGAATCACATATGGGGAACAAGCGTGTGCCCGAAGTGCTGGGCAGACTCGTTCTCGCGCTGCTCGCGGGAGCCGTTCTCGTCCTGACCGGGCCGGGCTCCGCCCAGGCCACCACGAGTGTCGGAATACCGGCACCCACCGACGGCGGCATCCCGGCGACCGTGAAGTTCTACGGGGCCGTGGTGCCGCAGCCCTACAACCCCGACCCCACCGCCTACTTCGGCGACCGGAAGTGCCTGGTCGTCTACCACGACTACAACGCGACACCGGGCTGCGGCGGCTTCAAGCTCGACGTGATCCTGCACAACGTACGCGACCAGTCCGGCTATCTGGCCGGGCTCAACAGCGTGGGCGGCCGGTTCGCGGCGTACGCCGACATCGCGCGCACCTTCGGCTGTCTGCGGGCGGACGGCACCTTCGACCACGGCACGAGTTTCGTCGTCCGCACCGAGCAACAGCCGCTCCTGGACAACTACTTCTTCACAGACAGCAACTACATCCTGTCCTGGGACCGGAACCACCCCGAGGACGAGGGCCCGAGATTCTACGTCAACTTCGCACCCGTACAGGTGAGTTGCCCCGACGGCATGACCGCGACCCAGTACGGCCTGAAGGTCACCGACGTCAACATCTCCATCGACGACCCGAACGTCTTCGGCACGACGACCTGGAGCACTCCGGGACCGTTCTACGCGTAGGAACGGCGCGAGGGCCCGGCGCTTGCCGGGCCCTCGCGCCGTATCAGGCGGTCGGCGTGATGCGGATCCCGACCGTCCCGCTCGCTCCGCGCCGCAGACGGCTGCCGAAAAGGGTGAGCCGGCCGGTGATCCCGTACTTGCGGGCGAGCAGCCGGCGGTAGCGGGCGGTCTCCGTCGCGTCGAGAATCTCGGCGGTGGCCGGGACCGGGTCACCGGTCGGCCTGCCGCGTACGTCGCAGGGGCCCACCAGGACGTCGGCCCGGTTGCGGATCCGCTTCACCTTCCAGCTGTCCACGACCGTCCAGACGCCGAGCGCTTCACCGTCCCGCACCACCCACACCGGCGTCGCGACTCCGGTGCCGTTCTTGCGGTAGCTGGTGACGAGGAGGTATTTACCCGAACCGAGCGTGTCCAGCGAGGTCTCGTCCATCACAGAAGTCTAGGCGGGAGGCCCGGAAACAGTCAGACCACGAGAACGGTCGGCCTCAGGACAGCTGGCCGTCGTAGTCCGGCAGTTTGTAGGTGCGCTCGGCGTGACCGCCGACGAGGTCCGTGTCGTTGTTGCCGACGTTGGCGACGATCGTGTAGCCCAGGGACTCGATCTCCGCGCGCTTGCCCGTCTTGTACGCGCTGACCTCGGCGAACAGGTCCGGCAGAGCGCGGACGTAGAGGCCGTCGACCGGGTAGCCCGCGGACTTCAGGTTCGACTTCGTCAGGCCGTAGATGATTCCGGGGCGGGCGGTGACGAAGAAGACGGCGGCTCCGCGCGACTTCGCGTACCTGGCGAGCTCGAGGGAGGCCCGGACCGCCGGGGTGGGCAGCTCGTACCAGGGGTGGAAGTCCGTCTCCAGCGTGGTGTTGTCGATGTCGAAGACGAGGGCGAGCTTCTGTCCGTCGGCGTGCGCGGTGCGCTGCTCGACGTAGGGCGTGGCCTGGTCGATGACGGCCTGGACGTCCTGCTGCCATGTGGCGTAGTCGACGTCGGCCTGCGCCGCCGTCACGCTCGCCACCACCTGGGCCGGCGCGACGTCGGCATGCGCCACCACCTGGGCCGGCACGGCGGCGGCTGTCTCCGCGGCGGTGACCGTCCCCCCGATTCCCAGCGCCACGACCACCGAAACAGCGCCGATCCGGCGCCCCACACCGCGTCCTGTCATGCCCGTCCCCTTCTCGCGTCCAAGCGGCGACGGGGCCCCGCCCATCGCCACGCCTGACATGATCACGCCTCATTGTGTACGGCGGGGGAAGCAGCAGTTACCCATCGGTAGAGAATTGTTCGGCCGAGATCTCCGGCCTCCGTCGTGGGGTGGCAGGCGCGCGCGTCCCGTGTGAGCCTGGGCTCGCGGTCGGCGGGCCGCGTCGGCACAGCGAGAGAGGCTGCTCGGATGGACGCACCGAAGATCGTGATCGTCGGAGCCGGATTCGCCGGAGTCGAGACCGCGCGGGGGCTCGAGCGTGCGCTCGCCCCTGCCGACGCCCGGATCACCCTGGTCAGTCCGAACAACTATCAGCTCTACCTGCCACTGCTGCCGCAGGTCGCCGCAGGTGTCATGACCCCCCAGTCGGTGGCGCCCTCTCTGCGCCGGATCCTGCGCCGCACCGAACTGGTGCCGGGCGGCGTGATCGGCGTGGACCCGGCGGCCAAGGTGTGTGTCGTGCACAAGATCACCGGTGAGGTCGTCGACCTGTCGTACGACTATCTGGTACTCACTCCGGGCAGCGTGACCCGGACCTTCGACATCCCCGGCCTCGTGGACGAGGCGCGCGGTATGAAGACGCTGGCCCAGGCCGTCTATCTGCGCGACCACGTGATCGCCCAGCTCGACCTGGCGGCGGCCACGCTGGACGAGGGCGAGCGCGCGGCGCGCCTTCAGTTCGTGGTGGTCGGCGGCGGCTACGCGGGCACGGAGACGGCGGCCTGTCTTCAGCGGCTCACCACCGCCGCGGCCAAGCGGTACCACCCGCGTCTTGACCCTTCCCTGATCAAGTGGCACCTGATCGACCTCGCGCCCAAGCTGCTGCCGGAACTCGGCGACAAGCTGGGCGCGAGTGCGCTGCGCATGCTGAGCGATCGAGGGGTGCGGATCTCCCTGAAAACCTCCGTCGCCTCCGTCGGCGAGGACAAGATCACCCTCACCGACGGCCGGGTACTGCCCTCGCGGACCCTGGTGTGGACGGCCGGTGTCGCGGCGAGCCCGCTCGTGGACTCGCTGGGCGCCGAGACGGTACGGGGCCGGCTCCTCACGGAGGCGGACTTCCGGGTGCCGGGCCTGGACGGGGTGTTCGCGCTGGGCGACGCGGCCGCGGTGCCCGACCTGGCCAAGGGCGACGGCTCGTACTGCGTGCCGACCGCCCAGCACGCCGCCCGGCAGGGCCGCCACGCGGCGAAGACCCTGACGGCGCTGCTGCGCGGGCTGCCCTCCACCCCGTACAGGCACAAGGATCTCGGTCTCGTGGTCGACCTCGGCGGCCACGACGCCGTGTCCAAGCCGCTCGGCATCGGTCTCAAGGGCCTGCCCGCGCAGGTCGTGGCCCGCGGCTATCACCTGTTCGCGCTGCGCACCGGCGCGGCCCGCTTCCGCACCGGCGCCAACTGGCTCCTCAACGCGGTCGCGGGCGACGACTTCGTGCGCACCGGGTTCCTCGCGGACCGCCGGGGAACGCTGCGGGACTTCGAGCACACCGACGTGTATCTGACGCCGGAAGAGGTGGCCGCCCGCACCCGAGTCTGACGGGGAATCACCACGGCGGGGCGAGGCCGTGAACGCGTGGACGCGGGCGCACGTATGAAGGGAGGGCTCTCGACCGGAGCCCCCGGCGGTGGTTGACGCCGGTGGTGTTCGGCTTCGGGAGCCCATGGATGAGGCACGCACGACGACGGATCGTCCAACGGGGGGCGCGGATAGCGGCCGTCGGAGGGCTGCTCTGCGGAGGCCTGATGGTGTCACGGGCGATGGCGAGCGAACCGTCCGACACGTCGCGTGCCACGGAGAGTTCGGCCCAGGCCGCCGCGGACAGAGGCTCGCGGTTGGTCTCCACGCTGGGCGCGTCCCGTACGGCCGGTAGCTGGATCGCCGCCGACGGGCAGCCTGTCGTCGCGGTGACCGACACGGGTGCCGCGGCCGAGGTGAAGAAGGCGGGCGCCCGTCCCAAGGTCGTGGGCCACAGCATGCAGGACCTCAGGTCCGCGACGCAGACGCTGAGTTCGGCGCCCCGCGTGACGGGCACCGCCTGGGCCGTGGACTACGCGAACAACGAGGTCGTGGTGCGGGCCGACAGTACGGTCTCGGCCTCCGACTGGTCGCGGATGACGACTCTGGCCGAGGGCATCGGCGACTCCGTGCGCATGGAGCGGACCGAGGGCGAGTTCACCACCCGGCTGAACGGCGCGGACCCGATGCTCTCGACCGGCGGCCGCTGTTCGGCGGGCTTCAACGTGACCAGCCCGCAGGGCGAGTTCATCCTCACGGCCGGACACTGCGGGCCGGCCGGCTCCCTGTGGTTCGCCGACAACCAGGGCACACAGCAGATCGGACGGACGATCACCACCTCGTTCCCCGGCGACGACTACTCGCTCATCCAGTACGGCAGCGGGCAGACCCCGCCCAAGGAGAACATCGTCGCCATCGGCGGCGGCCGGGGCGTACGGATCACCGGTGTCGCCGATCCGACCGTGGGCCAGCGGGTCTTCCGCAGCGGCAGCACCAGCGGACTCCGCGACGGCCAGGTCACGGCGCTCAACGCGACGGTGAACTACCCGGAGGGCACTGTCTCGGGGCTCGTCGAGACCACCGTGTGCGCCGAACCGGGCGACAGCGGCGGCCCGTTGTTCTCCGAGGGCATCGCGCTCGGTGTGACCTCGGGCGGCAACGGTGACTGCACCTCGGGCGGCACGACGTTCTTCCAGCCGGTCACCACGGCGCTGACGGAGCTGGGGGTGACCATGGTGGGTCAATCGCAGGCCTCCGGCAGCCCCACGGCCGGGGCATCCCCCGCGCCCTCCGCCGCGGCCTCGCAGGGAGCGGCTGTCGCGCCGGGCTCCGCCGCACCGGGCGCCGTCGAGTCGGTCGGCGCCGGTGCCGCCGAGACCCTCATCACACGCCTCACGGATCCCAGGAACATCGGTCCGGGGCTCCTGGTCATCGCGGGAAGTCTCATCGCGCTGGTGGCGACCCGGTACATCCGCTCGGAGCAGGACCGCAGCCGCTATCGGCAGCAGTACTCACAGAGTTGGGGATGAGACTCGGATCACATCGAGAGGCGTCGCGGCGAGCTGGTTCACGGGAGGAGAGGCCGGTGTCCGGCTCGTCACGCGGCCCGGATGGGAGAGTGCGGGGCGGCGTTCGCCCACTCCAGCACCAGCCGTTGGTACTCCCGGCGTTCGTCCATGCTCAGCGTTCCACCGGTCCGGAACCAGAGGGCCCGGATCTCCTCGTTGACCTGGTCGGCGGACCGCTCGGAGGCGGGTTCTGGAGTGGTGGACATGGTGTGAAGCATACGGAGCCTGCCGTGAAGGCGATGTGAGCAAAGGTACGCCGGGCGACATTACGGACCGTGAAGCTCATCACTCACGCCTCGGTCAACCCCAGGACCAGTACCTGGATCGCCAGCACCGCGGCTCCGCGTGCCCAGTCGTGGAAGTCGGACACCTTCGTCTCCAGCTCGACCGGATCGGCGCGCGGATGACGGCCCGCCAGGACGGTCTCCTCGACCCTCGGGCCCGCCACGTCGACGAGCCCGACACCCTCCCCGGCGAGGAGGATCTTCTGCGGCATGGCGAAGTTGGCGATCTGGGCGATCAGGGTGCCGAGGGCGCGGGCCGCCTCGTCGACGACCCGTGAAGCCATGGGTTCACCGGCGGCGGCACCGGCGAGGATCTCCTCGTACGTCAGGTCACGGCCGGTCGCGGCACGGAGCTGGTAGCGGATGCTGGGGATGGTGAGCAGCGAGACGGCGCTGCCACGGTCGCCGTCGGGGGTGAGCGGGCCCTGGGGGTTCACCAGCCAGTGGCGGCCGACGCCCCAGCCGTCCTCGGCGCCGGCGACCCGCTTGCCGCCGAGGACGAGGCCGTAGCCGATTCCGGCACCGATGGTGAGCACGACGAAGCGGTCGAGGCCGCGCCCCGCGCCGAACCAGCTCTCCGCCTCGACCAGGGCGGCGGCGTCGTTCTCGACGACCACCGGCAGCGAGGTGCGTTCCTCCACGAGTCGCGCCAGCGGGACGTCGCTCCAGCCGAGGAAGGCCGACTCACCGACAACGGCACGTTTCTCCACGCTGCCGCCGACACCGATGCCGATACCGGCGAGGCCGGGAAAGTCACGCGCGAACTCGTCCGTGATCTCCCGCAGCAGGTCGGCGGCCCGGTCCGGGTCGTGGGTGGCGAGGGGGCGGTCGCACCGGGCGACGATCTCGCTCCTGAGCGTGGTGACGACGCCGTAGACCCGGTCCCCGGTGATCTTGAATCCGGCGAAGAAGCGGGACTCGGCGACGATGTCCAGCGGCTGGGAGGGACGCCCCTGCCGGGTTTCGAGGGGTACGGAGTCCTCGGCCGACTCGATCAGCAGACCCGACTCGATCAGCGGTTTGGTCAGTCGGGTGAGGCTGCCGGCCGAGAGGTTCAGCCGGCGCGCGATCTCGCTGCGGGACAGCGGACCGTGGACGAGCACCTCGATCGCCACCGCGCGTTCGCCCGGGCTCAGCGGCAGCCAGCCGTCGGCAGGTGCAGGCATGGTCATGGACGTCGGACTCCCCAGGATTATCTTTCGCCCTGAAAGTAATGGCGCCAGAATGCGTCAGAATAAACCGTGGCCCTTGGTCCGGTAAAGATCTGTGCGGGAGTCTTGACGCCAGGATTCTTCCGGGCCAAAAGTAAGTAGTCCGGGATGAGCCCTGATCAATCTCGTTCTCGGCCAGTGAAGCCGTCGAGCAAGCGACCAGTGAAGGGTGTCACCCGCATGACGTTCTCCCTCGGCATCGTCGGAGCCGGGCAGTTCTCGGGCCAGTTCGCCAGGCTGTTCCTCGCCCATCCCGGCGTGGGCGATGTGTATGTGACCGACCTGCTGCCCGAGCGGGCGGAGCGGCTGGCGGCCGACGAACGGCTGTCGGGCACCTTCCCCTCGTACGAGGCGATGCTGGAGTCGAAGGACGTGGACGCCGTCGCGGTCTTCACCCAGCGCTGGACCCACGGGCCGCTGGTGCTCCAGGGACTGAACGCCGGGAAGCACGTGTACTCGGCGGTGCCCATGGCGGTCACCGCGGAGGAGATCGCGGCGATCATCGACAGGGTGCGGGCGACCGGACTGACGTACATGATGGGCGAGACCAGCCAGTACAACCCGGCGACGGTGCACGCCCGCAACCAGATCGCCGACGGCGCCTTCGGCCGGATCTTCTACGCCGAGGGCGACTACGTCCACGACATGGATCTCGGGTTCTACGACGCCTACCAGTACAGCGGAGGCGAGAACTGGAAGGCGACCGCCAGCTATCCCCCGCTCCTGTACCCGACGCACTCGGTGGGCGGGGTGCTCGGGGCGTGGCGGACGCACGCGGTGAGCGTGTCCGCGATCGGGGTGCGCGACGAACGCGGCGACGGTGTGTTCGACAAGGAGATCAGCCAGTTCGGGAACGACTTCTCCAACGCGACCGCCCTGTTCGAGGTCGCCGGCGGCGGCTCGTTCCGTACGAACGAGTTCCGGCGGGTCGGCTATCCCTCGCACATCAGGGAGTCGCGTTTCCGGTTCTTCGGCACGGACGCGAGCATGGAGCAGCTCGCCACGGTGGCCCTGTGGCAGGACAAGAAGGGCGTGCAGGACATCACCGAACTCCTGGAGCCGAAGACAACGTTGGCACCCGGCGATCCCTCGCTCCAGCACATCGCGCCCGCACTGCGGGCCGCCTTCACGTCCGGGTCGGCGCCGGTGCACGACCGGGCGCGGCTGCCCCGGGAGTTCGACCACCTGCACAACGGTCACGAAGGCAGCCACCACTTCCTGGCGGACGACTTCGTGACCGCGGTGAACACCCGGAGCCTGCCGTCGGTGAACGCGTGGACCGCCGCCCGCTACACCCTGCCGGGCATCGTCGCGCACGACTCGGCGCGGCAGGGTGGGGTCAGGCTGGAGATCCCGGACTTCGGGGACGCTCCTGCGTGACCCGCGGCCGGTGGCGGGCCGGGTGCCGTCAGGTGCCCGGCTTGCGGCCGTACACGAAGACGTCGTCGTTCTTCTTCAGCAGCGACCAGTACTTCTTGGCGGTGGTCGTGGTCATGTTGACGCAGCCGTGCGAGCCGGGCGGGTTCCACATGCTCAGGCCGACCGAGTGGAAGGCCTGGCCGCCGTCGAAGAACTGGCTGTAGGGCATCGGCACGTCGTAGATGCTCGAGACGTGGTCGATGTGCCGGTAGTAGATCTTCTTCAGGCCGGTGCGGGTCTCGTAGCCGTCGCGGCCCGTGCGGACCGGCACCGGACCGTAGACGAGCCTGCTGCCGTCCTGGATCCAGCTGATCTGGAGCGTGAGGTTGACGCAGGCGATGCGGCCCTTGTTGACCGGGCACTTGCGGTCCTTGTTCGGATTGTTGCCGACGGCCTTCTGCTTGTTCATCAGGTCCATCACGCCCCAGGTGACGGGGCCCGCGTACCCGATGTTCGGGGTGATGCCGTGCTTGTTCTGGAAGCTCCGGATCGCCTTGCAGTCGGCGGTGGACTGCCGTCCGTCGACCGGGCGGCCGAGGAACTTCTCCACCTTCTTCTGATACGGACCCGCCTGTGTCGTACAGCTCGCGGCCTGCGCGGGCGCCGCCCCCAGCGCGAGCGTCAGCGGCACGACCAGTCCGGTGATGCCGAGCGCGACAGCGCCACGCCTACCCATATCCCCCATGACGGACCTTTCCCTTGCGTTTCGTCTCGCGCCTGTCGCGATGTCCGACTCCTAGACCCGCGTCGGAGGGTACGCGTTGTAGCGCCGACCAGGCTGCGACGAAACGGTGACAATTCCCGGCCGCGGGTCCAGTCCAGTTTCCCTCAGGTGGACCGGGATTCCCGCACGCCGTCCGCCCTACGCTGCGGAGATGCACCGCACACTCGCCGACGACCTCGGCCGGCTCCCCGAACTCCTCCAGTCCGCCCGTGACTTTGCCGTGCGGGAGGTGAGCGGACTGGCCGACCGTCCGGTTGCCCACCTCGGGAAGGCACCCGGCAGCGAGCCCCTGCCGGCCGGGGGAACCGGTGCCGAGGGCGCCCTGGCCCGCTTCGCCGAGCGCTGGGCCCCGGGCTTCTCCGGCTCGGCGGGACCTCGCTATCTCGGCTTCGTCACCGGTGGCGCGACACCGGCCGCGCTCGCCGGGGACTGGCTGACCAGCGCGTACGACCAGAACGTGTCCGGGGGCGGTGACTCGTCCGCGGCCGCCCTGGAGCGCGAGACCGTGGGCTGGCTGCGCGAGCTGTTCGGGCTGAGCGAGGAGCACAGCGGTGCCTTCGTGACCGGGGCGACCGCTTCCAACACGGTCGGTCTGGCCATCGCGCGGGAGTGGCTCGGCGAGCGCCTGGGGGTGTCCGTGTCGGGGGAGGGACTCGGTGCGCTCGGTCCGGTCGACGTGCTGTCCGGCAGTCCGCACTCCAGCATCACCAAGGCGCTGTCCGTGCTCGGCATCGGGCGGGACCGGCTGCGCCTGGTACCGGTGCTGTCCGGGAACCGTGAGGCCGTCGACGTCGAGCGGCTCGCCGACGCCCTGGAGGCGCTCGACGGACGCCCGGCGATCGTCGTGGCGAACTCCGGGACGGTGAACACCGTCGACTTCGACGATCTGCGGGCCATCGCCGCGCTCAAGGAGCGGTACGACTTCTGGCTGCACGTGGACGCCGCGTTCGGCGGCTTCGCCGCGCTCTCCCCCGCGTACGCGCATCTCGTCGACGGCCTCGACGCGGCCGACTCGGTCTGTGTCGACCTGCACAAGTGGCTCAACGTGCCCTACGACGCGGCCGTCCAGTTCACCCGTCGCCGGGACCTCCAGGTCCGGGTCTTCCACAATGCCTCGCCGTATCTGGGCCCGCCCACCGGCGACCCCGACTTCCTCCATCTCACACCGGAGAACTCCCGTCGGCTGCGCGCCCTGCCGACGTGGTTCGCGCTCACGGCGTACGGGCGGGACGGGCACCGCGAGATCGTCGAGCGGAACGTGGCGCTCGCCGGGCGCCTGGGCGAACGTATCGCGGCGGAGGGGCGGTTGAGGCTCCTCGCACCGGTTCGGCTCAACGTCGTGTGCTTCACCCTCGCCGACGGTCCGGGCCAGGAGCGGGTGCGTGAGTTCGCCCGCGCGGTCGCCTCCTCCGGTGAGGCCTTCGTGACGCCGACGGTCTACGGCGGGACGCACGCCTTGCGGGCGGCGTTCAGCAACTGGCGTACGTCAGAGGCCGATACGGATCGGGTGTTCGATGTTCTCCGGCGCCACAGCGGCACTTGAGGAGAGTCGCGGGCGAGGCGCTCAGGCATCGCCCCGCTGCCGTACCGCCTGCCGGAAACCGGTGTTGACCGCCAACACTCCCCCGTCCACGCACAGCGTCGTCCCGGTGATCCAGGCCGCGTCGCGGGAGGCGAGGAAGGCGACGGCGGCCGCGATGTCGTCGGGCTCGCCGACCCGTCCCAACGGGTACAGCGCGGCGGCCAGTTCGAGATCGGTGTCGCGGCCTTCCCACGCCGTGGTGCGGACCGTGCCCGGTGCCACCAGGTTGACGCGCACACCGCGCGGGGCGGCGTGCCCGGCCAGGGTGCGGGTGAGTGACCCCAGTCCCGCCTTGGCCGCGCTGTAGGCGTGATTGCCGAAGTCCTGGAGGCCGTTGACCGAGCCGATGCTGACGATGGCGCCGCGGCCCGAGGCCACCAGGTGCGGGAGGGCCGCGCGAGAGCAGCGGTAGGCGCCTGTCAGGGTGAGGTCGAGGTCGCGGGCCCACATCTCGTCGGACTCGTCCTCGAAGAGCGGGGCGTCGGGGGTGCAGCCGTACGCGTTGTTGACCAGCACGTCCAGCGAGCCGAAGGTGTCCACGGCGTGGGCGACGGCCGCCTCGACCGACGTCCGCTCCCCCACGTCACAGGTGAACGCCTCGGCCCGCGTGCCCAGTTCGCGGATCGCCGCCGCCGTCTTCTCCGCCTCGGCCAGGTCCACGTCCGTGACGAGCACCCGCGCGCCTTCCTCGGCCAGCCTGCGGGCGGTGGCCGCGCCGATACCGCGGGCCGCGCCCGTGATCAGAACCCCATAGCCCTCGAAACGCCTCATCGCAGTCATGGGACGGACGGTAGTGCCGTGATCGCCACGGCGACAGATACCGTGCGTTCATGTCCGAGTTCATACAACAACTCCCGGCGCTGATCGGCGTGATCGTCGGTGCTCTCGGCTCGTACCTGGCCGTCATGCGGGGCGAGCTGGTCCGGTTCCGTCGCGAACAGGCGGCTCGATGGGAGGAGCGGCGGCTCGCGGTGTACTCGGACTACGCGACCTCCCTCAAGAGGGCCGTCACCCTGACGTACCGCATCGCCTCACATCTCGGGAACGACCCTCACCCGCACCCCTTGTCCCCCGAGGATGCCGCACCGCTGCTGGCCGATGCCGCCGTCGGCCGGGACCCGGCCGGCGAGGCGCTGTTGTTGCTCGGCACCCAGGAGGTGGTGGACAAGGCGCGGGTCTGGGTCCTCTCGGTCATCGAGATGGAACGGTTCCTGAGCGAGCGCGTCCACGATCCGGGGGCATGGCAGATCCTGCTGGACCGCCAGCGCGGCGGGCGCGAGGAGTACTACGCGGCGGTGCGCCGTGATCTGGCGCTCCCGCCCGGCCACTCGGCGCGGTGGGAGGTCCCGCCGCCCCGTGGGCGCGGGTGATCTCAGCGGTACCCCGTCGCGTCCGCCGTCCCGCCCACGTCCTGGACCTCGACCATGTAGCGCCAGGCGTCAGGGCGGCTGCCGTCGCGGTCGGTGAAGCCGTACACCTGGGCGAGCTGCCCGCTGGAGAGGGAGTCGCCGTTCCAGCGGGCGACATCCGGGTCGGCGGCCAATGCGGCGACGGCGCGGCCCACGTAGAGGGGTGTCTCGGAGATACCGAAGTGCGGGACGCGCTCCAGGGCGTCGCGCCAGTTCTCCTCGGTGACCCCGAAGTTCTCGAGCATCATCTCCGAGCGCAGCCAACCGGGGGTGAGCGCGACGGCGGTGGCTCCGCGCGGGCCCAGTTCGTGGCCCAGCGCGAACGCCATGCGCAGGACGGACGACTTGGCGAGGTCGTAGAAGAACGAGACGCGGTAGGTGTCGCGGTTGTACTCGGCGGTGCCGTCGGTCATCTCGACGACCAGACCGCCGGGGTTGCGCAGGAGCAGCGGGAGCGCGTGGTGACTGGTGATCGCGTGCGTCTCGACGGCGAGACGCAGCAGCCTGAGGCCCTTGTCGAGGTCGTGTTCCCAGACCGTGGAGTCCCACTCGAAGAGGGCTTCGCCGCCCCAGATGTCATTGACGAGGACGTCGAGGCGGCCCTGCTCACCGGCGATGCGGGCGACCAGGGCCTCGACCTCGGCGGGGACGAGGTGGTCGGTGGGGACGGCGACACCGCGGCCTCCCGCCGCCGTGACCAGGTCCGCGGTGTCCTCGATGGTCTCGGGGCGGTCGTACTCCGATCGCTTCTCGCGGGTGCTGCGGCCGGTCACGTAGACGGTGGCGCCTGCCGCGCCCAGTTCCACGGCGATCCCGCGACCGGCGCCCCGCGTCGCCCCGGCGACGAGTGCGACCTTGCCTTCCAACGTGTTCGGCTGCGACATGTCCGACCTCCGTGCTCGTAGAGCTCACGCGATGCCTTCGCGCATGCGTCCCCACGAGGGTCCCGCGGAAGCCGGACATCTTCTGTCGTCATTTCTTCGGCGCGTCCGGGCCGGGTGCCGTCGGCGCCGGTCAGCGGTCAGTGACCGCGCGTGATCCACTCCTCCAGGTGAGGGGCCTCGGCTCCGATCGTGGTCGAGTCGCCGTGTCCGGTACGGACGACGGTGTCGGCCGGAAGGGCGAGCAGCCGGTCGCGGATCGAGTCGACGATCGTCGGGAAGTGGGAGTACGAGCGGCCCGTGGCGCCCGGGCCGCCCTGGAAGAGCGTGTCGCCGGTGAAGACGGTGCCCAGGCCCGGGTCGTACAGGCAGACCGCGCCGGGGGCGTGTCCCGGAGTGTGCAGGACGGTCAGGTCGGCGCCGGCCGCCTCGATCACCTGGCCGTCCTGGAGCCAGGCGTCGGGGAGGCGGTCCGGGTGGGTGAGCTTCCACAGCGGCAGGTCGTCGGGGTGCAGCCAGATCGTGGCGCCGGTGCGCTCGGCGAGGGCGGGAGCGGCGTCGATGTGGTCGTTGTGCGCGTGTGTGCACACGATGGCCAGCAGACGCCGGTCACCGACCGCCTCGGCGATGGCGTCGGCGTCATGGGCGGCGTCGATGACGACCGCCTCGTGATCGTTTCCGACGATCCACACGTTGTTGTCGACGTCCCAGGTACCGCCGTCGAGCGAGAACGTGCCGGAGGTGACGAGCTGCTCGACGCGCGTGGTCATCACAGCACCACCACAGAGCGCAGCACGTCGCCGTGGTGCATCCGCTCGAAGGCGGGCTCCACGGCGTCCAGGGCGATCGTCTCGGTCACGAACGCGTCCAGGTCCAGTCGCCCCTGGAGGTGCAGGTCGATCAGCAGCGGGAAGTCGCGGGAGGGCAGGCAGTCGCCGTACCAGGACGACTTGAGGGCTCCGCCGCGCCCGAAGACGTCGAGCAGCGGCAGCTCCAGCTTCATCTCCGGTGTCGGTACGCCGACGAGCACGACCGTGCCGGCCAGGTCACGGGCGTAGAACGCCTGCTTGTACGTCTCGGGGCGGCCCACCGCCTCGATGACGACGTCGGCGCCGAAGCCCCCCGTCAGCTCACGGATCGCCTCGACGGCGTCCGTCTGGGCGGAGTTGACGGTGTGCGTGGCACCGAGCTTCGACGCTGTCGTCAGCTTCCGGTCGTCGATGTCGACGGCGATGATCTTCGCCGCGCCGGCCAGCCGGGACCCGGCGATCGCCGCGTTGCCGACCCCTCCGCAGCCGATGACGGCGACCGAGTCGCCCCGGCCGACGTTCCCGGTGTTGATCGCGGCACCGATGCCCGCCATGACACCGCAGCCGAGGAGTCCGGCCACCGCCGGGGAGACGGCCGGGTCGACCTTGGTGCACTGTCCGGCGGCTACCAGGGTCTTCTCGGCGAAGGCGCCGATGCCCAGGGCCGGGGACAGCTCGGTGCCGTCGGTCAGGGTCATCTTCTGCTTGGCGTTGTGCGTGTTGAAGCAGTACCAGGGCCGCCCGCGCAGACAGGCACGGCAGTTCCCGCACACCGCCCGCCAGTTGAGGACGACGAAGTCGCCGGGCTCGACGTCCGTGACGCCGGCACCGACCGACTCGACCACACCCGCCGCCTCGTGGCCGAGCAGGAAGGGGAAGTCGTCGCTGATGCCGCCCTGTTTGTAGTGCAGGTCGGTGTGACAGACCCCGCAGGCCTGGATCTTCACAACGGCCTCTCCCGGCCCCGGATCCGGCACGACGATGGTCTCCACACGCACCGGCTCGTTCTTGCCCGGTGCGATCACGCCCCGTACTTCCTGCGCCATGTTGATCAGCCTTCCGTAGGTCGACGTTCCGTCAACCGACCCTACGGCGTGACCGACGGGTAGCAGGCCAGGTGGTACGTGGCCGGGTCCGGCGGCGAGGGGCCGTCCCTCCGCAGGCAGGTTCCCGCCACATTCATCCTCCACCGACCGTTGTTCGAGGCCTGATTCTCTGTTGCCGTCGGCACGCGGTGTGTGACGGTCACCCCGCTCCGCGACGTAGCCTGAACGCACCGCACAGAACCCTCACAAGGAGCGCCGTGAGCATCACCGCAGCCAAGCCCGAGGCACCCGCGTGGCGCCTGTTGTTCGGGTACGTACGACCGCATCGATGGGCGCTGCTGGCGGGCGGGTTGCTGGCCCTGACGACCGGGGCCACCGGGCTGGTGCTGCCGCTGGTTGCACGGGGGCTCATCGACGATCTGTCGCACGACCGGCCCATCGCGGCGGCGCTGTTCGGCATGGCGGCGCTGGTGGTGACCAACGCGGCGGTGGGCGCGTCGGGTTCGTACGTGCTGCGGCGCACCGCCGAGTCGGTGGTGCTCGGCGCACGGCGCGCCCTGTCGTCGTATCTGCTGCGGCTTCGCATACCGGCCGTGGACCGCAGCGAGCCGGGCGACCTGATGGCCCGGATCACGTCCGACACGACACTGCTGCGCGAGGTCACGACCGATTCGCTTGTCGGCTTCGGCACCGGAGGACTCACCCTCGTCGCGACGGTGGTGATGATGGGCCTGGTCGACCCCGTGCTCCTCGGCGTCACGCTGCTGGTGATCCTGTGCGCGGGCACCGTCCTCGGCGTGATCGTGCCGCGCATCAACCGGGCCAGCAGACGGGCACAGGACGCCGTCGGTGTGATGGGCGCCTCGCTCGAACGGATCCTCGGCGCGCTGCGCACGATCAAGGCGTCCGGTGCCGAGCACCGCGAGGAACTGGCCATCCACGCGGCCGCCGAGGAGTCGTGGCGGCAGAGCGTGCACGCCGCCAAGTGGTCGGCCGCCGCGGGCAACACGGCCGGTCTGGCGATGCAGATCGCGTTCATCACGGTGCTCGCGGTGGGCGGCGCGCGCGTCGCGACCGGCGCCATCGACGTCGGCACGCTCGTCGCGTTCCTGCTCTACGTCTTCTATCTGATGTCGCCCATCCAGCAGCTCGTCGGCGCGATCACCCAGTACCAGACCGGCGCCGGCGCCCTCGCCCGTATCCAGGAGGCCCTGCGGCTCCCCTCCGAGCCCGCCGCCCTGCCCACTCCGCTGCCTGCCTCCAGCGCCGAACCCGCCGCGCTCACCTTCGAGGACGTGCGGTTCCGCTACGCCGACGATCTGCCGTACGTCCACCACGGTGTGACGTTCGCCGTCCCGGCCCGCGGCATGACGGCGTTCGTCGGCCCCTCCGGCGCGGGCAAGACAACCGTCTTCTCACTCATCGAGCGGTTCTACGACGCCGAGTCGGGCGTCATCACGCTCGACGGCCGCAGGCTGGAGGAGTGGGAACTGCCCCAGCTCCGCTCCTCGATCGGTTACGTCGAGCAGGACGCGCCCGTCCTCTCCGGTTCGCTCCTCGACAACCTGCTGCTCGGCAACCCGGACGCCGACGACAGCGAGGTGACCCGCGTACTGAAGACGACCCGCCTCGACGGGCTCGTCGCCCGGCTGCCGCACGGCCTGGACACGCTGGTCGGCCATCGCGGCACCAAGCTGTCCGGCGGCGAGCGTCAGCGCGTCGCCATCGCCCGCGCCCTGCTGCGCCACCCCCGCCTGCTGCTCCTGGACGAGGCGACCTCGCAGCTCGACGCGGTGAACGAGGCCGCGCTGCGCGACTCGGTCGCCGATGTGGCCCGTACGACGACGGTTCTCGTGGTCGCACACCGGCTGTCCACGGTCACGATGGCCGACCGGATCGTCGTCATGGACGCGGGCCGAGTCCGCGCGGTGGGCACCCACCGCGAACTCGTGGCCGGGGACCCGCTCTACGCGGAACTGGCGGCCACACAGTTCCTCGCCACCTCCGGCTGACCGGCCCGCCCCCGGCGTTTCTTGCCGGGGGCTTCCCGCGCCACACGTCAGAACGGGTAGTGCGCCTGCTGCGTGGCGATGGTCACCCAGCGCGTGTTGGAGAACGCCTCCAGGCCCCAGCGACCGCCGAACCGGCCGTAGCCGGACGCCTTGACGCCGCCGAACGGCGCGTGCGGCTCGTCCGCGACGGACTGGTCGTTGATGTGCACGATGCCGGTGCGGATACGGCGGGCGACGGCCAGCCCGTGCGTGGCGTTCTCGGTGATGACGCCGCAGGTCAGGCCGTTGTCGGTGTCGTTGGCGATAGCCACGGCCGTGGTGTCGTCGGCGAAGGTCTCGATCACGCAGACCGGTCCGAAGGCCTCCGCGTAATAGATGTCCGCGTCCTTCGGCACACCGGTGAGGACGGTCGCCGGGTGCACCGCGCCCTCGGGCTCCCCGCCGCCGGTGACCACCGTGGCGCCCTTGGACACCGCGTCCTTGATGAGCGCGGCGACCCGCTGGGCGGCGGAGGCGGCGACCAGCGGGCCGACCACCGTGTGCGGGTGTGCGGGGTCCCCGGCCTGGAGCGAGGCGACCTTCGCCGCGAACTTCCGCGTGAACTCCTCGGCGAGGGACTCGTGTACGAGGATCCGGTCGCCGGACATACAGATCTGGCCGGAGTTCATGAACACGCTGAAGGTGACGGCGTCGACCGCGTAGTCCACGTCGGCGTCGTCGAGCACCAGGACCGCGTTCTTGCCGCCCAACTCCAGTACGGCGGGCTTGAGATGGCCGGCGGCGTGCGTGCCGATGATCCGGCCGACGCCCGTGGACCCGGTGAAGTTGACGGCGCGGACACGCGGGTCGGCGATGAGGACCTCGGCGATCTCGGCGGCGTCCTCACGCGCGTTGGTGACCACGTTCAGGACACCGTCGGGCAGCCCGGCCTCGCGCAGCACATCGGCGACGAGCAGCGCACACGCGATCGGCGCGTCCTCGCTGGCCTTCACGACCACGGTGTTGCCCGCGGCCAGGGGTGCCGCGACGGCCCGTACGCCGAGGATGACGGGCGCGTTCCAGGGGGCGAAGGCGGCGACGACTCCCAGCGGTTCGCGGATCGCGAGGCCCAGCGCGCCGGCCTCCTGGGCGCTGAGCACCTCACCGCGCGGCGCGGTGATCGCGGCGGCGGCCTCGCGCAGGATGTTCGCGGCGAGACCCACGTTGAAGAACGCCCACGGGCGGGTGCCGCCCGCCTCGTGCGCCATCAGCTCGGCGACCTGCTCCCCCTTGGAGTCGAGGAGGTCGGCGGCCTTGAGGAAGATCGCGCGGCGGGCGAAGGGAGCGAGCGCGGCCCAGTCGGCGAAGGCCGCGTCGGCGGCGTCCACGGCGCGGGCGACGTCCTCGGGACCGGCCGCGGCGACGGTCGCGTACACCTCGCCGGTGTAGGGGTTGATGTCCTCGGCGGTGCGGCCGGAGGCGGCGGGCACGTCCTTGCCGCCGATGAACAGTTCACGGGTGATGGCCATGGCACGGGTTCCTTCGGTACGTAACGACGACGGTACGCAGTTGTTCATGACATCAGTAGGGAGCGGATGACGGCAAGGTTTGTTCGTGTGGTGAAACTTAATTCACCGTTCAACCAGGATGTTCCGACCGGACACCGCGAAAGTCAAGGGCAGACACGTCCGCCCCCGGCACCGAGGTGCCGGGGGCGGACGAACCTGTCGAGCGCCGGACTACGCGTCGAGCAACCCGGTGACGGGGGCGGCCAGGTCGGTCAGCTGGTGCAGCTCGTCGAGGCCCGAGTTCAGCCGGTTGAGCCCGGCCAGCTGGGTGGAGACCTTCGGGACCGCGGCCTGGTACTGCGTGGGAATCTCGCTCACGGCGAGATTGTCGAGCTCGGCGATGGGGTTCAGCGGCTTCGGCGCCGGGGCGACGGCGGCGCTCGCCATCGGCGCGGCAAGGCCCGTGACACCGACGGCGAGACCAACGGCGGCGGCAATACGTCGTGTTGAGATCATGTTTTGAGCAACGGCTGCGGACCCCGGGCGGACACGGCCCTTCCCCGCCCCTCACCCGAGAGGCTCACAGGCACTTCTGCGCTTGCCGGGAGCCCTGTGGCGGAGGAGTCTCGAAGGAGAGGCCCTTCGCGGCCCGCCCCTCGGTGGGCCGCGGCCTTCCAAGGAGGTCATCATGGGCACCGCGGCAGGCCCCGCCTTCGACACCGAAGCGCTGCGCCGGGGCATCGAAGGACAGAGCGCGGCGGATCTGCTGTCGCTCTACGCCGACGACGCGGAGGTACGCGTCGTCGACCGCAACACCCAGCCCAGCCATCCGATGGTCATGCACGGTCGCGGCGAGATCGCCGAGATGCTCGACGACGTCTACAGCCGGGACATGACCCACAAGCTGGAGCAGTGCGTCGTCGACGGCGACCACGTCGCCTTCACCGAGTCCTGTCAGTACCCGGACGGCGTGAGAGTACTGGCCAACTCGATGATGTCGCTGCGCGACGGCAAGATCGTCGAACACACGCTGCTCCAGGCATGGGACGAGTAGGCCGGAGCCGGCCGGAGGTCCGGATCGGATCGCACCTGACCTGGACCTTCTCGGCGAGCGCGACGATGGGCCGGCCCCATGCGCATCGGTCCCGTGCACACCGGTCCCGACTGCCGCGTCCACTGTCCGTGGCAGGGGTTCGGGTGTCCGCCTCCGTGCTGCGCTCGGCCCTGCGCGGAACACTTGCCCGCGCTCCTCGAGCCCGCCGCATCCGGCCTCGCTGAACCCCGGGAACGCCGTCGGCCGGTACGGACTGCTCCCGTGCCTGGCGACGGCAGGCGACCGCGTCTGCCGGGGTGAGGCCCGTCCGGAGCGACCGCGCCCACCACGGCTGGGACCGTCCGAAGGAGCAGGTAGCAGGCCTCGTCCACGAGCTTCCACGGCACAGGCACGTAGGTGTCGTCGCCACCGACCCCGTCACGGCGAGCCGGTCCGCGGGATCCCGGTCGTGAGTTCCGCGCGCCAGCCCTCCGGCCGCATGATCCCCAGCAGCTGCCGGACGAGCTCCTCGACCACCTCGTCGAGGGTCGCGTCCACCCAACCGGCGCTCCAGTCGTGGAGCAGTCCGTTCACGCTGCCGATGAACCCCACGGCGGCGATCCGGTAGTCGCGCGACGCCGCCTCCCCCCGGGCGGCGGCCGCCGCGGCCTCGGCACAGAGCAGGCCCACCCAGCGGGAGCGGCGTGCGAGCCGTTGCTCCTCCATCCGTGGGCTCACGCCGATGATCTCCACGAACGTGATCCGGATCCGCCGCGGATCGCTCGCCACGTTCGCGCAGTACGCGTGGAAGATCGCGACGGCCCGCTCGGGGAGCGGCAGGTTCCGGGCAGCGGCCAGCGCGTTGAGGGCGGCCTCCTCGGCCCAGTCGTTGACCTGGAGGTGCAGGACGGCCAGGACGTCCTCGAGGGTGCAGAACTCCTCGTAGAACTGGCGGGTCGACAGACCCGCCGCCTCGCTCAGCGCGGCGACGGTCGTGGACCGGAAGCCCGGGCTGTCGCCGAAGAGCTGGAGCGCGGCGTCCAGGAAACGGCGTCGCCGCTCGGCCTGCCGCTCCTCGGCCGTCCTGCCGCCGTACCGGCCGGTCGACTGTTTGAGCCTGCCCGCCACACGTCACTCCTCTGTCGCCGGTGCACCGTTCACACTCCGACGATTTTGTCGTGTACGGCCCCTAAAGAGGAGGTCACCGCCTTACTACTCACTAGTAAGTTCCTTACGTAGCCGAGCTGGTGACGCTATGGCGCTGCACGACCGCTCACCGTGCCGGCCGGCGACGGCTTGGAGTTCCGGTGTCACTGATGGTGCGGTGACGTCAGATAGTGCTGCCGGAGAAGCTCCTTTCCGTAGTCGTTCCCGTTGGGCGTGCGAATGATGGAGTGGACGTGTTTCTGGGTCGCGCCGCTGCCCTGGGTGGCGCCGTACGCGCCCGCGAGTGGGCCGGGTGCCTGGCAGTCGACCTCGACCCAGACGACCGGGCTGTGCACCCGGACGTAGAAGGCGGAGTCGTCGGCGATGCCGCCCGCCCAGGTCACGTAGGTGTCGTCGAGGTGCTTGCGCACCTCCGCCATCCGCACCCTGGCGACGTCGGCCTTCGCCCGGCCCACGAACGCCTCCACTATGCCGAGCAGCTTCGTCTTCTGGAGGGCGGTGAGCTTGTTCCCGCGAAGACCCGTGTACGCCTGGACCGAGTTGTCGGAGAAGGCACCCGCCTTCATCGACTCGTTCGACTTCGTCGAGGACTCGATCGCGACGCTCTGCTGGGCGGCGGTGAGGGAGTTGATGAAGGCCAGGCCCGCGACGACCTCCTCGTGGCAGACGGTCACGGTCTCGCCGTCGATCTCCATCGAGGTCGGCTCGGAGCCCCAGAAGCAGGGGCTCATGACGACCTGGTCGCCGAGAACGAAGTAGTTGATGACCAGGTGGTGGCCATCGAACTGGAAGCCCCAGGGTTCGGTGGCGGACGGGGTGCCCATCAGGGTCCAGTAGTAGGCGTCCTCGTTGAACGAGGCGGTGTTGTCGATGGCCTCACCCGCGGCCTGGTTGATCCTGCGGATCTTCTCGCTGGTCTCCAGCCCGTCCGCACTGAGCGCCGACTTCAACAAGGCGGTCCCCAGGGCCTTCTGAGCGTCCGTCATGTCGGCGAGCGTGACGCCCTGCCGCTCATAGGCGTCGATGTTGCTCCACAGCCGCCACTCGGTGGAGTGGACGGTGAACTGGGTCGCGGTCTTCTGGGTGTCGGTCAGTCCGGCGAGGAAGGCGTTCGCGGCGGCGATCACGGGTGCGGTCGCGACACCCGTGGAGTGGACCGCGTAGAGGTCGTCGATCCGCTTGCCGTCGGTTGTCAGACCGAAGAAGTCCTCGGTGATCGTCTGGTTTCCGGGCCCTCCGGTGCCCCCGCCGGGACCACCGCTGGGCGCCCCGCTCGGCGCGGCGGAGGCGGTCGCGTCGGCGGTGCCGGTGGTGTCGTCGGCGAGCGCCGACCAGGCGCCGACGCCACCCATGGTCGCGACGGCCGTGGCACCGCTGGCGAAGAAGACCTTCCGCATGAAGTTACGGCGGCTCGCGTGAGTACGGTGGCCGGCTTCGGACTGCGGCTCTCGGGCTGTCGGTACCCCGGTTTCGAGCTCGGTCATCGTCGCTGGCTCCCTTCGTCGTTGGCGCGTCCATGTCGGACGGCCGGGCACTGACGACTCTGGCGGAGCAACCTGATGCGAAACTGAACCGAGGCTCCCCGGGCCGGGAAACAACCGGCCCCACCACCCCGGAGAGCGGGAATGACCTGGGCGCATAGGAATCAGCTGAGAGGTCGGCGGTTCCGCACCGATGCCACTCATGGCGTCAGTTTCCTTGCGGCGAAGGGAGTTCCGCGGTACCCGCCGGCGGCAGCTCGACCGTGAACACCGTACGGCCGGGCCTGCTCTCGACGCCGACCCGGCCGCCGTGCACCGACGTGATGGCGGTGGCGATGGCCAGCCCCAGGCCCGTTCCGCCGTCCCCCTCGGTACGGGAGCGGGAGGTGTCGGCACGGGTGAAGCGTTCGAAGACGGTGGGGAGGAGTTCGGGTGTGATGCCGGGTCCGTCGTCGGCCACCCGGATGAAGCACGCCCGTTCCGTCGCCTCGACGGTGGTGGTGACCGTGGTGCCGGGCGGTGTGTGCGTGCGGGCGTTGGCCAACAGGTTGGCCACGACCTGGTGCAGCCGTGCCGCGTCGCCGGTCACCTCCGCCGAGGCGTCGAGCAACAGGGCGAGCTTCCAGTGGTGTTCGGCTCCGGCGGCCCGCGCGTCCCACACCGCCTCCGCGACCAGGGCCGTGAGATCCACCTCGACACGCTTCAGCGGACGTGCCTCGTCGAGCCGGGCGAGCAGCAGCAGATCCTCCACCAGACCCGTCATGCGTACGGACTCGGCGGAGACCCTGCGCCAGGCGAGCGCCGGTTCGATCCTGTCGGTGCCGCGGTCCATCAGTTCCGCGTAGCTGACGATGGAGGCGAGCGGGGTGCGCAGTTCGTGGCTGGCGTCGGAGAGGAAGCGGCGCATGCGTTCCTCGGTGCGCCGGCGTTCGGCGAGTGCGGACTCGACGTGGTCGATCATGCGGTTGAGTGCCGCGCCGACCTGTCCGGCTTCCGTCCCAGGGTCGGTGTCGCCCTGCGGCACACGGGTCAGCGCGGTGACCTCGCCATGGCTCAGCGGGGCGTGGGAGACATCGACGGCGGTGGCGGCCACCCTTCCCAGCGGCCGGAGTTGGCGGCGGATGACGACGGCGCAGACGCACCCGGCGACGGTGAGCCCGGCGGCCGCCACGGCGGCCTCTACCGCGACCAGGCCGCTGATCATGTTCTGTACGTCGTCCATGGGCAGGCCCACGAGGACGGGGATACCGTCGCCTGCGACGGAGGTGATCCGATAGGTGCCCAGGTCCGGGATGAGCCGTGTGTGCAGGGAGTTGTCGGTGGCGATGCCGTCGAGGGCGCCAAGTTGAGCGGCCGTGAGAGGCCGCGGTACGGCGTTCTGGGCGACGACCTCGGCGGCGACGACGTTCCCCTTGGTGTCCAGCCGGGCGGCGATCGTACCGGCGGGCTGCCCGCGCTCGTTGAGGAAGCCCAGGTCCGTGGCGTCCCCGGTGCGGCGCTGAAGACCGCCCTGGCTGCGCTCGGCGGCGTCGCTGACACGCTGGTCCAGGTTCCCCAGCAGGTAGGCGCTTTGGGCGTAGACGGTGGTGAGGGCCATCGCGGCGCACACGGCGACGAGGGTGAGGCCGAAGAAGAGGAGCAGACGGGTGCGCAGCGAGCGGCTCCTCAGCCGGAACGTCATCGGGACTCCTCCGCGGGTCTGATGGTGTATCCCATCCGGCGCAGCGTGCGGATCATCGGGGTCCGTCCCTTGTCGATCTTCTTGCGCAGGTTGGAGATGTAGGCCTCCACGAGGTTTCCGCTCGCATCGAAGGAACTGCTCCAGACGTGGTCGAGGATCTGGGTCTTGCTGAGCACCTGGCGCGGGTGGCTCATCAGCAGCCACAGCAGGTCGAACTCCTTGGCGGTGAGTTCGATGGGGGATCCGTCGCGGTGCGCCTGGCGGGTCTTCTCCGCCAGGACCAGGTCCCCGAGCGCCAGGACGGACTCGTCGGCCTTCGCGTCCTCGACACCGGCGCGACGCAGCAGGCCGCGCAGGCGCAGCACGACCTCCTCCAGTGAGAAGGGCTTGGTGACGTAGTCGTCGGCACCCGCCGAGAGTCCCTCGATGCGGTGCTCCAGGGCGTCCCGGGCGGTGAGCATGAGAACGGGCAGCCGCGGATTCTCGTACCGCAGACGCCTGAGCACCTGCACGCCGTCGAGGCCGGGCAGCATCCCGTCCAGGATGACGACATGCGGGGCGCAGCCGCGCGCGATCCGCAGCGCGCTCTCGCCGTCCGCCGCCGGGTAGGCACGCCAGCCGGCTTCGCTGACGGCCACGGTCAACGTCTCGACGAGTCCGGGCTCGTCATCGACGATCAGCACGCGGATCGGGCCCCCGTGGCTGTCGAAAGTGCCAGGCATGTTCCGATCCTGCCGGAGCTCACTGGGGGTTTTCTGTGTCACGCCTTGGTGCGATCTGTGGGCGTCGGCTGCGCGGGGTTGCGGCTCAGTCCCCGCCGGGGCCGGTCCGGCCGGTTCGCCCCGGCCATGTGGAGGCGAACCGGTCGGGCTCGTGGGCTAGTCGAACTTCGCCGCGGCCCAGGAAGCAAGCTCGGTCCGGGCCGCGCCGAGCAGAGCGGCGGACGGAGCGGTCGCACCGTTCGTGACCAGCGCGTAGTGCACCGTCCCCGAGCCGGGCGCGGTGAGCAGGAGACGGCGGCTTCCCGTGCCGCCCGGTTCGGGGGCTACGGCGATCGGGGTCGTCCGGGTGTACGAGGGCGGGGCGGCCGTCGCGCCGAGGTCGGAGACGACCGTGGTGGCCGACGTCGGGAAGGACGCCGGGAGATGGAGTTCCGTGGGGGTGCTCGTGCCGTCGGAACGCCAGACCAGCAGGCTGTACTGGCCCGACCCGACGAGCTGGGAGACGTTGGGCAGAGTGCTCGGTACCGGGTTCCAGGTCAGGGTCGTGGAGCCGTCGCGGGAGCGGTCCTCGTAGGTGAAGGCGACCGCTGTGCCCGCGGTGGCGCTGGGGTAGACGCGGTTCAGCAGGCGGGCGTCCTGGCGCAGTACGGCGGTCCCGGAGTCGTCGAGGCGTACGGCGGAGAGGTCCTCGTCGTTCCAGGCGTCGCCGGTCGTCCGGACCTTGTCCGGATTGTCGTTCATCAGCTCGTGATGGCGGCCGTTGTAGATGTCCCACTGCCACTGGCTGCCGGACAGCACCGGGCCCGAGGCAGCCGGGTTCGACCACCAGGTGGAGCCCTTCTGGCGGGAGTCGAGGGCCTGGTACATCGCCTTCAGGACCGTCGGCGCCTTGTCCGAGACCGATCCGGCCAGCGGATGGCCGAACTCGCTGATGATCGCCGTCGTACCGGCGGCCGAGGCCCGGTCACGTACCGTCCCGAAGTCGGTGACGTACTGACCGTCTCCCGCCTTGCCCCACATGAAGATGCCGGAGATCGCCTTCTGGTCGTAGAAGTGGGTGTTGAAGACATAGCGCGAACCCAGCGTGCCCGCGTCGAGCAGTCCGCCCTCCTGCTTCTGGAAGTCGATGTTGGCGTTCCAGAAGAGATTCGGTTCCACGAAGGCGGGCTTGGACTGCCAGCCGGCCGCGTCCATCCGGGCCCGGAACTTCACGTAGAAGGGCCAGAGCACATCGCGTTCCCAAGTACGGCTGGTCTGACCGGAGTCGTAGGTGCCGGCGTGCGGTTCGTTGAACGGGTCGAAGCCGACGACACCCGCGAACTGCTCGGTGGTGAGGTGCTGTCTGACGTAGGCCATGGTCGCCTGGGCCGTGGCGAGAAAGGCGTCCTGAAGACCGTACGCGTTGTGCCAGAAGTCGTACGACGCCTGTGTCACGGCGCCGTTCTGGGTGATGTTCTGGCCCCAGAGGACGCAGATCCCGCATGACTCCTGGGGGTAGTCCCCGGCTTCCACCGCCCACTTGGGGGCGCCGTCGCCGGTGTACCAGCTCCCCGTGTTGAAGAGGTAGCGGGAGTAGAGGTCCTGGTGGAAGTCCGGGTAGACGCGGATTCCCGCGTCGAGGAAGGCGCCGATCTGGGCGGTGGCCGCCGCGAGATAGGTGGTGTCGACCTGGCCGCGTACGGGTTCGGCCTGTGCCCAGGAGAGCAGGAAGCGTACGGAGTTGCCGCCGCCGAGTGCGCGCAGCGCCGTCGCCGACTTCCTGGCGTCGGCGACCGACGCGAAGGGCAGTCCGCTGTTCTCCTCCAGCTTCGTTTCGCCGGAGACGTTGTAGCCGCGCAGCACGACCTCGCGGCCGAGGCCGTCGGTGAAGCGGCCGTCCTCGACGGTGAGGGTGGCGGCCGCGGACGCGTCGAACCAGAGGGAGTCGGGAAGAGGGGCCGCGGCGGCGGGCTGAATGCCCGCCGCCGTGAGGAAGCCGGTGAGGAGCACGAGGACGCCGAGCAGACGCGCACGTAACTTCGACATGTTCATTACAGTCGCGGGCGCGCGGCGGACCGTCAACACCCCTGACTCATGAGTAAGTTTCTCGTTTCACCGGCTGTCGGGATGTCTCACTTCGCGTACTCCGCATACGGTCCTGCGCGCGTCACGTACTCCTCACGCGGACCGGTCCGCGTCACGTTCATACCCGGCGCGTCACGTTGAGCAGGTACTCCTTCCGGTCGAGCGGGTTGAGATCGGTCCGCGGCCGGTCCGGTACCGCGCCGTGGACGACCGGAGCGTAGTGATCGAAGGTGCACTCCCATTCGCCTTCGCCACGCGTCAACCCCGGTAGCCACTGCTCCAGTTCGTGCACCCTGGCGACCGGGATCCAGCCCTCCAGGACGCTCGTCGCGCCGCGCGTCTCCGTGGTACGCACGACCGCGCGCTGCTTCGCGAACACGGGCAGCACGGCGCCCAGGGTGTCCGCCGGGGCCTCCAGCCGGAACCGGTGCACCGGCTCGTGCACCCGGGTACCCGCCTCCCGCAGCGCGCTCATCACCACGAGCGGTGTCACGCCCCGGAAGTCGGCGCCGGTGCTGGACATGCTCTTGTCGAAGCCCTGGTGGGCGTGGCTCTGCCTGGGTGAGTAGCCGGAACGCGTCATGGTGACCGTGCAGTCGGTGACCTGCCACCCGTGGATTCCCTGTCCCAGGGTTTCCCGCACGGTGTCCTCGACCGCCTTGAAGAACGCGTAGGGCATCGCGCCGAGTTCGACCTCCAGACGGAATTCCACCCCGGAGTCGACGGGTGCCGGATCGATGCGCAGCCCGACGGTCGCGAGAAAGGGATTGGGTGCCTTTCCGTTGAACTCGACCGCCGTGCCGGTGCCGACCGGCCGTTCGACGCACAGCGGTGTCGTCTCGCGGAAGACGACGTCGATACCGAACTCGTCTGCCAGCGTCGCCTGGATGACCTCTTTCTGCACTTCGCCGTAGAGCGAAACGGACGTCTCCTTTCGCACTTCGTCATGGCGCAGATCGATCAGTGGGTCCTGCTCGGCCAGTTGGGTCAGCGCGAGATGCAGGGCTCCCTTGTCGCGCGGACGGCAGGGGGCCACCACCGTCTCCAACGTGGGCGGTGAGAAATGGTGTTCGTCCGGCGACGACTTCCGCGGTACGCCGATGGAGTCGCCGATCCGGATGTCCTCCAGGCCCCAGAGTCTGCCGATCCGCCCCGCGGACACGGACGTCTCCGGGACGGCTGAGCCCCCGTCGAAGACGCTGATCGCGGTGACCTTCCCGGCCGCGCCGTCGCGAAGGGGCAGCCGGTCGCGGATCCGCAGGGTGCCGGAGAACATCCGGGCGTACGCGATCTTCTCCCCCGCGGGTCCGCGCTCGACCTTGAAGACGGTGCCCGACACCGGGCCGTCGGCGTCCCCCTCACCGGAGGGCAGCAACTCCCTTATCCCGGCGATCAGTTCGGCGACGCCGGTGCCTGTCATGGCCGAGCCGAGGTACACCGGGTGCACCAGCGCCTGGCCGGTCTGCCGGGCGAGGGCGGCACGCAGCCGGTCGTCGGACACCCCGTCCTCCACATACGCGGCCAGCAGGTCGTCGTCGTGCCCGGCGAGCAGGTCGAGCAGCGGCGCCCTGAGCCGGGCCGCGCCGAAGGGAGTGAAGCGGGCGGCCCGCGTGCCCTGTTCGCCGGCCTCGCCCATCGCGACGATCGCGGGAGTGAGCCGCGCGGAGATCTGCTCCAGTACGCGCTCGTACCGCGCTCCGGCTCGGTCGATCTTGTTCACGAAGACGAGCGTGGGAATCCGCAGCCGCTGAAGCGTCCGCATCAGCACACGGGTCTGTGCCTGTACGCCCTCGACGGCCGAGACGACGAGCACGGCGCCGTCGAGCACGCTCAGCACCCGCTCCACCTCGGCGATGAAGTCCGGGTGCCCGGGTGTGTCGATCAGATTGACGGTGACGTCGTCGACCGTGAAGGAGACCACAGCGGATTTGATCGTGATACCCCGGCGCCGTTCCAGCGCGAGGGTGTCGGTCTGGGTGCTTCCGTCGTCGACGCGGCCGATCTCGTCGATGACCCCGACGGCGTGCAGCAGCCGCTCGGTCAGGCTTGTCTTACCGGCGTCTACGTGCGCCAGAATTCCCAGGTTGAGCATATGCACCGGGTGTCATGTCCTTCGGAGTGGGAGTGATTCCTTCCTGGGTGGACATGAACGAAGTGCGCATTGCCGCTCCTTGATCCCGGTGAACTCGTCCCGAGCAGTGCAGCAGATCGGCGAACGCGACGGCAATGGATTAACGCTCAACCAATGCCCGCCGCAGCGGTCGCCCCGGCCGGAGAGCCGCCCTAAAGTGGCACCGCTCGTGCACCAGGTACGACGCCGGCACGGACCCGAAAGTCCACGGTGGGAGGAGCGGGCGATGCGAGAGATCCTCCCGGCGCTCGACCGGTGGTACGCCGCGGGGTCCCCCTTCGGGCTCGCCACCGTCGTCGGTGTCAGCCGCAGCACACCGCGCGACCCCGGCGCGGCCATGGCCGTGGGCCCCGGCGACGAGGCCGTGGGCAGTGTGTCCGGAGGCTGTGTCGAGGGCGCGGTCTTCGAGCTGGCGCAGGAGGTCGTGGAGTCCGGTGAGGCCCGTCTGGAGACCTTCGGGTACAGCGACGAGGACGCGTTCACCGTCGGGCTGACCTGCGGCGGGGAGATCACGCTGCTGGTACGCCGGGTGACCCGAGACGACGACCCCACCTTCGGTGCGGTGGCCGAGTCGGTGTCCGCCGGCCGCCCGGTGACCGTAGCGACGGTCGTCGACGGGCCCGCGCCGCGCGGCGCCACGCTCGCGGTGTGGCCGGACGAGGTGGCCGGCTCGCTCGGGTCGACCGGCCTCGACGCGGCGGTCACGGCCGACGCCCGCGGGGAGCTGGCCCAGGGAGCCACCGGGCAGCGGCACTACGGCCCGGACGGCGAGCGCCGCGAGGACGCGGTCAGCGTCTTCCTGCACTCGTTCGCTCCGCCGCCCCGCATGCTGGTCTTCGGCGCGATCGACTACGCCGACGCCGTGGCCCGTATCGGCGACTTCCTCGGCTACCGCGTGACGGTGTGCGACGCCCGCCCGGTCTTCGCCACGCCGAAACGGTTCCCGGCGGGCGTAGAGGTCGTCGTCGACTGGCCGCACCGGTACCTCAGCGGTACGGCGACGGACTCGCGCACGGTGATCTGCGTCCTCACCCACGACCCGAAGTTCGACGTACCGCTGCTGGCCGAGGCACTGCGCCGCCCGGCCGCGTACATCGGCGCGATGGGCAGCCGCGGGACGCACGACGACCGGATGAAGCGGCTGGTGGACGAGGGGTTCAGCGAGAGCGAGCTGTCCCGGCTGCGGTCACCGGTCGGGCTCGACCTCGGTGCCCGTACGCCCGAAGAGGTGGCCGTGTCCGTCGCCGCGGAGATCGTGGCGCTGCGCTGGGGCGGCAGCGGGGCGCCGCTCACGGCGACGGGCGGGGCGATTCATCCGAGGCGCCTCGATCCGCCGGCGTGAGCCGACGTGAGCCGCGGTGGGGTCGGTCTTCTCGCGCATACGGCGCCGTGAGCCGCGGTGGGGCCGGTGTTTCCGCGTGTACGGCGTCGGTGGCGTGCCGGGGTCAGCCGCGCGGGGGCAGCCGGTGCAGACGTACGTCCGTCATCCGCCCGCCGGTCGCCCGAGCCGTCATGTAGGTGCAGTGGGGCATGCGGCGGCGGTCCGTCGGGGAGCCGGGGTTGAGCAGGCGCAGGCCGGTCTCCGTGGTCGTGTCCCAGGGGATGTGGCTGTGGCCGAAGACCAGGACGTCGAGGTCGGGGAAGCGTTCGGCGCAGCGGCGTTCACGGCCCTGGGCCGCGCCGGTCTCGTGGACGACGCCGAGGCGCAGCCCGTCCAGGTCGAGGCGGGCGACCTCGGGGAGGCGGGCGCGCAGGGCCGGGCCGTCGTTGTTGCCGTGCACGCCGATCAGGCGGCTCGACAGGCTCTCCAGGAGGTCGAGCGTCGCGGTGTCCACCCAGTCGCCGGCGTGGATCACGAGGTCGGCGAGCGGGAGCTCGGCCAGGAGCTGAGCGGGGAGCTCCTTGGCGCGCTTGGGCAGGTGGGTGTCGGACATCAGCAGGAGGCGCACGTACTCAGGGTGTCACTCCCGGCTGGCTTCACTCGAGGATGATCTCGCTCCAGACCTGCTTCCCGCCGCTGACCGGCACCGTCCCCCATGCCGCCGACATCGCCTCGACGAGGAGGATGCCGCGTCCGCCGGTGGCCTCCCAGCCGATGCTGGTGGGCTTGATCGGCGTACGCGGTGAGTTGTCGGTGACCGCGATCCTGAAGCGGTTGTTGATGAGGGTGAGGTAGAGCCTGACCTGTCCGTCGGTGTGGACGAGGGCGTTGGTGACGAGTTCGGAGACGACGAGGAGTGCCGCGTCGGCCTCGCCGCGTGCTCCCCAGCCGCGCAGGGTGCGCCTGGTGAAGCGGCGGGCGTGCCGGACCGCCTCCGGGACGCGCCAGACGGTCCAGCTCTCGCGGAGCGGGCGCAGCGCCATGCCGTCGTAGCGCATGAGCAGGAGGGCGACGTCGTCGCCGCGGTTGGCGCCCGCGAGCAGCCGGTCGGCCACGAGTCCGAGGCGGGCGGGGTCGGAGCCGGCCAGCGCTTCGGCGAGCCGGTTCAGACCGTCCTCGATGTCGACCTCGGCGGACTCGACGAGACCGTCCGTGGTCAGCGCGACGACAGTGCCGGGCGGCAGGCGCAGCGGGCTCATGGGGAAGTCGGCCTGGGTGAGGACGCCGAGCGGTGGGCCGGCCTCGGACCAGGCGATCTCCGTACCGCCGTCCGGGTGGCGCAGCACCGGCGGCAGGTGTCCCGCGCGTACGCACCAGGCGGAGCCCTCCTCCATGTCCACGTCGACGTAGCAGCAGGTCGCGAAGAGGTCGGTCTCCAGGTCGACGAGGAGCCGGTTGGCGTGCGAGACGACGACGTCCGGGGGGTGTCCTTCGATGGCGTACGCGCGCACGGCCGTGCGCATCTGGCCCATGAGGGTCGCGGCGGAGGCGTTGTGTCCCTGGACGTCGCCGATGACGAGGGCGACATGGTTGTCGGGCAGCGGGATCACGTCGTACCAGTCGCCGCCGACCTCCAGGCCCGACGTGGTGGGCAGATAGCGGGCGACGGCGACCGCGCCGGGCAGCTTGGGCAGGCGGCGCGGGAGCAGGCTGCGCTGGAGCATGCTGATCAGTTCGTGCTCGGCGTCGAAGGCGTGGGCGCGCACCAGAGCCTGGCCGGTGAGGCCCGCGGAGGCGGTGAGCAGGGCGCGCTCGTCGGGGCCGAAGTCGTGCGGGGTGTCCCAGCCGATCAGGCAGGCCCCCGCGATGCGGCCGGCGGCGGGCAGCGGCAGGACGGCGAGGCCGCCTGGGCCGACCTCGGCGAGGGCGGGTTCCAGGTCCGTCCCGGCGGGCCAGATCGCGGTGCGCCCGTCGGTCAGGGCCGCCGCGAGTGTCGGCATGGAGCGGACAGGCGCGTCGGGCCATTCCGACCGCCATTCGGCGCGCCACAGTTCGGGCCAGGCCGCCGGCTCGGGCGGGTCCAGGACGGTGACGACGAGGCGGTCCCCCGCCAGTTCCGCGACGGCGATCCGGTCGGCCCGGAGGGGCTTGCGGAGGGCCGTGACCACCGCCTCGCCCACGTCGCGGACGGTGCCCGCGGTGGCGAGGGCGGCGGCGAGCCGCTGGACGCGGGCCACCTCGTTGCCCCCGGAGCGCAGTTTCGAGGCGTCGGAGACCGTGCCCACGAGCCGTCCAGGTCTGCCCTCTCCCCCGGGCGCGAGGTGTCCGCGCAGCCGCAGCCACTTCTGCCGGCCCGACGGCTGGAGGATCCGGAACTCCAGTTCGCGGTCACCGGCCGACAGGTGGTCCGCCTCAACCACGGACATCACCGCGGGCAGGTCCTCCGGAACGGTCAGCGCCAGCAGCGTCTCCACCTTGCCGTCGAAGTCGGCCGGGCTCAGGCCGAAGAGCTCCAGCATCTCCTGGTCGACCTCGACGCGTCCGGTGTCCATGGCGAGGCTGAACGAGCTGGCGGGCAGCTCGTCGGCGTCCGTCTCCGGGGCGGGCGGCGGGCAGACGACGGCCTCGACGACCAGGGCCAGGCACTCCCGGTCCTCGGGGTCGAAGCCGGCCGGGTGCTCGCTGACGGCGAGCAGACAGCCGTCGTCGCGCAGCGGCAGGACGGCCAGCGAGAAGTCCTGGGAGGGCAGTCGCCGGGCGTCGGCGCGGCGCCCGGCCTCGCGCGGATCGAGCCACAGCGGCCGGCCCGAGCGGTAGACGTCCGCCGCCGGGGATCCGCCGCTGACGGGGTAGCCGTCGCGCAGCCCGTAGAGCGTTCTCGGCACACCCACGGACTCCGCGAGGCGCAGATCCTCGCCGCTTCGGGTCGGTGAGTACACCGCGACGACGGTCGCGCCGGTGAAGACAAGAGCCTGTTCGAGGACGCGGCGGAGCCGTTCGCGGGGTTCCAGGCCGGTGGTGAGCGTCTTGAGGGCAAGTTCGGCCCGCGGCGTTCTCGTTCCGCGTCCCGAACCGTCCTCACTGACCACGTCCGTCATTACAGCGCTTCCGGGGCTTCGGCGCAGCCCCTGTGACCGTTCCGGGCACGTCAGGCCTGTCCCGGAGCCCTCCCGCCGCGATCGGCCGCACCTCCCGGTGACCCCCGCTCGCCGTGCGCGAGGAGCCGCCAGGAGAGAGCCTTGACCTCTGGAAGCTGATCACGCGGCCGTACGAGGAGGTGGTCGGCGTGTCCGACTCGCGGGGGCCGGTGCAGGCGCCGGCCACCGAGCCGCTGCCGCTCGGAAGGCCGCTGCTCTCCCTCGCGCTGGCCGCGATGATGGACGAGGTCCACGCCCATTCCGGTGCCGTGTACCTGCTGGCGCCGGGCGAACCGGTCCTGGAGATGGCGGTCATGGCGGGACTGCCCAGGGCGTTCGCCGCGCCGTGGGAGCGGGTGGGGCTCAGCTCGCCGATCCCGGTCGCGGACGCGGCGCGGGAGCGGCGGCTGGTCTGGGTGGGCGGCGAGGAGCAGATGGCAGGTCGCTACCCCCGGGTGGCCGTGGTGCTCCCCTATCCCTTCGCGCTGGCCGCGCTCCCGGTGGCGACCGGAAGGACCGTGTACGGCGCCGTCTTCGTGACCTTTCCCGGATCGCATCCGCCGGAGCTGTCCGACCGGGAGCGCGGCCGGCTCACCGCGGCCTGCGGCCGGCTCGCGCTGCGTCTGGAGCGGGCCGCGGCGGCGCACCGTCCCGTCCACCCCGAGGCCGATCTGCTGACGCCCGCCGCGGCGGGGCCGATGTCCGGCGCGCTCGGCACGGTGGAGGCCGCGCGGATGGTGGCGCGGCTGCCGTACGGACTGTGCGCGCTCGATCTGCACGGGCGGGTGGGATTCGCCAACGCGGCGGCCTCGGAGCTGCTCGCTGTCCCGGTCGACGCCCTGCTGGGCACCCAGTTGTGGGCGTCCGTGCCCTGGCTCAACGACCCGGTCTACGAGGACCGCTACCGCGCCGCGCTGCTCAGCCAGTGCGTGACGTCGTTCGTGGCGCTGCGGCCGCCCGGTGACTGGCTGTCGTTCCGCCTCTATCCCAGTACGAACGGGCTGAGCGTACGGATCTCCCGGGCACGGGAGGTGGGCCACATGTCGCGCACGCAACCAGAGCACAGTGGCGGCCCGGGGCTGGTGACCATCTCCCATGTGCTGAGCCTGGCCAGCGCGCTGACGGAGGCGGCGAGTGTGCGGGACGTGGTGCAACTGGTCGCCGACGAGATCGCGCCCGCCGTCGGCAGCAAGGCCCTGGCGGTGCTCGGCACCCGGGCCGGACGCCTGAACGTGCTCGGGCATCGGGGGTATCCGGACGCCCACACCGTGGAGCGCTTCGACGGGCTGCCGCTGGGCGCGGAGACCCCGAGCGCCCAAGCGCTGAGCAGCGGTGTTCCCGCCTTCTTCGAGTCCCGGGCGCAGTTGGAGCGGCTGTATCCGTCCCGGCACGCGACACCGGACGGCATGGCGGCGTGGGCGTATCTGCCGCTCGTCGCCTCCGGGCGGCCGGTGGGCGTCTGCGTCCTGGCGTACCCGCGGTCGCACTCCTTCCCGGCGGACGAGCGTGCCGTGCTGACGAGCCTGGGCGGGCTGATCGCGCAGGCGCTGGCCCGGGCCCTCCTCTACGACGCCAAGCTCCGGCTGGCACACGGTCTGCAGGCCGCGCTGCTCCCGCACTCCCTGCCGTCGGTGCCCTCGATCGAGGCCGCCGCGCGCTATCTGCCGGCCACCCAGGGCATGGACATCGGCGGGGACTTCTACGACCTGGTGCTCTCGCAGGGCCGGGCCGCGGCCGTGATCGGTGACGTGCAGGGGCACAACGTGACGGCGGCGGCCCTGATGGGGCAGATCCGTACGGCTGTACGGGCGTACACGACCGTCGGCCAGCCGCCCGAGGAGGTCATGCGCAGCACCAACCGGCTGCTGATCGACCTGGGCAGTGAGCTGTTCGCGAGCTGTCTGTATCTGCGGCTCGACCCCGCTCGCCAGGTGGCCGTCATGGCGCGCGCGGGCCATCCGCCTCCGCTGTTGCTGCGGCCGGACGGCAAGGTGCGCGTGCTCGACCTGGCCGGGGGGCCGCTGCTCGGGATCGACGCCTCCGCGACGTATCCGACGACCGAGGTCCCACTCACCCCCGGTTCCGTCCTCGCCCTCTACACCGACGGCCTGATCGAGTCTCCCGGCGTCGACATCGAGGACGCTCTCGCGGACCTTGGGCGACAGCTCGCCGAGAAGGGCGGGCAGCCGCTCGACGTACTGGCCGACAGCCTTGTACAGCCCGAGGGTGCGGCGACACAGGAGCGGCCCGACGATGTCGCCCTGCTGCTCCTGCGGGTGCGCGACTGAAGGCGGGGCCCGGTGGGCGAAGGGCCTGGTGGGCGAAGCGGCCCGGTGCTGGTGCGCGGAGCGGGCCGGTCCCGCGTACGCGAGGCGGTCCGGCCTGGTCCGCGAAACCATCTGGCCCCGCGTACGCGCAGCGGTCCGGCCCTCCCGCCGGAGGGCCGGACCTTCCACCGCCGACCGGGGCCGCAGGGCCATGGCCGGCAGTGGCTCTGGGTCACCCGGTCAGGGGGTGATCGTCACGAGTCCTGAGCCGTCGTCCATACCGGTGCCGGTGTCCTCACCCGCGTCACCGGCCTGGTCGTCGGCTCCGCCGAGCTCGTCCTCGCCCGCGCCGGCCTGCTCCTCGCCGGCCGCCGGGTCACTGGCGCCCGCGCTGGGGTCCACCACTCCGGGGTCCTCCGCGCCGGCTCCCTCTTCGCCGGCCGCGTCACCCGCGCCGAGCGTCGCGCCGACCGCTTCCAGGGCGGTGGTGACGGGCTGGAAGAAGGTCTCGCCACCGACGGTGCAGTCGCCGCTGCCACCGGAGGTCAGGCCGATCGCGTTGCCGTCCTGGGTGAACAGGGAGCCGCCGCTGTCGCCGGGCTCGGCGCAGACGTCGGTCTGGATGAGGCCGGTGACCGTGCCCTCGGGGTAGTTGACGGTGGCGTCCAGACCAAGGACGTTGCCGTCGAAGAGACCCGTGGTGCTGCCCATGCGGAGGACCTGCTGGCCCACGGCGGCCTCGGCGGCCTGGGCGATCTCGACGGTCTGGCCGTCGCCGATGTTGACCACGCTGGCGGTCACGGTGGCCGGGTCGTCGTACTTCACCAGGGCGAAGTCGCCGTCGCCGGGGAAGGTGGCCTGGTCGACGGTGGCGATCGGGGCGCCGTCCTGCGCGTCCGACCACTCGGCGGCGGCGACACCGCAGTGGCCCGCGGTCAGGAACGCCGGGGCGCCGTCGCCCGCGGTGACGTTGAAGCCGAGGGAGCAGCGGGCGCCACCGCCGAAGACGGCGTCACCGCCGTCGACGAAGGTCTTGAACGTACCCGCCGACTTCGTGATGGTCGCCACGCCCGAGCCGAGGCCCTCGACCGTCGACTCCAGCGTGTCCCACTTGGCGCCCGTGACGGTCGAGTCGGCGGTGACACGGATCTCGTTGGTCTTCGGGTCGACGGACCACGCCGTGCCCGGGATCGTCGCGTCGGACTTGAGCGTCGCGGCCGCTGTCTCCAGCGTGTCGGTGCTGTTCCGCACCTCGTTCGGGACCGCGCCCGCCGCCTTGATCTCGTTGATCACATTGCTGTTGTTACCGATGACGTTGATGATGATCTGCTGGTTGGCCGCGTCGTAGTACGACCCGGCGAAGGCGTCACCCAACTGGGAGGCGAGCTGCGCGGCCAGGTCCGACACGTCGGCCGCCTTGAACGTCTTGGCGGTCGCCTTGGCGTCGTCCGAGTCCGTCTGGGATGCCATGGCGTTCGGCAGGAAGAGCGCCGCTGCTCCGAGCGCCGCCACGCTGCCTGCCGCTATCGCGGCCTTGCGCTTGGGTATGCGTTTGTGACTCAACTTCTGACCTCCTGGGGACGGGGTCCGTTGCCACCGTCTTGCGGCTGAACTGGGGGGCGCCTGGATGCCTGTTGATACGCACGCGTCACATGGGGTGTTCAACCGCTCTTACAGATGGCGCGAGTTGGGCAGGCCAAAGACGCGGATTGCGAGGCAATCAGACCTTTCCGTCTGCACATGCCGACCCACAGGCCACCCGGACGAGCCACCCGGCACGCTCCGCGACCGTCCGGTGACACGTCGTCGACGACACCGGCCGGAATCCCCGCTTCAGCGAATCTGCACAGCGAATGCGCACCGAGGTCACCGCGCACGACGGATCTCCACAGCGTTCCGAGACCCAGGGGGCCATTGGGGCGGGAGTGTCCAGTTCGGGAACCGGGTGCCACGGGCACGCAGGCGACGATGACGCGCAGGCTGTGAAGAAGTCGCCGTCGAACGGTGCGCGCTCGTGCACGGATATCCGCATCCGGAGCTCAATTGCCCTGGTGGGGGCCCCGGTTGATTGGATGCGTGCCTCGGCAGCGTGCTTTGATCCATTGCACCGCGGGGGTCACTGGTCCCCTCCAGGGCCTCCCGGAAACGGGTGCGCCGACTCCCGCGGCCGACCATCTGTCCCCAGAGGGGGCCGCTCTCCCCCTTATGAATACGCATACGAAGGGAAGTTCCATCATGAACTCCACCCCCCAGGTCGCCACCGCCGAGATCTCCGACGCCGACCTCGACGCCGTCTCCGGCGGTCTGGCCCTGCAGGCCGTCGGCACCGTCACGGGCCTCGTGGACTCGGTCGCCCCCGGCGTCACCCCGCTGGTCGGTTCGGTCGTCGGCACCGTCGAGGGTGTCACCGGCCTGAACACCGGCGCGGTCACCGGCCTGGTCGCCGGTCTCTGATCTCCATCAGTGCCACCGAGTCCCGGAACCACTCCATGGTTCCGGGATTCTCGGGTGCCGTGAATCCCCGGAACAGGTGAGGGAAGTCCCGTGCAGTTCCGCCAACAGGCCCTCGCCAAGCTCCAGTCGCCGGAGGAGCTCGACCTTCCGGTGCGCTTCGCCCGCCCCCAGGGCTGGCTCGCCCTGTCCGTGACGGTCCTGGTCATGGCGGCGGCCTCCGTGTGGGCCGTGACGGGCACCGTGGCCTCCACGGTCGACGCCCCCGCCATCCTCACGCACGGGCAGGGCAGTTACGTGCTCCAGAGCCCCGTGGCCGGGCAGGTCACCGCGGTCCTCGCGAAGGAGGGCGAACAGCTCGCCGCGAACGCCCCCGTGCTCCAGGTCCGTACCGCGGAGGGCAGGAGCGCTGTCGTCCGCTCCGTCGCCGCCGGACGCGTCACCGCCCTCGCCGCCACCATCGGCGCCATCATCCCGACCGGCGCGAACGTCGCGGCCGTCGAGAAGGTCGCCCACGCCGGCGATCCGCTCTACGCGACGGTGTACGTCCCCGCCGAGAACGCCGCGACGATCCCCGAGAACGCGCCGGTGGACCTCACCGTCCAGTCGGTGCCGACCCAGCGGTACGGAGTGCTGCGCGGCCATGTGAAGTCGGTGGACCGCGCGGCGCAGACCCAGCGGCAGATCACCGCCTTCCTCGGCGACAGTCAGCTCGGCGAGCAGTTCACGAAGGACGGCAGGCCGGTGGCCGTCCTGGTCCGGCTCGATCCCCGGTCCAGCACGAAGAGCGGCCTCAAGTGGTCCTCGGCGGACGGGCCGCCGTTCGCGCTGACCTCCATGACCCTGGCCTCGGGCTCGATCCGGCTGGCCGATCAGCGCCCCGTCGATTGGCTCCTGCCGTGACCACCCCGCAGAACACCCGCGGCAGACGCCGCGCCGCGCAGCCCGGACGCCCGGCCCCGAAGGGGAAGGGCAGGACCGTCCGCACCCCCACCGTGCTCCAGATGGAGGCGGTCGAGTGCGGCGCGGCCTCCCTGGCCATGGTGCTCGGCCACTACGGGCGGCACATCCCGCTCGAGGAGCTGCGCATCGCCTGCGGTGTGTCCCGGGACGGCTCGCGCGCCGGCAACCTGCTGAAGGCGGCGCGCAGTTACGGCCTGACGGCAAAGGGCATGCAGATGGACACGGCCGCGCTCGCCGAGGTGAGGGCGCCCGCGATCCTGTTCTGGGAGTTCAACCACTACGTCGTGTACGACGGCGTCGGACGCCGCTTCGGACGGCGTGGCGTGCATGTCAACGACCCGGGCAAGGGTCGACGTTTCGTGCCGACGGAGGACTTCGACACCAGCTTCACCGGCGTGGTCCTGGTCATGGAACCGGGCCCCGACTTCCACCGGGGCGGCCGCAGGCCCGGCGTGCTCGGCGCCATGCCGGCCCGGCTGCGCGGGACTTCGGGCACCATGCCCGCGGCCGTGCTCGCCAGTCTGCTGCTCGTCCTGGTCGGCGCGGCGGTTCCCGCGCTCAGCCGGACGTACATCGACAGCTACCTGATAGGCGGTCAGTCCTCGCTGCTGGGCGTGCTGTTCGCGTCGATGGGCGCCTCGGTGGCGCTCACGGTGGCGTTGACCTGGCTGCAACAGGCGAACCTGCTGCGCGGCCGCATCATCTCCTCGACGCTGTCCAGCGCCCGCTTCCTGCGGCATCTGCTGCGGCTTCCGGTCACCTTCTTCTCGCAGCGCAGTCCGGCCGACCTGGTGCAGCGGCTCCAGTCGAACGACGCGGTGGCCGAGACCCTGTCCCGCGACCTGGCGGCGGCCGGGGTGGACGCGGTCGTGGTCGTCCTCTACGCGGTGCTCCTCTACACCTACGACCCCCAGCTCACGGCCGTGGGCATCGGCGTGGCGCTGCTCAACGTGGTCGCGATGCGGGTGGTGATCCGGCTGCGCTCGACCCGCACCGCGAAACTCCGCGCCGACAGCGCCCGGCTGATCAACACGGCATACAGCGGGCTCCAGTTGATCGAGACGATGAAGGCCACCGGCGGCGAGGACGGCTACTTCCGCAAGTGGGCGGGGCAGCACGCCACCACGCTGGAGGAGGAACAGCGCCTCGGCGTGCCGAGCGCCTGGCTGGGCGTGGTCGCGCCGACGCTCGCGACGCTCAACAGCGCGCTGATCCTGTGGATCGGCGGTATGCGGGCCATCGAGGGAGGCATCTCGGTCGGTCTGCTCGTCGCCTTCCAGGCCCTGGTGACCCGCTTCACCGCGCCCATCACCCGTCTCAACGGTGTCGCGGGCCGCATCCAGGACTTCGCGGCCGACGTCGCCCGCCTCAAGGACGTCGAGAACTTCCAGGCGGACCCGCTGTACGACCGTGCGGACAGCGGCGACTCCACCCGCCGCCTGCACGGTTACGTCGAGCTGGAGAACATCACCTTCGGCTACAGCCCGCTCGACAAGCCTCTGCTGACCGGCTTCTCCCTGACCGTCGGCCCCGGCCAGCAGGTCGCGCTGGTCGGCGGCTCGGGCAGCGGCAAGTCGACGGTGTCGCGGCTGATCTCGGGCCTGTACTCCCCCTGGGAGGGCACGATCCGTATCGACGGCCGGCGCCTGGAGGACATCCCGCGCGGCGCCCTCGCCTCCTCCGTCTCCTTCGTCGACCAGGACGTCTTCCTCTTCGAGGGGACGATCCGCGACAACGTGGCGCTGTGGGACCCCTCGATCCCGGACGAGGCGGTCGTCGCGGCGCTGGAGGACGCCGCGCTGTACGACGTGGTCGCACGGCGGCCCGGCGGCATCCTGGGCCGGGTCGAGCAGGACGGGCGCAACTTCTCCGGCGGCCAGCGTCAACGCCTGGAGATCGCGCGGGCGTTGGTGCGCAGGCCGAGCATCCTGGTCCTCGACGAGGTGACCAGCGCGCTGGACGCGGAGACGGAGCAGACCGTCATCGACAACCTGCGCAAGCGCGGCTGCGCCTGTGTGGTGATCGCGCACCGGCTCAGCACGGTGCGAGACAGCGACGAGATCGTCGTACTCCAGCACGGCACGATCGTGGAACGCGGGCGGCACGACGCCCTGGTGGCGGCCGGCGGTCCGTACGCCGAGCTGGTCAGGGAGCGATGAGATGACGAGGGTCGCTGTTCAGGGAGCGTTGACATGACGACGGTCAACGAGGGCGATGTCGTCCTCGGCGCGCTCGGCGGCATGGGCACCCCCATCGACTGCTCCGCCCTCAACCGCCTCGACCTGGAGGGCCCGCAGGTCCTGTGGCTCGTCGCGGCGGGCGCCATGGACCTGTTCGCTGTCGACGCCGTTCAGCAGGGCCACTGGCACCACCTCGGCCGCCTCGAAGCGGGCTCGCTGCTGCTCGGCCCGGTCGGGGGACCCCAACACACCCTGGTCGGACGGCCGTTGCGCGACTGCGTGGTCCGCAGGATCGGGCTGCGCGAGCTGTACCGGCAGGCCGACACCCAGACCTGGTCGTACGACGAGTACGGCAACGCGCAGTACGTGCCGCCGACTTCGAGCCCGCTGGAGTACGCACTCGCCCTCGGCGCGGGCCGCAGCCTGTCCATCCTCTTCCAGGCTCCGATGGCCCATGAGAACGCCGCCGCGCTCACCGACGACGACGTCTTCTGGATGCGGGTACCGCCCGGCAGCGTGCAGTACGGCTCCCTGTACGGCGCGGAGGCAACGACCGACCTGCTGATGGACTCCGGTGTCTGGCAGGGCATGGTCGACCAGCAGTACCGGCTCCTCGCCACCCTCGACCGCTGGATCGAGCGGCTGGAGTCGAGCCACGAGGACCGTACGGCGGCGGGCATCAAGGCGGGCGAGGCAGTCCGCGTCCAGGCCGACCGGACACTGCTGGCGTCGATCGGCAAGCAGTCGGCGAAACGCCCGACGGCCGCCGACGCGGACGCCACCTACGCCGCCTGCGAACTGGTCGCCCGCGCGGCCGGGATCACCCTGGCCGAGGCCGTGCGGAACGGCACCGAGAGCGACCGGCTCGACCCGGTCGAGCGGATCGCGATCGCCTCGCGGGTCCGCACCCGTGCCGTACGCCTGGACGGACGCTGGTGGCACGACAACATCGGCCCGCTGGTGGGCCACCGCGCCGTCTCGGGCAGCCCGGTCGCGCTGCTGTGGCGGCGCGGCGGATACGTCGCCGTACAGCCTTCCTCCGGACGCGAGACGCCGATCGAGAAGGCCAACGCGGGAGAGTACGAGCCGCGGGCCGTGATGTTCTACCGTCCGCTGCCCGAGCGGAGGCTGAGCCCTCTGCGGCTGATGAGGTTCTGCCTCCGGGGCACCGGCGGTGACATGCGCAACCTCGCGATCAGCGGTCTGGTGACCGTCGCGATCGGCGCGGTCGTGCCGATCGCCACCGGCAAGGTGCTCGGCGAGTACGTGCCGAAGGCCCAGCACGGTCTCATCGTGCAGGTCTGCCTCGCCATCATGATCACCAGCGTGGTGTCGGCGGCGTTCACGCTGCTCCAGAACCTCACCATCCTGCGCCTGGAGGGCCGGATCGAGGCGACGCTCCAACCGGCCGTGTGGGACCGGCTGTTGCGGCTGCCCACGAAGTTCTTCACCTCCCGCTCCACCGGTGAACTGGCCGGCGCGGCCATGGGTATCAGCGCGATCCGCCGTCTCCTCGCGGGCGTCGGCCCGACCCTCGCCCAGGGGGGCACGATCGGCGCGATGAACCTGGGCCTGCTGCTCTGGTACAGCGTCCCCATGGCGCTGGCAGCGCTCGGCATGCTCGTCGTCATCGCCGCCGTGTTCCTGGGCCTCGGCCTGTGGCAGGTGCGCTGGCAGCGCCGCCTCGTCGTGCTCGGCAACAAGCTGAACAACCAGGCCTTCCAGACTCTGCGGGGCCTGCCCAAACTGCGGGTCGCGGCTGCCGAGAACTACGCGTACGCCGCCTGGGCGGGCGAGTTCGCGCGCAGCCGTGAGCTCCAGCAGAAGGTCGGCCGGATCAAGAACCTCACCACGGTGATGGGCGCGGTGTACCTGCCGCTCTGCTCCCTGCTGATCTTCGTGCTGCTCGCGGGCCCGGCGCGCGGTTCGCTGTCGGCCGCCGAGTTCCTCACCTTCAACACGTCGATGACGATGCTGCTGACCGCGGTCACCTCGATCACCGGCGCGTTCGTCTCGGCGGCCGCGGCGCTGCCGATGTTCGAGGAGATCAAGCCGGTGTTCGACGCGACGCCCGAGGTGCGGGTCGCCAGCACCCGTCCCGGAGTCCTGTCCGGCGCCATCGAGGCCCGCGGGCTGTCCTTCCGCTACGGCGACGACGGCCCGCTCGTCCTGGACGACGTGTCCTTCGGTGTCGGGCCGGGTGAGTTCGTGGCGATCGTCGGCCCCAGCGGCTGCGGCAAGTCCACGCTGCTGCGGCTGCTCATCGGCTTCGACAAGCCCGTGTCGGGCAGTGTGCTGTACGACGGCCAGGACCTGGGCGCGCTGGACCAGTCCGCCGTACGCCGTCAGTGCGGTGTCGTGCTCCAGCACGCTCAGCCGTTCACCGGCTCGATCCTGGACTGCATCTGCGGCACCGAGCCGTACACGGCCGAAGAGGCGATGGCGGCGGCCGAGATGGCGGGCCTCGCCGAGGACATCAAGCGCATGCCGATGGGCCTGCACACCATCGTCTCGGGCAGCGGCGCGGTCTCCGGCGGCCAGCGGCAGCGCCTGATGATCGCCCAGGCGCTCATACGCCGCCCCCGCATCCTCTTCTTCGACGAGGCGACCAGCGCCCTGGACAACGAGACGCAGCGCACGGTCATCGAAAGCACCCGGGCGCTCAACGCCAGCCGCGTCGTGATCGCGCACCGCCTGTCCACGGTGATGGACGCGGACAGGGTCATCGTGATGGGGGACGGCAAGGTCGCTCAGCAGGGCCCGCCCGCCCAGCTCCTCGCGGACACGGGCGGGCGACTGCACGAACTGGTGCGGCGGCAGATGCGCTAGCCGGTCAGTCGCCGCGCGTCAGCCGGGCAGCCGGGCACGGGCACGCCCGACGGGATGCCCGCCTCGACGTACCGGACCGCGGCACCCGCCGCGCCCAGGTGAACGCTCTCGACCGTGGTCGGTCCGGGCGCTCCTCAAGTCCAGGCGGGGCGCATCCGGATCGAACCCCCCGACGGGCCCGGATGCCGTGACACTCCGGCGAGATCCGCGTCACTCATCGAAACGTTGCAGTTTCGATAGAAGATGGTCTAGCCTCGACGTGTACGAAACGGTTTCGTTTACCAATACGAAACCCTGAGCGGCTTCCCTGGAGTGGTTCTCTCATGCCTCAGACCGTGACCGAAGGCGCCCGCGCGGGCGCCGTGGAAGATCCTTCGGCGGCATCGCCGAAGCGTTGGTGGATCCTCGCGATCATCGGGATCGCACAGCTGATGGTGGTCCTCGACGCCACCATCGTGAACATCGCCCTGCCCTCCGCCCAGGCGGACCTCGGCTTCTCCGACGGCAACCGGCAGTGGATCGTCACCGCCTACTCGCTGGCGTTCGCCTCCCTGCTCCTGCTCGGCGGACGCATCGCCGACCTCTTCGGGCGCAAGCCCGCCTTCCTCATCGGTGTCGGCGGTTTCGCCGCGGCGTCCATGCTGGGCGGCGCCGCTAACAGCTTCGGCATGCTGGTCGCGGCCCGCGCCCTCCAGGGTGTGTTCGGCGCACTGCTCGCACCGGCCGCGCTCTCACTGCTGAACACGACGTTCACCGACGCGAAGGAACGCGCCAAGGCGTTCAGCGTGTACGGCATGATCGCCGGCGCCGGTGGCGCGGTCGGGCTGCTGCTCGGCGGTGTGCTGACCGACGCGCTCGACTGGCGGTGGACGCTGTACGTCAACCTGATCTTCGCGATCGTCGCCTTCGCCGGCGGCTGGACGCTGCTGAGCAACCACCGCGACGCGGCGAACTCCAAGCTCGACCTGCCGGGTACCCTGCTGGTCTCCGCCGGCCTCTTCTCCGTGGTCTACGGCTTCTCCAACGCCGAGACGCACGACTGGGGTTCGCCCGCCACCTGGGGCTTCCTGCTCGCGGGCGGACTGCTGCTGACGGCGTTCGTCCGGTGGCAGACCCGGGCCAAGCACCCGCTGCTGCCGATGCGCGTACTGCTCGACCGCAACCGCGCCGCTTCGTTCATCACCGTCCTGGTCACCGGCGCGGGCATGTTCGGTGTCTTCCTCTTCCTCACCTACTACCTGCAGTTGAACCTGGGCTTCAGCCCCACCAAGACCGGTGTGGCCTTCCTGCCGATGATGGCCGCCCTGATGATCATGGCCCAGATCTCCACCACCATCCTGGTGCCGCGCTTCGGGCCGAAGACCGTCATTCCCGCCGGCTTCGCGATCGCCGCGCTCGCCATGGCCTGGCTGACCGGCATCAGCGTCGACTCCTCCTTCTCGACCGCGGTGCTCCCCCAGCTGATCGTGATCGGCGCGGGCCTCGGCATCGTGATGCCGCCCGCCATGCAACTGGCCACGAGCGGGATCGCCGCCGAGGACGCCGGAGTCGCCTCCGCCACGGTCAACACCATGCAGCAGGTGGGCGGTTCGATCGGCACGGCGCTGCTGAACACCCTGGCGGCGAGCGCCGCGACGAGCTATCTGGTCGGCAAGGACCCGGCCGACAAGCTGGTCCAGGCACAGTCGACGATCGAGAGCTACACCACCGCCTTCTGGTGGTCGGCGGGCTTCTTCGCCGCGGGCGCCGTGATCGCCTTCCTCCTCTACCGAGGCGGGAAGCCGGAGCAGGACCCGGACGCCGCCCCGGTCGTCCACATGTGATCGCGCTCCGAGCGCACGATCACCCCTGACCGAGGGGCCGCCGTCTTCAGGGAGACGGCGGCCCCTCATCCTTTGCCGTCTCCTGCGGCGCCGGCCCGCTGCTCGGTACGGCGGGCCGGTACACGACCAGTTCCCTGTGCCGTTTCGCCAGTCGCAACTCGCCCGATGTGGGCCCGACTTCACCGTCGTACGCGAGAGTGTCCGTGCCGGTGAGACCCTCGAGTCCGACATGGGTGACGCGTTCGGCGCTGTAGACCCGGGAGCGGCCGAGGGCCCCGGCGAGCGCGGAGGCGACGACCCGGGTGCGGGCGAGCCGGTGCTCGCCGTCGATCAGGCGCAGGTCCAGCAGCCCGTCGTCCAGTCGGGGCCGCAGCACGGGGGCGAAGCCGTCCGGGACGTACCGCCCGTTCCCCGCGAAGAGCATCCACAGGCGCCTGGGGCGGCCGTTGACGCGCAGCTCGATGGGGGTCGCGGTGCGCAGCACCCGGGTGAGGGCGACGGCAGCGGCCGGCCACTTGCCCCACCGGTCCTCCAAGTGCTCGCGGTACCGCACGAGTTCGGGGTACAGGCCGATGCTGAAGGTGTTGAGGAACCACACCTCGTGCCCGGTCGCCGAGCGCGCCACACCGATGTCCACGGACACCGCCTCGCCGCGGGCGACCGCCAGGGCGGTGTCCTCGAAGCGGGGTACACCCACGTCCCGCGCGAAGTGGTTGAGTGTGCCGCCGGGGAACACCGCCAGCGCGAGCCCGTGTTCGGCCGCCGCACGGGCCGCGGCGTTGATGCTGCCGTCGCCGCCGCACACACCCAGCGCGCCGCCCGCCGCCACGGCCCGCCCGACCGCCTCGGCGAGCAGTTCGGCGAAATCGTCACCCGAGGCGCGTTCGATCAGCTCGGCCCGCGGCAGCAGCGCGCGCAGCCGGTCGACCGGCGGTGGCCCCGTCGTGGGCGCGCCGATGCCGGCCCGGCTGTTGACGAGGACGACGAGTCCCCGGCCGCCGGGCAGCGCGGGCGCGTCGGTTCCCGGCCGCTCCCGTTCCGGCCGTGCGGGGCGCGGCGGCCACCAGCGGCAGGTCAGCGCGGCAGCCCCGGCGCCGATCGCGAGCCCGGCGAGCACGTCCGCGGGGTAGTGCACGCCGACGTAGACACGCGAGAAGGCGACCGTGGCGGCGATGGGTGCGACCACGGCGCCGTATCCGGTGGACTCCAGGGCGACTCCGGTGGCGAAGGCCGCGGCCGAGGCGGAGTGCCCGGAGGGGAACGACGTGGTGTGCGGCTGACGTCCGAGGTGCCGGATCGCCGGTACGTGGTCCAGCCTCGGCCGGGGGCGGCGCGCGGTCCACTTGACGACCGTGTTGACGGTCAGCGAGGCGAGTACGAGCGAGCCCGTACCCCGCACGGCCGCCCGCCGGGCGCCCCGGCCCCCGACGAACGCGAGGCCGGCCGCCGCGCCGAGCCACAGCCTCCCGTGGTCGGCGGCACGGCTGAGCCGCCGCAGGGCCGGATCCGCGGCCGGGAACCGGGAGGCGGCGACCCTCCTGAACAGCCGCAGATCCAGTTCGCCGAGTACGCCCATGGACCCACTCCTACCGGCAGCGGGCGCCGGTCGGCATCCGGAGCACCACCAACCGGAGCAGCTCCCCCACAAGCCCCGATGGCTCAGGCCGGGGTCTCCTGGCGACTCGGCAGCAGTGCGATCGACGCCAGGGGGATGACGGCGAGGGCCAGCCAGGGCACGGCGGGCGGGAGCCCGGTGTCGAGCAGCGAGCCGGCGCCGGCGCTGCCGGCCAGCACGATCAGACCGGACACGGAGGACAGCGCACCCATGTAGAGGCCGAGCCTGCCCTCGTCGGCGAGGTCGGGCACCCAGGCGCGGGCGGCGGGCGCGACGAACATCTGTCCGAGGGTGAGCAGGACGACGAAGCCCGCCGCGGGCAGCAGTCCGGCCGTTCCCGTCCACGCGGCGGGCCTGGCCAGCGCCACCACACCGAATCCGGCGGCGATGAGGAGCAGTCCGGCGGCCATGCACCGGCGCAGGTCGAGCCGGTCCGCCGCCCAGCGGGTGACCGGCAGCTGGGCGATCACCACGAGCAGCGAGGACAGCGCGAACAGCCAGGCCAGCGGCGCCTGCGAGCCCACCGCGCGCTCGACCTCCGCGGGGAGGAGCAGGTAGAGCTGGTTGTACGCCAGCAGGTAGGCGCCGTACGCGCAGCACAGCGCCAGGAAGCGGCGGTTGCGCGCCAGGACGCGGACTCCGCCGGCGAACTTCACCCTCGCCCGGCCCGGGATGTGCTGGGGCAGCAACCAGGCGTGGCCCGCCAGGACGAGCACGAAGACGGCGGCCCCCGCGAGGCAGACCGCGCGGAAGTCGACGGCCAGCAGGAGCGCGCCGATGAGCGGCCCGACGAACGCCCCGGCCTGTCCGGCCACGGTGAACAGCGCCAGCACGCGGGTGCGGGATCCGTGGCCCGCCTCCTCCCAGCACACCGCCTGCCGCGCGACCTCGGACTCCACGGCGGGTGAGAACAGGGCGGCGGCGAAACCGATCAGCAGGACGGCGCCGACGACCGCCCAGGACTCCCGCGCGTACCCGAGCCATCCGAATCCGGCGATCCGGAGCACGCAGCCCGCGAGCACGACCGGCCGTACCCCGTAACGGTCGGCCAGCGCGCCGCCCACCACGAACAGTCCCTGCTGGCTGAAGGTCCGCACTCCGAGCACCAGGCCGACGAGCCAGCCCGCCATCCCGATCACCGTGCCGAGGTGCTCGGCCAGGAAGGGCAGTACGGCGTAGAAGCCGATGTTGAAGGCGAGCTGGGTCAGGATCAGCAGGCGCAGCAGGGGGGACAGCCCGCTCCATGTCCGGTGGTGCGGGGCGCTTTTCGCCCGGACGGGAGTCGCCGCCTTGTTTTCATGACCAAGCACCTGCACACCTTATGCAGGAGTGCCCGGGGGTCGGCCGACGGCCCCACTCCGTCCGGCCGACCCCCGGGAGGAGACCGCGCGGCACCCGCGACGAGGCCCGGCTTCCCCAGTCACGGGCTCTCGTTCGACACCCACGGGGACCGCGCGATCCCGGTCTCTCAGAACGTGAAGACGGTCATCCCGTAGGAGTTCTTCACGCACTCGTTCGCGAAGGTGCGCTCGAACGCGACGCGCTTGCCCTTCCACACCCCGTCGACGGTGACGACGACAGGGTCGAACTCCTTCGTGCACATCACGCCGGCTCGCACCGACAGCGCGCTGAAGTCGCCATCGGTCAGGCGGAGTTCGGCGCAGGCCCGCGGGGCGTCGGGGTGGGTGCCGGAGGCGGTCGGGGCGCAGTTGAGCGTGACCGCTCGCTCCGCGGTGACGGTGGCCGCGCTCTGGCCGTGGCCCATCGTGAGGACCAGGGCGGAGGGGGCGTAGAGCCCGGACGGGCCGAGGTCGGGGGCGGCGAGGGCGGTGGTACCCAAGGGCCCGCAGACGGCGGTGGCCGTCAGGGTGAGAGTCGCTGCCCAACGCGCGGTGGTCGGCATTGTGTGCATCCTTCCGCTCGATCGAATGCGAGACCGGCTCGGTTGTGTGCCGGTTCGGCGAGCGCGAGTCTGCCGAGTCCGGACAGGAAACACACATCCGACCCACGGGTTTCAGTAACTTTGAGTATTGAATCAGTGGCGCGAAGTCACAGAATCCGAACGAAGGCGCACGGAAGTGAGCGCTTACTGATCGTCTTGAGTGTCTCGATGGCCGGTTTCCCCCACAACAGCAATAGGCCTGAAACATTCCGCTTCAGCCCGCGGCGGACTCCCCGCACACTCCTGTGACGGGCCCGCACCACCCATGGAGCAATCGTCCAGCCAGGACGCGAAAGATGGATGATCCGTCCGCTGGTGCCGTGACGACGTGCCGCCATAGCGTCGGCAGACCCCGTGAGGACGGCATCCGCTCACGCCGCGCACCCCAGCGGCGACAACCGGCCGTCCCCCTTTCCGCGCCACCACGCGCTCCACCGCCCGTACGGGCACAGGCAGCACTTCGCTGGAGCACTCATGTCCGACAACTCCCCGACCACCGCTCCCCCGTCGCTCACCGAGGTCGAGACCTACGGTGTCGAGCGCATCCCGGACGCGGACCGCACCGCGTCGCCGTTCGACCTGTTCCGGGTCGCCTTCGGCGGTGCGAACACCTTCTCCACCTGCGTCCTCGGCGCCTTCCCCATCCTCTTCGGCCTCTCTTTCTGGCAAGGGCTCGCCGCGACGCTCCTCGGGGTGTTCGTCGGCGCGCTGATCCTGTGCCCGATGGCGGTGTTCGGCCCGGTCAACGGCACGAACAACGCGGTCGCCTCCTCCGCGCACCTGGGCGTGCACGGCCGCGTCATCGGCTCGTTCCTCTCCCTGCTCACGGCGGTCGCCTTCTTCTCGATCTCGGTGTGGAGCTCCGGCGACGCCCTGGTCGGCGGCGCACACCGGCTCTTCGGACTTCCGCGCGGCGACCTGTCGTACGTCATCGCCTACGCGCTGTTCGGCGCCCTGGTGCTCGCGGTGTGCGTGTACGGCTTCCGGTTCATGCTGTTCGTCAACAAGATCGCGGTGACCTCGGCGACCGTCCTGTTCCTGCTCGGCGCGATCGCCTTCGCCGGCGACTTCGACCCGTCGTACGCCGGTGCCTTCACGGCCTCCGCGGATTCGGCGACGCAGGCGCTGTTCTGGCCCTCCTTCATCGGCGCGGCGCTGATCGTCCTGTCGAACCCGGTCTCCTTCGGCGCGTTCCTGGGCGACTGGTCGCGCTACATCCCGGCCGACGCGCCGCGCCGCAGGGTGGTCGGGGCGGCGTTCCTCTCCCAGATCGCGACCCTGCTGCCGTTCGTCTTCGGCCTGGCGACCGCGAGCATCATCGCGACGAAGGCCCCGGAGTACGTCGATCCGGCCGCTCCGGACTTCGTGGGCGGGCTGCTGGCCATCTCGCCGAGCTGGTTCTTCCTGCCGGTGTGTCTGCTCGCGCTGATCGGCGGCATGTCGACGGGAACGACGTCGTTGTACGGGACGGGGCTCGACTTCTCCTCCGTGTTCCCCCGGCTGTCGCGGGTCCAGGCGACGGTGCTGGTCGGCGTGCTGTCGATCACGTTCATCTTCGTCGGGCGGTTCGGCTTCGACCTGGTGCAGTCCATCTCGACCTTCGCCACGATGATCATCACCTGCACCACACCGTGGATGGTCGTGATGATCCTGGGCTTCTACACCCGGCGCGGCTGGTACGACCCGGACGCCCTCCAGGTCTTCAACCGCCGTCAGCGGGGCGGCCGTTACTGGTTCGCGCACGGCTGGAACTGGCGCGGTCTGACGGCCTGGTGGGTGGCCGCGGTGACCGGCGTGCTGTTCACCAACATCCCCGGGCAGTTCGTCGGCCCGCTCGGCGACCTGGCGAACGGCGTCGACATCAGCCTCCCGCTGTCCCTCGCCGTGTCCGCGGTCCTCTTCCTCTCCCTGCTGCGGATCTTCCCCGAACCCCGTGCCGTGTACGGTCCCGAGGGCGCCCGGCTGGCCCGTACGGTCGACGTACCGGTGCCGCCGATCACCGGCCCCGGCGCGGAATCCGACGACAGTGCCCCGCCCGTACTCGCCTCCGAGGCCAAGTGAGGCAGTCCTGGCTCGACCTGTCCGTGCCCGTGGTCACCGGGATGCCCGTGTATCCCGGTGACCCCGAGGTCGAGGTCTCCCCCGCGCTGCGGGTCGCCCAGGACGGGGTCAACGTCCTTCATCTACGCCTGGGTTCGCAGTCCGGCACCCATGTCGACGCGCCCTACCACGTGGACGAGGCCTGGCCCACGCTGGACGACCTGCCGCCGGAGCGGTTCGCGGGACCCGCTGTCGTGGCCGACGTCCGCGGTCTCGCGCCGTGGGCACCGATCACCCCGGGCCTGCTCGCGCCCGCCCTCAGCCGTGTGCGGCTGCTGCCCGGCGCCGTCCTGCTGCTGGCCACCGGATGGTCGGCGCACTGGGGAACGCCCCACTACCTGGCGCATCCCTGGCTCACCCCGGACGCCGCGCAGGCGGTCGTCGACGCGGGCGTCCGTACCGTCGCGGTCGACGCGCTGAGCGTGGATCCCGCAGGCGGGGCCGGCCTGCCCGCGCACCGTGTCCTGTGCGGCACGGGAGGTGTGATCGCCGAGAACCTGACCGGCCTCGACCGGGTCGCCGCCGCGCAGGAGGCGGGCCTGCCGGTGGAGGTCTTCCTGTTCCCGCTGCGGCTGCCCGGCGCGGACGGGGCACCGGTCCGGGCGATGGCCCGCGTGGGCGGCTGAGCCGTTCCGCCCGAGCTGTGCGCACCACAGTGGACGGATCTTGTCGCAGTCGCCAGGATCGACCTCGTACAGCGCGATCTCAGGAACGAGAGGCGGGGACGTACGGATGGCGAAGCACTGGGCCGACTTCCAGTACGAGATCTATCTCAACGGGATGACGGGGGCCGTTCCGCGGCTGCCCACCGATCTGACCCGGCTGGAGGAGCTCACCGAGCAGCGGCTCGGGCCCGGCCCGGTCGGCTATGTGGCGGGGAGCGCGGGCAACGGCAGCACCGCACGCGCGAACCGGGAGGCCCTTGACCGGCGGCGGATCGTGCCGCGCGTGCTGCGCGATGTGCACGAACGCGACTTGTCGGTGGAGCTGTTGGGGCGGGCACTTCCGGCGCCGCTGGCCCTCGCGCCCGTCGGCGTGCTGTCGATCATGCATCCGGACGCGGAGTCCGCCGCCGCGCGGGCCGCCGCCGCGCAGGGCGTCCCGTACATCCTGTCCTCGGCCTCCAGCACGCCCATGGAGCAGGTCGCGGAGGCGATGGGTGACGCGGAGCGCTGGTTCCAGCTGTACTGGGCGAAGGACCGCGAGGTCACCCGGAGCTTCCTCGACCGGGCGAAGGCGGCCGGGTTCACCGCGCTGTTCGTCACCCTCGACACTCCCCTGCTGGCCTGGCGTCCGCGCGATCTCGACCAGGCGTATCTGCCGTTCCTGCACGGCGTGGGAACCGCCAACTACTTCACCGACCCGGCGTTCCAGGCAGGCCTGGCCAAGCCGGTTCACGAGGACCCGAACGCCGCGGTGATGCACTTCGTGGGCATGTTCGCGGATCCCGGCAAGACCTGGCCCGACCTGGAGTTCCTGCGGGAGAACTGGGACGGGCCGATCGTCCTCAAGGGCGTCCTGCACCCCGACGACGCCCGTCGTGCGGCCAGCGCGGGGATGGACGGCGTGGTCGTCTCCAACCACGGCGGCCGTCAGGTGGCCGGGGCGGTCGCGGCGGCGGACGCGCTGCCGCGGGTGGTGGAGGCGGCGGGCGACCGGCTGACGGTCCTCTTCGACAGCGGGATCCGCACGGGCGACGACATCTTCAAGGCGCTCGCGCTCGGCGCGCAGGGTGTCCTCGTGGGCCGTCCGTACGCCTACGGTCTCGGCCTCGACGGTCAGGCGGGCGTCGAACACGTCATCCGTTGCCTGCTCGCCGAGTTCGACCTCACGCTCGCCCTGTCCGGGCACGCCCGCCCCGGCGCTCTGGGTCCCGACGACCTGATCGAGGAACCCGTATGAGCGGCCCGAGGAACGTCCTCGCGGTCGTCCCGGCGCACGTCGGAGGCCGTAGGGCGGGCGCGGCACTCGCCGGCCTGTTCCCCGCCGGAGTCCGGGTCACCGTCGTCGAAGCCACCGACGAGGACCCGGACGCCCTGCGGGAAGCCCATGTCATCGTCACGGGGCTCGGCCCCGTGACCGCCGAACACATCGCCACGGCACCGCACTTGGAGCTGATCCAGTGCGCGAGTCACGGCTTCGACTACGTCGACCTGACGGCCGCGCGCGCCCGGGGCGCCCTCGTGTGCAACATCGGCTCCAGCGGCGCCGAGAAGCAGAACGTGGCCGAGCAGACCTTCGCCCTGATGCTCGCCCTCGCCAAACGGCTGGTCCCGGCGCACACGGCTCTCGTGGACGCCGACTGGGCACTGCCGCGGCTCCAGCGGTCCCTCACCGAACTGTCCGGCAAGACACTCGGCATCGTCGGGCTCGGACACATCGGCCAGGAAGTCGCCCGGCGCGCGGTCGCGTTCGACATGGGCGTCGTGTACGCGGGTCCGCGCTCCGTCGGCCCCGAGACGGAGGCCCGGCTCGGCGGCGCCCGCCATGTCGGTCTCGACGAACTGCTCCGCACCTCGGACTACGTCACGCTGCACGTGCCGCTCAAGGAGGAGACCCGGCACCTGCTCGACGCGGAGCGGCTCGCGCTTCTCAAGCCCACCGCGTTCCTCGTCAACACCGCGCGGGGCGCCCTGATCGACCAGGACGCCCTCGCGGACGCGTTGGAGGCGGGCGCCCTGGCCGGAGCGGGCATCGACGTCTTCGACCCCGAACCACCCACCCCGGCCCTGCGGTTGCTCAAGGCCCCCAACGTGGTGCTCTCCCCGCATGTCGCGGGCGTCACCCGCGAGACCCTGGTGCGGATCGCGCTGGCGGCCGTCCAGAACGCCGCCGGCTTCGTGGCCGGCGAGCCGCCGCGCGACGTCGTCTCGTAACCCCCGCCCAGCCGCTACAGGCCGAGCCCCGTGACCACCGCGTCGAGTCGCGCGATCAGGGGCAGCACGGGCTCGGAGCTCGCGTCCTCGCCCGCCCTGATGGAGCGGGTTTCGTAGGAGGGCTCCGACGGGGCCACCTCCGGACCGTCCGGCACGCCCGTCGGCTGTTCACCGGGAGGCCGCTCGTCCGGCCGCTGGTCACCCGGCGGCCGCCGACCCGGCGAAGGCCCGTCCGGCGGCTCGGGTATGCCCTCGCCGACGGAGGGCGCGTCGCCGGAGGCCTGCGGCGAAGGCCGGGTCGTGCCCGAGACCGAGAGAGAGTCGGGGTCGGCCGACGAGGCGTCGGTCCGCCAGCGCTGTGCGTCGGAGCCGTCACGGACCTTGACGACGACTTCGGACCCGGGGTCCGCGGAACCGGGCGCGACGGCGAGTCGTTCGCTCCACCGCGGCAGCAACTCGCCTCGTACCGTGAGGTCGTAGCGCACATCGGTACCGCGCGCCGAGTCCGCGGCGGCGCAGGGCTCCAGCGTGACGAAACCGTCGTCGGCGCGGGAGTCCAGGCACAGTCCGGGGTCGGCGACGCTGCGCAGCAGTCCGTCGTCCCCGTACGACCATTGCTGGGTCCAGGCGGAGGAGCACACGGCCAGTTCGGTCTCGACCCCGGCCTTCGCCTCGCCGCCCCGGATGTCGAGGCACAGGTCGGCGGCGAGGTTGCGCAGCCTGGTCTGCTCGGTGCCCGTGGGGAGTCCCGCCGAAGTGGGCGGCGGGGAGGCGGAGCCCGGCTCGGGTGACAGCGTCCGTGCGCTGCTCGCGCCCGTGGAGGTGTCGGGGTCGACGCCCGTGTCGTCGTCCGGCCACAGGCTGGTGGCGAGGGCGGTCACGAGCAGGGCGGCGGAGACCAGGCCCGCTCCGGTGATCAAAGCCTTCGCGTGCCGCTGTACGGGCTCGGGCATGCCGCGCGGGGCGGGGAGCTGGGACAGCAGACGATGACGTCCGCCGCTTCCCGGGAGTCCGCCGCGGCCGCTCCGGCGTCTGCCGCCGACCGGCGACGCGCTCCGGGGGCGCACTGCCTGCCGCGCGCGTCCGGGGCGGGAATCGAGATAACGCCGGGCGCCCCAGCCGAGTACCGCTTCGGCGATCAGAACGCCCAACCCGCCCTCGAAATGGCTTAGTTGCTCGGCTGCGAAACGGCAGTAGCGGCACTCCACCAGATGCTGTTGGACATCGGGGAGCAAGGCACCGCCACGGCGAATCGGAACGTCGAGCAACCGGTTGTAGAAGCCGCATTCCTTGGTCGGCGCGAGTTCCCGGTGGGCGCGTACACAGCCTTCGCGGAATTGTTCGCGGGCCTGGTCCACGGCGGCCGACGCGGTGTCGGCATCCAGGCCCGACAGACCAGCCGGTACGGATATGTGTTCGGCTTCGACCTCTGTGTGCCACAGCAGGCACTGGGAGAGCGGCTGCAGGGCGTGGAAAGCACGTTCGGCGAGCTGCCGGTTTTCGGCGGTCATGGACTTGGCGGCGCGCATACCGCGACCCCCGGCGGGTTTCCTCAGGTCCGGCAGTACACCGGTTATCCGATCCTCCGCCGCCCACTCCCTGACGGTGTCCCGCACGGCCACCAGAAGCCGGGGCCGCATGGCGACAGCGGACTCGCCGCGTATCAGACGGTCGAGTATCCGATGGAAGGAGGCCGCGGTCACCATGGAGGCGACGTTCGCCGAGGACGCGAGGCAGATGACCGAGTAGTCATATGCCGACTGCCAGTGCCGGGTCATCAGCATGGCGACGGGGTGCGCGGTCTCGTTCTCCGGCCGGCTTCTCAGCTCGGTGGCGAGACTCTCGTCGGATTCACCGGGAGCGCCGCCGGGCGGATAAGGAGGACGAGGGGGGTGGGGGGTGTGCACAGAGCGGGTTCCTTCCAAGGTGCAAGCACACAGAAGTTCCTCACCGTCGGAAAGAGCGCCTTGATTGGTGCGTACCTTTTCGGCGGAGCGCCGGGAAAACGGTCGGGTGAAGTCCGTAACGACAACCGTCGCCAAGAGCCTTTAGAGCTCGTCGACAGCTTTGAATAGCGAACGGCGATTCGAACCCGGCCATTGACCCAGCACAGGAAGGTCACCTTCGCACAACACGCTCATGACCAACAAGACACTTGAGTAACTTCCGCCTCACTGAGAGAAGTCGGATCCGGTCGGCAACTCGTGCGACGTGTACCGGCTTTCGAAATTTCATGCGCCCCGTGTGAACGGCGCGCATGCGCCGGTGGCTCGCGCACGCTCCCGGCGCGCGGAACGGTGTAGTCCACTGGAACCGGCCCTCCTCGAAGGCCCCGCGCGGTACGGCGGCTCTCCCGCGCGAGACAGGCCGCCGACCCTGATCCTCCCGCCCTCGGTCGGCGGCCCCGAGGGCGGGTCGCCCGGCCCGCTTCCCGCCGGCGTCAGATCTGCCAGGACCTCAGTCGGTCCGCCGCGCCGTAGACGTCCGTCTTGCTGTCGATCAGATCTCGGGCGAGGTCGACGAGAGCTCCGTACGGCGGGTCGATGCCGACTCCGCTGACGAACATGTAGGCGACCGCGGCCGAGCAGGCGAAGCGGGCGTTGGCCGCCGGCAGGGGCTTCAGCAGGGCCAGGGTGTGCAGGAGCGCGGCGGCGCGCCAGGCCGGGTCGGAGTCGACGCCGAGGCGCGGCGGGTCGACGCGGTGGCGGGCCACCGCGGCGACGAGCGCGGAGAAGTCGTCGACCGTGGGCTGGTCGGGCATGACCTCTTCGTGGCGCTGGAGCAGCCAGGGCACGTCGACATGGATGACGGGTGCCATGAGTCAGGCGGCCCGTCCCTCGCCCTTGCGGGGCGGTTCGTCCTCGGGGAACGCGGCGGCGAACTCGTCCGCGTGCGCCGCGAAGAACTGTCGGAACACCTCCGCGCCTTCCTGCAACGCCCGGTGCCGCACGATGTCGGCCGCGGCGGCCTCCCGTACCAGGGCCTTCATCGACGTACCGCGCTCCTTGGCGATCTGCCTCAGGTCCTCTAGCTCACGCTCGCTGAACTCCACATTGAGAGCTGGCATGCCCTCACGGTACCGCGCGGGTACTTACCCGTAAATACGCCCAGGTGAGCGCCGACCCGGTGCGGTACCTGCCCCGGGAGACCCGGTGAATCGTCGACAACGTCCTCGCCGGCGTCGCCGACCTGCTCCAGGAGACCTGGTCGCCGGTTACGCCGGACGGGGTGACGGGGGAAGAACACTCGTGACGGCCGCTGAGCGGGCAAGGGCCGGCCGCCTCGGACGGTGACGGCCGGGCCCCCTCACTCAGCCGGCGGGCACCTCGAGCCGGCTGATGCGCTGGGCGCCGTTGGCCTCACCGGGGTGGCCGCTGGTCAGCACGAGCCGGAGCCGTGAGCCCCGAACCGGGTCGAAGGTGATCGCCGTCGGCGCGTCGGACGTGGTCGCCCAGTCCACCGCCGCGCCCTTGACCGGCACGTACCGCCTGCCGTCCCAGACCTCGGCCCCGACGGACTCGGGAAGCGTGTGCGTCGCGTCGACGGTGAACGAGACCTCCACGCGGTCGATGGTTCGCGGGCGGACCCAGGTGACCGACACCCAGTCCTCCGGCCGGGCGCCGCTGAACGCCGGCAGCAGGGCCGTGGCCGACTTGTAGAAGGCGTTGGACCAGCCCGTTGCCGCGTCGCCGTCGAGCATCGCGGCGGGGAGGGTGTCGGGGCGGCCGGAGTAACTGGCGTCCGCGAAGGGGTAGTCCGGCGCTCCCGGGCCCGGGTCGGGCGCGAAGGCGGCCGCACGGGTGGTCGCCTTGGAGCGCGCGGGGGTGGCCCGCACGGAGACCGTCCCCGTACGCAGCCCGTCCGAGCGTGCCGTGACCTTCACGGCTCCGGCCTTCGTACCCGCTCGCACCACGGCGAGTGCCTTGCCGTGGAAGGCCGTTCGGGTGCTGGCCTGGTAGCGCTCTGCGCTCTCCTCCCGTCCGTTGTCGAGTCCGGCCAGGGATCCGCCGTCGACCGCGAACGCCAGCAGGTTCTCGGCGTCCGGCACGACCACTCCCCGGGAGTCGACCACCTCGGCGGTCACGAACACGAGTGAGCGCCCGTCGGCGGTCGTCGACCTGCGGTCGGCCGCCAGGCGTATCGCGTGCGGCGCCCCGGCCGTGCGCAGCACGTCGGTGGCGACGGTACGGCCGTCGCCACGGGCCACCGCCTTCAGTTCGCCGGGCGCGTACGGCACCCGCCAGGTGAGGTGGAGCTTGCCCGCGCTGCCGTTCGGGCTGGTGTAACTGCCGGGCCAGGCGCCGCCGGTGACCGTCTTGTCGTCACCGCTGGCTTCGGTGGTCTCCAGGTAGGGACGGCCGTCGACGGTCTTCTTGGTGTCGTACCTCCTTGTTCCGAGGGACCTTCCGTTGAGGAAGAGCTCCACGGTGTCGACGTTCGCGTACGCCCACACCTCGACCGTGTCGCCTTCCTCGTGGTTCCAGCTCATGGGCAGCAGATGGACCATCGGTTCGCTGGTCCACTGGCTCTTGAACAGGTGATAGGTGTCCTTGGGGAACCCGGCGGTGTCGACGGCGCCGAAGAAGGACGCCTTCACGGGGAACACGTCGTACGGCGTGGGCTCCCCGAGGTAGTCGATGCCCGACCACAGGAACTCGCCCACGAACCACTTCCGGTCGCGGTCCTTCTTCAGGCCGTACTCGCCGCTCATCGTCCAGGAGGCCAGGTTGTTGTCGTAGGAGGAGGTCGCGCGCCTGCCCGGGGTGTGGTTCTCGCCGGTGTTGAGGTGCTCGGGCTCCTGGTAGGCACCGCGGGTGGACGTCTCGGACGAGGACTCCGACTCGAACAGGAACAGCTTGGGGTAGCGGGCGTGCAGGGCGTCGACCGATCTGGCCGTGTTGTAGTTGAGGCCGAGGCCGTCGATCTTGGCGAGCATCAGATCGGCCGCGGAGCCGACGGCGGGCAGCGAGCGGTACTTGTCCGAGCCGATGACGATCGGGCGGCTGGTGTCGAGGCTCTTGACACCGGTGATCAGCCGGTCCGCCATGGCCAGACCGGCCGTCGAGGTCGAGTCGGGGATCTCGTTGCCGATGGACCACATGATCACGGCGGGCGAGTTGCGGGCCGCGCCGACCATCTCGGCGATGTCCGCGTCGGCGTACTGGTCGAAGAACCGCCCGTAGTCGTAGGTGTTCTTGCCGCGCCGCCAGCAGTCGAAGGCCTCCACCATCATGACGATCCCGAGCCGCTCGCAGGCGGCGATCACCTGCGGCGAGGGCGGATTGTGGGAGGTGCGCAGGGCGTTGACGCCCATGCCCTTCATGATGGTCAGTTGGCGTTCCACGGCATCCGCGCTGACGGCGGCGCCGAGCGCGCCGAGGTCGTGGTGGAGGTTGACGCCGCGGAGTTTGACAGGGTCGCCGTTGAGCGAGAGGCCGTTGTCGGCGTCGATGGTGACCTGGCGGATGCCGAAGGGGGTGCGGTAGGTGTCGACCGTTTCCCCGTCGACACTCAGCTCGGTCACCAGGGTGTAGAGATCCGGAGTGTCGAAGGACCACAACTCCGGCTTCCGCACGGTGAGTTCGTGGGTCTCCTGGTGTGCGACCGCTCCCACCGGGACGGTGGAGCGGGCGCGGGTCACGGTGCGCCCGTCGGGCCCGACGATCCTGGATCCGACGGTGACCCGGCGCTCGGTGCCCGACTCGTTGACGACGGTCGCCTGCGCGCGCACCACCGCGTGCGTCCCGGTCAGCGACCGGGTCGTGACGTAGGTGCCCCAGCGCTGGACGTGCACGGGTCCGGTGACGACGAGGCGGGCCTCGCGGTAGATACCGCTGCCCGAGTACCAGCGGCTGCTGGGGAGTTGGTTCCTGACCTTGACCGCGATGACGTTGTCGGTGCTGCCGTCCGTATGCAGCAGTTCGGTGAGGTCGAGGGCGAACCCCGTGTATCCGTAGGGGTGGTGGCCGACTTCCGTGCCGTTGCAGTAGACGTACGCGTCCATGTAGACACCGTCGAACTCCACGGAGATCCGGCTGCCCGCGAGGGACGGCGGCAGCGTGAAGGCGGTGCGGTACCAGCCGAGGCCGCCGGGGAGGAATCCGGTGCCGCTGCTGGTGCCGTGTTCGGTGGTCGGGGTGAGCTCGATGCTCCAGTCGTGCGGTACGGCCACCGCACGCCACGCCGAGTCGTCGTAGCCGGGTTCCGCGGCCCCCTCGTACGCGCCGGTGGGGTCGGTGACACCGCCCGGGTCGACCAGCGCGAAACGCCAGCCGTCGCGGAGGGCGACCGTGTGCCGGCCCGGGGCGTGCCCGGGGGACGCAGCCCAGGCGTCGGCGGCGCCCGGGAGTGCTCCGGCCGCCGGCAGGGCGGTTCCTGCGATCAATACCGATCTTCGAGTGACCGTCATGGTGCGGTTCTCCCTCATCAAGGGCCCATAAGTCATCACAACTGATCGTGAACAAACAGATTCTGACGCGGTGACACGTGCAGTCGTCAAGAGTCCGGCACGCACTTCCGTATCGCGCATCGCGAGCAGCCTCGGAGTCACCGCGCCCGATCACCCGGTCGGGCACCTGGCCGACCGGGTGATCGGGCCGCCGGGCGCGGCCCGGGTGCCGGGGCCCTGTCCCGGGTGCGGATGTCGTCCACGCACTACGCTGGGACGGAAGTGACTCGCTCGTTCACTGTGAGTGTGCGCAAGGGAGTGGCGACGATGAGCCCGGTCCACCCCCTCGACGAGACCACCACAGCGTGGGCGGTCATCGACGAGAACGGCACCCTGGTCCGCTGGAACGAGGGAGCCCGGCATCTGCTGGGCCACGCCCCGGCGGACGTCGAGGGCCGCCCGGCCACGGACCTGCTCGCCCCCGGCGCCACCCCACCGGCCGACGACCCCGGGGCGAGTCGCTGGAGCGGCACCCTCGCCCTGCGGCACCGCGACGGACACACCCTGAGCGTGTGGCTGCTCGCCCACCGGGAACCCGGAGGCGGCTGGCTCGTCCTCACCCCCGTGGCGCCCCCGGACCCGCCCGTGCCGGACGACCCGATGATCAGGGCCGTGCTCGACCAGTCGCCCTGCGCCATGGCTGTCTACGACACACGACTGCGGCTGTACGGCGCCAACGCCGCGATGACCGGGGTGATCGGCCTCCCGGGAGACCGGGTCCGGGGTCTGCGGCTCTCCGAGATCGGCGGCAAGCGGGAGAGCGAGCAGCTCGAGGCCGCGGCGCGCGCCGTGCTCCTGTCCGGAAAGGGCCGCGACATGGAGACGTATCTGCGGACCGGTGGCGAGGACCGCGCCCACGCCTGGCTGGCCCGGATCGCGCCGCTCACCGACGCCGAGGGCCGGACCCTCGGCGTGTGCCTGACCGCGCACGACTTCACCGAGCACTACATGGCCCGCAAGCGCCTCCAGATCGTCAACGAGGCCAGCGTCCGCATCGGCAGCACCCTCGACGTCACCCGAACGGCCCAGGAGCTCGCCGACGTCTTCGTGCCCGTCCTCGCCGACTTCGTCAGCGTCGACCTGCTGGATCCCCCTGAGCACGGGGCCGAACACCGCGTCGAACCTCCCACCGCGCCGATCACGCTCCGCCGGGCCGCCCACCGGTCGGTGAACCCTGGCTCCCCCGAGGCGGTCGTCGCACCCGGAGACGTCGACGTCTACCCCGCCCTCTCGCCCCACGCGGACTCGCTGATCGCGGGGCGCACGACCGTGGCGCCCGACTCCGACGCGACCCTGCACGAATGGCTCGGCTGGGACGGGTCGCGCGCCGAGCGCGTCGCGCGCTACGGCATCCACACCACGATGTCGGTGCCGATCCGGGCCCGTGGCCAGACCCTCGGCGTGGCCGTCCTCTCCCGGTACCAACGCCTGGATCCCTTCACACCCGAGGACGTACTGCTCGCCGAGGAGGTGACGGCGAGGGCCGCCGTCTGCATCGACAACGCCCGCCGCTTCTCCCGCGAGCGCGAGACCGCGCTGGCCCTCCAGCGCAGCCTGCTCCCCCAGTCGCCGGCCCGCACGGCCGCCGTGGAAGTCGCCTCGCGCTACCTTCCCGCGGCACGTGCCGGGGTGGGCGGCGACTGGTTCGACGTGATCCTGCTGTCCGGGATGCGGGTGGCCATGGTCGTCGGCGACGTGGTCGGCCACGGCATCCAGGCCTCGGCGACCATGGGGCGGCTGCGCACCGCCGTCCGCACCCTCGCCGACATCGACCTCGCCCCGGACGAACTGCTCACCCACCTCGACGACCTCGTCGTACGGCTGTCCGTGGAGGCCGGAGCCGAGGGCACCACCGGCGAGGTCGGCGCCACCTGTCTGTACGCGGTGTACGACCCGGTGTCCCGGCGCTGTTCCCTGGCCCGCGCGGGCCACCCGCCGCCGGTCGTGCTTCCGCCGGGCGGCCCGGCCAGGGAGATCGAGCTCCCCGCGGGACCTCCGCTCGGCCTCGGCGGGCTGCCCTTCGAGAGCGTCGAGCTCGACCTTCCCGAGGGCACGGTGCTCGCGCTGTTCACCGACGGTCTGATCGAGAGCCGCGAGCGGGACATCGACGCCGGCCAGGAGCTGCTGAGCGACACACTGGAGGAGCACTCGGACTCGTTGGAGGGTGCCTGCCACGCGATCCTCCGGAGGCTCCTTCCGGTCGGCGGCGCCCCGGACGACGTGGCCCTGCTGCTCGCCCGTACTCGCGGGCTTCCCGCGTCCCAGGTGGCGACCTGGGACATTCCCGCCGACCCCTCACTCGTCGCCCCGATCCGCAAGCAGGTCGTCGGCCAGTTGGACGACTGGGGTCTGAGCGAAGCGACGTTCACCACGGAGCTCGTGGTGAGCGAGCTGGTCACCAACGCCATCCGGTACGGCGAGCCGCCCATCAGGCTGCGCCTCATCCACGACGCGACCACCCTGATCTGCGAGGTCTCCGACAGCAGCCACACCGCGCCGCATCTGCGCCGGGCCAGGATCTTCGACGAGGGCGGCCGGGGTCTGCTCCTGGTCGCCCAGCTGACGCAACGCTGGGGCAGCCGCCACACGACGGACGGCAAGACGATCTGGGCGGAGCTGACGCTGGTCGAGGAGTGACGGCGGACGCCGGTCCGCCTATGAACGTGCGGCGGAAGCCCCGCCGCGAAGGACTCCGCCACGGAACGTGGGCCGGCAGGTCCGGAGAAGGTCCGCGACGCAGCGTGGGCCGGCGGATTCGGAGGAGGTCCGCCTGGAGGCGTGTGCCGACGGTCCCGGCGGAAAGACGTCGGGGAACGGGTGCTCTTCGGCCCCGGGAAACTCCCTGGTAGGGCCCTGACGTGGCCCGCCTGATTTGATGAAGGGGCACCGCGCCCGCGCCCCGGAGGACCGAACCCTGAACGCCCCGCTCGCCGAAACCCTCTCCGTCGTCCTGCTGGTCGCCGTGCTCGCCTGCGCCGTGATCCGCCCCTTCAACTGGCCCGAGGCGGTCGTGGCGGTTCCCGCCGCCGCCCTGGTGATCGTCACCGGTGCGATCTCCTGGGACCACGTGGTCGCCGAGGCCAAGCATCTGGGACCGGTGATCGGCTTCCTGGCGGCAGTGCTGGTGCTGGCCCGGTTCTGCGACGACGAAGGGCTCTTCCAGGCCTGCGGAGCGTGGATGGCCCGCTGGTCGGCGGACCGTCCCGGCAGACTGCTGACCGCTGTCTTCGGCCTCGCCTCGGCGATCACGGCGGTACTCAGCCTGGACGCCACCATCGTGCTGCTCACGCCCGTCGTGTTCGCCACCGCCGCGCAGATGGGCGCCCGCCCGAAGCCGCACGTGTACGCCTGCACGCACCTCTCGAACACCGCCTCGCTGCTCCTGCCGGTCTCCAACCTCACCAACCTGCTCGCGTTCGACGCCAGCGGTCTGAGCTTCACCCGCTTCGCCGCGCTGATGCTCCTCCCCTGGCTGGTCGCCATCGCCGCCGAGTACGTGGTCTTCCGCCGCTTCTTCGCCCGCGATCTGGGCGCGGCGGCCATGCCCGCGCCGGACGTCACCGAGCCGCCCGCCATGCCGCTGTTCGCGCTGATCACCGTGGGCTGCACGCTGGCCGGGTTCGTCATCGCCTCCGCGTTCGGCATCGATCCCGCGTGGTCGGCCGCGGCCGGGGCGCTGGTGCTCGCCGCCCGCGCCCTCGTCCGTCGGCGGGCCACCCCGCTCACCGTGGTGCGCGCCACCGCGCCGGCCTTCCTGGCGTTCGTGCTGGCACTGGGCATCGTCGTACGGGCGGTGGTCGACCATGGGCTCGCCGACGCTCTCGGGCGGCTGCTCCCGGAGGGCAGCGGTCTGCTCGCGCTGCTCGGCATCGCGGCGCTCGCCGCCGTGCTGGCCAACCTGATCAACAACCTGCCCGCGGTCCTGGTGCTGATCCCGCTGGCCGCCGGGTCCGGACCCGGCGCGGTGCTGGCCGTCCTGCTCGGGGTCAACATCGGTCCCAATCTGACCTACGCGGGTTCCCTGGCGACCCTGCTGTGGCGGCGTATCGTGCACCAGCACGACCACGGCGTGAACCTCAAGGAGTTCACCCGGCTCGGTCTCATCGCCGTGCCGGCCGCGCTGATCCCGGCCGTACTGGCCCTGTGGCTCTCACTCCAAGTCATCGGAGGCTGACCATCATGCGGGTGATCGTCTGGCTCGTCGAGGGAACCTGGCCCGCGTGCGTGGACGCCGTACGCCGTCACGCGCCGCACGCCACCGATCCGGTCCTGCTGTACGTCGACCAGTCCGACGTCCCGGGCCTGGCGCACGGTGCTTTCGCCGGACTGCTCGGCCGTGCGCGTTCCGAGGCCGACCCCGGTGACCGCCTGGAGAACCTCGGCGTCCCGGCCGCTACGCGGCTCCTCGACGCGGCGGCCGAGCGGCTGGGGCGGCCCTGCACCCGGCTGGAGCGTGCCGGGCGCGTCGAGCGGGAGGTGGTCGCCGCGGCGGAGGGCGCCGAACTGCTCGTACTGGCCCGCGACGGCGACCGTTCCCGCCTCGGCCCGCGCAGCCTCGGGCCGGCGGGGCGTTTCGTGGTCGACCACGCGCCCTGCCCCGTCCTGCTGGTCTGGCCCGAACCGGCGCCGGAGGTCGGGACACTGCCGGCGGCCCCTTAGGTCCGGTCCGCCGGGCGCGTTTCCGGAGGACCCGGTCGATGGGCGCGGCGACTGGGCGTGAGGCATCGTTGACCAGCCGAGAAGGGACAGCCGGATGACCGTCACGGATATGAGCGGGCCGCGCCACCGGTTCGAGGAGGACGGCTTCGCGGTGGTGCGCGGACTGTTCTCGGGCGCCGAAATCGACGCGCTGTGCGCCGAGTTCACGGCGTTGCACGCCGCGGGCCCCGTGCCGGGTCACTTCGAGCCCCGCGCCACGGAGACCGACGGCCCGGCCGATCCGCTGCACGCCTATCCCCGGGTCCTCCACCCGCACCGCATCAGCACGCTCTCGCTGCGCCGGCTTCTCGACCCGCGGCTGCGGGACATCATGGAAACGCTGCTGGGCGAGGAGGTGCTGGCCGCGCAGAGCATGTTCTACTTCAAGCCGCCGGGCGCCCGGGGCCAGGCGCTGCACCAGGACAACTTCTATCTGCGGGTCGAACCGGGCACCTGTGTGGCCGCCTGGATCGCCTGCGACGTGATCGACCGTGAGAACGGCGGCCTGGAGGTCGTGCCGGGCACGCACCGCATGGACCTGTTCTGTCCCGAGGAGGCGGACGCGGAGCTGTCCTTCGTGCGCGACTACGTGCCCCCGCCGCCGGGGCTCACCCCCGTGCCCGTCGACATGGCGCCGGGCGACGTGCTGTTCTTCAACGGCAGCCTGGTGCACGGCTCGGGGCCCAACCGCAGCGACGACCGCTTCCGCCGTTCGTTCATCGGTCACTACGTCGGCCGCTCAACCGAGCGCATCGGCGGCTTCTACCGGACGCTGACGATGAGCGGGGAACCCGTCGCGCTGCCCGGGAGCGAGGGCGCCGGCCCCTGCGGCACCGAGTTCGCGGCGCCGGCTCCGCACTGACGTCATTTCTCCTGATGTCGTTCCCCTGCTCCGGTGAATGTGGGATGGGCCTCCCTGCCCGGTGACACCCTTGACTCGGCCGGACCCGCACGCTTGGATCATGCCGTGCCGTGTTGCGACCCGGCACGCAGAGGTACGCCCAGCCGGTAGCGGACATGGTTCAAGTCCGGCCAAAGTCGCCAGGATCGCGGGAGCGTCCGAGGCGGGGCCGTACCCAAGATTGATGGAGCGGACATGTCCGTCAAGCATGTTGCCCGCGTCGGTGCCCTGGGGACGGTCGGCGTCCTGACGGCCCTTTCGATGCTGGTGGGCTGCGGTTCCGGCGAGGACGAGGGCAAGAGTGACGGCGCGGCGGCCGCGCCACGACAGTCGAGTCCGACCCCGACCGCGACCCCGGTCTCGAAGCCGCCTGTCACGCCGACACCGACCCGGACCCGGACATCGACGGCGAGCCCCACTCCCAGTCCGGCCCCGTCCCGGACCTCCGGCCCCACCCCGTCGGCGGTCGAACTCCCCCCGCTGCACGCGGGGTTCGACTACCAGATCGGCGGTGCCTATCCCCCGCCGTCCGGGGTGCGCATCGTCAGCCGGGACCGTTCGGACTCTCCGGCGCCCGGCCTCTACAACATCTGCTACGTCAACGCCTTCCAGGTCCAGCCGGGCGAACGGCGCCAGTGGCCCGCCGACCTGCTGCTGCGCGACGCGCGGGGCAAGGTCGTGGTGGACGGCGACTGGAACGAGGCGCTGCTCGACATCGGCACCCCGGCCAAGCGCGAGCGCGTCGCGGCACGGGTCAACCAGTGGATCGACGGCTGCGCGGACAAGGGCTTCGACGCGGTCGAGCCGGACAACTACGACAGCTACACCCGCTCCCGGAACCTGCTGACCGCCGACGACGTCACCGCGTTCATCAGCCTCCTCTCCGCCCACGCCCACTCCCGGCATCTCGCCATCGGCCAGAAGAACACCGTGGAGCTGGCCGGGCTCAGGAAGAAAGCCGGGCTCGACTTCGCGGTGGCGGAGGAGTGCGGCGAGTACGACGAGTGCGGGGCGTACGCGAAGGCGTTCGACGACCGGGTGGTCGTCATCGAGTACACCGACAGCGGTCTGCGCAAGGCCCGTTCGGCCTTCGGCGACCGGCTGAGCATCGTGCGCCGGGACGTGATGGTGTCGACGCCCGGCGACAAGGAGTACGTCCGAAGGACCCGCTGACCACCTCCCTGGTCAGGCGGTGGACCGGCGTTCGTCCGAGGAGAATCGCCCTCGGGTGAACGCCGAGGCACGAAGGGGACGTACAGAAGGACATGACGACACTTCGCGTCGTCGGGCAGGACGAAAGCCTGCCCGCGAACACCGACAGCCCGCCGAGGCGCTTCCCGGCGCCCGGGCGGCGGCTGTTCGTGCTCGCGGTGGTCGCGCTGCTGGTCCAGATGGCGGTCGCGATGGTCACGACGGCCGTGCGGCAGACGCCGACGATCGACGAGCCCGTGTACGTGGGCACGGCGACGGTCTACGTCCAGCAGCACAGCCTGCGTTTCAACCCGGAGCATCCGCCGCTGGGCAAACTGATCATCGGGAGCGGGCTGCTGTTCGCGCAGCCGCACCTGGACGCCGGTTTCAGAGGTGATCAGACGGACCTGGGAAAGCGTCTGCTGTACGAGTCGGGCAATGATCCCTGGCGGGTGATGCTGTGGGCGAGACTGCCGGTGATCGTGCTGACCCTTCTGTTCGGGCTGGTCGTCCTCGCGTTCGGCCGTGAACTCGCCGGTCGCACGGGCGGGTTGGTGGCGCTCGCCCTGTACGCGCTCTCGCCCGACGTCATCGCCCACGGCTCGCTCGCCACCCTGGACGTACCGGCCTGCGGATTCCTGCTGACGTCGGTGTGGCTGCTGTGGCGGGCGCGCCGGCGTCCGCTGCCCGGCCTCCCGCTCGCCGGGGCGGCGCTCGGCGCGGCGATCGCCACGAAGATGAGCATGCTGCCCGCCGTTCCGGTGGTGCTGCTCCTGGCAGTCGTGTCCGTCTGGCGGACGCCCGGTCTCGGCACGCCCGCGAAGGCGCGCCGGGCGCTGGCCGCGGTGTCGGGGGTCGCGCTGGTCGCCCTGGCCACGGTGTGGATCACGTACCTCGTCGTCGACCCGCGTCTGCGCTGGACCGCGCCCGGAGACCTCCCGGCCGTCCACGGACTGCGCGGGTTCCTCATCGACCGGCTGCCCTTCCCGGAGCCGTACCGGGACGGAATGCGCATCCAGTTCCGCTACGAGGACCACACCTGGGACGGCTTCCTGTTCGGCCGGCACTACAGCGGCACTCTCTGGTACTACCTCCCGGCCGCGCTGCTGGTGAAGACGCCGCTCGGTGCCCTGGCGCTGTGGTCCGCCGGTGCGGTGGCGGTGGTCGCCACTCCGCGGCTGCGATCCGCGGCGCCCTACCTCCTGATCCCGCCGGCTCTGCTGCTGGCCACGGCGATGGACAGCTCCCGCGACCTCGGCGTCCGCTACGCCCTCTTCATGCCGCTGTTCCTCGCGGTGGCGGCAGCGGCCTTCGTCGCGTCCCGCCGGCGATGGGCGCACGTCGTCACGGCGACCCTGCTCCTGTTCGTCGCCGTCAGTTCGCTGCGCACGTTCCCCTACTACCTGCCGTACTCGAACGAGGCGTTCGGCGGACCGGCGAAGACCCATCTGCGGCTGCACGACTCGAACGTCGACTGGGGCCAGGACCTGGGCCGTCTCGCCGACCGGCTGGCCGAGCGCCATGCGCAGGAACGGGTCTGGCTGGTCTACAAGGGCGCCGGTGTGCCGTCGTACTACGGCATCGAGGCGGCGGACCCGCGTGAGGTGCCGCTGAGCGAGGTGCACGGTCTGCTCGTCGTGTCGGACTCCGCGGTCGCCAAGGCCGAAGGACGGCTGGCGGCGCTGCTCGACGGGAGCACTCCGGTGGACGAGGTGGGTCACTCCATCACGATCTTCCGCAGGCCGTGAGCAGGTTCAACACCCGTTCCCAGCCCATCGACACGGAGAGGGCCCTTACCGAACCGGGAAGGTGTCCCCACGTTCGGCGTCGGGCCGGGGGCCAAGGATCCGGCGTTCCCTCTCCTCGATCCGTACGTCGTTGATGCTCGCCTCGCGCCGGGCCATCAGGCCGCGCTCGTCGAACTCCCACAGCTCGTTGCCGTAGCTGCGCCACCACTGGCCGTCGGCGTCGCGGGACTCGTACTGGAAGCGGACGGCGATGTGGTTGCCGTCGAAGGCCCAGAGGTCCTTGCGCAGGGCGTAGTCCAGTTCGCGCGCCCACTTCGCCGTCAGGAGTTCGACGATCTCGGCGCGGCCTCGTACGAAGGTGTCGCGGTTGCGCCAGACCGAGTCCTCGGTATAGGCGAGCGAGACCTTGTGGGGGTCTCTGGTGTTCCAGGCGTCCTCGGCCGCCTGGACCTTCTGGGCGGCGGTCTCCCGGGTGAACGGCGGGAGGGGCGGGCGGTCGGTCATGGCAGCTCCCCGAAACGAGTGAGAACGAGCGTTCTCCGGGCGTCTGCTAACGTAGAGAACGATCGTTCTCACGTCAAGGATGGGCCCGTTCATGGATGGCACGACCACGCGCGGGCAGGCACCCGGCCTCGCCAGGGAACAGGCGCTGCGCCTCGCCCGCGAGCAGGCGCTCGACGCCGCCGAGGAGCTCTTCTACGGGCGCGGTGTGCAGAGCGTCGGCATGGACGACATCCGCGGCGCCTCCGGGGTCTCCCTCAAGCGCCTCTACCAACTGTTCCCCGCGAAGGAGCAGTTGGTGGAGGCCTATCTGGAGCGGCGCGACATCCGCTGGCGGCGGCGGCTGGCCGAACACGTCGACCGGCAGAGCGAGCCCGAGCAGCGCCTGCTGGCGGTGTTCGACTGGCTGGGACAGTGGTTCGCGGAGCCCGGTTTCCGCGGGTGCGCCTGGATCAACTCCTACGGTGAGCTGGGCGCCACGTCACCGCGCGTGAACGCCCAGGTCCGCGTCCACAAGCAGGCGTTCAGGACGTACCTGGGGAGTCTGGTGACCGACGCCGGGCTCCCCGCGCCGCTCACCGGCCAGTTGTTCCTGCTCGCGGAGGGAGCCATGGTCACCGCGGGCATCACGGGGAGCGTGGATCCGGCCGCGCAGGCGGGTGCGGCGGCGCGGCTGTTGGTGGACGCTCAGCGATAGGGCGAGCCGGGCGGGGCCGTGGGGGATGAGTTGCGCCGGTGCTGGTGTTGAACTCTGCTGAGACTGAACCAGTACGACGCGACGATGGGACGGAAGAGATGTCTCTTGAGGGTGAGTACGAACCCAGCCCGACTAAATGGGTGCGCGACCAGGTCGAGCTGTACGAGAGCTCCGGTGGCACCGAGGGGACGACACTGCAGGGCTCGAAGATGCCCGTCGTCATTCTCACGACCCGGGGCGCCAAGAGCGGCAAGATCCGCAAGAGCCCGGTGATGCGCGTCGAGCACGACGGCAGCTACGCGGCGGTCGCCTCACTGGGCGGCGCCCCCAAGCACCCGGTCTGGTACTTCAACATCAAGGCCGACCCGCGCCTGGAACTCCAGGACGGCGCCGATCGCCGGGAGTACACGGCCCGTGAGGTCACCGGCGAGGAGAAGGCGCGGTGGTGGGAGCGCGCGGTCGCGGCCTATCCCGCGTACGCCGACTACCAGAAGAAGACCGACCGGCAGATCCCGGTATTCGTGCTGGAGCCGACGGACAGCTGACCGGCGCCGAAGTTCGTCCGCGGCGGCACGCATGAGCGGCCGCCCGCCGGGCACCCGGCCATCAGGCCTCGCCGCGTCCCCCCGTCGCGGCGGGGCTTTCCCCTGCCGCCGCTGCGGGGCCCTCCCCTGCCGTCTCCGCGTGTGCCGCCGCCCGTGCGGTTCGTGCGTCGGTCACGTCGAGGAAGACCGGGTCGGCCTGCGGTACGGCCTCCGCGACGGAGCGCTTGATGCGGATGGCGACGTCCTCGACCCGCTCGCTGTCCATTCCCGGGACGAGATCGACGCGGGCGGCCACCAGGGTCGAGTCGAGGCCCAGTTCCATGGTGAGCAGTTCCTCCACGCTGTCGATCTCCGGCTGCGCGTCCAGCACGGCGCGGATCGCTCGGCGCTGTTCCTCGTCGGCGGCCCGCCCGATGAGCTGCTCGCGCGCGTCACTGCCCAGCCAGAAGGCGATGCCGACGAGCAGCAGACCGATGGCGAGGGAGGCGGAGGCCTCCCACACGACCTGACCCGTGATCATGTGCAGCGCCATACCGGCCATCGCGAGGGTCACGCCGAGCACCGCCGTGCCGTCCTCGGCGACGACCGTTCGCAGCGCGGGATCGCGCAGGCCGCCCTTGCCGCCCTGTTCGCGCACCTGGTGGAGGGCCCGCAGCAGCGAGGCGCCCTCGGCCAGCAGGGACACCCCGAGGACGACGAATCCCGCGATGTAGCCGCTGAAGGACTCGTCGGCGCCGTTCCCGAGGGCTTCGAAGCCCTGGAAGAAGGAGAAGCAGCCGCCCATCACGAAGATGCCGACGGCCGCGAGCAACGACCAGAAGAACCGTTCCTTGCCGTAGCCGAACGGGTGCCTGCTGTCGGCGGGACGGCGGCTGCGGCGCAGCGCGGCGAGCAGAAAGACCTCGTTCAGGCTGTCGGCCACGGAGTGCGCGGCCTCGGAGAGAAGCGCGGGCGAGCCCGAGAGCAGGCCGCCCACCGCCTTCGCCACGGCGATCAGCAGATTGGCGCCCAGTGCTACCAGCACGGTCACCCGGGTTCCGCGGTCCGACTGCCCCGGCCCTTCCGATCGCTCCGGTTGCCCCGGCTGGTCCGGGCGGTCCTTCGATGCGGTGCTCATCCCGACCGGTTTCCCAGGGGCACCCGGCTCACACTGTGCAGGGGGCACCTATCTGCGCGGCCGTCAGTCCTGCTTCGGGGACGTCGCCGCCACGTAGCGAAGGGTGAAGGAGTGCCCGGACGGATCGGCGTAGCCACGCTCTTCGTAGAGCCCCGAGGCGTCCCTCGTCTCCAGGGAACGCCCGCCGAGGCCGATGATCCGGCGCTCCGCCTCGTCCAGGTCCGACACGTAGAAGTCCAGGTGGGCCTGGAGGGAGCTCTCGGGGCGCGGCCAGCTCGGCGGCGTCGCCGACATGTCCCGGCGGAACGCGATCCGGATGCCGTCGGTGCCCCTGATCTCCACACGGTTCGCGTTCGCGTCGGTTTCCTCGGCGTCCAGCAGCTCTTTGTAGAAGGCGGCGAGTTTCTCGGGTTCGGCGCAGTCCAGTACCACGACGCCTGCCGTGACCAGTGTCATGCTTCCTCCGTAGGGATCCCTGGCGCCGACCACCTCCCCGGGCGTCTGCTGCCACGCCCCCCTTGTTACCCCGTACGGCCGATTCAGTCCGCCACGAGCCACTCGCCGTCGCGCATGAGGTCGCGTCCGGCGATCTCGTTGGCCTCGCGCCAGGCCTGGACGCGCCACGGCGTGACGCTGAAGTAGAGGTAGTGGGTGCTCAGTCGGCGCGGGTCGAAGCCGGTTCTGCCGGCGAAGGCGTCGGCGACCCCGTCCGGCAGCTCGGCGGCTTCCAGGGTGCGCACCGTGCCTTCGATCATCACCACGTCACGGGTCGGGCCGATGCCCAGGCGGGCCCTGCCGGTGGCCCGCAGGTTGCGGCCCGTCGGGCTGGCGGCCGGTGTGGCCAGCAGCAGGGTCGCGCCGTCCCAGAGGAAGGACAGCGGGACCAGGTAGGGCGTTCCCCCGTCGGCGTCGGCGCTGGACACCCAGGTGTCCTCGTCGTGCTCCAGCCGGTTGAGGGTGTCCTGCATGCGTTGCTTCGAGGTGCGGGCGGGCGGGTTCGTCATAGAGCGGCCTCCTGGTGGACGTCGTACGGAGTTGACGGCTGGGCGGCGTTCAGTGTGACGGGCGGGCGTTCCCCTGTTCCGTCAGCTCCGCCAGGCGGGCCGCCGCCGCGGTCAACAGCAGGTCGAGCGCCGCCGGGTAGGCACTGCGCCGCATGTCGGCGACCAGGTGGCGGGCCGTGGCGGCGATGTGCGGGTGGGTGTCGGCCGGCAGCCGTGCGTACGTCGCCCGCCAGACGCCGGCCTCCGCCTCGCGGGCGGCGCGCGGCAGGGCCACGCTCGCGGAGTCGAGGGCCGCGAAGGCCAGGGCCTGGTCGACGAAGGCGTGGTAGATCCGGACGGCCTCGGGGTCGGGGAAGCCGGCGCCGCGCAGTACGCCGAGGATCGTTTCGACGGCCTGGATCTCGTGGACCCGGCCGGTGACGCGGTAGGAACTGAGCACGGCGGCCTGGGGGTGCGCGAGGGCTCCTGAGTGCACTCCGAGGCCGAGAGTCCGCAGGTCGGCGCGCCAGTCGCCGGTGGGGTGCCAGGTGCGCAGCGTACGGCCGATGAGCTCGTCGGCGATGGCCAGGAGCAGGTCGTCGGTGTCGTGGAAGTACCGGTACAGGGCGCTGGGGTCGGCGCCGAGTGCGAGGCCGAGTCTGCGCACGGTGAGGGCGTCGGCGCCGTGCTGCTTGAGCAGCCGCAGCGCCGTCTCGACGATCAGCTCCTCGGAGAGCACGACCCCGGTCTTGGTGGGGCGCCTGCGCCTTCGGGCGGCGGGCGGGACGACTCGGTCGTTCATGGACTCTCCCTGACTCCCCGGGGTGCTGCGGGGCAGCTTATGTCAACAGCGTTGACCTGTTAAGTCTCCGGGCAGTTTCATTTCCGGTCACCGGGCCGTCATCGCGCCCGCCTCCTGATGCGATCGGAGCAGGCCATGACGCAGAACCCGTACGGTGTGGACCCGCCGACCCGCCCCCCGGCCCTGCGCAAGTCCCTCGGCCTCGTGGACGGCGTCGCCATCGCCGCGTCCAGTACGGCGGCGACCACCAGCATCGGCATCGGTCTCGGGGTGACCGCCGGGGTGGTCGGGCTGCATCTGCCCGCCATCATGCTGCTGGCCTTCCTGCCGGTCCTCGGCATCGCCGGTGCCTACACCCGGCTGAACCGGGTCGAGCCGAACGCGGGCAACGGCTATGTGTGGGTGGGCCGTTCGCTCAGTCCCTGGCTCGGTTTCCTGGTCGGCTGGGTGAGCATCGTGGCCACCGTGGCGTTCCTCGCCTACACGACGGCGGTCACCGGGTCGGCGATCCTCCAACTGGCCGGTCAGGCCGGAGTGCACGAGGTGGCGGGGCTCGCGCTGGACCCGGGCTCCACGGCCCAGACGACGGTGGTGGGCATCGGGATCCTCGTCGCGGTCACGTTCACCGCGGTCACCGGGATCAGGACGGCCGCGCGGCTGCAGAGCGGGCTGCTCGTCTTCGAGTACGTCGTCCTGCTGGGCTTCTGCGGATACGGCATCGTCACCGGCCCGCACGCCTTCAGCCTGAGCTGGTTCGACCCGTTCGCGATCCCCTCGGCGTCGGCGCTCGCGCAGGGTCTGCTGCTGTCGGTGTTCTGTTACTGGGGATTCGAGGCGGCGTTCACGGTGAACGAGGAGGTGCGGGACCCGAAGGACGCCTCCCGCGCCGGGATCATCACGCTGGTGACGATGCTGGGGCTGTTCCTGCTCGGCTCGATCGCCTTCCAACGTGTGCTGTCCGAGGACGAGTTGGCCGGGCACGGCGCCGAGGGGCTGGCGTTCTTCGGCGAGCGGCTCGCCTCACAGCCACTGGCCGCACTGCCGCTGGTGGCCCTGATGGTCTCGGCCGTCGCCTCGCTCCAGGCCGGAGTGATTCCCACGGCCCGCGGGATGTTCGCGATGAGCCGGGACCGTACGCTCGGCCCCGTGTGGTCCAGGGTCAGTGCCCGGTACGGGACTCCGGCGGCCGGGACACTCCTCATCGGGGCGCTGGCGACGGGCGTGGCCGCGCTCGCGCTGGTGATCCCCCGGCTCGCCGACATGATCATGGCGACGGTCAACGCGGTCGGGATCGTCGTCGCCCTCTCCTACGCGCTCACGGCTCTCGCCGCCGCCGTGCGTTTCCGCGGGCTGCTGCGCGAGGACTGGCGGCAGGGGATCCGGGCCGTGGTACTGCCGTCCCTGAGCGCGGCGGCGCTGCTCGGACTCGGCGGCTATCTGGTCTGGTCCTTCTACACCTCCACCGACCACTTCGAACTCAGCGCGGACAACGGGTGGTTCCTGCTGCTCACCCCCACCCTGATGATCGCCTCCGGATTCCTGGCCGCCGCGTGGGCCAAGTGGGTGCGCAAGTCCCCGTACTTCCGCACCGGCCGGGGCACCGACGCCGACGCGCCCCAACTGCTGGCCACTTCGCGCTGACCGGAACAACCCGCGCCCGCTCACCCGCTCACCCGCTCACCCAAGGAAACGGAACATGCACGCTGACCTCCTCTTCACCGGCGGCCCCGTCCTCACCCCCGACGGGCCGGCCGCGGTCTCCGTCGCCGTCACCGGCGACCGGATCACCGCCGTCGGGCACGCCGGGACGCACGAGCTGATCGGTCCGCGGACCGAGGTCGTCGAGCTCGCCGGACGGCTGCTCCTGCCCGGGTTCCAGGACGCCCACATCCATCCGGTACCGGCCGGTCTCGAACTCTCCCAGTGCGACCTGACCGGCACGAAGACGGCCGGGGACACACTCGCCGCCGTCCGCGCCTACGCCGACGCGCACCCCGGCCGCGAGTGGATCACCGGCGGCGGCTGGTCCATGGAGGCCTTCGAAGGGGGTACGCCGACGAAGGAACTGCTGGACTCGGTCGTACCGGACCGGCCCGTGTACCTGCCCAACCGCGACCACCACGGCGCCTGGGTGAACAGCCGCGCGCTGGAACTCGCCGGGGTCACCCGGGACACGCCCGACCCCGCCGACGGCCGGTTCGAACGGGACGCCTCGGGCGAGCCCACCGGGATGCTCCAGGAGGGGGCCATGCAGTACGTCGGCCGGCTCACACCCTCGGCCACTCCGGCGGACCGGCTCGCCGCCCTGCTGCACGCCCAACGGCATCTGCACGCGCTCGGCATCACCGCCTGGCAGGACGCGCTGGTCGGGGAGTTCGTCGGGATGGACGACCCGTCCGAGGCCTATCTGGCCGCGGCCCGCGAGGGCTCGCTGACCGCTCGGGTCGTCGGCGCCCTGTGGTGGGACCGTGAGCGCGGGGCCGAGCAGATTCCCGAACTCGTCGAGAGACGGGCCGCGTTGAGCCACGGGCGGTTCCGCGCCACCAGCGTCAAGCTCATGCTGGACGGGGTCGCCGAGACCGGCACGGCGGCGCTTCTCGACCCCTACCTCGACAAGTGCGGCTGCGCCACCGCCAATCGGGGCACCAGTTTCATCGATCCACTGCAACTGCCCTCATATGTCACCGAGTTGGATTCCCTCGGTTTCCAGTGTCATTTCCACGCGCTGGGCGACCGTGCCGTACGCGACGCACTGGACGCCGTGGAGGCGGCACGGAGGGCGAACGGGCCGAGCGACACACGTCCGCACCTGGCCCACCTCCAGGTCGTGCACCCCGACGACGTACCACGGTTCGCGCGCCTCGGCGCCACGGCCAACATCCAGCCGCTGTGGGCCGCGCACGAACCGCAGATGGACGAGCTGACCATCCCCTTCCTGGGGGCCGAACGAGCAGCCTGGCAGTATCCGTTCGGCGCGCTCCTGCGGTCCGGGGCGAGCCTGGCGGCGGGCAGCGACTGGCCGGTCAGCAGCCCGGACCCGCTCCAGGGCATCCATGTCGCCGTGAACCGGGTGGCCCCCCACGAAAGGGGCCCGGTGTTCCTTCCCTCCGAGCGCATCGGTCTGACGGCCGCACTGACGGCGTACACCGCGGGATCGGCGTACACGAACCACCTCGACGAGACCGGCAGCGTACGGGTGGGGGCCCTGGCGGATCTGGCCGTCCTGGACCGCGACCCGTTCGCCGGACCGGCGGAGGCGATCGGCGAGACGAAGGTCGCGCTGACCTACGTGGGAGGAGAGCGGGTTCACGCGGCGCACGACGCCTGAAACCTGATACCGGACGTCTGACTCGGCCTCTGGTGGGCCGAGTTCGACGCGAATGCCGCAGGGCAGCACACGGTGACGGAGTGTGTTCGATCACGCTCCGGCAGGAACGCGCAGAAGCCCTCCCGAAGGCTCGGTTTCCGTGATGCCGAGGCCGGGGCCGGGGGCCAGTGACAGCACGCCGATCTTGCCCATGTGGGCGTTGTTCTGGACCAGCCGGGCGGCCTCCGCCGTGTCGGTGAGCGGATAGGTGGCGGTGAGGGCGGGGTTGATGCCGCCGAGGTCGAGGAGACGGTTCACGGCGGCCTGTTCGTGCAGGTTGGCGCCGTGACTGCCGATGACGCGCTTGAGGCGCATCCAGAGGTAGCGGTTGTCGAACTCGTGGAGATAGCCCGTACTGGATCCACAGGTGACGACGACACCGCCGCGCCGGACGACGAACACGGAGACGCCGAAGGTGGCCCGGCCGACGTGCTCGAAGACGATGTGCGGGTCCTCGCCGGTCGCCGCCCGGATGCGCCTGCCGAGCTGCTTGCCGACGGTGGCGGGGTCTGCCGGTTCGCTTCCCGAAAGGCCTATCTCCGCGCGGTTGATCACCAGTTGGCAGCCGAGGGCGCGGGCGTACTCCGCCTTCGCCTCGCTGCTGACGACGCCCACGGGGATCCCTCCGCCGTTGCGGACGAGTTGCACCGCGTAGGCGCCGAGGCCGCCCGCCGCTCCCCAGATCAGCACGATGTCGCCCTGCGTCATGCGGGCCCCGCGGTCGCTGACGAGCATCCGGTACGCCGTGCCCGCGCACAGGGTGTTGGAGGCCGCCTCCTCCCAGCTCAGGCGGCCGGGTTTCGGGAGGAGTTGAGTGGTGCGGGCGACGCAGTAGTGGGCCAGCCCTCCGTAGTTGGTCTCGAAACCCCAGGCCAGCTGGCCGGTTCCGAGCATGCCGTCGGCGTGCGTCGCCGGTTCCTCCTCGTCGACGTACGTGGGGCCGACGACGACGTGGTCGCCGACCCGCCATCTGCGCACCCCGGAGCCGGTGCGCACGACCACGCCCGCCGCGTCGGAGCCGAGGACGTGGAAGGGCCGGTCGTGCCGGGCCGCCCAACGGTCCTGGCGCCCGAACTGCCGCAGGAAGGTGAAGGTCGGGATGGGCTCGAACATCGCCGACCACACCGTGTTGTAGTTGATTCCGCTCGCCATGACGGCCACGAGGACCTCGTTCGGGGCGAGTTCGGGCATCGGCACGGGCCCGATGTGGATCGTCTTGCGTACGTCCTTGTCGGCGACGCCGGTGAAACCGCCGACGTCCTCGTCCCTCAGGTGTGCCGCCGTGAAGTGGGCGGGCACCGGCAGGCGTTCGAGTTCGGCGGCGGGGGCTCCCGCCACGACGGCCTCGGCCAGGACATCCATGTGTTCCTCCTTCGAAGGGCCGGAACGGCCGGCCAGGGGTCAGGGGGGTCAGCCGAGTCCGAGACCCGTGGCGAGAGTCGGCCACGAGGCCTTGAACTCCTGCTGCCAGTAGGGCCAGGCATGCGAGCCGCCGCTGTAGAAGTGCGTCCGCGCCGGGATGCCCAGCAGCCCCAGATGCCGGGCGAAACCCTGCGCCTGGCTCCACAGGCTTCCTTCCAGGAAGGCGCCTTCGAGGTTGCCGAAGTCAGTGCCCGGCAGGCCGCTGCCCTGCGAGATGTACAGTCCGGTGCCCGCCAGCGAGCGCGCCAGCGCGTAGGGGTTGTGCCGGTCCCAGATGGCCCAGTTGAGCAGGGAACTCCCCCACAGGGTCAGCGGCACCAGCGACTCCCGCGCCACGATGGCGCTGACCACGATCGGCATGCCCGGCGCGGTCGTGTCGAGGATTCCGCTGTACGAGGCCGCCGCACCGAAGACGCCGGGGCGCCGCGCGGCGAACGCCAGCGCGCCGTAGCCGCCGGTGGAGACCCCGGCCACGGCGCGTCTGCCGCCCGCCCGGAATCTCTGCCGCAGCAGCTCCATCACCTCGTCGACCTGGAACCTCTCGTAGTCCGGGGCGCCCGACAGCCCGTAGTTCCACCAGTCGGTCGGGATCCCGGTGGGTCCCGAGGCGGGCATCACGATGAGGACGTCCTGCCCGGCGAGGAAGTCACTGACGTCCGTCTCCCGGGTCCAGGACGTGTAGTCGTCGTGCGCGCCCTGGAGGAGGTGGAGGACGGGCCAGGTGCGGTCGGGCTGGGCGGCGTATCCCGTCGGCAGCACGACACGGACGGGCAGGGACGCGCCCACCGCGGGTGAGGCGACCGTGAGGTCGACGGTCCGGCCGTCGAGCCAGTTCTCGGCGGTGATACGAGCACTGTCACCCATCGCCTGGGTGACGCCGACTGCCGTGGCCGCCAGTGCTGTTGTGGAGGCGACTGCGGCGCGGAGGACGGTTCTGCGCGTGGGACGGGGTACGGGCACGGGCCTACTCCTCGTTGGGAAGCGGCGGGGCGGAAGTCGCTGTTCGCGAGCGGCGGGTGAGATGTCGCTGCTCGGAAGCAGCCGGTCAGAGGTCGTTGGGCTGAGCCGGCGGGTTCAGGAGTCGCTGAGATCGCGCGTGAGCAGCCGGGCGAGCGTGTCGACGACCGGTGGGTCGAGCAGGGACAGATGGTGGCCGGGCAGCGGCGCGACCGTGAGGTCGGTGCAGTACGCGTCCCAGCCCAGCGTCGCGTCGTCGCGCTCGTAGCGGGGATCGCGCACCGTGTGCGGGGCGGGCTCGCTCGCCCGGTAGAGCAGCGTCCGGCCCTCGTACCGCCCCGGCCGGTGGCGTTCCCCGCTGCGCAGGTCGAGGTACGAGGTCCGCTGATGCTCCAGCACAGAGGGCGGCAGGGCCACGGACGCGCCGAGCACTTTGATCACGAGGTCGATCCGCGCGGTGTCGTCGAGGCCGGCGAGCTCGTCGTACGGCAGGTCGAGCGGCACGCCGTACGTGCGTTCCACATACCCGGCGAAGTCCGCGAAACGGCGTCGCGCGATGTCCGCCGGCTCCAGGCCGGGCGGCGCCGGCAGGGGCAGCACCGAGTCCAGCAGGACGAGTGCGGAGACCTTGCCGTGCGTGGCCAGGAGCCGCGCGGTCTCCTGCGCGAGGACCCCGCCGTAGGACCAACCACCGACGTTCCAGGGCCCGTCGGGCCGTACTTCCCGGATGCGGCGCGCGAACTCCGCGGCGCGCCCGGGCACGTCGTCGGGGTCGGCCTGCCGGTCGAATCCGTACAACGGCCTTTGACCGGCCAGGTGTTCCGCCAGGCGGGCGTACACGGCGGAGGAGCCTCCGGCGGCGTGCGCGAGGAAGAGCGGGGTGCCGGGCCCGGTGGTGGTGAGGCCGCGGAGAGGAGTCTCGCCGAGTTCCCGCGGTCCCGGGTCGGGCAGACCTGGTTCACGCGATAGGGGCCCGGCGCCCAGGAGTTCTGCCACCGCCCGGAGAGTTCCCTGTCTGAGCAGGGTTCCGGGCTCGAGGGTGACCCCGAACTCCCGCTCCACGACTCCTCGTATCCGCACGGCCGTCAGCGAGTCGAGGCCGAGGTCGGTCAGCGGCACATCGGCGTCGATGCGGTCGGGGCTGTACCCCATGACCCCGGCGACGCAACTGCGGAGCCGCTCCACAGGAATCACGTCGCGCGCCGCCGGGGCTGCCGGAGCCATGGAAACGTCAGCTTCCTCACCGAACCAGAAGTGACGGTGGCGCCAGCGAGGCGAGGGTACATCCACGATGTGTCCGGAGAACCTCTCACGCAGCCCCGTGGCTCGTACACCGTTCACCAGGAGCGTGGCGAGTGAGGTGCGGAAGGTCAGGGCGTCGTCGGTGTTCTTCCGCAGAGTGGGGACGACGAGGGAGCCCTTGGGCAGGGTGTCGGTGAGCGGGTGCAACTGCGTGGCGTGCGGGGCGACTTCGAGGAAGGCCCGGTGGCCGTCCTCGGCCGCGGCGCGTACGGCCTGTGCGAACCGGACGGGCCGTCGCAGGTTCGCCACCCAGTACGCGGTGTCGCAGGGGGACGTACCCCGGGGGTCGTCGAGCACGGTCGAGTAGCGCCGACAGGCGGGATCCGTGGACGGTACGTCGCCCAGTTCCCGGGCGAACTCTCCGAGCAGCGGCTCGACTTCGGGCGAGTGGCCCGCCCCCGACACTCCCAGGGACCGGGCGAACCCGCCGTCCGCCGTCACCCGGGCCACCATCGCCGCCACCTCCTCGGCGGAGCCGGTCACCACGCTCTGCACGGGCGAGGCGTGGACGGCGACCTGGACGCTGGGCAGGTCGCGGGCCAGCAGGCCGATCTCGCGCTCGGGCCGGTCGACCACGGCCATGGCGCCGCCCGTCAGACCCGCGAGCAGCCGGGAGCGTACGGCGACGATGTGCGCTCCGGTGACGGAGTCGATCGCCCCGGAGACGACGGCCGCGGCGATCTCGCCCAGGGAGTGCCCGATCACGGCGGCGGGTTCGAGGCCGTAGGACCGCCACAGTTCGGCGAGCGCGAGCTGCATGCCGTACAGGACGGGCATGACGACGGCGGGTGAGGACAGGTCGGCGTCCGGGGCAAGGCTCGCGCCCAGCGAGACACCCGTGTTCCGGCGCAGCAGCGGATCCAGTCGTTCGACCGCTTCGGCGAACGCGGGTTCGGCGGTGAGGAGTCGCTGCCCCATGCCGGGCCACTGGGAGCCGTAGCCGGAGAAGACCCAGACGGGAGCGCCCACCGCGCCCTCGGCCCTGACCAGGTGCGGGGACGGCCCGCCCGTGGCCAGGCAGCGCAGGGCGTTCGCCGTCTCGGACCGGTCCCGGGTCACGACGGCCGCGCGGTGGCGTCCGCGCCCCGTGCGGCCCGCGAGGGTGCGGGCCAGGTCACTCTCGCGCAACCCCGGCTCGCCGGAGAGCCAGTCGGCGAGTTCAGCCGCGTACGAGCGGACACGTTCGCCGGTCGGCGCGTCGAGCAGCAGCAGTGCGGGCCGCTCGATCGGGTCCGCGGGGCGGGTGCGGGCGCGGCGGTCGGGCTCGGTGAGCGTGACATGCGCGTTCGTGCCGCCGAACCCGAAGGCGGAGACGCCCGCGGTGGCCGTCCCGGAGTAGCGCGGCCACGGCTCGGGCGAGGTGACGACGCGCAGGCCGAGTTCGTCGAGGTCGGCGTGCGGGCCGGGGCGGGTGAAGTGCAGTTGGGGCGGGATCTCACCGTGGTGGAGGGCGAGTACGGTCTTGATCAGCCCGGCGATTCCGGCCGCGGCCTCCAGATGTCCGAGGTTGGTCTTGGCCGAGCCGATGAGCAGAGGCTGGTCGGGATCTCGGCCGGCGCCGAGCACCGCGCCGAGGGCGCCCGCCTCGATGGGATCGCCGAGTGCCGTTCCGGTGCCGTGGGCCTCCACGTAGTCCACGGTCCCCGGGTCGGTGTGCGCCTCGGCGAGAAGTGCGCGCTGGGACTCGGCGTTGGGGGCCGTGAGGCCGTTGGACCGGCCGTCGGAGTTGACGGCTGTCGACCGGATGACCGCCAGGACACGGTCGCCGTCGTGTTCGGCGTCGGCGAGCCGCTTCAGTACGACGACACCGCAGCCCTCACCGCGGACGATCCCGTCGGCGGTGACGTCGAACGCCTTGCAGCGGCCGTCCGGCGCGAGCGCTCCCGCCCGTTCGAAGGCGAGTGTGACGGCGGGCGACAGCAGCAGGTTCACCCCGGCGGCGAGCGCGGTGTCGCTCTCCCCCGTCAGCAGGCTCCGCACGGCATGATGCACCGCGACCAGTGACGACGAGCAGGCCGTGTCCACGGCCAGGCTCGGGCCGCGCAGGTCCATGGCGTAGGAGAGGCGGCCCGCCGCGATGCTCAGGGCGGCGCCGGTGGCCGTCCAGGCGTCGGGGGCGGTGGCTGTCAGGTGCGCGTACTCGTTGCCACTGATGCCGACGAAGACCCCGGTGCGGGTACCGGCGAGTCCGGTCACGGGCAGCGCGGCGTGGTCGAGGGCGTCGCGGGCGACTTCGAGGAGCATGCGGTGCTGCGGGTCCATGGCGGTGGCCTCGTGCGCGCCGATGCCGAAGAACTCCGCGTCGAAGCCCGCGATGTCGTCGAGGAAGGCGCCGTGCGCGGTGACCTCGGCGTGCGCCGACGTTTCCCAGCGGCCTGCGGGGACCGTACCGACAGCGTCCGAGGCCTCGGTGAGCAGACGCCAGTAGGCGTCCGGTGTGTCGACGCCGCCGGGGAACCGGCAGCCGAGACCGACGACGGCGACGCCCGGCACGGCGTCTCCCAGCGGCTGTGTCGCTGCCACCGACCGGCGCGCCTTCGCGGGCGTGGTCCTCGGCCGTTCCTCCGTCAGCCGCCCCGCCAGCGCGTCGATCGTGCCCGTGTCCCACAGCAGCGTGTCCGGCAGCCGCCGCCCGGCGAGATCGCCGAGCAGCGAGGTCAGCGCCACCGCGTCGCGCGAGGTGAGCCCCAGCTCCGCCAGCGGCCGGTCGTCGGTGATCTCGCCGGGATCGAGGCCGTACCAGGAGGTCAGCCGGCCGACGATCACCGCGCGGATCTCCGTGTGCGAGAGGCTCATCGGGGACCGAACCCTCCGTCGAGATGGCGCGCCCGGCTCGCCGCCCGGGCCACCTTTCCGCTACTGGTGCGGGGCACCGAGCCCGGCGGGACGAGCCGCAGAGTCCCGAGCCGCAGTCCGTGGCGCGCGGAGACGGCTGCTCGCGCGGTGCGGTCCGCGTCGTGCGCCTCGTCCGCCGTCGGTTCGGCGTCCCGGCGGTGCTCGGCGATGACGACGAGTTCCTCTCCCGTGCCGTCCGGGCGGGGCACCCCGAAGGCGGCGAGCCGGTCGCGGCGGACGAGGGCCACGGCGCTCTGCACGGTCTCCTCGATGTCCTGCGGGTAGTGGTTGCGCCCGTCGACGATGATCACGTCCTTGAGACGGCCGGTGACCAGCAGCCGTCCTTCGTGCAGCGCGCCCAGATCGCCGGTGCGCAGTCGGCCCTCCGGGTCGCAGAAAGGCTGGTCCGCGTGCTTCCAGTAGCCGCGCCCGATGTTCGGGCCGCGCAGCCGGATCTCGCCGACCCGGTCGGGCGGCAGGACTTCACCGCCCGGGCCGACGATCTCCAGTTCCTGCCCGACGGGCGCGCCGCAGGAGACGAGCGGAGTCGTGTCCGCGTGCGAGAGGTCTCCCGCCTGAGGCTCGACGCGCCCCTCCGCGAGCGCGTCGGCGTCGCACCGCACCGTCGTGGGCACCGTCGCGTGCCCGTCCGCCGTCACGAACACGGTGGCCTCCGCGAGCCCGTACGCGGGACAGTGGGCCGCCGGGTCCAGGCCGGTGGCCGCGAACGCGGTGTGGAAGCGGTCGATCGTCCCCGGCCGCACCGGTTCACTGCCGTTGATCAGGACGCGTACGCGGTCCAGGCGGAGTTCGTCGAGCGCGGCGGCGTCGGTACGGGCCACGCAGTAGTCGTACGCGAAGTTCGGCGCGGCGCTGACCGTCCCCTGGTAGGACCCCAACAGGCGCAGCCAGCGGACCGGGCTCTCCAGGAAGGCCACCGGATCCATCAGGACGGACGGGAAGCCTCCCACGACGGGCGCCGCGACGCTGAGTACGAGTCCCATGTCGTGGAAGAGCGGTAGCCAGCCGACCGTCGTCGTGGTCGCGGGGTCCGCGATGAGCGCGTCGATGGCCTGGCGCGCGTTGGCGACGATGTTGGCGTGGCTGATCATCACGCCGGCCGGCGCCCGGGTGGAGCCCGAGGTGTACTGGAGGTAAGCGATGTCGTCGGGGTCCGCCGAAGCCGGGAGCGCGGTCTCGTCGAAGGCCACCTGCCGGAAAGGGAGTTCGTCCACAGGAACGACGGGGACCACCGGCAGCCCGTGATCCTGCACGAACGCCGCCACCGATGGGGCCGTGGCCGCGTCGGCGAGCAGGCAGGCGGGTTCGCAGTCGGCCAGGACGGCCGTCAGTCTTCCCTCGTGGCCCGGGAGTTGGGGACCGAAGAGGGGTACGGCGATCACGCGGGCGTAGAGGCAGCCGAGGAAGGCAGCCGCGTAGTCGAGCCCTTGGGGCATGACCAGGGCGGCCCGGTCCCCGGGCGCGGCGAGTGTCCGCAGCCGGTCGGCCACGGCGCGGGCGCGGGTGTCCAGGGCCCGCCAGCCGAGCGTGCGGTGCAGTCCCGCCGATGCCAGGTCGGGGAATTGCACGTGACTGAAGGCACGTTGCTGTGGCCGGTGGCGGGCCCAGTGCCGCAGGTGCTCCGTCAGCGACGCGTCGGCGGCGGGCGGGGCGTCGGTCATGGCGGCTCCAACTCGTGGGGGCGGTCGCGCTGCTGTGTCGGCGGGCGGCCGGGCGGTGGGGCGAGGCACCAGGGTGCTCCCGTGGGTGTCGTGGGGTTAGACGACGTACTGACAGTTCGTCAGCGCCCGCTGTCAGCGCGCTGACAAAGACCGGGCCCCGATTCGGTGCCCGGCGCGGAGCCACGGCCCCCATTTGCGACCGACAATCCGTGCCACGCGGAAAGCCGCGAAGGATTGCCGTGCCGGAATGCCGTGCCGGATTCGCCCGGCCACAGTGCGGGCGCGGTGCGGGTTCGCCGCGCCACGCGGTCACGGCGCGTCGCGTGGTCACGGCGCGAGCGCGGTGCGGAAGTCACTCGGCGGCCACGAAGGAAGTCCCACGCGGGATGTCCACGAAGGGAGCGACGGTGGGACGTGCACGCTTGTCCGCGCTGCTGGCGCTGCTCACGCTGACCGGTTTCATCACGACGCTCGACAACACGGTGATCAACGTCGCCCTGCCGACCGTGCAACGCGAACTCGGCCTGACGGTAGGCGACCTGGAGTGGGTGGCCAGCAGTTATGTGCTCAGTTTCGGCGCGCTCCTGCTGCCCGGCGGACGACTCACCGACCTGTTCGGACGCCGGTCCGTCCTGGCGGCCGGGATCGTGGTCTTCACGGCCGCGTCGGGCGCGGCGGCCCTGGCGGACAGCGGCGGCACGCTCATCGCGGCCCGTACCGTGCAGGGGGTCGGGGCGGCTCTGGTCATCCCCGCGTCACTGGCCGTCGTGGCCCTCGATCTGCCCGCCCGTCGGCGTTCGATGGCCGTCGGGCTGTGGACGGCGGCCCTGGCCGTGGCGCTGGCGCTCGGGCCGGTCGTCGGCGGGTTCGTCACCCAACAGTGGTCCTGGGGCTGGGTGTTCGCCCTGAACGTGCCCTTGGGCCTGCTCGCACTGCCGCTGGTCCGCGCCGTCCCCGCCAGGTCGGGCGGGCCCGCGCGCGGAGGTCTTGACCTGCCCGGCGTACTTCTCTCGGTCCTCTCCCTCTACCTGCTCACGTACGGTCTCGTGCGCGGCGGCGAGCACGGGTTCGGCAGCCGTCCGGTGGCCCTGTGTCTGGGTGCGTCGGCGGTCACCGCCGCTGTGTTCCTGGTCGTCCAGACGCGGACGGCGCGCCCGCTCGTCGAACTGCGCCTGCTGCGCGACCGGTTCCTCGCCGGCGGAGTACTCGCACAGGTGCTGTGGGGCATCGGCGTCAACGGCGTCTTCTTCTTCACCGCCCTCTACCTCCAGCGGATCCTGGGCTTCTCACCGACCCGCGCGGGTCTCGCCTTCCTCCCGCTGGCCGGGGCACTGCTCCTGTGCACCCCGCTGGCCGAGTGGGCGGCCCGGCTGCTGGGTGCGCACGTCTCGATCGCGCTGGGGCTCGGCACGGTGGCGCTCGGCCTGCTGTACGTGTCGGGAACGGGGGCGCACGCCGGGTTCTGGGACCTGCAACCGGGGCTGCTGCTGATCGGTGCGGGCTCCGCGCTCACCACGCCGCTGACCGTGCGTGCGCTCGCCGAGGTACCGGAGGCGCGCACGGGGATGGCCACGGGTCTGGTGAGCGCGGCCCGTGAGGTCTCCGGCGTTTTCGGCGTGGTGCTGGTCGGGGTGGTCCTCACCCGCCGTGAGCGCGCCGAGCTGCGGTCGGGCACGGATCCGCACGGCGCGTTCCTGGCGGGGTACGACCTCGGTCTGCGCCTCGCCGCCTGCTGCGTTCTGCTGGGTGCGCTGGTCACGCTGGTGGCTCTGCACCGGCGTGGCCGGCACCGGCGCGTGGTCCCGCGGGGGCCGGTCCGCGGACGGCGAAGGCCCGGCCCCCGCGGCACGGCGGGGGCCGATTCCGGCGCCCCGGTCGGCCATGCCGTCTCGAAGTGACGGTCGGAGTGCCCGTGTTGATCCACCGTCGCCTTCGAATGCCGGATTCAGGACCTGCGGAGCGTGCGGTTGGCTCCCGCGGCGGCCGTCGTCGCGAGCAGCCAGCCCAGGCAGACCAGGACGACAGCCGCCCACTGCAGCCCGCCACGCGGGCTGAACGCCTGTTCCTGCCCGAAGTCGACGAGCGGGAGCACCAGGTCGAAGGTGTAGATGGCGGCCTGGAAGTGGGGCGGTCTGCCGGGGTCCAGCGCCTGCGGAGGCCAGATGGTGAACAGGAGGATCCCGCTGAGCATGATCGCGCACAGCCACCACACGGCGCGCATCGGCCGGTAACCGTATCCGACGGTGACGTCCTGGAGTCTGCTCCACACCCGCCCCGGCCACGGCAGCGTGCGGCGCAACCGGCGCTGCCTGGCCAGCAGTACCGTGCGCGCGTCGGCGTCGCGGCCGTGCAGGCGGTACGCGGCGGCGAGCTGCTCGTACGGCTGTGGGGTGAAGCCCTCGGGATCGCGGGCGAGCAGGGGAAGCCGCTGCTCAGCGGGGAGTTGGGGCAGCAGGCTGTCGTAGAGGACGCCTTCGAGGCGTACCGTGCCCGGCCAGCTCTCCGGCGCGCCGCGCAGTATGGTCAGCCGGGTGTGACTGAGGTCGACGGTGCCCCGCACGGGTTCACGGGGGCGCAGGGCGAATTCGGAGGCGGTGGAGCGGCGGCAGGTGAGGGCGGGGCTGCCGGGCGGCACGTCGATGACGGCGTCGTGGAAGGAGACCCGGCTGCGTACGGTGATGCTGCTGAGCGTGACCCTGCCGCGTGCGGTGAACCCGTCGCAGCAGTTGAACACCGCGCCCACGTCTATGCCGTGGGCGCGCAGCGCGGGTCCGTGCTCCGCGGTGAGCAGGGCCCCTTCGAAGAGGGCGCCGCCTCCCACCCGGGCGTCACACAGATCGACGGTGCCTTCGGCGACGAGCCCGCCTCGGCAGTTCAGGTCGCCGCCGATGTGCAGCCTGTTGGCCTTGAGCGCGGTGCCTTCGGGGTTGATCAGTTCGGCGCCCTTGAACACGACGCTGCCGCGCACCGAGGTGTCCCGCAGGTCGGTGCAGCCGTCGACGCGCAGCCCCCAGCCGGCCTGGATGTCTCCTCCGACGGTGGCACACACCAGTTGAAGGGCTCCCTCGCCGCGGCGTTCGCCACGCCCGGTCAGACGGCTGTTCTCCACGTGCAGCGTGCCGCCGATCGTGGCGCCGTAGAGATCCATGGGCCCCTCCACCCGGCACCCCGCGATCTCGCACCTCCCGCCGATCGTGACTCCCACCGCGGACAGCGCGGGCAGTACGCAGTCACGCATCTCCAGGGCGCCGAGCGACGCGCCGTCGAGGGAAGGAGCCTGCTCGAAGCGGCAGTTGCGCAGCCGCAGGGTACCCGCGACGAATGCCTCGGCCAGGTCGAGCCGCCCGGTGATCCGCACATCCCGCAGCCGCAGCCGGGGCAGATGTCCCGGCTCGGCGGGCGGTGGGGCGAGCAGCAGTCGCCGTACGACGGACGCCCTCACCTCACCCTGGTCCTCGAACCACTCCCCTCTGCGGAAAGCGGCCCACATCCCCCGTTCACTCCCGCTCCACCCGGCCGGCGCGAGGCTGCCCGACACGTCAACTCCCCCTCGGACGACAGAAGACCGCTGCATCGCTACCCGGCTCACGGGCGGGGCAACCCGTGCCGCGAGTGGCCAACGACACGTATGGCGCGGCGGGCGAGGAGAGAACCCGTCTCAGCGCCATGATCATCGGTCACGCGGCCTCTCCCCTGCGCGACAACCTCGGTTCCAGCGCCCCGTTGCGAGGCTACGGCCGCCTGTTTGCCGACAGAGTGACCGCCCCGGCGAGCCCGCGCTCGCGGTGACCGTGGGATTTCCTGGACAGGTGTCCAGCTATAGTGGGCATCTGTCCAAGAAGTGCATGACTGACAGTGGGGATGCCGAACGATGGAGACCGTCGCGAACGTGCTGGTGGGCCTGGTGGCCGTGCTGCACGGGTACATCCTGGTCCTGGAGATGTTCCTGTGGGAGCGCAAGCCGGGCCGCGGCCTGCACGGGTTCAACGCGGAGATGGCGCGGGCGACCGCGCCGCTGGCCGCCAACCAGGGCCTCTACAACGGGTTTCTCGCGGCGGGCCTGGTGTGGGGACTGATCGCAGGGGATCCGACCGGCTTCCGCGTCCAGGTCTTCTTCCTGGTGTGCGTGGTCGTCGCCGGACTCTACGGATCGGTGACCGCGAACCGGCGCATCCTCTTCGCACAGGCGCTGCCAGGCGCGCTCGCCCTGGCCGCCGTCCTCGTCGCCCGGTGACCGAGCGGGACCCGCGGGCCGCCCGCACCCGGGCGAAGCTGCGGCAGGCCCTCCTGGAGGAGTGCGCCGAGCGCCCGCTCGATGAGGTCGGCGTCGCTGCCCTGGCCCGGCGGGCCGGGGTCGGCCGGGCCACCTTCTACGTGCACTACGCCGACCTGGAGGCGCTGGCAGTCGACGCCTGCGCCGATGTCGTACGGGAGGCGGTGGACGCGCTGCACGCCTGGCGCGGCCGGCCCGACCCGGTGTCCGCGCCGTCCGCCCTCCTGGCGTTCTTCGCCGGGCTCCCCCCGCACGCCGCCCTGTACCGAGCCCTCCTGAGCCCGGGCGGCGGCGGCCCGCTCGGCCGAGTGCTGCACCGGGACCTGCGCGCCCGCAGTCTCGCCGAGCGCACCCTGGTGGGCGCCCCCGACGCCCCGCTCGTCGCCTCCGCCGTGGCGGCCACCTTCGCGGGGGTCCTGGGCGACTGGCTGCACGGTCTGCTCGACGCCACTCCCGAGGAAGTCGCCCACCAGGTGTGGCAGTTGCTGATCGCCCTGCACCGGAGCCGCTGACGTCTCACTTGCAGGCGACCCAGTCCTCGGTCGCGGGCCAGGCCTCCACTCCGTCGGATGTGCGGATATAGGCCGTCGCCTTGTCGTCCGGCAGCCACAACTCCCAGTCGTCGAGGCGGTAGCCGGTGTCGTGCGCGTCGGCGGGCATCCTGGCGTCTCCGTCGTACTCGGCGGTGAGCAGCTCGGTCCCGAGCACCCCGCGCGGATCCCGTGCGTATTGCCTGAGGTCCTCGTCCCGGCCCATTCCCAGGAAGTGCGCACTCTCCCAGTCGCAGTGCTCCGCACCCGCGTAACTGCTCAGCACGGTGGTGGGCACCCGGTGGTCGCCGCGGTCGGTCCAGATCTCCTGCGACCTGGAGTCCGTGTAGCTCGCGGGGAGTTCGGCGGGGTCGCAGGAGGCGCTGGTCTCCGGGCCCCAACCGGGGCGGTGCGGCTGGTCCTTGGCGACGACGACGGCGACCCTGGTCCGGCCGCCGACGTCGTACGAGAACAGGACGCGGTCCCCTTGTTCGCTCTCGATCCGGTAGCCGCGGCCGGGCACTTCGGGCTGCTCCATGTCGAAGAACGCGTTGAGACCCTCCTCCGGCGTCGAGCCGCCGTCGGACCCGTTCCATGTCTCGCCCGAGCCGCCCGAGTAGATCTCCCCGTCGCACTCCAGCGCCCGCCCGGCCGCGCCCGAACTCTCCGCGGCCTCTCGCTCGCCGCCGTCGGCGCTCTCCCTGAACGGCAGGTCCAGGGGCCCCGCGTACGGCGTGGCCGGCGGCGTTCCGGTGATGACGAGGTCCTCACGCGTCCCCTCGCCGCAGCCCACCGCTGTCAGCCCCAGCAGCAGCACCGTCACCGCGATCCGTTCACGCATCTCCACCCCTGTCCGCCGACTGCCGTTCCCTCGTTCCCTCCTCCGACGCAGGAGTGGCGGTGATCGTTCAGCGGCCTGGCCCTGTCGTCAAATTCCCGTCGTCGCCCGGAGGGCGGCCGCACGGCGTCAGGTGCGTGCTCTCGGCGTGCCGGGCGTAGGCCCTCGTACTGGACGTACTTGGGTCTGCGCCCGGTGCGGCGAGAGTGCGTGCATGGCGTCGCGCGGCAGACGGGAATGTGACGACAGGGCCTAGCGGGTCGCTTGGAAGGTACGCCGGTACGCCTGGGGCGAGACGCCGATCGCGGCGTGCAGGTGCTGGCGCAGGGAAGCGCCCGTCGCGAAGCCGACCCGGCCTGCGATCTGGTCCACCGGCAGGTCACTGGACTCCAGGAGATGCCGGGCCCGGACAACGCGCTGCTGGATCAGCCAGCGGCCCGGACTCAGGCCCATCTCGTCGTGGAAGCGGCGGGCGAAGGTGCGCAGGCTCATCCCGGCGTGGCGGGCGAGGTCGGCCAGGGCGAGGGGCTCGTCGAGCCGGGTCAGGGCCCAGTCGCGGGTGGCGGCCGTACTCGTGGCCCCGGACTCGGGTACGGGCTGTTCGATGTACTGGGCCTGTCCCCCGTCGCGGAACGGCGGGACGACGCAGCGGCGGGCGACCGTGTTGGCGAGTTCGCTGCCGTGGTCCGTGCGCACGATGTGCAGGCAGACATCGACTCCGGAGGCCGCGCCGGCGGAGGTGAGGATCCGGCCGTCGTGGACGAAGAGCACGTCGGGGTCGAGGTCGACCTGCGGATACTCGGCACGGAAACGGTCGACGACCTGCCAGTGGGTGGTGGCGCGGCGGCCGTCGAGGAGACCGGCGGCGGCGAGCACGAAGGCGGCCGTGCAGATCGAGACGATCCGTGCGTCCGGACGGATCCGGGCCAGGGCGTCGGCGACCTCGACGGAAAGCCCGGTGGGGATGTGCGAGGACGACATGGAGGCGACCACGACCGTGTCCGCCGTGTCGAGGACCTCGGGTCCATGGTCGACGGCGATCGTGAAGTCGGCGTTGGTGCGCACCGGACGGCCGTCGACGGTGCAGGTCAGCACCTCGTATCGGCCGTCGGCGGCGCCGAAGATCCGGCTGGGGATGCCCAGTTCGAAGGGATAGACGTCGTCGAGCGCCAGGACCACGACCCGTTCCACACGATGCATGGCACGATCCTATCGAAGGTTGGCCATCGTGCCATTTTCCTGTCGGGCGGGACCCGGCAGGCTGGACGACCATGAGCACTGTGAACACCATGCGAGTCATCAGCCAGCAGGTCCTCGGCGGTCCCGAGGTCCTCGAAGAAGTCGAGGTGGAGCGGCCCGCGCCGCGGCCCAACGAGATCCTCGTCCGGGTCCGTGCCGCGGGGGTCAACCCCACCGACTGGAAGCACCGCGCCACCGGCGGTTTCCTCGGCGAGCCGCCGTTCGTCCTCGGCTGGGACGTCTCCGGCGTGGTCGAGGCCGTGGGTATCGGCGTCGCCGGCTTCAAGACCGGCGACGAGGTCTTCGGCATGCTGTCCTACCCCTTCGGACACGGCTCGCACGCCGAGTACGTCGCCGCCCCGGCACGCGCCTTCGCCCTCAAGCCGGCCGGGATCGACCACATCCAGGCGGGCGCGCTGCCCCTGGTCTCACTGACCGCGTGGCAGGCCCTGGTGGAGAACGCGGACGTCCAGCCGGGGCAGCGGGTGCTGATCCACGCCGCGGCCGGCGGGGTCGGTCATGTGGCCGTGCAGATCGCCAAGGCGCGGGGCGCGTATGTGATCGGCACGGCGAGCGCGGGCAAGCACGACTTTCTGCGCGGGATCGGCGTGGACGAGGCGATCGACTACCGGGAGACCGACTTCACCGAGGCCGTGAAGGACGTGGACATCGTCCTGGACACGATCGGCGGCGACAACGCGGTCCGCTCGCTGCACGTCCTGCGCCCGGGCGGGATCGTGGTCTCGATCCTGCCCATCGGCACGGAGGACTTCTACGAGGAGGCCGAACGGCTCGGTGTACGGGCGGTCCGGATGCTCGTCGACGCCGACCGCACCGGTTTGCGGGCGATCGCGGAGCTCGTCGAGGCGGGGAAGCTTCGCGCGACGATCGCAGGGGCGTTCCCGCTGGCCGACGCGGCCGAGGCACACGCGCTCGGCGGCACGGGCCGGACCACGGGGAAGCTGGTGCTGACGGTCGACTGAAGCAGAAGGCGAGCAAGGGCTTGACAGACAGGTTTCCTGTCAAGCCCTAGGCTGAACCCATGGCCGCCAACCGGACGACGAAGGCTCCCCCGTCGCTGCTCTACATGGTCAAGCGGGTGGAGCTCGTCGTGCGCTCCCACCTCGACGAACTCGTGAAGCCGGAGGGGATCACCGCGCTTCAGTACACCTCCCTCACCGTCCTCGAGCGGCACGACGGGCTCTCGGCGGCGCAGCTCGCGCGCGACTCGTTCGTGACGGCCCAGTCGGTGGCCGATGTGGTGCGGTCGCTGGAGAACCGCGGGCTCGTGCGCCGGGAGCGGAATCAGGGCAACCGGCGCGAGCTGCTGATCCTGCTCACCGACGAAGGGCGCGCACTGCTCGCGCGGTTCGCGGAACCCGTCCGGGAGCTGGAAGAACGCATGGTCCGGGACCTCACGTCACACCAGACCGACCAGCTCCGCCAGGCGCTGTCCAGGGCCTGGCACGCGCTGTCGTAACTTCGGCGGGACACCTGCACGACAACGAATCTCAGCCACTGGGACGACGTCCCACCCAAATCGAAGACATATGTCAATCGAACATGCTGAGATTCACTCTAACGAGGGTAACTTGCAGGGCAAGGAGCGGTTTTGCAACCACCAGTACCCCGGTATGGCGTCTACGCTCACGGACGCCGTCACCCCGGCCCCTGGTGACTCCGGACCCTGCGATGAGGAGCGGTACTGCAGCCGGTTGGAGGTGATGCCGTCGTGGCACGAAATGGCCCCGCGCCACTCTCGCGGCATCTGCGTGTCCATCGGCACCAGGGCCACACCGTGCTGGAACTGCACGGGGAGATCGACATCCTCGCCGCGGTGGAGATCACGCCGTACCTGGACTCCGCGACGGGCGGCCCGGCACCGCGGATCGTGATCGACCTGCGGCCGGTCGAGTTCTTCGACTGCTCGGGGCTGCGCCTGCTGTACCGGGCCAGGCGCCGCGTGCTCGCCCGCGACGGCCGGCTGCACCTCGTCTGCACCCAGCCGCTGACCCTGCGGATCCTCAAGGTGACCGGTCTCGCCCACCTGCTGCCCCCGTTCGCGTCGCTGGACGAGGCGCTGGGGCAGCACGAGCCCACGTCGGGCTCCTTCTGACGCCTGTCCGGCCTGCCGACTGCTTCCGGATCCTGGCGGCCCACTCGGCGTCGCCCTCCGGTTCTTTGAGCTCCGAGACCCGTACGACCGGGACGTCGCCGCCGAAACTATTCGTCCTCAGGCGTGTCGAACAGGGCGCTGACGGATTCACCGTTGTGAATGCGCCGCACGGCCTCGGCGAGCGCCGGGGCGATGGACAGCACCCGCAGTTTCTCGGTGTGCTCCCCGGCCGGAATCGGCACGGTGTTCGTGCAGACGATCTCCAGGACGTCGGGCTGATCGCTGAGCCGCTTCAGCGCGCCCGCCGAGAACAGGCCGTGGGTGCAGGCGACCCGGATGGACCGCGGCCCCAGCTCCCTCAGCCGGTCGAGGAGTTCGAGGACGGTGCTGCCCTTGGCGATCTCGTCGTCGAGCACGATGACATCGCGGTCGGCGACCTCACCGATGACGGAGCTGATGCTCACCCGGTCGTCGGCGAACCGCTGCTTGGCGCCCGCGGCCACCTGGGCACCGATCAGCCGCGCGAAGTGGGCGGCCTCCTTGGCGTTGCCGAGGTCCGGCGAGACGACCGTCGTACGCGAGAGGTCGTGGTGGCGGAAGTGCGCGGCCAGCTCCCGCAGGGCGTGCAGATGGTCGACCGGCACCGAGAAGAACCCGTGCACCTGCGGAGAGTGCAGCGTCATCGCCAGGACCCGGCTCGCCCCCGCGGCCACCAGCAGGTCCGCGACCAGCCGTCCGCCGAGCGAGATCCTCGGCATGTCCTTCTTGTCCGACCGGGCGTAGGAGTAGTGCGGCATGACCACGGTGATCCGCCCGGCGGACGCGCCGCGCGCGGCGTCGCACATCATCAGCAGCTCGACGAGGTTCTCCTGCACCGGCCTGACCAGCGGCTGTACCAGGAACACATCGCGCTCGCGGCAGTTGGACTGGAGCTGCACCTCCAGACAGTCGTTGGCGAACCGGCTGGTCCGGCTCGGGCTGAGGGGCACACCGAGATGCGCGCAGACCTCCGCGGCCAGTTCGGGATGGGCACTACCGCTGAACACGGCGATGTCACGCACGACCGCTCCTCGCATGATCGAACCGGATGCGCCGCCGGAGAACATGATCGACCCGGGATGCGTTCCTCATGCTACTGGCCCTCGCCGAGCGCCCCCACCGGGCGGAATCCGGTTGCCGACGGCCACCGGGAAGCCACCACGACGGCACGGCCGGCACCCCCGGACCAGGTCACACTCGGCACCGATCACCGATCACCGCGCAGCTCGCCTCGCATGGAACGGAATTCGAGAAGAACTTCGGCGGGCGGTGGTCCCAGGAAACCCCCTGGATTCGGTGGGCGTCGAGTTCGCGCCGGGGTGTGCCCGGGTAGACGGACCGGGCCGGACGGACCCTGTGCCCCCGTCACCGTAACGTGGCCAACGGATGGGCCTACCGCGGGATTTGGGGGGCATCCGCATAGCAGGAAGGGAGGACCGTCGACATGACGACGTCCATCAAGCGTATGCCCGGGTGGGCGAAGGTGCTCAGCGCCTTCGTGCTGGTGCTCGTGGTGCTGTTCGCCGGCCTGCGGCTGGCCGTGCTGCCGGGGCTCCGCGATGTGTTCGGCACCGAGACCAACGACCGCACCGGCCCCACGCTCCTCAAGTCGATCCAGGACATGAGCCGTTACGACGCCGCGTCCGGGAACTTCCAGGTGGTCGTGGACCTGGAGAAGGATGCCAAGTACCTGCCCGACGCGCTCCGTGGCACCCGCACGCTGTACGTGGGCGCGGGCACGGTCGACTCCTACGTCGACCTGGGCAAGATCAAGGACAAGGACGTGGTGGTCAACGAGGACCGTACGTCGGCTACGCTTCGGCTGCCGCACGCGGCGCTGGGCAAGCCCGCCCTCGACCCCGACCACTCGTACGCCGTCTCCAAGCAGCGCGGCCTCCTCGACCGGATCGGTGACGTCTTCTCGGACAACCCGAACGGCGAACAGGCCGTACAGCGGCTCGCGATCGACCACATCAGCGACGCCGCGAAGGACAGCCGCCTCACCGCACGCGCCGAGGAGAACACCACCAGCATGCTCGAAGGCCTGCTGACCTCCCTCGGCTTCACGGAGGTGAAGGTCACCTACGGCAAGTGAGCCGTGCCCCGGCACGCAGCTCGCCCGGCCGCCGTGCCGCTCGACATCGATTCCCCCAACCCGGGTAGTCGGCTTCATCCACAGGCAGTACACATTGGGAGGATCGCATGCTGCGTACGGCGTTGCGCGCTCGTACCGCGAAGTCGGGTCGCCAGCCCTCGGCGCCGAAGCAGGAACGGAAGCCGTCAACGCGGAGGCCGGGACGGAAGCCGTCGGCGCGGAAGCAGGAGCGGAGCCGAGAGCCGGCACGGGAGCGGGGGGCACTCCCGCTTCCCGTGCGGCTGTTGGTCATCCTGCTGGCTCTCGGCGCCATGGTGGCCTTCGGCGCGGTGCTGGCCCGGCTGACCCTCGAACCGTCACCGGCGTCGGAGGCGTTGATCCACACCAATCTGCACCCCGGCCGTTCACTGAAGGCCTATCTCGACCAGCCCGAACTGCGCGACGCCTTCAAGCAGATCGGCGGCAACATCGTGCTCGGGCTGCCCTTCGGACTGCTGCTGCCCGTCCTGGCGCCCAAGACCCGGGGAGTCCTGCGCGTCATACTGCTGACCGCCGCGGTCATGCTGCTCGTGGAGCTGCTCCAGGGAACGTTCATCACCGGGCGCGCCTTCGACATCGATGACGTCATCCTCAACACGACCGGGGCCCTGCTGGGTTACCTGCTGCTGGGGCGGCGGATCAGCCGGGCGGTGCACGGTCGGCGCCGCAGCCGGAACACTTCCGAGGACACCTGAGGCGGCACTGTGAACGAAAGGTCCGGACCAGGACCTTGACACCCCCTTACCTCACTTCTTAAATCAAGAGGCAAAGCATGTCCCCCCACCTCAGTCGGCCGCCCCCTCCCCCCGGGGGCGCCGTACGGAAGGGAGAGTCGTGGCCTCCCCACGCCTGCTCCGAAGATGCCTCTTCGCCGCTCTGTCCGCCGTGCTCGTCGGCTCGGCCGCCATCGCTCCCGCGCAAGCGCGTCCCGAAGGGGACGCCGCCGCTGTGAGCGCCGCTGCCGTGACGTTCCAGGACACGTTCGACGGTGCCGCCGGATCGGCTGTCAACTCCTCCAGGTGGCAGATCGAGACCGGCGACAACGTCAACAACCACGAGCGGCAGATGTACACGTCCGGCACCAACAACGCCGCGCTGGACGGCCAGGGCCACCTGGTGATCACCGCTCGCAAGGAGAACCCGGCCAACTACCAGTGCTGGTACGGAACCTGCCAGTACACCTCGGCCCGGCTGAACACCGCCGGCAGGTTCACGGCGCAGTACGGCCGGGTCGAGGCCACGCTGAAGGTCCCGCGCGGGCAGGGCATGTGGCCCGCGTTCTGGATGCTCGGCAACGACCTCGGAACGGTCGGCTGGCCCGCCTCGGGTGAGATCGACGTCATGGAGAACGTCGGCTTCGAGCCGTCGACCGTCCACGGCACGATCCACGGGCCGGGATACTCGGGCTCGGCGGGCATCGGCGCCGGGTACACCCTGCCGAACGGCCAGGCCTTCGCGGACGGCTTCCACACCTTCGCCGTCGACTGGGCGCCCAACTCGATCAAGTGGTCGGTGGACGGCGTCGTCTACCAGACGCGTACGCCCGCCGACGTGGGCGGCAACGCCTGGGTGTTCAACAAGTCGTTCTTCCTGATCCTCAACCTCGCGGTCGGCGGGTACTGGCCCGGCGACCCCGACAGCTCCACCGTCTTCCCGCAGACCCTGGTCGTGGACCAGGTGAAGGTGACCACGGGCGACACGCCCACCACCGGGGTCCCGATCAGGGGCCTCGCGGGCAAGTGCGTGGACGTGGCGGGGGCGAACTCGGCCAACGGCACCGCCGTACAGCTCTACGACTGCAACGCGAGCGCCGCGCAGCAGTGGACGGTCGGCTCCGACGGTACGATCCGCGCCCTGGGCAAGTGCCTCGATGTCACGAGCGGCGGCACGGCGGACGGCACGACCGTACAGCTCTACGACTGCAACGGGAGCGCCGCCCAGCGATGGGTCGTCAGTTCGGCCAACGACATCGTGAACCCGCAGGCCAACAAGTGCCTCGACGTCACGGGCAACAACTCGGCCAACGCCACACGTCTGCAGATATGGACGTGCGGCGGCACGGCCAACCAGAAGTGGACGGTTGGCTGACAGACCGCCCGGGCGGGCACGCGGAGGGTCCGGCAGGGGTTTTGCCCCTGCCGGACCCTCCGCGTTCACCCCTCTCTCAGCAACTCATGGCCCAGGTGTGGGAGTCACCGCGGTCGTTCGCGACGCCGTTGTAGCCGACCTCCTCGCCCGGAGTGAGGCAGATCGTCATGGCGCCGCCCTGCCAGGCGTCCTCGTACACCTTGACGTGGTCCTTGACTCCGGGTCCTGAGATGCCGTGGTTGGCCCAGGAGGAGTCGGTGTCGGCGATCCAGCTTTCCCACCAGCCGTCGTCCCCCGACCAGTTGGCGCGCTGACCGGCGAAGTTGGCGTTCTCCCAGACGCAGAACTCGCCGCTGGGGCAGTCCGCCGCGCCGGACGGTGCGGCCAGTGCGAGTCCGCCCCCGAGCGCGAGGAGGGCTGCCGCTGCGGTGGTGGCGAGGCGCTTGGCGATCATGAAGAGGTACTGCCCTTCTTCTGGGTTACCCGGACGGTCCGCTCGGCGTACAGGGCCGCCGCGCGGTGCAGCGCGCGACTGCGCAACTGCTTGTAGGTGGTCAACTGGTCGCGTCGTTCGGCGCGCACCCGGGCCAGCAGGACAGGCTCCAGCCGGCCGCGGAGCCGGACCAGGCCGCTCTCGCGAGCACAGCGTGCGGAGACGGCGGGGTCGGGGCTGTCGGGCCGGGGCCCGTGTGCCGGGGTGACACAGCGGGTCCAACGGGCCGACGCCGCACCGTAGTCGGGGTCGCGTTTCATCCGCTGCTCGGTCTCGGCGCGCAGGTTGTTCACCACGACGCGGGTACGGAACCAGCGGCGTTGGTCCCCGTACAGGTCACGTTGCGCGGCGGCCAGACAGCCGTCGGTGTGGGCGGTGACGGTGTGGCCGGTGGCGAGGGTGACGGAGAGCTCGGGTCGTCCGCCGCCGAAGAGGGCGCCTTGGAGTCGGCGGTCCTCTTCCCCGGGCACGGGTTCCTCGCCGGAACGCTCCCGGGTCGGGGACGGCCGTACGGACAGCCCTCGGCGGGCCAGACACTCGTCCACGAGAATCCGTTGAGCCGTGTCGATCAGGTCGTCCCGGGCGCGCTCGGTCGTGGGCAGCGCGGGGGTGCCCCGCTCGGCGGTAGTGGTGGCGCACCCCGTCAGTGCCAGCGCCGTCAGCACCGCCAGCGCGGTGACGCGTGGGGCGCGATGCGGTCGCACGGGTCAGCCGACCTCGCAGCCCATGGTGGTGTCCGCGACGCCGTCGAGCCGGGCGCCCCAGGGCCAGTTGTCGGCCAGGTCGTGGGCGCGGATCAGCCGGTGGTAACAGGTGCCGCGACCCCAGTCGATGGCGTACACGGCGGTGTTCGCGTTGGAGCGGAAGGAGGCGGCCTTGTCGTGGAGGTACTCCGGAACGTCCGTATAACCCGGTGGTGTGTAACACCAGGACGAGCCGTGCTGACCGGCGCCGGTCCAGAAACAGACGTCTCCGGCCTGCGGAGCGGCGGCGGGGACGGCGGCCGCAGGGGTAGCGGACGCGGGGGTTGCGGAGGCAGCGGTCGCGGGGGTGGCCGCGGCCAGCAGGGCGGCGGCGAGGGCTGCTGCGGGCATGGCGAGGCCACGGAACATGGGGACTCCTGGTGGGAAGCGGTGGCGCCTGGTGGGTCGTGATCACCGGCAAGATCAACGTGCCCTCGCCGGAACGGGCCCATGCGCAGTTTTCACCGAATGGTGATCTTTGGTGGAGTGCGGGGTCATTCGTCCCCTTCGCGGCTCACACCGGCGCGAAACCCGCAGGTCCACGCGCTCCCCGGCCACCCGCCGCCTGCGCTGCTCTTGCCCTGCCCCACCCGGTGCTAGCGCGGGAACCAGGTCAGCTTGTCGCCGCCCACCCAGCGCACCACTGCCGGGTCGTCGAGATCATGAATCGGGATGCCGTAGGCCGCGGCCGTCGTCAGTACGTCGATGAGTGCCCGCGCCCGGCCGACCACTTCGCCGTCGATCTCCATGATCCGGAACGGCGGCGTCCCCGGCTGTACCCCGAGCACCATGATCCGCGGGTAGGAGAGGTGCGGGCTCGCGCTTTCGGTCATGGATCGAGCGTAGATCGGTTTCCCCCGGTCAGCGGCCGGGGACGGGCCGGGTGGGTGCCCCTGCGGCCCGTGCTGCGGGGGACGGCGGCAGACGGCGTGTTCCCCCAGCCGGGTGAGCGGTCCCGACCGCGGCCCGCGGCGGCCGCTCGCCGTGCGACCCGGCGAGGGCTGGGCAACGCTTGGGAGGAGGGAGGTTCCCATGGATCCCGTCGAGGCGCTGGACCGGATCGCGTTCCTGCTGGAGCGGGACCAGGCCCCCACCTATCGCGTACGTGCCTTCCGCACCGCCGCGGCCGTGCTGACCGCGCTCCCCGAGGGCGAGGTGGCCACGCGCGCGGCCACCGGAACCCTGGAGTCGCTCAAGGGCGTCGGCCCGAAGACGGCGCAGGTCGTGCGCGAGGCGCTGGCCGGTCAGGTGCCCGGCTACCTGGAGAAGCTGGAGCGGGAGGCCGGGGCCCCGCTCGCCCAGGGGGGTGAGCGGCTGCGGGAGCTGCTGCGCGGCGACTGCCACCTCCACTCCGACTGGTCGGACGGCGGCAGCCCGATCGAGGAGATGGGCCGGACCGCGGCGCGGCTCGGACACGAGTGGGCGGTGCTCACCGACCACTCGCCGCGGCTCACCGTGGCACGCGGGCTGTCCCCGGAGCGGTTGCGCGAGCAGTTGGACGTGGTCGCGGAACTCAACCGGCGGTGGGCGCCGTTCCGGCTGCTCACCGGCATCGAGTGCGACATCCTCGACGACGGATCGCTCGACCAGGAGCCGGAGTTGCTGGACCGGCTCGATGTCGTGGTGGTGTCCGTGCACTCCAAGCTGCGCATGGACGCGCGGCCGATGACCCGCCGTATGGTCGCCGCCGTACGCAATCCGCTGGCCGACGTGCTCGGGCACTGCACGGGCCGGCTGGTCACCGGGCGCGGGCGGCCCGAGTCGGAGTTCGACGCGGACGCGGTCTTCGCGGCCTGCGCGGAGTACGGCACGGCCGTGGAGATCAACAGCCGCCCCGAACGGCTCGACCCGCCCCGCCGGCTGCTGCGCCACGCGGTCGAGGCGGGCGTGCTGTTCTCCGTGGACACCGACGCGCACGCCCCCGGCCAGCTCGACTGGCAGATCCACGGCTGCGCGCGGGCCGAGGAGTGCGGGGTTCCCTCCGAGCGCGTCATCACCACGTGGACGGCCGACGAACTGCTCTCCTGGACGAGGGACCGGACGGCGCCGGCTCGCGTGAGTGACGCCTGAGGGACGCCTGGACGACGCCTGAACGGATCCGAGTCAGCTCCGGCTCCGGCTCCGGCTCCGGCTCCGGCTCCGGCTCCGGCTCCGGCTCCGGCTCCGGCTCCGGCTCCGGCTCCGGCGAGCAAAAAAAGACCCCGACCGGACGGGGGAATCGCGGTCGGGGTCGTCCGAGGTGGGCACGGACGGCGGTCGCCTCTCGGCGGGGGGCTCCACAGGGCTTCAGCCGAACGATCTTCCCTGCGGGCGATGGATGAGGCCCGGGGACACTGTTCCATCCGCACCCACAGTTTGTTCAACGGGGAACTACCGGTGGGTGTTCCCGGGGGCGGTTTCGGGTGCGGTGATGTGTGTCACGAGAGGTGGGCGGCGCCGCCAGGAGTGACCCGCGGGGCCGTCTCGACGTCGCCGGGAGCTGCCCGAGAGGGCCGGCAGGGGCAACGTCGGATGCCGCCCGAGGGGGTGTGTGGCAGGGGCGCCGTCGGAAGCCGCCCCAGGGGGACGGCTGGGCAGCATCGGAAGCCGCCCGAGGAGGTCGGCCCGGCACCGTAGGGAGCCGTCCCGCACCCCGGGTGGCGGCATCCGGTTGACTTCGAGTGCTCTCCAATTCGTAGCGTGCGAGACATGACCACTGCACAGCACAAGATCGGTTCGGGTTTCGGCGCCCGGAGCACCGCCGACGAAGTCCTTCAGGGCGTCGACCTCTCCGGAAAGCTGGCGATCGTCACGGGCGGGTACTCGGGCCTCGGCCTGGAGACGACGCGCGCGCTCACGAAGGCGGGCGCCCAGGTCGTCGTCCCCGCGCGGCGCCCGGACGCGGCCCGCGAGGCGGTAGGCGCCATCGAGGGCGTCGAGGTGGACGAACTCGATCTCGGCGACCTCGACAGCGTCCGCGGCTTCGCCGAGCGGTTCCTCTCCACGGGCCGCACCGTCGACATCGTCATCAACAACGCCGGGATCATGGCCTGCCCCGAGACCCGCGTCGGCCCCGGCTGGGAAGCCCAGTTCGCCACCAACCACCTCGGCCACTACGCACTCGTCAACCGGCTCTGGCCCGCGATCGCACCCGGCGGAGCTCGTGTCGTCTCCGTGTCCTCGACCGGCCACCACACCTCGGCGATCCGCTGGGACGACCCGCACTGGAAGACCGGCTACGACAAGTGGGAGGCGTACGGGCAGGCGAAGACGGCGAACGTGCTGTTCGCCGTCCAGCTCGACCGGCTCGGCCAGGATTCCGGCGTACGGGCCTTCTCGCTGCATCCCGGCGGAATCCTCACGCCGCTCCAGCGTCACCTCCCCAGGGAGGAGATGGTGGAGCGCGGCTGGATCGACGAGAACGGTGAGCCGTTGCACCCCGACGCCTTCAAGTCGCCCGAGCAGGGCGCGGCCACGCAGGTGTGGGCGGCGACCTCCCCGCAGCTGGCCGGCATGGGCGGCGTGTACTGCGAGGACTGCGACATCGCCGAGCCCGCTCCGGCGGACGGCGAGCGGACCGGCGTGAAGGCCTACGCGATCGACCCCGAGCAGGCGGCACGCCTGTGGGAGCTGTCGGCGGAGCTGACCGGGGTGAACGCGTTCGAGTGACGTCCGAAGGCTCGTCGACGCCAGTGGCTCCTCCGACGTCCGAAGGCTCGTCGTCGTCCGAGACCCCACCGGCGTCCGAAGGCCCGCTGCGTCACGGGCCCTGCCGACGTTGAGGCCTCCCCACCGCGGTCAGGCCGAGGACTCCTCCGCCCCGGGATGCTCGGGGTGGGCGGTGTCCGAGCGCGAGGTGCCCTTTCTGGCCGTACCCGCCTCGTCCGCGTCGGGGACATCCGTCGCGGGCTCGTCCTTACTGGGATCCGCCGCCGGATCCAGGTCCCAGGGGTCCTCGCCCTCCTGGACCTGTTGATCCGGCATGTCGCGCGGGACCGGGTCGGTGTTCGCATCGATTCCCTCGGGCCGGTACTCGGTCATGCTGCACCCCTTCTTCGACGGGTCGGCGTGGCGGTGAGTCGGTGATGCCGCGGGTCGGTACGGCGGTGAGTCGGCGTGCCCGTCACATGGTGCCCGGCACACCTTGGGCGGACCCCTCGCCGACACGGCCCCGCACACCGGCCGGGCCGTTTCCGGCCCGGCACGAGTACCTCCGCCGTGACCGGCGAAACCGCCCTCCCGGGGCTCAGTGCGGCGCCCGCTCCTCCAGGGCGGTGCGCCAGGCCGGGGACGGGCTCTGGCCGACCGGTTCGGCGCGCCGGCCGCCACGGGCGAAGAAGTCGGCGAGCGGCAGGATGGCCGCACCGACGGTGACCGCGTCCGGGCCCAGCTTGCCGAGGTCGATGGAGACCCGCTCGGCCGGATAACGCAGGGAGTAGGCCAACGCGTGCCGGCGTACGGCGGGCAGGAAGCGGGAGCCGAGCTGGAGGCCCGCCCAGCCGCCGATGAGTATGCGCTCCGGCTGGAAGAGGTTGATCAGGTCGGACAGACCGGCGCCCAGATACTCGGCGGTCTCCTCCAGGACGGCGAGCGCCACGGCGTCGGGCTCGGTGCGCCCGGGATCCTCGGCGTCCTCGGGCGGGTAGGCCGCCGCGAGCATCGCGGTCAGCGCCGTCTCCTCGTCGACGCCCTCCGGCGGACGTCCGCCCTCCTCGCGCCAGCGCTCCAGGAGAGCCTCGGCTCCCGCGTACGCCTCCAGGCAGCCCAGGGCACCGCAACGGCAGCGGCGTCCCCTGACCCGTACCGTCAAGTGCCCCCATTCCACCGCCCTGCCGTACTCCACGTCCTCGGTGACCAGGCAGGCGCCGACGCCGGAGCCGAAGAGGACCACGACCGCGTTGCGGGCGCCGCGGCCGTTGCCGAACCACATCTCGGCCTGGCCGAGGGTGCGGGCGCCGTTGTCCGCGAAAAACGGGACGGTGTCGGGGAGTTCGCAGGTCGAGCGGAGCAGGGATTCCAGCGGGACGGCATCCCAGCCCATCGTCTGACCGTGCACGACCGCGCCCCGCTCCGGGGTGCGGGCCACGATGCCCGGGACACCTATCCCGACGCCGAGGAGCTGCTGCGGCGCGATGCCGGCCTCGGCCAGGACTTCGGCGATGCCGTCGCGGATGTGACCGACGATGACCTCGACGTCGAAGCCCATGTGCTCCAACGGCCTTTCGGTACGGGCGAGTTCGGTGAGCGTGAGGTCGAAGAGTTCTACGCGGACGCGGGTTTCGCCGACGTCCACGCCAATCATGTGGCCGCTGGCGGGCGCGACACGCAGCAGGGTGCGCGGGCGTCCGCCGTCGGAGTCGACACTGCCGGCCTCCTCGACCAGGCCGTCCGCGACCAGTTCGGCCACCACGTTGCTGATGGAGCCGGAACTCAGTCCGGTGGCCGGACCCAGTTCGTAGCGGCTCATCGGCCCGTCGAAATACAACCGTTGCAGTACGGCGGTTCGATTGCCCCGCCGCAGGTCACGGACTGTCCGCCCGTTCCGCCCCGTCATGTGGCTCCCCTCCGGTTCGCCCGACTTGCAAGATACCGCTGCGCGATCCCTTGACGCGACTTTCTTCCGAGTCTTAACTCACATCCTAAATTAAGTCGTGAGGGTCGTTCGGGAAGTGAACGCTCGCAAGGGACGTACGCGCAGTGTCCTTACACACCGCGGACGCCGTCACGACGCTCCTTCGAAAGGGACGCCTGAGCCATGCGCAGAATCCGAGCCGCGGCCGCCGGTGCGGTCACTGTCTCCATGCTGACCGCCGTGACCGCCTGTGGTGGCGGCTCGTCGACGGACGGCGGGTCCAACGACTCGCCCAAGACGCTCACTTACTGGGCTTCCAACCAGGGTGCCAGTGTCGAGGTCGACAAGAAGGTCCTCCAGCCCGAACTCGACAAGTTCGAGAAGGAGACCGGGATCAAGGTCGAGCTGGAGGTCGTGCCCTGGTCGGATCTGCTCAACCGGATCCTCACCGCCACCACTTCGGGCCAGGGCCCCGACGTCCTGAACATAGGCAACACCTGGAGCGCCTCCCTCCAGGCCACCGGAGCACTGCTGCCCTGGGACGCCAAGAACTTCGACAAGATCGGCGGCAAGGACCGCTTCGTCGACTCGGCCCTCGGCTCCACGGGCGCGCAGGGCAAGGACCCGGCCGCCGTGCCGCTCTACTCGATGGCCTACGCGCTCTACTACAACAAGAAGATGTTCGCCGACGCCGGCATCGCGAAGCCGCCGACCACCTGGGACGAGTTCGTCGCCGACGGCAAGAAGCTCTCCACGGACGGCAAGTGGGGCGCGGCCTTCGAGGGCTCCAACCCGTCGGAGAACATCCACCACGCGGTCGTCTTCGCCAAGCAGCACGGGGCGGACTTCTTCACGGCCGAGGGCAAGCCGGACTTCACGTCCGACGGCGTGGTCGAGGGCGTCAAGCAGTTCGTCGACCTGATGGCCAAGGACAAGGTCGTGGCGCCCGGCAACGCCGAGTACGCGCAGAACCAGTCCGTGAGCGACTTCGCCAAGGGCAAGACGGGGATGCTGCTGTGGCAGTCCGCGTCCGCCAACCTCGAGTCGCAGGGCATGAGCCCGGACGACTACGGCATCGCTCCGGTGCCCGTGCAGTCGGGCGCCCCGGGAACCGGCGAGAACGTCAACTCGATGGTCATGGGCATCAACATGTCCGTCTTCAAGAACTCCGACAACCTCGACGGCGCGACCGAGTTCGTGAAGTTCATGACCAGCGACGCCGAGCAGAAGATCCTCAACACGGCTTACAGCTCCATCCCGCCGGTCAAGACCGCCCAGGCGGACTCGGCCTTCAACACCGCGGCGAACGTGGTGCTGAAGGACACCCTCGCCAAGAGCGCCATCGCGGCTCCGCAGGTCGCTGACGAGTCCCAGTTCGAGACCGCCGTCGGTACGGCGATCAAGAACCTGTTCGCCGACGCCGCCGGCGGAGGCCAGGTGACCACGGAGTCGGTCAAGGCCGAGCTCGAGAAGGCCCAGACGCAGATGCCGACGAAGTGAGCGCGAGCACAAACATGACCACCACGACCGCCTCCCCCGAGGCCGGCGATCGCGCGGTGCGCAAGGACTCCCCCGGGGCGGCGCGCGGACCGCGCCGCCCCGGGCGGATCAAACGCATCGGACTGCCCTACCTGCTGCTTCTGCCCGCCCTGATCCTCGAACTGCTCGTCCACCTGGTGCCGATGGTGATCGGCGTCGTGATGAGCTTCAAGGAGCTCACACAGTTCTACATCCGCGACTGGGGCACCGCTCCCTGGTCCGGCGTGGACAACTACAAGGTGGCGGTCGACTTCGACGCGCCGGTCGGCAAGGCGTTGCTCGACTCGTTCTTCGTCACCGTCGGTTTCACCCTGCTGTCGGTCGGCCTGTGCTGGCTGATCGGCACGGCGGCCGCGATCTGCATGCAGGACGCCTTCCGGGGCCGCGGTCTGCTGCGCGCCCTGTTCCTGGTGCCGTACGCGCTGCCCGTGTACGCGGCCGTCATCACCTGGGTGTTCATGTTCCAGCACGACAACGGCCTGGTGAACCACGTCCTGCACGACCAGCTGGGCATCACCGACAAGCCGTCCTTCTGGCTCATCGGGGACAACGCCTTCTACGCGCTGCTCACGGTGTCCGTGTGGAAGGGCTGGCCGTTCGCCTTCCTCATCGTCATGGCGGGCCTGCAGAACATCCCCAAGGACCTGTACGAGGCGGCCGCCCTCGACGGCGCCGGCGTCTGGCAGCAGATCCGCCGCATCACCCTGCCGTCGCTGCGCCCCGTCAACCAGGTGCTGGTCCTGGTCCTGGTCCTGTGGACGTTCAACGACTTCAACACGCCGTTCGTCCTGTTCGGCAAGAGCGCTCCGGCGTCCGCGGACCTCATCTCGGTGCACATCTACCAGGCGTCCTTCGTCAGTTGGAACTTCGGGACCGGCTCCGCAATGTCCGTCCTGCTCCTGCTCTTCCTGCTCGTCGTGACGGGCGTCTACCTCCTGCTGACTTCCCGAGGAAGGAAGGCGGCCGATGTCTAGCCCCTCCACGACGTCGCCCCGATCACCGATGGCTCCACCGCGGTCCTTCCTGTGGACCCGGCGGATCTTCCTCGCCCTGCTGACCGGCTTCGTCCTGGTACCGGTCTACGTGATGATCTCCAGCTCGCTGAAGCCGTTGCAGGACGTCCAGGAGAAGTTCGAGTGGGTGCCCAGCGGACTGACCATCCGCCCGTACATCGACATCTGGTCGACGATCCCGCTCGCCCGGTACTTCGTGAACTCGCTGATCGTGGCCGGCGCCGCGACGGCCTGCTCCGTGGTGATCGCGGTCTTCTCCGCCTACGCCGTGAGCCGCTACAACTTCCGGGGCAAGCGCGTCTTCACGGTCACCGTGCTGTCCACCCAGATGTTCCCCGGCATCCTCTTCCTGCTCCCACTGTTCCTGCTCTACGTCAACATCGGCAACGCCACCGGTATCGCCCTGTTCGGATCCCGCGGCGGCCTGATCCTGACGTATCTCACCTTCTCCCTGCCGTTCTCGATCTGGATGCTCATCGGGTACTTCGACTCCGTGCCGCGCGATCTGGACGAGGCGGCCCTGGTGGACGGCTGCGGCCCGCTCGGCGCACTGTTCCGGGTCGTCGTGCCGGCCGCGATCCCCGGCATCGTCGCGGTCGCCGTCTACGCCTTCATGACCGCCTGGGGAGAGGTGCTGTTCGCGTCGGTGATGACCAACGACCAGACCCGCACCCTCGCCGTCGGGCTCCAGGGCTACTCCACGCTCAACAACGTCTACTGGAACCAGATCATGGCCGCGTCGCTCGTCGTCAGCGTCCCCGTTGTCGCCGGCTTCCTGCTCCTCCAGCGCTTTCTGGTCACCGGGCTCACCGCGGGAGCCGTCAAGTGACCAACTCCCCCCTCCCCGAAAGGACTTCCGTGACCATCGACCTTGCCGCCCTCCCCGAGGACTTCCTGTGGGGCACGGCCACGTCGGCCTACCAGATCGAGGGCGCCGTCGCCGAGGACGGCCGCTCCCCCTCCATCTGGGACACCTTCTCGCACACGCCCGGCAAGATCGACAACGGCGACGACGGGGACCTCGCCTGCGATCACTACCACCGCTGGCGCGAGGACATCGGAATCATGCGCCAACTGGGCACCAACGCCTACCGGTTGTCCATCGCCTGGCCGCGCGTCGTACCGGGCGGCGACGGCCCGGTCAACGCCAGGGGGCTCGACTTCTACGACGGACTGATCGACGCCCTGCTGGAGGCGGGCATCACCCCGTCCGTCACCCTCTACCACTGGGACCTGCCGCAGGTGCTCCAGGACCGGGGCGGCTGGCCCGCCCGTGACACCGCCCACCACTTCGCGTCGTACGCGGCGGTCGTCGCGGAGCGCCTCGGTGACCGCGTCAAGCACTGGACCACCCTGAACGAGCCGCTCTGCTCGGCCTGGATCGGCAACCTGGAAGGCCGGATGGCCCCGGGCCTCACCGACCTCACGGCCGCGGTCCAGACGTCGTACCACCTGCTCCTCGGCCATGGCCTCGCCACCCAGGCGATCCGCGCCGCCGTCCCCGGCGCCCAGGTCGGCATCGTCAACAACCTCTCCTACATCGAGCCCGCCACCGACCGCCCCGAGGATGTCGCCGCCGCCCGCCGGCTCGACGGCCACACCAACCGCTGGTGGCTCGACCCGGTGCACGGCCGCGGCTTCCCGGAGGACATGCGGGAGGTCTACGGGGTCGATCTGCCGGAGCAGCCGGGCGACCTGGAGATCATCGCGGAGCCGCTGGACTGGCTGGGTCTCAACTACTACTTCCCGTCCACGGTCGCCGACGACCCCACGGGGCCCGCGCCCCGCGTGCGTACGGTCCGCCGGCTGGGCGTGCCCCGCACGGGCATGGACTGGGAGGTCGACGCCATCGGCATCGAGAGCCTGCTGCTCCGCCTGACCAACGACTACGGCGCCCGCAGGATCTACGTCACCGAGAACGGCTCCGCCTACCCCGACGTCGTACGCCCGGACGGGACCGTCGACGACCCCGAGCGGACCGAGTACCTGGAGCGGCATCTCGCTGCCTGCGCGTCGGCCGCCGCCCAGGGCGTTCCGCTCGCCGGCTACTTCGCGTGGTCGCTGCTCGACAACTTCGAGTGGGCCTACGGCTACGACAAGCGATTCGGGCTCGTGCACGTGGACTACAAGACGCAGCGCCGCACGGTGAAGGGAAGCGGGCACCGGTACGCGGACATCATCCGGGCGCACGGCAGGCAGCGACGGAACGCCGCCTAGCGGCCGGTACGACCTCCGGTGGGCCCCACACCGTCATGGGTGGGGCCCACCGGTCTGTCCGCGTCCCCCGAGGCCGCCGAAATGCGTTGGATCTCTCCAGTGGGTCTATGTAGCTTGGCCGGGCACCTAGTACCCCTAGGTTTCAGCTCGTCCGACGCCTAGGAGGCTCCCCCATGAGATCGCTCACCGAGCAGGACATCCGCGGTTCGTTCATCAACTGCTCGAAGGGGGAGGCCAAGCGCCTCTCGACGCCTCGCGATCTCAGTGAACTCCCCTGGGGCGACCTGGACTTCCTGGGCTGGCGGGATCCCGGGGCACCGGACCGCAGTTATCTGGTCACCGAGCGGGCCGGTGAACTCGTCGGGGTGACCCTGCGCTTCCCCTCCTCCCAGCGCGGTTTCCTGCACCGCAGCATGTGCTCACTGTGCCTGACGACCCATCCGGGCAGCGGCGTCTCCCTGATGACCGCCCGCAAGGCGGGCGTGGCGGGCCGCGAGGGGAACTCGGTCGGCATCTACATGTGCACCGACCTCGCCTGCTCCCTGTACGTTCGCGGCAAGAAGGGCCTCGAATCCGGCACCCGCTTCGAGGAGAGCCTCACGGTGGAGCAGCAGATCGCCCGGACGGTGAGCAACCTGTCCGCCTTCCTGGAGAAGCTCTACGTCTGACACCACGGCTCCGCGCCCGGTTCGGCCGGTCAGCTCTCCGCCACCGCGAGCACGATCTTGCCGCGGTTGTCGCGCTGCTCCAGCCGCTCGTGGGCCGCGCGGGCCTGCTCCAGCGGGAACACCGTCTCGACGGGGACGCGGTACGTGCCCGCCGCCACCCGCTCGGCCAGTTCCCGCAGGTCAGCGCGGGGGTCGTAGCCGTGGATCTGGAGGTTGGTGAGCTGGAAGCCGAGGACGGACGCGTTCTTGGGATAGAAGTCTCGGGTGTCGACGGTGCTCGCCTCCAGGGCGACGTTGGCGAGGGCGACGACCCGTCCGCCGTGCCCGATCTCGCGCAGGCTCCGCCCGAAGGCGCGGCCGCCGACGGTGTCGAGGACCACGTCCGCGCCCCGCCCGTCCGTCAGCCGCAGCACCTCCTCGACCTCCGCTTCGTCGGGGTGCGCCGAGGTGTCGACGACGGAACCGGCGCCGAATCCGGCCGCCCAGGCGGTCTTCTCCGGTGAACCGGCGATCGCGATGACCCGCGCGCCGGCCTCGGCCGCGATCTGTACGGCCGCGCTGCCGACCCCGCTCGCGGCGGCCTTCACGACCACGGTGTCGTCCTTGGTCACGCGGGCCAGCGTGCGCAGGCAGTACCAGGCGGAGAGCCACGCGACGGGCAGGGCCGCGGCCTCCGTCAGGTCCACGCCGTCCGGCAGGACAGTCACGCGATCGGCCGGTACGACCGCCGACTCGGCGTAGAAGCCGGGTGCGTTCACTCCGTCCAGGGCCATCACCCGCTGCCCGACCGCGATGCCGGTCACCCCCTCCCCCACCGCGGCGACGGTTCCGGCCGCCTCCACACCCGGGATCAGCGGCGGGCGCCCCGCCCGGTGGTACACCCCGGCTCGGACCAGGGCGTCCGCCCGGTTCACGCCCGCCGCGACGACTCGGACCAGCACCTGTCCGGGCCCGGCGACCGGGTCGGGCACCTCCACGGGCACCAGCACCTCGGGCCCGCCGAACTCGTCGATCCGTACCGCACGCATCCCTGTACCTGCTCTCTCGGTCGGACACACCGGAGCACCGCGACGCCGCTAGCGGGAAAGGTGACACCGGTTGAACTGGTGTCACCATGCGACACCCCATGAACCGGTGTCAAGAGATAGACTCGAGCCATGCCCCGCGTACCTGCCTCCCCGCCACCGGAGGCCACCGATCCGGCACCGGACGCCACGGACCCCGCATCGGCCTTCCCCTTCATCGGCGGACGCCCCTGCCTGGACTTCGTGGCCACCCTCGGCAAACGACACGGAGACACCCCCCTCGAACGGCTCCCGGACCCCGGTGCCCTCGCGCGCTGGATCGGCGAGGCGGGCCTGCACACGCGTGACGACGCCGAGCCGGTCGACGTCACCCCCGGCGACCTGGCCTACGCCCGCACCCTGCGCGAGGCCCTCTACCGCCTCGTACGCGCCGCTATGGACGGGGAGAGTCCGGACCCGGCCGACATCGCGCAGGCCAACGAAGCGGCGGCCCGTCCCGACCTCGCCCCCCAGCTCGGCGCGGCCGATGGCGGCTCCGCGCCGCCCCTGTACTGGAAGGCCGGCCGACCCGGACCCGCCGCTCTGGCCACCGTGGCCCGTGACGCCGTACTGCTGGTCGGCGGCTCGCTGCCGGCCAGGGTCAAGGAGTGCGAGAACCCCGTCTGTTCGCTGCTGTTCCTGGACGACTCACAGGCCCGGCGCCGCCGCTGGTGCTCCATGGACCGCTGCGGCAACCTCGCGAAGGTGGCCGGTTACCGCAACCGCAGCCGCGCCGCCTCCACCCGGTGAAGCTGGATCAGCTGAACCGCCTCGCCGTACGCCTTCCTGTCCGCGCCGGTGAACTGGACGGCGAAGGTGCGGACGCCCTTCTCCTCGACGGGGTGGCGGAGGACGCGGTCCTTGAGGGTGAAGGACCCGTACGAACCATCCGGCAGGCCCCCGCCCCGGGCCCGGGGGAAACTCGGGGGTGGGGACGCGGCTGCCCCCACACGTTCGATGCACCTATGAACGGGAAGGGTCCCAGGGTGCGAGAGCAACGCAGTGAGGACCGTGGTGAGTGGGCGACGTCCGTCGCCCAGCTCGTGAAGCGGCGACGGGAGCCGGTGGTCGTCCAGGCCCTGAGATCGGCGGGGGCCGCGACACTCGCGTACGTCATCGCCCTGCACCTCAGTCCCGAGCCCGCGCCGCTCACCGCGCCGCTGACGGCCCTGCTCGTCGTGCAGGTCACCCTGTACGCCACGATCACCACCGGCATCCGGCGCGTGAACTCCGTGGTCACCGGCGTGCTCATCGCCATCGGTTTCAGCGCTCTGGTGGGGCTGACCTGGTGGAGTCTGGCCCTGCTGATCGTCACTTCGCTGGCCGTCGGCCATCTCGTGCGGGTCAGTGAGTTCGTTCCCGAGGTGGCGATCAGCGCCATGCTGATCCTCGGCGTCACCAGGGTGGGTGACACGGCGTGGGCCCGGGTGCTGGAGACGCTGATCGGAGCGGTCGTGGGGCTGGCCTGCAACCTCTTCCTCGCGCCTCCGGTGTGGGTGGGCGTGGCCGGTGACTCCATCGCGGATCTGGCTCGCCGGATGCGGCAGTTGATGCTGCGGATCGGCGAGGAGGCCGCGGGCCGCACCCCCGCCTCGCTGGCGGCGGAGCGGCTGCACGAGGCGCGTCGCCTCGACCACGACATCGTCGAGGTGGACGCGGCGCTGCGGCAGGCCGAGGACAGCCTGAAGCTCAATCCGCGGGTGCGCGAGGGACTGCTGCACCGGGTTGTCCTGCGCACCGGCCTCGACACGCTGGAGATCTGCACCGTGGTCCTGCGGGTGCTCGCCCGCAGCCTCACCGATCTGGCCAAGGTGCGCGAGCCCGAGCCTTTGTTCGAGACGCAGGCCGGGGCCGTGCTCGAGCAGCTGCTGTCCGAGGTCGCCGACGCCATCGTCAGTTTCGCCGTCCTGGTGACCACCGACGTGACCCGCAGCGCCGAGTCGGCGGAGGAGCGGCTCGCCGCGGAACTCGTCACGGCCGCCGCCACCCGGGACAAGCTCGCCCGGTTGTTCCTCGACGAGGTCCAGCGCGACGCCAGCCAGTGGGAGCTGCACGGCGCGGTGCTCACCGAGGTCAACCGCGTCATCGCCGAGCTCGACACGGAGCACCGCAGCCAACGGCTCCTGGAGGAGCTGGACCGCTGCTCACGCGAACAGCGCGAGCGCTGGCCACGTCTCACCCGGCTGCGCTCGTACCTGCGCATTCCGCCGGGGCTCCGCAGGAACCGGCGGCGGGCTCGCGGTCGTTCTACGTGAGGAAGCCGCACCAGGAAGCTTCACAGGGACGAGGGGAGCGGGCGGATGACCGACAGCACCGTGCGGATCGACGGAGACACACTGCACCTGCCGGGCGAGGTGCGGGTGCGGTTCATCCGGACCCTGCGGCTGCCCGAGACGGGCACGCACGCACTGCCCCCGGGACTCGGCGAGTTCCCGGTCCGCCGTGTCGAGGACTACGCGGACACGGTGCCGGCCGAATGGCGGGCGCGCGGCGGTGTGATGCTGCCGGTGTATATGCGCGAGGCGATGTGGCTGAGTTTCGGGGGTACGGCGGAGCCGGCCGCCCTCCAGGTCGGCGTGGGCAAGGTGTGCGCGGTCTCGGGCAAGCCGTGGAGTTCCCGGCTCACCCGGGACCCGCAGAACTACGTGGTGCTGCCGCGTCAGCCGTGGCTCGACGGGATCAACTCCGGCAAGGGGACGGTCCGGCAGTTCGTGGCGGTGCCCCTGGGACTGGGGGCGACCGTCGAGGGTCAGGTGACCGGCGAGGAGGTGTGGGGCGGCGTGCAGTTGCAGTCGTTCCCGCTGCGCGACGAGGAACTGCGCGCCTGGCGCGAGGAGGAGCGCCGCAGGGCCGCGGATCGCAGGGAGCGGGCGGTGTCCGCCGGGAGCTACGGCGCCGCGTTCCCGATGGCCGCGCCTCCCGCACCTGGCGCACCACCGGCTGCCGGCGGCGCGCCGGGCGGCCCGCCGAGGCGTGCCCCGGCGATGGGGCTCGGGGTCGGCGGTTCGATGCGCCAGGAGGTCTACCGGGACGACCGGCCGATCGGGGCCTGGGCCGAGGAGCCCGCCGGGCGGGTGTTCGTGCACCTGGTGACGCCTCCGGAGTGGCGCCGCATCACGGGCGAGGCGCCCCCGCCGTCCCCGGTGGACCGCGCGGCCTACACGAGGGCCGGGCTCCCGTGGTTCGACTACTACGACCAGGACGCCGCGGACCTCTCCCCCACCGGCACGCTCGGCTCGGTGCAGCCGGTCGGCGACTGGCTCGGCGACGACCACGAGCCCTGGGAGCAGCCCTCGCCCGGTCAGGTGAAGCCGCTCGGGGACGCGCCGGGCAAGTCGGTCGAGGACGGTGACTGGTAACCGGCCGGACAGTCGTTGCGCAGAGCGCAACGACTGTTGCCCTTCTTGCACTTGACCGGTGCCGCACGTCAAGGTGGCTGTCACAGGCGGGGCAACCGACACCCGAGGTGCAGGCATGAGCAGTGGGACAGATCCGGCGCACGGCTCGGGCGGCGGCGGCTGGACCCGACGCCGTTTCGTCGGCGCGCTGACGGGCGTCGCCGCTGCGGCCACGGTCGCGGCGCCGGCCGCCCCCGAGCCGCCGGTGGCCGCGCCTGAGGCGGTTCCGCCGGTAGTGGGTTCCGAGGAAGACGCGTCCGAGCCGCCCGCAGGCAGCTCTGGGCCCCGCCCCCTGTTCCTCGGGACGTACGCCTCGGCCGAGGGCGGCGGAAAGGGCATCGGCCTGGCCGCGTACGACCCGGCGACGGGCCGCGTCACCGGTACCGGCTCCGTCATCACGGGCGTCGGCGACCCCTCGTATCTCGCACCGCATCCGGACGGCGGCACGCTGTACGCCGTCGACGAGCGGGAAGCGGGCGGGGTGACGGCCGTACGGCTCGCGGAGAACAAGGTGCTCGGCACACGCGGCACGGGGGGTGCGAGCCCCTGCCACCTGTCCGTGCATCCGAGCGGGCGGTGGCTGCTGAGCGCCAACTACGGCTCGGGCAGTGTGGCCGTGCACCCGATCGACGCCTCGGGGGCGCTCGGCGAACGCACCGACCTGGTCACGCACTCGAGCCCCGCGCCCGGTCCGGGTCAACAGGGGCCGCACGCCCACCAGTTCGTCACCAGCCCGGACGGCGGCCATGTGCTTGCCGTCGATCTGGGAACCGACACCGTCTACAGCTACCGCCTGGACGAGTCCAGGGGCACGCTCACCGCGGTCTCCCAGGCACACACGCGCCCGGGTGCGGGACCGCGTCATCTCACCTTCCACCCCGGCGGCCGCTTCGCCTACCTTGCCAACGAGGTCGACAACACGGTCGTGGTCTGCGCCTACGACCCGGCCACCGGGCGGCTCACACCGGGCGAACCGCAGCCCACGGGCACGGGCGGGGGCACGAGTTATCCGGCGCAGATCCTGGTGACGTCGAACGGGTCGTACGCCTATCTCGCCAACCGGGGCCACAACAGCCTGACGCGCTACGCGGTCGAGGCAAGCGGCGCCCGTCTGAGGCTCCTGGACACCGTGCCGGTCGGCGGCGACTTCCCGCGCCAGATCGCCCTCTCGCCCGACGAGCGACTGCTGTTCGCGGCGAACCAGCGGTCCGGCACGGTCAGCGTGTTCCACGTCGACGGCGGGAGCGGTGGACTCCGGCTCGCGGGTGAGCCGTTCGCCTCACCCGTCGCCGTCTGCGCGGTGCCGCTGTAGCGCGCGGGGGCAGGACGCGGACGCGGCCTGGTTGAGCAGGACGTGCATCCGCTCGGTGAGCTGCGCGACGGTGTCGGCCGGCTTGTGGAAGGGCAGGCGTACGTCGCCGTTGCCGCGGGCCCGCTCGATGCGCAGCGTGAGTCCGTGCCGGTCGACGGCGAGCGGCTGGACGCGCACCGCGCCGTGCAGGCTGTCCGATTCGACCAGGCGGGTCAGCCGGTCGATCGCGTCCGGGTGGGCGTCGGCGAGGTGGGTGAGCAGCGCCGCCTCGGCGGTGGCGAGGGGGTCCGGATCGGCCTGCGCCAGCTCGTCGAGGCCGACGACGACCGTCCCGGACGGCTCGCGCAGTACCGCGCGCGTCGCACGGAAGGCGAGATGCCCGTCCTCGGGGGCGAACCAGCCGGCCAGCCACAGCCGGGCGCGGATCCGGTTCCGTACCGGAACGGGCGCGACATCGGCGAACTCCAGGACGGCGGACGGCTCCCCGCGGGGCGCGCAGATCGCGGCCGTGAGCAGCGCGCTGTCGTCCGGCACGTGCAGGAGGATCCTGCCGTCCGCGGCCACGGAGTGCGCGCCGACGAACTCCTCCCGGCCGCCGTCCGCGGTCACCGCGCATGACCATGCCGCGGCGAGCACCGAACGTGCGCGCTCCGCCGCGGCAGGCGCGGCCGTCCAGGTGTGACGGTCACCCATGAGAGTCCCCCTTAGGTAAGGCTTGCCTAACTTATCTAAGATCCGGGTGTACGCCAACCACACACGCCAACCTTTGAGAACGCTTTTGGCGAGGAGTGACCGAGGCCGGCTTCAGGGAGCGATCGCGCCCAGCAGGGCCCGTGCGCACAGATCGCGCACCTGTTCCCTCGTCAATTCCGGATCCCGCAGCCACTCCAGGCAGACGGCGGTGGTGAACGCCAGCCAGCCACGGACGGCGATCCGCAGCTCAGGCCGCTCCTCGGGCACCCGGCCGATCTCCGGATCCGCGGCGAGCGCCGCCAGGATCTGCCGCTCCTGCGCGGCCAGCGCCCGCTGATAGACCTTCCGTACGGCCTGGTCGCCGGCCGCGTCGGCACGGTGGAAGGCGCGGAAGCCGTGCGCGTGCTGCTCGACATAGCCGAGGAAGGTGTCGAGGCCGGCGCCGAGCTGCTCGCGCACCGGGATTCCGGGCACCGCCGCTGTCATGCGCAGCATCCGCCCGCTCTCGCGCTCCACGACGGCCGCGAAGAAGTCCCGCTTGGTCGGGAAGTAGTGGTAGAGCAGCCCACGGGAGACGCCGGCGATCTCGGCGACCTGCTCGATCCACACCTCGTCGTACGGGCTCTCCGAGAACAGGCGGGCCCCCACCGAGAGAAGCTGCTCCCGGCGCTCCTCGGTGCTGAGGCGGCGGCGCACCCGCTCGCCCTGGTTCCCGGCCATGCCCGCACTTTACTTGACGTCGGTTCAACAACGGGATCACACTGAAATCCGCTATTGAACCGGCGTACAACAGACTCAACCTGCCGCGATTACAAGGGAGATGGCGTCATGGCGGAGACGAAAGCGGCCACGCTGCCCAAGGGGTTCCGCAGTGCGGAGCTGGGCTGGCCCGAGCTGCACCGCATTCCGCATCCGCCGCGCCGGCTCCCGCTGATCGGCGACGCGATCGGCGCCGACGTCCGTAGGCCCATCCAGGATTCGCTGCGGCTCGGGCGGCAGCTCGGGCCGATCTTCCGGCGCAGGGGCTTCGGCAAGGAGGTCGTGTTCGTCGGGGGCGCGGATCTCGCGGCCGAGCTGGCCGACGAGTCGCGGTTCGCCAAGCACGTGGGCCTCGGGGTCGCCAACCTCCGGCCGGTCGCCGGCGACGGACTGTTCACGGCGTACAACCACGAGCCGAACTGGCAACTGGCCCACGACGTCCTGGCGCCCGGCTTCAGCCGCGAGGCCATGGAGGGCTACCACCCGATGATGCTCGCGGTGACCGAGCGGCTCATCGACCGCTGGGACCGGGAGCGGGCGGCGGGGCGCGCCGTGGACGTCCCCGGCGACATGACGAAACTGACGCTGGAGACGATCGCGCGCACCGGCTTCGGCCACGACTTCGGCTCTTTCGAGCGCGCCCGGCCGCACCCCTTCGTGACCGCGATGGTGGGCACCCTGACGTACGCCCAGCGCCTCAACGCGGTCCCCGCGCCGCTGGCCCCGTTGCTGCTCCGCGGCCCCGCCCGTCGCAACGAGGCCGACATGGCGTATCTCAACCGCACGGTCGACGCGGTGGTGGCGGACCGGCGGTCCGCCGGCGGGGACGGTGATCTGCTCGACCGGATGCTGGAGACCGCGCATCCGGAGACCGGGGAACGGCTCTCGCCGGAGAACATCCGGCGTCAGGTCATCACCTTCCTGGTCGCGGGCCACGAGACCACCTCGGGCGCGCTCTCCTTCGCTCTGCACTACCTCTCCCGCCACCCGGAGGTCGCCGCGCGCGCCCGGGCCGAGGTGGACCGTGTGTGGGGCGACACGGCCCGGCCCGGCTACGACCAGGTCGCCAGGCTCCGTCATGTGCGCCGGGTTCTCGACGAGTCGCTGCGGCTGTGGCCCACCGCACCGGCCTTCGCTCGCGAGGCCCGCCTGGAGACGGTCCTCGGCGGCGTTCATCCGATGCGGCAGGGCGCGTGGGCGCTGGTCCTGACGGCGATGCTGCACCGCGATCCGGATGTCTGGGGCGCGGACGCCGAGGAGTTCGACCCGGAGCGCTTCGACGCGAAGGCGGTACGGGCGCGGCCCGCGCACACCTTCAAGCCGTTCGGCACCGGAGTGCGGGCCTGCATCGGCAGGCAGTTCGCGCTGCACGAGGCGACGCTGGTGCTGGGGCTGCTGCTGCGCCGCTACGAGTTGCGGCCCGACCCCGGCTACCGGCTCCGGGTGGCCGAGCGGCTGACGCTGATGCCGCAGGGGCTACGGCTGCACCTCGAAGGCCGCACGCCCGCGGCGGACTCAGTCCTCGGCCGTCCAGTGGCCCGGGCGGGTGAGTGACCCCGGCAGCTTCGTACCGGCGCCGCCCCGGGCCGCGTTCACCTGCGGCTGGGTCAGGAAGAAGGCACCGGTCAGGTCGGCGTCGGTGAGGTCGGTGTCCCGCAGGTCGGCTCCGATCAGGTCCGCGCCCCGCAGGTCGGCGCCGGTCAGGTCGGCGGCGATGAGGTAGGCGCCGCGCAGGTCGGCACCCCGGAGATCGGCGCCCTTGAGACGTGCGCCCATCAGGTCGGCGCCGCGGCGGTCCTTCTTCTTTCCCCGGCCGGTCCCGGCCCGCATGAGTTCACTGGTCCGCAGCAGCAGCACATTGACCTCCTGCCGGTGCGCGCCCACGTCCAACTCCCCCAGTTCCTCCGGCGTTCGGCGGGTGAGCAGCTCGGTCCTGTCCAGCGTCCGGCGCAGGTCGGCGTACAGGGGCCGGGCGGCGGGCAGCGTCAGGGCCTCCGCGAGATACCAGAGCAGTTCGTGGAGTTGGCGCACGACCGGGAACACCTCGAACATCTGCCGGGCCTGTTCACGGGTCCCCTCGCGCCAGTCCCGGCCGCCGTAGGTGATCTGCGAGACCTTCTGGCCGGCGCCGAAGCAGTCGTACACCGTGCAGCCCGTGAAGCCCTTCTCCCGCAGTTCCGTGTGGATTCCGCAGCGGGAGTCGGTCCGCAGGTTCGGGCACGGCTTCCCCGCGCTCTTGTCGATCGCGAAGTCGGCCGAGCGGCTGAACGGCAGCGCGACACAACAGAGACCGAAGCACTCACCGCAGTCGGCCCGCAGCCCATCGCGCCGGTCCTGGGCCGTCCCACTGTCCTCTTGCATGGCTCCAGCCTACTGAACTGCGGCAATGCGGTTTTTGCCGTCACCGCGCCCACCCTTCGCGTGCCCGGGACCGTGATCCCGGGCTCCGCTTCGGCCCGAACGACCACGCCCTGCCTCTTCAGGTTTGGCGGCACACCGGGTATCGAGGCGGCCATGGATGAGACACCGCCGCTTCCCGGCCTCCCCGCCCCTCCCCCACTGGGCGCGAGCGCCCTGCCGCCGGGGACGTACGACGGTTCGCTTGTCCTGGTCACGGGCGGCGGCACCGGACTGGGCAGGGCGATCGCGGCGGAGTTCGCGCGGCTCGGTGCCGACCTGGTGATCGTCAGTCGTGGTGAGGATCATCTGCGCGCCGCGCAGGAGGAGTTGGCGACCTCGGGCGGACGGGTGACGGCGGCCGTGTGCGATGTGCGGGACCCGGAGCGGATCACCGAGGTGTACGACGCCTGCGGTCTGCCGGACGTGCTGGTCAACAACGCCGCCGCCAACTTCCCCGTACCCGCGGAGGAGATGTCCCCGAACGCCTGGCGGGCGGTCGTCGACATCACGCTCACTGGAACGTTCCTGATGACCCGTGAGTTCGCCCGGCGCCATCTGGCCGCGGGCACCCCCGGTTCGGTCATCAACGTCGGTGCTTCGTACGCCTGGACGGGCGGACCGGGTTTCGCGCACAGCGCGGCGGCCAAGGCCGGCGTACACAACCTGGTGGAGACCCTTGCCGTGGAGTGGGGGCCGTACGGCATCCAGGTCAACGGGCTGGTGCCCGGGCTGATGCCGCACCAGGACATGACCGCCGACATCCGCGGAAACCTGGACCGGGCCGAGGGACACGACAGGCGTCAGCCCGCCCTCAGGGTCGGCTTCCCGCGCGAACTCGGCTGGGCCGCCACCTTCCTGGCCTCCCCCTACGCCCGTTTCGTCAGCGGCCACACTTTGGTGGTGGACGGCGCGAACTGGCAGCGCAGGACGCTTGTCAGCCCGCCGGTGGTGCCGGTGCGGGAGCAGATGGGGCGCGACCCCTTCACCGGCTGACCGTCCCGACGGGCTCGCCGAAGCCCCGCCGATCCGACTCGGCGGGCGGCGCACCGGTCTTCGTCGCCCCCGGGCCGCCGCTCAGTCCTGGATCTTCGTGAGGCCGAGACGCGCGAGCCGGTCGGGGTCGGCCAGGATGTGCAGCGCGACGATCTTCTCCGCCTTGACGGTGAACCCCATGACCGACATCGGCCGGCCGTCGGGTGCCGTGACCAAGCCCACCGTGCCGTTGACGAGCACGAGCTCGGAGGAGAACGAGAACTGCCGGAAGAGGAGAGCCTGTTGGGCCACGGCCGCCGCGCCGCGGACCACCTTGGACGCGGCCGCGCCGCCGACCAGGGTGCCCGAGTCGGCTCGGAGCACGATGTCCGGGTCGAGGACCGGGACGAGTGCCTCGAAGTCCCCTCCGCGCGAGGCGGCGAGGAACGCCTCGACCACCCGGCGCTGCCTGCCGAGGTCGGGATCGGGAGCCGGGGCGGCCCCTCGCACCCGGCGGCGCGCACGGCTGGCGAGCCGGCGGGTCGCCGCCGAGGAGCGGCCCACCACGGTGGCGATGTCGTCGAAGGGCACGGCGAACATGTCGTGCAGCACGAACGCGAGCCGCTCGGCGGGCTCCAGCGTCTCCAGGACCACCAGGAGCGCGAGGCCCACCGAGTCGGCGAGCAGCACCTCCTGATCGGGGTCGATCCGGTCCAGGGGGCTGACGACCGGGTCGGGGACGAAGTAGGCGTCCATCGGCTCCTCACGGCGCGAGGCGCGCGAGCGCAGCATGTCCAGGCACACCCGGCCGACCACCGTCGTCAGCCAGGCGGGAAGGTTTCTGACCTCGTCGGCGTCGGTGCGGCTCAGCTTCAGCCAGGCCTCCTGGACGGCGTCGTCCGCCTCGCTCAGCGAGCCGAGCATCCGGTAGGCCACCGCCCTCAAGTGACCGCGGTTCTCCTCGAATCGGTCCGCGAGAACTTCCCTGTCGGTCATCAGGCCCCCATGCCTCCGGCGTGTGTCGATCAGCGCTGATCAGAACACGCCGGTCACTTCCCTTCGAAGCGCGGCACCCGGCGGGCGCCCTTGGCCGCGTAGCCCTCGCTCGAGTCCTCGGACGTCAGGGTGAGCGCCGCCGACATGGCGGTGCGGTCGAGCGCGGCGGCGAGACCGGCGTCCGTGTAGGCGTCGATGTCACGCTTGACGCCCTGCACGGCGAGGGGCGCGTTCGCCGCGATCTCGGCGGCGACGGCGCGGGACGACCTGTCCAACTCGCTTTTTTCAGCCACCAGTTGGACCAGGTGCAGGCGCACGGCCGTGACCGCGTCCAGCCGCCGCCCGGTCAGCGCGAGGAACTTCGCCCAGCCGGCGCCCGCCTCGCGCGCGATCCGCAGATCGCCTCCCGCGTCGACCGCGACGCCGATCTGCGCCTCCGGAAGCGCGAAGACCGCGTCGCCCGCCGCGATCCTGACGTCCGCCATCAGCGCGAGTTCGAACCCGAAGCCCAGGCAGTAGCCCTGCACCGCCGCGACGATCGGCTGCGGCAGCCGCGCGAAGGCGGCGAACCGCTCGTGTGCCCAGCGCAGACCCTCGTAGTAGTTGCGGGCGCGCTCGGAACCGGAGCGGCCGGTGATCGCACCGCCCGGCGCCGTGACATCGATCCCCGCGCAGAAGGCCCGGCCCTCGGCCCGCAACAGGACCACTCGGATCGACTCGTCGAACCTGATCCGGTCGGCGAACAGGCCGAGCTGACGGGTGGACTCCCAGCTCCAGGCGTTGAGTTTCGCCGGACGGCAGAGAGTGAGGACGCCGATGCCGTCCTCGACCTCGAGGCGCAGCCGCTCCTCACCCTCCGGGATGTCCGTACGTGTGGTGTCGATCATCCGTGCCCCCTCTGGATTCTGACGGTTCGTCAGAATCGTAGGGGACCCTCAGGCCCTCAGACCTCGTCGCGCGTGAGGGCCAGCAACCGGTCCAGGACACGCGGTCCGCCCGCCCGTACACCGTCGTGCTCGAACTCGTCGGTCACCCAGGTGCGCAGGCCCCGGATGGAGCGGGCCGTGCGCAGGGCGTGCCCGGAGTCGACGTACATGTCGTCGTGGTAGACAGCGGCGGCGACCGGCACCTCGTTGGCGGCGAGGCGGGCGGTGTCGTACAGCGGCTGCCAGTCGGTGCGGGCGGCCAGTTCCTCGGCGGTCTCGCGCAGCGGGCGCAGCGCCGGGTCGGTGTCGAAGGTCCAGGGGTGCACGGACTCGCCGGTGAACAGCAGCGGCCGGTCGCCCGCGAGGGTCTTGGCCGCGTCGAACTGCGGGAACTCGGCGCGCACCCGCTCGGCGGACCAGGCGGTGGGGCGGTCGCCCTGGGCGTAGCAGGCCTCGTGGACGAGGGCGTAGAGCGGGTGCCCGGCGAACGAGAGGAGTCCCTGCACCTCCTCCTGGAAGGCGTCGGAGAGTGCCGGACCCTGCGGAGTGCGGACGAAGGCCTGCTCCATGAGGTAGTGGAGGCGGTGGCTGCCGTCGCTGCCGCCGAGGAGGATGCCGAGCGACTGAAAGGCCTCGGCGGTCAGGCGGTAGCCGCCGGGCAGGACCGGCTCGTGCTGGAGGAGGTGGTCCACGATCCGGCGGGCCCGCTCGACGTCCTGCGGGTAACGCGCGTAGTGTGCGGCGACTTTGCGCTCGATACGTGGATACGCGGCCCGGTAGACGTCGTCCGCGTGGCCGTCCAGGGTCGGCAGTCCGCCGGTGATCAGGGCGGCGCTCAGGCCCTCGGGCGCGGTGGACAGGTAGTGCACCGCGCAGAAGCCGCCGAAGCTCTGGCCGAGGACGGTCCAGGGGGCGCCGCCGGTGAGCCCGGGCCGGATGGCCTCGCAGTCGCGGACGATGGAGTCGGCGCGGAAGTGCGCGAGATAGTCCGCCTGTTCGCGCGGGCCACCGCGCAGGGGCAGGGTCTGCCGGTTGGCGGGGGTGGAGTGACCGGTGCCGCGTTGGTCGAGGAGCAGGACCCGGAAGTCCTTCAGAGCTCGGCCGAGCCAGGCCTGCTTGCCGACGAAACGATTCGCCCCGAATCCGGGACCACCCTGGAGATAGACCAGCCACGGCAGGTCCTGGCCTGCCTTGTCGCTCGCGACGACCTCGCGGGCGAACAGCTCGATGCTCTCCCCCGCCGGGTCGGCGTGATCGAGGGGCACGGAGAAGTGTCGGTCGGTGAGGACGACACCGGGCTGGCGGTAGCTGACGTTCAACAGAGCTCCCGAGACGTACGGTTTCCAGACTGCGTCCCAGTTGAGCACATGTTGCCCGAGCTGCCGAGGCCGGGGATCAAGAAATCCTACTGAACACCGGCTCAGCGCGGAGGTCGGCGGAAACTGAACGGTCGATCAGCGCGGGGACAGGCTGGAGCGGCGCACCACCAGCTCCGGCTGGAGCACCACCCGCCGGTGTTCGTGCGGTGTGAGCGCGGTCTCCGCCTCGGTCTCCTCCAGAAGAAGCTCCGCGGCGAGGGCCCCCATGGGCACCGCGGGCTGGCGTACGGAGGTGAGCGGGACGGCCGCGGCGGCGGCGAACTCGATGTCGTCGTATCCGACGATCGCGAGGTCGTCGGGGACGCCGACGCCGGCCGCGAACATGGCCTGAAGCACACCGAGCGCCAGCAGGTCGTTGGCGCAGAAGACGGCGGTCGGGCGGACCGCCAACCCCAGGAGCCGGGCCCCGGCGTCACGCCCGGCGGCCACGTCGAGCCGCTCGGTGGGCAGCTCGCGCAGGGCCTCGGGGCCGAGCCCCGCCTCGGACAGGGCGTTCAGTGCGCCCGTCCGGCGGTCCCTGACCTGGTTGAGGCCGGGAGGTCCGCTGACGTACGCGATGGAGCGATGGCCGGCGTCCACGAGATGCCGTACGGCCAGCGCGCCGCCCGCCACGTCGTCGACCGAGACCGAGCACTCCGTGGTGCCCTCGGCGACCCGGTCGACCAGCACGAACGGAATGCCGTTGCGGCGGAAGGCGGCGATGTTACGGCCGCTCGCGTCGGTGGGCGTGAGCAGCACGCCGCGCACCCGCTGCTCGGCGAAGAGGGAGAGGTACTCGGCCTCCTCGCTCGCGCTCTGCGCGCTGTTGCAGACCATCACCCCGAGCCCGGCGTCGCGCGCGGCACGCTCGGCGCCGCGCGCGACGTCCACGAAGAACGGGTTGCCCATGTCGAGGACGAGCAGGCCCATGATCCGGCTGCGGCCGGCCCGGAGCTGACGCGCCGACTCGCTGCGGACATAGCCGAGCCGGTCGATCGCGGACAGCACACGGGCGCGGGTCTCGGTGGCGACCGAGTCCGGACGGTTGATGACGTTCGAGACCGTTCCGACGGAGACTCCGGCGGCACGGGCGACGTCCTTGATACCCACCGACTGTGCCATCAGGCGGGGACCTCCAGAGACACGAGAAGCGGCGGGCGGACCCTCACATTACCCGCGGGTCCGCCGAAAGCGGTGGTCACGCGGGGAGCCGGAAATCGACGACGCGCAGTGGTGAGGGCGTCGTACCGCTCGACTTCTCCTGGTACATGACCGACAGGATCCCATCCTGCGGGACGCGCGTCTCGTCGATCACGACCTCGCCGAACGCGTTCAGGCCGCTGCCGTCGTACAGGAGCGCCCAGTCGGTGTGTCCGGAGGCCTTCGAGGCCCCCGCGATCCGGCCGAACGGAAGTACCGCGTAGGCGTTGTCGTACTTGTCGAGGACCAGCCTGGTGCGCTGGCTGGAGTTGAGGGCGATCGGGATCTCCGTCTTGGTCCAGGTGCCCGAGGAGTTCTTGCGGACGTGGAAGGCGCGGCCGTTGGCCGTCCGGTCGGTGACGTAGTCGGTGGTGCACTGGCCGAAGCGGCCGGGGACATAGCTGATGATCGCGTGCGGCAGCCCGGTGGAGTCGGTGGCCTGGCTCTCCTGGTTCATCAGGGAGTGGTCGGGGTTGAGGGCATCGACGACGAGTCCGGCGTCCGTGACGGCGACCTTGTCGGAGCCGCCGGTGGTGCCGACAAGGGTGCCCGCGTTGTTGCGCCAGGTGCGGCCGCGGTCGGTCGAGTAGACGTAGCCCGTGTCGTGGTTGGTGATGCCGCCGCCGCTGCACATCACCGAACCGGACTGTTCCCGCCAGGTGAAGAAGGAGTGCAGCCGGCCGGCCGCGTCGTAGTCGATGCCGTGCAGGTACATGTTGCGGACGGTGCTTGAGCCGTGCTCGCTGGTGTAGGTGCCGGTGGAACTGGTCCACTCGCCGAGCGCGGTCCAGGTGGAACCGTCGTACTCGGCAAGGGCGTTGCGGCCGTTCCCGGAGACGCCGGCCCGGTAGCTGAGCTGGAGCCGGCCCTCCGGTGTCGAGATGAACTGCGGGTAGGTGAACTGGGTCGTGAGCGCGAGTCCGTCGAGCGTCGTCTGTACGGCGCCGAAGACCGCTGAACTCCACGCCGTCGAGGCCGCGTTGTCGAGCAGCCCCGCCACGGACTTCACGTAGAAGAAACCGTCGCTGTGCGAGTCCATGTTGAGGTGCAGCCGGCCGTCGGTCCTGGACACGCCCATGGAGATGACGTTGTGCGAGTCGGAGCTCTTGAGCTTGTGCGCGAGAGTGACCTTCGACCAGCTCGTCGCACCGAGCGCCCGGCGGCCGACGACGGCGCTGCGGTCGGTGGTGTACCAGACGGCGTACTGGTAGCCCTTGTACGTCAACAGGCCGTTCTTTTGGAACGAGTTGTTGTTGACCAGGCCGTCGTAGGAGACGAAGAACACGGCCTGGGCGTCGAGTTGGGTATTCCCGGCCAGGGTGACCGACGGGCCGGGGACGGCCGCGCCCGCCGTACCGGCCGCCAGTCCGGGGCCTGCCACCGAGCCCAGCAGGGCGGTCGCGAGCAGTGTGCGTCGTCTCATGCGGAGCTCCTGGTCAGGCTAGGTGGAAGACTTCGGTGAGGGGCTTCATGGCCTCGTCGGGCCGGGCGCCGTCCAGCGATTCGAAGAACGGCGCCATCTCCGCCTGCCAACGGGCGTTGACTCCGGTGGCCTCCATGCCTGCCTGGGCCGCGGCGAAGTCCTCGGTCTCCAGGTAGCCGACCAGCAGGCCGTCTTCACGAAGGAAGAGCGTGTAGTTGTGCCAGCCGGTGGCCGAGAGTGCTTCGAGCATCTCGGGCCACACGGCGGCATGCCGCTCGCGGTACTCCTCGAGGCGGTCCGCACGGACCTTGAGAAGGAAACAGACGCGCCGCATGGAGTACCGCTCCCGTACTAGAAGTCGAGTCCTGTCCTAGAAGTCGAACTGGTCGATGTTCTTGGCGGTGAAGACCGTCGGCTTGCCGAGGTTGATCACGCTGTCCTTGCCGATGGTGAACTCGCCCATGGCACCGGCCTTGAAGGTCTCGCCCTCCTTGCCGGTGATCTGCCCCGAGGACAGCGCCACGGCGGTCCGCGCGGCCAGCTCGCCGAGCTTCGCCGGGTCCCACAGCTCGAAGCCCTCGACGGTGCCGTTCTTGACGTACTTGCGCATGTCGTTGGGGGTGCCGAGGCCGGTCAGCTTGACCTTGCCCTTGTACTTGGAGCCCGACAGGTACTGGGCGGCGGCCTTGATGCCGACGGTGGTCGGCGAGATGATCCCCTTCAGGTTCGGGTACTCCTGGAGGAGACCCTGGGTCTGCTGGAAGGACTGCTGGGCGTCGTCGTTGCCGTACGCGACCTTCACCAGCTTGATGTCCTTGTACTTGGGGTCCTTCAGCTCGTCCTTCATGAAGTCGATCCAGGTGTTCTGGTTCGTCGCCGTCTGCGCGGCGGAGAGGATCGCGATCTCGCCCTTGTAGCCGATCTGTTCGGCGAGCAGCTGCACCTCGGTGCGGCCCAGGTCCTCGGCGCTGGCCTGTGAGACGAAGACGTTGCGGCAGTCCGTCTTGGTGTCGGAGTCGTAGGTGACGACCTTGATGTCGTTCTTCATGGCCTGCTTGAGGGCGGTGCACAGCGCGCCCGGATCCTGCGCGGAGACGGCCATCGCGTCGACCTGCTGCTGGGTGAGCGTGTTGACGTAACTCACCTGGCCGCTCGTGTCGGTGGCGCTGCTCGGGCCGACCTCCTTGTAGCTGGAGCCCAGTTCCTTCAGAGCCGCCTCGCCGCCCTTGTCGGCGGAGGTGAAGTACGGGTTGTTGACCGCCTTGGGCAGGAACCCGACGGTCAGCCCCTTCTTCAGGGCCGCGTTCGGGTCGGCCGTGCCGGCCGCGGCGGCCGAGCCGGTCTCCTTGCTGACGTCCTTCTTGGTGGTGCCACCGCACGCGGTGACGGCCAGGGCGAGCGACGTGACGGCGGCGAGGGCCATACCGGTACGGCGGAGCGAAGACTTGCGCATGACATACGTCCTTTGAGGGTGGGTTACGAGGTCAATGTCGAGGCGGCTCTGCGGCCCGCCCTCGCTACGGAGATCTGGCGCGCGACCCGCGGGCCGAGCACGGAGACGACCAGCAGGACGCCGGTGACGACGATCTGCGACTGCGCGGAGACATTCAGGAGGCTCATCACGTTCTGCAGCGCGCCGAGGAGGAAGACTCCCGCGATCGCGCCGCCGAGCGTGCCCTTGCCGCCGTCGAAGTCGATGCCGCCGAGCAACACGGCGGCGACGACGGAGAGTTCGAGACCGGTGGCGTTGTCGAAGCGGGCGCTGGCGTAGTGCAGCGCCCAGAAGATGCCGGTGAGCGAGGCCATGAAGCCGGTGGCGACGAACAGCAGCAGCTTCTGCCGCCTGACGCGGATGCCCGCGAACCTGGCGGCCTCCTCGTTCGCGCCGACCGCGAACGCGGACCGCCCGAACGGGGTGGCGTGCAGCACGACCACGGCGATCGCGAGCAGCACCAGGAAGGGCAGGAGCGCGTACGGGATGAAGGTGTCCCCGATGCGTCCGGCGGCGAAGTCCAGGTACTGGGTGGGGAAGTCGGTCACCGCGTCCGAGCCGAGCACGATCTGCGCGATGCCCCGGTAGGCGGCGAGCGTACCGATGGTGACGGCCAGGGACGGCAGTCCGAGCCGCGTCACCAGCAGACCGTTGATCAGCCCGCACACCACACCCAGGAGCAGGCACAGCGGGATGATCATCTCGATGGTCAGGCCCTCGTTCCACAGGGCGCCCATCACCGCGCCGGACAGACCCGCCGTGGAGGCGACCGAGAGGTCGATCTCCCCGGCCACCACCAGCAGGGTCATCGGCAGGGCGATCAGTGCGATGGGCAGTGTGTTGCCGATCAGGAACGACAGGTTGAGCGCGTTGCCGAAGCCGTCGACGAACCCGAAGGAGAACAGCACGACGACGATGAGGAGCGCGCCTACGGCTGTATCCCACCTTTTCAAGGCGGACCAGCGGACAGCGCGCGTGAGAGCGGAGTCAGCCATGGCGGGCGTTCCTCTTCTTCAGGGCGGTCGCCACTCGCAGGGCGACGATCCGGTCGACCGCGATGGCGAGGATGAGCAGGATGCCGTTGATGGCGAGCACCCAGACGGAGCTGACGCCGAGGGCGGGCAGCACGCTGTTGATGGAGGTGAGGAGCAGCGCGCCGAGCGCGGCTCCGTAGACGCTGCCGGAGCCGCCGGTGAAGACGACACCGCCCACCACGACCGCGCTGACGACGGTGAGCTCGTAGCCGTTGCCCGTGCCGGAGTCCACGTTGCCGAACCGGGCCAGGTACAGGGCGCCCGCCAGGCCAGCGAGGCCTCCGCAGACGACGTACGCGGTCAGGATCCGCTTGCGGACGGGGATGCCGGCGAGCCGGGCCGCCTCCGGGTTGGAGCCGAGCGCGTACAGCTCGCGTCCACTGCCGAAGTGCTTGAGGTAGTACGCGGTCACCACCACGACCACCACCGCGATCAGCGCGAGATAGGGCACCGCCGAGATGCCGTTGGAGCCGAAGTCGATGAAGGAGTCCGGCAGGTTGGCCGCGGTGATCTGACGGGAGCCGACCCAGATGGAGTCGATGCCGCGGATGATGTAGAGCGTGCCGAGGGTGACCACCAGCGCGGGCACCTGGCCGAGGCTGACGAGCAGCCCGTTCACCAGGCCCCAGCCGATGCCGAGCAGGATCGCCAGGACGACGGCGATGACGGGGTTTCCGCCGCCCTGGAGGTAGATGCCGGCCGCGAAGGCGCTGATACCGAGCGTCGAGCCGACCGACAGGTCGACGTTGCGGGTGATCACGACCAGCGACTGGCCGGTGGCGACGAGCACCAGGATGGTCGCGTTCAGGAGCAGGTCCTTGATGCCCTGCTCGGAGAGGAACTCGCTGTTGCCCAGCTGGGTGATCACGATCATCACCAGGAAGACGGCCAGGATGGCGAGTTCCCGCATCTTGAAGACGCGGTCCGCCAGCCGGGTGCCGCTCGACTTGGGCACCTCGGCGGCGGGGGCGGGGTTGGGCGCGGTCACCGTCATGCGGCTGCCCTCCGTGTGATGGTCGTCGTCATGCGGCGGCCCTCCCGGTGGCTGCGGCCATCACGGACTCCTCGGTGGCCTCGGATCGTGGGATCTCCGCGGTGAGCCGCCCCTCGTGCATCACGAGGACGCGGTCGGCCATGCCGAGGATCTCGGGCAGGTCGGAGGAGATCATCAGGACGGCCACCCCGTCGCGGGCCAGTTCGCCGAGGAGCCGGTGCACCTCGGCCTTGGTACCGACGTCGATGCCTCGGGTCGGCTCGTCGACGATCAGCACCTTCGGGCCGGTGGCCAGCCACTTGGCGAGGACGACCTTCTGCTGGTTGCCGCCGGAGAGTGTGGACACCGCGTCGGCGATCCGGGCGTACTTCACCTGGAGCCTGACCGCCCAGTCCAGCGAGCGGCTGCGCTCGGCGCCCCGGTCCACGAACCCGGCCCTGACGCTCGTGCGCAGGCCGGTCAGGCCGATGTTGCGCTCGATGGACATGTCCATCACCAGGCCCTGGGCGCGCCGGTCCTCGGGGACGAGGGCCAGCCCCGCGGCCATGGCCATGGACGGCGCCCCGTTCGTCAGCGCCTTGCCGTCGACGGCCACCTCACCGCCGTCCCACCGGTCGACGCCGAACACGGCACGGGCGACCTCGGTGCGGCCGGCGCCGACGAGTCCGGCGAGGCCGACGATCTCGCCGCGCCGGACGTCGAACGACACATCGGTGAAGACGCCCTCGCGGGTGAGCCGGCGTACGCTCAGCGCCACCTCGCCCGCTTCGACGTCCTGCTTGGGATAGAGCTCGTCGAGGTCCCGGCCGACCATCCGGCGTACCAGATCGTCCTCGGTCATGCCCTCCAGCGGTTCGCTGGAGATCAGGGCGCCGTCCCGCAGGGTGGTCACCCGCTGACAGATCTGGAAGATCTCCTCCAGCCGGTGCGAGATGAACAGCACGGCCGAACCCTGCTCGCGCAGGGTGCGGACCACGCCGAACAGACGTGCCACCTCGCTGCCGGTGAGGGCCGCGGTCGGCTCGTCCATGATCAGGACGCGGGCGTCGAAGGAGAGGGCCTTGGCGATCTCGACGATCTGCTGGTCGGCGATGGACAGGCCGCGCGCGGGGCGCTCGGGGTCGAGTTCGACGCCGAGGCGCTTCATCAGGGCCAGGGTCGCGGTGTGCGTGGCCTTGTGGTCGATGCGGCCGAGGGAGCGCCGGGGGCGGCGGCCCATGAAGATGTTCTCGGCGATCGAGAGGTCGGGGAAGAGCGTGGGTTCCTGGTAGATCACCGCGATGCCCGCGTCCCGGGCGTCGGCGGGACCGTGGAAGAGGGTGGGCTCGCCGTCGAGCAGCACCCGACCGGCGTCCGGTCGGTGCACGCCGGCGAGCGTCTTGATGAGGGTCGACTTGCCCGCGCCGTTCTCGCCGGCGAGTGCGTGCACTTCGCCGGGGAACAGTTCCAGGGACACGTCCCGCAGGGCGCGTACCGCGCCGAAGGACTTCGAGATGTCCTCGAGCGCCAGCACGGGGGCCGGACCCGCGTCGGACCGGTGGGTCATGGAAGCTCCTCAACGACGCGGGCGGAGAGGCCTCACGACGTCGTGAAAGGTTTCAACTAGGTTGCCGGGACGTTAGACATGTAGCCCAGGTCACGTCAATGGGTGCGGATCGAAATTTTCGATATCCAGCGGTCACAAGAGAGTCACGGGCAAGAGTCCCCGCCAGAAGGGTTGACAGCCCTTCTGGAGGCTCATAGCTTCGCTCTCTGAATCGTTTCAGACTGATGCGTTCCAGGCCGTCTTCAAGACCCGATGTCACAGGAGCCCCGAAGTGACCGAGCTCGCCGCGGTGAAAGCCGCTCTCAAGACCCAGGCAGTAGAGACGCCGTCGTGGGCGTACGGGAACTCGGGAACGCGTTTCAAGGTGTTCGCGCAGCCCGGCGTGCCGCGCGACGCACGCGAGAAGCTGGACGACGCGGCGAAGGTGCACGAGTTCACCGGGGCGGCACCGACCGTCGCGCTGCACATCCCCTGGGACAGGGTCGACGACTACGCAGCCCTGGCGAAGCACGCGCAGGAGCGCGGTCTGAAGCTGGGCACGATCAACTCCAACACCTTCCAGGACGACGACTACCGGCTCGGCAGCATCTGCCACCCGGACGCGGTGGTGCGCCGCAAGGCTCTTGACCATCTGTTCGAGTGCGTCGACATCATGGACGCGACGGGTTCCAAGGACCTGAAGCTGTGGTTCGCCGACGGCACGAACTATCCGGGCCAGGACGACATCCGCGAGCGTCAGGACCGGCTCGCGGAGGGCCTGGCGAAGGTGTACGAGCGGATCGGCGACGACCAGCGGCTGCTGCTCGAGTACAAGCTCTTCGAGCCCGCTTTCTACACGACGGACGTGCCGGACTGGGGCACCGCGTACGCGCACTGCCTCAAGCTCGGCGACAGGGCACAGGTCGTGGTGGACACCGGGCACCACGCGCCCGGCACCAACATCGAGTTCATCGTCGCCACGCTGCTGCGCGAGGGGAAGCTCGGCGGCTTCGACTTCAACTCCCGCTTCTACGCGGACGACGACCTGATGGTGGGCGCCGCCGACCCCTTCCAGCTCTTCCGGATCATGTACGAGGTGATCCGCGGCGGCGGCTTCACGCCGGACATCGCGTTCATGCTCGACCAGTGCCACAACATCGAGGCGAAGATCCCGGCGATCATCCGTTCGGTGATGAACGTCCAGGAGGCGACGGCCAAGGCGCTCCTCGTCGACCGTGACGCGCTCGGCGAGGCACAGCGTTCCGGGGACGTGCTGGCCGCCAACGCCGTGCTGATGGACGCGTACAACACCGACGTGCGGCCGCTGCTGGCGACCGTGCGGGAGGAGCTGGGCCTCGACCCCGACCCGGTCGCCGCGTACGCCCGTTCCGGCTGGCAGCAGAAGATCGCCGCGGAGCGGGTGGGCGGGCAGCAGGCAGGCTGGGGAGCGTAGTCGCCGCGCTGCGTCTGCCGGGTTCCGCCGGTGGGCGAGTGCGGGTCGTCTGTGGCTGGTCGCGCCCACGCGGCGGAGCCGCACAATGTCTGGCCTCGCGCCCCTGGAGGGGGCGCCTCGTGTACGTACGTTTTCCTGTGAAGGACTGAATCATGGCAATCCATTCCGAAGCCGCCGCTCTGCTGGCTCGGTCCCGTCGGCTCGGGGCGGACCCCCGGAACACCAACTACGCGGGGGGCAACACCTCCGCGAAGGGCACCGACACCGATCCGGTGACCGGGGGTGACGTCGAGCTGATGTGGGTCAAGGGGTCCGGCGGCGACCTCGGCACCCTCACCGAGGGCGGGCTCGCCGTGCTGCGGCTGGACCGGCTGCACGCGCTGAAGGGCGTCTACCCGGGCGTGGAGCGCGAGGACGAGATGGTCGCCGCGTTCGACTACTGCCTGCACGGCAAGGGCGGCGCGGCCCCGTCCATCGACACCGCCATGCACGGCCTGGTGGACGCGCCGCACGTCGACCACCTGCACCCCGACTCGGGCATCGCGCTGGCATGCGCCGCCGACGGTGAGAAGCTGACCGCCGAGTGCTTCGGGGACAGCGTGGTGTGGGTGCCGTGGCGCCGGCCCGGTTTCCAGCTCGGCCTGGACATCGCGGCGGTCAAGGAGGCCAACCCGCAGGCGATCGGCTGCGTCCTGGGCGGCCACGGCATCACCGCGTGGGGTGCCACGGCCGAGGAGTGCGAGGCCAACTCGCTGCACATCATCCGGACCGCCGAGGCCTTCCTCGCCGAGCGCGGGAAGGCCGAGCCGTTCGGCCCGGTGCTAGACGGCTACGAAGCACTCGACGCGCCGGAGCGCCGGGCGCGGGCCGCCGCCCTCGCCCCGTACGTCAGGGCGATCGCCTCCCAGGACAAGCCGCAGGTCGGTCACTTCAACGACTCCGCGGAGGTGCTGGACTTCGTCTCCCGCGCCGAGCACCCGCGGCTCGCCGCCCTCGGCACCTCCTGCCCGGACCACTTCCTCCGTACCAAGGTCAGGCCGCTGGTCCTGGACCTGCCCCCGGCCGCGTCGGTCGAGGACGCGGTCGCCCGCCTGGTCGAACTGCATGCCGGGTACCGCGAGGAGTACGCCGCCTACTACACCCGGCACGCCGACGCCGGCTCCCCCGCGATGCGCGGCGCGGACCCGGCGATCGTCCTGGTCCCCGGTGTCGGCATGTTCAGCTTCGGCAAGGACAAGCAGACCGCGCGGGTGGCCGGCGAGTTCTACGTCAACGCGATCAACGTGATGCGCGGGGCGGAGGCCGTGTCGTCGTACGCGCCGATCGAGGAGTCGGAGAAGTTCCGCATCGAGTACTGGGCGCTGGAGGAGGCCAAGCTCCAGCGGATGCCGAAGCCCAAGCCGCTCGCCACCCGGGTGGCGCTGGTGACGGGGGCCGGCAGCGGGATCGGCAAGGCGATCGCCCACCGGCTGGCAGCCGAGGGCGCCTGTGTCGTGGTCGCGGACCTCAACGCGGAGGGGGCGGCCGAGGTCGCCGCCGAGCTGGGCGGTCCCGACAAGGCCGTCGCCGTGACCGTCGACGTGACCTCGGAGGAGCAGATCGCCGGGGCCTTCGAGGCGGCGGTACTCGCGTTCGGCGGCGTCGACCTCGTCGTCAACAACGCCGGTATCTCCATCTCCAAGCCGCTCCTGGAGACCACCGCGAAGGACTGGGACCTCCAGCACGACATCATGGCCCGCGGCTCCTTCCTCGTCTCGCGCGAGGCGGCCCGCGTGATGAGCAGGCAGGGCCTGGGCGGCGACATCATCTACATCGCCTCCAAGAACGCGGTCTTCGCCGGCCCCAACAACATCGCCTACTCCGCGACCAAGGCCGACCAGGCCCATCAAGTACGACTGCTGGCTGCCGAGTTGGGCGAGCACGGGATCCGGGTCAACGGAGTCAACCCGGACGGCGTGGTGCGCGGCTCGGGGATCTTCGCGGCCGGCTGGGGCGCACAGCGCGCGGCGACGTACGGCATCGAGGAGGAGAAGCTCGGCGAGTTCTACGCGCAGCGGACCATCCTCAAGCGCGAGGTGCTCCCCGAGCACGTCGCGAACGCCGTGTTCGCCCTGACCGGCGGCGAGTTGACGCACACCACGGGGCTGCACATCCCGGTCGACGCCGGCGTCGCAGCCGCGTTCCTGCGATGACGGCGTCCTTCGCGGCGGTCGACCTCGGCGCGTCCAGCGGGCGCGTCATGGTCGGCCGCGTGGGGCCCGACTCGCTGGACCTCGCCGAGGCGCACCGCTTCCCGAACCGGCCGGTCCGGGTCCCCGAAGGGCTGCGCTGGGACATCCTCGCGCTGTACGCGGGCGTCCTGGAAGGCCTGCGGGCCGCAGGGCAGGTCGACTCGGTGGGCATCGACAGCTGGGCGGTCGACTACGGCCTGCTGGACGCGGACGGGGCGCTGCTCGGCAACCCCGTGCACTACCGCGACGGGCGCACCGAGGGTGTCGCGGAGAAGGTGTGGGCGAAGGTGCCCGCATCCGACCTGTACGCGGTGACAGGGCTCCAGTACGCGCCCTTCAACACCCTGTACCAGTTGACGGCGGCCCGCTCCTCCCCGCAACTCGCCTCCGCGCGGCGCCTGTTGCTCATCCCCGACCTGTTGGCGTACTGGCTCACCGGCGAGGCGGGCACCGAACTCACCAACGCCTCCACCACCCAGCTCATCGATCCCCGGACGTGCGACTGGTCCCGCGACCTCGCGGCGCGACTGGGTATCGACCTCGGACTGTTCGCGCCGTTGCGCCGGCCCGGCGACCCTGCGGGGACGCTCCAGCCGCACGTCCTGGAGGAGACCGGGCTGACCGGCCCGGTCCCGGTGACCACGGTCGGTTCGCACGACACCGCCTCGGCGGTGGCCGCGGTGCCCGCCACCGGCGAGCGCTTCGCGTACATCTGCACCGGCACCTGGTCCCTCGCCGGTCTGGAACTGGACGCGCCCGTGCTCACCGAGGCGAGCCGGGCGGCCAACTTCACCAACGAACTGGGCCTGGACGGCACGGTCCGCTATCTGCGGAACATCATGGGGCTCTGGCTGCTCCAGGAGTGCCTGCGCGAATGGGGCGACCCCGACCTGGGCGAACTGCTGCTCGCGGCAGCCGAGGTGACGCCGTTGCGCTCCGTCGTGGACGCGGGCGACCCGGCGTTCCTGGCGCCGGGCCGGATGCCGTCGCGGATCGCCGACGCCTGCCGGGAGTCGGGCCAGCCGGTGCCCGGGACCCGCGCCGAGGTCACCCGCTGCATCCTCGACTCCCTGGCGCTGGCCCACCGTCGGGCGATCAGGGAGGCCCAGTCCCTCGCCGACCACCCGGTCGACGTCGTGCACATCGTCGGCGGCGGCGCCCGCAACGAGCTGCTGTGCCGGCTGACCGCCGACGCCTGCGGCCTGCCCGTGGTGGCCGGCCCGGCGGAGGCGGCGGCACTGGGCAACGTCCTCGTGCAGGCCCGCGCGCACGGACTCGTCGGCGACCGGGCGTCCATGCGGCGGCTCCTGGCCCGTACACAGCCGTTGCGGCGGTACGAGCCGAGCGGTGACACCGGGGCCTGGCGCGCCGCGGAGGAACGGCTGCTCACCTGCCCGTGAAAGAGGCCTCCCGTGTCACGCGCCTGCCGCGTACCCTGCACTCATCCGATGACCGACCCCAAGGAGCCGCGATGCGTGTCGCCCTGTTCCTGACCTGTGTCAACGACACGCTCTATCCGGACACGGGCCGCTCCGTGGTGAAACTGCTGACCAGGCTGGGCGTCGAGGTGGACTTCCCGATGGCGCAGACCTGCTGCGGGCAGGCTCATTACAACACCGGGTACCGCCACGAGGCCGAGCCGATGGCCCGGCATTTCTCCGATGTCTTCGGGGAGTACGAGGCCATCGTGACACCGTCCGGGTCCTGCGGCGCGATGGTGCGGGAGCTGTATCCGCGGATGGGCGAGCGGGCACGTGCCGAGGGGCGCGGGGACACCCTCGCGGCCACGCTCGCGCCGGTCGTGCCGAAGACGTACGAGCTCACCGAGTTCCTCGTGGACGTCCTCGGCGTGACCGACGTCGGCGCGTACTACCCGCACACGGTGACCTATCACCCCACCTGTCACGGGCTGCGCAGTCTCGGTCTCGGCGACCGCCCCTACCGGCTGCTCCAGGCCGTCAAGGGACTTGAGCTCCGGGAGCTGCCCGGGGCCGACGAGTGCTGCGGCTTCGGCGGCACGTTCGCCGTCAAGAACTCCGACGTCTCCGCGGCGATGGGCGCCGACAAGGTGCGCAACGCCGAGTCGACGGGCGCCGACGTGCTGTGCGCCGCCGACAACTCCTGTCTGATGCACCTCGGCGGCACCATGTCCCGCCTCCGCACGGGCATGCGGCCCGTCCACATCGCGGAGATCCTGGCGAGCACGGAAGCGGAGCCGAGCGCATGAGCGGGACCTTCGTCGGCATGCCGGCCTTCCCGGAAGCGGCGCACGAGGCCGTGCACAACCAGACCCTGCGCGGCAACCTGCGCCACGCCACCCACACGATCCGCACCAAGCGCGCCAAGGCGGTCGCGGAGCTCACGGACTGGGCGGAGCTGCGCGAGGCGGGCAAGCAGATCAAGGACCACACCCTTCACCATCTCGACGAATACCTCGTGCAGTTGGAGGAGTCGGTCACGGCGGCGGGCGGCACCGTGCACTGGGCCGCCGACGCCGACGAGGCCAACCGGATCGTCACCGGGCTCGTGAAGGCGACCGGCGAGACGGAGGTCGTCAAGGTCAAGTCGATGGCCACGCAGGAGATCGCGCTCAACGAAGCACTCGAGGCCGAGGGCATCCACGCCTACGAGACCGATCTCGCCGAACTCATCGTGCAGTTGGGCAAGGACCGCCCCTCGCACATCCTGGTCCCCGCCATCCACCGCAACCGCGGCGAGATCCGCGACATCTTCGTCCGTGAGATGGGCGAGTGGGGCCGCCCGGCCCCCGAGGGCCTCACCGACACGCCCGCCGAACTCGCCGAGGCCGCCCGCCTCCACCTCCGCGAGAAGTTCCTCCGCGCCAAGGTCGGCGTCTCCGGCGCCAACTTCATGATCGCCGAAACCGGCACCCTGGTGGTCGTCGAGTCGGAGGGCAACGGCCGGATGTGCCTCACCCTCCCCGAGACGCTGATCTCCGTCGTCGGCATCGAGAAGATCCTCCCCACCTGGCAGGACCTGGAGGTCTTCCTCCAGACCCTCCCCCGCTCCTCCACCGCCGAGCGCATGAACCCGTACACCAGCACCTGGACCGGCACCACCGACGAGGACGGCCCCCAGACCTTCCACCTGGTCCTCCTCGACAACGGCCGCACCGACACGCTCGCCGACGAGGTCGGCCGCCAGGCCCTGCGCTGCATCCGCTGCTCGGCGTGCCTCAACGTCTGTCCGGTGTACGAGCGGGCCGGCGGACACGCCTACGGCTCGGTGTACCCGGGCCCCATCGGCGCCATCCTCAGCCCCCAGCTCCGGGGCACCGCGAGCGAGATCGACGCCTCACTCCCGTACGCCTCCTCGCTGTGCGGCGCCTGCTACGAGGTCTGCCCGGTCGCCATCGACATCCCGGAAGTACTCGTCCACCTGCGCGAGCGGATCGCCCAGGGCGGTACGGCCACCAGCCAGGGCAACAAGGTCGTGCTCAAGCCCGCCAAGGGCCACGCGGCCGAGCGGGCGGCGATGCGGGCGGCACGCTGGACGTTCGCCCGTCCCGGCGCCCTGCGCACCGGCCAGCGGCTCGCCTCGCGCACCCGCCGCTTCCATCCGCGGACAGTGCCGGGCCCCGGCAGGGCGTGGACCGAGAGCCGTGATCTGCCGACGCTGCCCGCCGAACCGTTCCGCGACTGGTGGCAGCGGACGAACGGTGGAAAGGAGACGGCGAAGTGAGCAGCAGGGACCTGATCCTGGGCCGGGTGCGGCGCGCGCTCGCGGACGTACGACAGGACGACACGCCGTACGAGCAGGCCGTTCAGCGGAGCTATCTGCGCGAGCACGGCGCCCGGAGTGTCGCGGAGACGGTGGAACTGCTCGCGGAGAACCTGGCGGACTACCGGGCCGTCGTGCACCGGACGGACGCCGAGGGTCTGCCGACGCTGCTCGGCCGGCTCCTCGCCGAGCGGGGCTCGCGGACCGTGCTGGTGCCGCCGGGGCTGCCGTCCCACTGGCTGAAGGGCGTCGAACAGGTCCCCGACCGTGCGGAGAGCACCGCGCGGGAGCTGGACGGGGTCGACAGCGTGGTCACGGCGTGTGCGGTGGCGATCGCCGAGACCGGCACCCTCGTGCTCGACGGCTCCCCCGACCAGGGCCGTCGCCGCATCACCCTGGTACCCGACCACCACATCTGCGTCGTACGCGTCCCGGACCAGGTGGTCTCCTCGGTCCAGCAGGCTCTGGGGCGCCTCGACCCGACACGCCCGCTGACCTGGATCTCCGGCCCGTCCGCGACGAGCGACATCGAACTCGACCGGGTGGAGGGGGTGCACGGTCCGCGCACCCTCGAGGTGGTGCTGGTGAGCGGGGAGTGACCTGCGCGGTTAGCGTGAGGGAATGATCCGGTTCGAACAGGTCACCAAGCGGTATCCGGACGGGACGACCGCCGTGGACGGCCTCTCCTTCGAGGTCGCCGAGGGCGAACTCGTCACGCTCGTGGGCCCGTCCGGCTGCGGCAAGACGACCACCATGATGATGGTCAACCGCCTGATCGAGCCGACGTCGGGACAGATCTTCGTGAACGGCGAGGACATCGCCACCGTCGACCCGGTACGGCTGCGGCGCCGTATCGGGTACGTCATCCAGCAGGTCGGTCTCTTCCCGCACCGGACGATCCTCGACAACACGGCGACCGTGCCGTCGCTGATCGGCTGGAAGAAGGCCAAGGCGCGGGCACGGGCGGCCGAGCTGCTCGATCTGGTGGGCCTGGACCCGAAGACGTACGGCGCGCGCTATCCGGACCAGCTCTCGGGCGGTCAGCGTCAGCGGGTCGGCGTGGCGCGGGCGCTGGCCGCCGACCCGCCGGTGCTGCTGATGGACGAGCCGTTCGGAGCGGTCGATCCGGTGGTGCGCGAGCAGTTGCAGGACGAGTTCCTCCGCATGCAGCAGGCCGTGCGCAAGACGGTGCTGCTGGTCACGCACGACATCGAGGAAGCGGTGCGGCTCGGCGACCGGATCGCGGTGTACGGGCAGGGGCGCATCGAGCAGTTCGACACGCCGGGGGCGGTCCTCGGCACACCCGCCACGCCGTACGTCGCCGAGTTCGTGGGCGCCGACCGCGGGCTGAAGCGGCTGTCGGTGACGGAGATCGAGCCGAGCGACCTCGAACAGCCGCCGGTCGTCCGGCTCGACGAACCGGCCGAGCGGGCCGCGGCCCGGATGCGCGCGGAGGGCGCGCGCTGGGCCGTGGTGCTGGACGCCGAGGGCGATCTGCACGGCTGGGTCGGCGTCGACGAACTCGGCGCGGGCGGCGCCGTCCGCGATCTCGCCCACCGGATGAACTCGTGGGTGCCGGTGGGCGCCCCACTGAAGCAGGCCTTCGGCGTGATGCTCCAGCACGACGCGGGCTGGGTCGCCGTGCTCGACGAGGCGCGCTTCCTCGGTGTGCTGACGCCGGCGAAGCTGCACGAGGCGCTGCGCCGTTCGGTGGACGCGGACGCGCTCGGCGTGCCGCGGGGTCAGGTGGACTTCGACTCGGTGGCGGACGCCTGAGCGGCGGACCCCTGGCCGGCGGACGCCGCGTGCCGCTCGGTCCGGTTGGAGCGGTCCAGGAGTCCGAAGGCCCAGCGTTCGTTGAAGCCCGCCAGGAAGCCGACGGCACACCAGAATCCCCAGAAGGCGGTGCCCTGCCCGGCGGTGTCTCCCGCGCAGATCTCGACCGTGGTGGCCGGCATGTCGAACAGCTTGATGAACCCGGCGCTGAGCAGGAAGTAGACCGCCAGCGCCAGGATCCAGCCGACGAAGATCCGGTAGACGCCCTCGTGGCGCATGCCGCGGGCGATCTGGCCGGGTGCGACGGTGCCGCGGTCGCCGTTGGTCCTGCGCCGTGAGAGTTCCCCGCCGGTGTTGCGCAGCCGTACGAGGACGCTGAGCACCGCGCCGAACGCGCCGACGCCCCCGCACACGAAGGCGCCCAAAAGACTCCACCGGTCCGTGCAGCCCATCCCGATCCCCACCAGGTCGAGCAAGCCCGCGCCTCCCACCAGCAGGGGCGTGATCAGCAGCACCATGCTGATGAGCGCGCCCAGGGTGAGCCCCACGTTGATGCCGCGGCTGACGGCCAGCGCGCTGTCCTGGTCGATGCGCGCCCGCAGTCCGGAGATCTCCCTGTTGAGATAGTCGCCCAGGTAGCGGTTGGGCTCTTCGCCCATCAGCCGCGGATCACGCAGGACGTTGCTCAGCACGCATCCGATGGTGACGTGCATCGACTGTCTGGTCTGCGACTCGAAAGCCCGCTGTGATTCGCCGTAGAGCAGCTGCAATTGCATCTGATGCCTGGGATGGACGTTCCCGAACCACTCGTAGGCCTTCTCACGGCCGGGCTCGACGAGATTCGCGAGCCCGTCGGCCTTGGTGTCGGTGCGGGCCCCCAGGACCGCCTCACGTAATACCTGCCGCCATGTCCGGCGCATTCCCCCGTTGTCCCCCATGACCCTGGTGTACCGGTACCCGCCCTCGCGGAAAACCCGTTCACCGCACCAGTTCGGTAACTGGCGTCACGGAGGCGTCACTTCAGCAGTTCCTTCTCCTTCAGGTAGGTCCGCGCCACGTCTTCGGGCAGTCGGCGCCAGCTGTCCACCTGCTCGTTCATGGACGCCAGGTCGGCTGTCGTGAGGACGTCGTTGAGCTTGCCGAGCGCCTTGGTGACGCCCTCGCTGCCGGCCCGGGAGCGGTTGACGACGGGCACGATGTAGTCGGCGTTCTGGAGGTGTTTGTCGTCGTCGAGCAGGACGAGCCCGAAGTCGCCCAGCGTCGCGTCCGTGGTGGTGGTCAGCACCATCTGGTCCTGGCCGTTCCGCACGGCCAGTTTGGCCTGTGTGGTGCCGACGCCCTTCGGGTCGACGGCGGTGATGTCGATGCCGTAGGTCTTCTTCAACCCCGGTTCGCAATAGGGCCGTTGTACGCACTCGTCACCCGCCGCGAGCCGCACCTTCAACCCGGATCTCCCCAGGTCGCTGAGTGTCTCGAGGTGATGCTGACGGGCGTACGCCTCGGTGACGGCGAAAGCGTTCTGGTCGACCGCCCGGCCCGCGTCCAGGACGGTGAGGCCGCGGGGCGTGGCCAGTTCGCGCAGGGCGGCCATGGTGGCGTCGAGGTCGGGCGAGCCGACGGGCGGCGCGTCGGTTCCGTTGGCCTTGGCGTTCAGCCAGTCGGCGAAGGTGGCCGCGTATTCGGGGACGACGTCGATCTGGCCCGATTCCAGGGCGGGTTCGTACAGTTCGCGGTTGGCGACGGTGAGCATCGACGTCTTGTAGCCCGCCTGGTTCAGGAGCAGCGCGTACATCTGGGCGAGGAGGTCGCTCTCGGTGAATCCGGCCGACCCGATGGTCAGGTGTTTGCTGTCGCCGGGCGGGGCGGTGACCGAGTCCTGGTTCTCCAGGGAGGGGCCGGTGGCGCAGCCGCTCAGCAGGAGCAGTGCCGGCAGTGCGAGGCGGCGTCGGGCAGGCGCACGTGGTGGCCGCGACGATCGCGTACGTCTCATCGCGATCCCCTCGCCCAGCTCGGTGCCATCCGTTCGGCGATCTCGAAGATCCCCTCGACGATCAGCGCGAACACCGCGACCAGGACGGCACCGGCGACGACCTGAGGCGTGCTCGCCAGGTTGAAGCCGGCGGTGATGATCCGGCCGAGTCCGCCGCCGCCCGCGAGCGCGGCGATGGTGGCGGTCGCGACGAGCTGTACGGCGGCGATCCGGACCCCGTTCATGACCAGCGGGAGCGCGAGGGGCAGTTCCACCCGCCACAGCATCTGGCGCCCGGTCATCCCCATCCCGCGGGCGGCCCGCACCACACTGCGGTCGACCTCGCGCATCCCCACGTACGCGTTGGTGAGCAGGGGCGGTACGGCGAACAGGACGAGGGCGACGACGGTGGGGCCCTCGCCCCAGTTCCCGACGGGGGTGAGAAGCAGCAGCACCAGTACGGCGAAGGTGGGGACGGCGCGGCCGACGTTGGAGATGTTGACGGCGAGCGCGCCGCCCCTGCCGAGGTGGCCGAGGACGAGGGCGACGGGCAGTGCGATGAGGCAGCTGATGACCAGGCAGACGACGGTCAGGACGAGGTGCTGGCCCAGCCGGTGCCAGATGCCGTCGGCGCCCGACCAGTGCGCGGCGTCGGTGAGCCAGTCCCAGGCGTCCGTCAGGGTGTTCATCCGCGGGCCGCCCTCGTCCAGGGAGTGATGAGCCACTGCACGCCCAGGAGCAGCAGATCGGCGACGACCGCGATGATGACGCACAGCACGGACGCGGTGAGCACCTGGGCCTTGAAGTAGGTGTTCATTCCGGCGTAGATGAGGTTGCCGAGCCCGCCGAAGCCGACGATCGCACCGACCGTCACCAGCGACACGGCCGAGACCATGGCGATCCGCAGGCCGGCCATGGCGGCGGGCAGGGCAAGGGGCAGTTCGACGGTGAGCAGGAGCCGGATCGGCCCGTAGCCCATGCCTCGCGCGGCCTGCCGGGTCTCCTCGGGGACGGCCCGCAGGCCCGCGAGGATGTTCCGTACGAGCAGGGTCAGCGAATAGAGGACGAGTCCCGCGACGACGAGCGCCGCCGAGAGGCCGTAGACCGGCAGCAGCAGCGAGAACATGGCCAGCGACGGAATCGTGTAGAGGATCGTCGTCAGGGCGAGGACCGGTCCGGCGGCCCAGCCCCAGCGGCGGGCGAGGACGGCCAGCGGTACGGCGACCACGACGGCGATGAGCACCGCGATCGAGGTCAGCTGGAGGTGCTGGGCCACGGCGTCGAGGAGGATCTGCCGGCGGGTGCTCAGATACTCGCCGCAGATCCACTCGTTGCGCGCGAGGCAGTCGTCCGGGGGCGCGGTCACCGCTCCATTGCACCCGCCCCGTGCGGAGGGCTGCGCGTTCTGGTGACCCGTACGGGTGTCGCTGGGTACACCCCGGTTTACGGGTTCTGCGCCCCATGTGGTCCGGCCCGGCTCTCCGTAGCGTTTTCGGCGAGGCACAGGGCGTGCCGGACGGAGAGTGATGACGATGTTTCGCCGCACCGCACGACGTACGAACGACTCGGGGCCCGCCCCGGAGGCTCTGCGGCTGGTCAAGGTCACCAAGACCTACGGGGCGGAGGAGAACGCCGTGACCGCTCTGGACGGCGTGACGCTCACGCTGGCCCGGGGTACCTTCACCGCGGTCATGGGGCCCTCGGGGTCCGGCAAGTCCACGCTGCTGCAGTGCGCGGCCGGGCTCGACCGGCCGGACTCCGGCATCGTGATGGTGGACGGCCAGGAGATGACGGGCGGCGGGGAGGCCGAGCTGACCAGGTTCCGGCGCAGCCGGATCGGGTTCGTCTTCCAGCAGTACAACCTCTTGCCGACGCTGACCGTGGCCCAGAACACGGTGCTGCCGCTCAAGCTCGCGCGGCGGCCCGTCGACCGTGCGCGGGCCCGGGCGACTCTGACCGCGGTCGGTCTCGGCGACCGGCTGGGCCATCTGCCGGATCAGCTCTCCGGAGGTCAGCGGCAGCGGGTCGCGATCGCCCGCGCGCTGGTCACCGAGCCGCGGATCATCTTCGCGGACGAGCCGACCGGCGCCCTCGACACGCGCAGCGCGCGGGATGTGCTGCGGCTGCTTCAGCAGGCGGTGCGGGTGCACGGCAGGACGGTCGTCATGGTGACGCACGATCCGGTCGCCGCCTCGTACGCGGACTCCGTCGTGTTCCTCGCGGACGGACGGCTGGCCGGCGGGATGCGGGCGCCGACGGCCGATGCCGTGGCCGAGCGTCTGGCGCACCTGGGTGACGACACCATGGTGGGGGTGTGAGCCATGTTCACTCTGGCCCTGCGTTCCGTCCGGAAGCGTCCCGGGCGCTTCGTCTCGACGCTGCTGTCCGCCTTCCTCGGCGCGGCGATCGTGATGACCTTCAACGCGATGCTCGACACGGCGGGTCAGCCGGGCGTCGACTCCGTGAGCTCCGAGTCACTGACCACCTCGGCGAGCGTGGTCGGCGGTTACGGCTCCCTGCTGGTGTTCTTCGCGATCGCCACGACACTGACCGTCAACGTGCGTCAACGCGCCGATGAGATCGAGCTGTTGCGCTGCTCGGGGGCGACTCCGGCGCAGATCAGGAGGATGGTCGTCGGGGAGGCTGTGCTGGTCGCCCTGGTGGGCGCGGTGCTGGCGATCGGCCCCGCGGTGCTCGGCGGGACGGCTCTGCTGGACGTGTTCCACGACAGCGGTCAGGTCTCGCGGTCCGTGGACTACTCCTTCGGTCCCATCGCGCTCATGTCGGGCATCTGGATCACGGTACTGGCGGCAGCGGGTGCGGCGTTCCTCGCGGTGCGGCGGACGACACGTCGGCGTCAACCCCGGCGCGGCCCAAGGAAGTTCTTCGCGTACGCGGCACTGGTCGTCGGCGGCGTCATGGTCTGCGCCACCTTCGGCGTCTCCTCGACCGACGCCGCACTGATGGCACCCGCCGCGTACGGGGCGATCCTCTTGTCCGTCGGGTTCGCGCTGCTCTCCCCGCGGTTGCTGGCGGGGCTGCTCGGCCGGCTCGCGCCGGCAAGCCCGAGCGGCTATCTGGCCGTACGCAACATGCGCCGCCGGGCCGCCGAACTGTCCGGCGTCCTGATGCCGCTGATCCTCTTCACCGGCATGGCGACGGCGACCCTCTACATGCAGGCGGTCGAGAGCGACGCGATCACTGCCTCGGGCGTTCCGAAGTCCGTGGACGCGAAGAACCTGGAAACCCTCAACCTCGTGGTCGTCGGCATCATCGTGGTCTTCTCGTGCGTGATGCTGGTCAACTCCCTTTACGCGGCGACGACTTATCGCGGGCGAGTTCGGCCAGCAGCGGCTGGCCGGTGCGACGCCGGGCCAGGTGCTCGGGATGATCGGCGTGGAGGGTGTGATCGTGACGGTCAGCGGTGTCCTCCTCGGCACCGTGGCGGGGCTCGCCGGGCTCCTCCCCTTCACCACGGTCCGCACGGACGCCGTATGGCCGGACCAGGGCCTCGGCATCTGGCTCACGATCGTCGCGATCGCGACGGCGGTCACGCTGGGGACGAGCCTGTTCACGGCCCGGCGCACTCTGCGGACGCCCGCGGTGGCGGTGGTGGCGACAGCCGCGTGACGACGGCGTTCCGGGCGGCCGGGTGAAATTCGCCCGGCCGCCTTTCGTCGCGTCAGACCGCGCCGGTCCGTACCTGTTCCCGCAGGGCGGTGCAGCAATTGCTGATCAGCCTGGACACGTGCATCTGCGAAATGCCGAGTTCCTGTGCGATGTCGCTCTGCGTCATTCCGCGGAAGAAGCGCAGATAGAGAATCGTCCGGTCGCGTTCGGAGAGCGTGCGCAGCGCGGGTTTCACGGCCTCACGGTCGACGACCAGGTCGAACCCCGCGTCGGACTCGCCGAGGGTGTCGGCGAGTCCGTGTCCGTTCTCGCTGCCGGGCAGTTCGGCGTCCAGCGAGAGGGCGGCGAAGCAGTCGAGTGCCTCGAGGCCGGTGCGTACGTCGTCCTCGCCGAGGTGCGCGTACGCGGCGAGCTCGGCGACGGTGGGCTGCCGGCCGGGGATCGTCTGGGCCAGGTCCCTAAGCGCGGCGCGTACCCGGTTGCGCAGATCCTGGACGCGGCGCGGCACGTGCAGGGTCCACATGTGGTCGCGGAAGTGCCGCTTGATCTCGCCGGTGATGGTCGGCACGGCGTAGCTCTCGAAGGCGTTGCCGAGGGAGGGGTCGTAGCGGTTGACGGCCTTGACAAGCCCGAGGGCCGCGACCTGGTTCAGGTCCTCCACGCACTCACCCCTGCCTCGGTACCGGCTCGCGACTCGGTGGGCCATGGGCAGCCACGACCCGACGATCTCGTCGCGCAGGGCCTGTCGCTCCGGCCCGTCGGGCAGGCCGGCGAGGTGGGCGAAGGCCGCCGCGGTGTCGGGGGCGTCGTCGTGCGGGTGCCGTTTCACGCTGACGGTGGCAACGGGCATGGTGCTCACAACTCCCTCGGGGGGTGCTGAATGGACGGTCACCAGACGTGCCTGTCGTCCGAAGCACTGTCCATCGAATTCCCCGCGCACAACCGCTGAAAACCCATTCACCGAATGCGTGACGCGGAGACATCATTTGATTCTGGAGCGTGACCGGCTCGAATGGAAAAGGGGATCCGTAAATTCGTCGGCAGGAAATCCGGAAAGCTTGGTCGCGAGTTTCCGGATTCTCCGCCGTTCACCGGGTGCCGGGTGATGAGATTCGGGCGGCGAAATCGGCGATGTCGGCGACGACCCGTTCGGGCTGTTCCCAGTGCACGACGTGGCCCGCGCCCTCGTAGACGAGAAGGCTCGCTCCGTGGATGGCGTCCAGGATGGCCTGTTGGTCGCCGCGCGGGAGGAAGGCGTCCCGGTCGCCCCAGATGAGGAGGGTCGGCACCAGGATGCCGGTGAGGGTCGCGGGGAGATCGGCCTCCAGCAGGCCGCGCAGGGTCTCCTGCCAGACGCGGGCCGGCACCTTGACACTCTCGTCGATCATGGTCTCGATGAGCCCCCTGGCGACCCCGCCGGTCACCGCTTCGGCCATGAGGTCCTCGACGAACGGGCGGGGAACGGTGTCGGAGAAGCCCGCCACGGCCTGCTGGATTCCGGCCATCGCGGGCTTGTCGGCGAGCGTGGCGGGGACACCGGTGAGGACCAGTCCCGAGATGCGGTCGGGGTGGCTGCCCGCGACGATACGGGCCTGTACGCCGCCGGAGGAGGATCCGACGAGCAGGGTGCGGCCGATACCGACGTCGTCGAGGAAGGCCACCAGGTCGGCGGCGAAGTCCTCGGGTGCGTAGCCGTCCTCGGGACGGCCGGCGTCGCCGTGACCGCGCTGGGAGAACGCGTAACCGTGCAGGGACGCCGGGAGGCGCCGCAGGAGGGGCTCGAAGGACCACCAGGAGTCGGCGAGCCCGTGCACGAACACCACCGGGGTGCCGTCGGGGTACCCGGCCTCGGCGTAGGGGACGACAAGTCCGTCCCCGACCCGCGCGGACTTCATGGAGATCACGGTCACGGCGGTCTGCCTCCCTCCGCTCGGCCGTCCCGGGTCCCCGAACCGGGCACGGGAGTGAGCGGCGATCACTTCCGACAGTCTGCGATCACTCTCGACAGTACCGACCGGCGGCACACAGCGCCTCCGGCAGCGGCTCGCGGCGGCATACGGCACCCGGGCCAGGTACCCGGCGCCCCGGCGCCCGGCGGGCACGTCCCGCTGCGCGAGGCGGACCGGCGGATCCGCGGGCCGGTCGGACTGGCCACGGTCGGCTCCGGGCTCCCCACGACCTTGACCACCTAGCCCTAACTTAGACTAGCCTTACCTAAATTCATGATGGCTGGTTCCGGAGGGTGGGCCGATGGGGGCTGAGGTGCCGCGCGGGCGGGATGTTCTGGCGAGGGCAGTCCGGGGGCAGCGGCGGGACGTCACTGTCGGAGCCGTGCTGGGGGCCGGTCACCAGCTCGGGGAAGCGCTCGTCCCGGTGCTGATCGGCCTGGTGATCGACCAGGCCGTGGCCAAGGGTGACACCGGCGCCCTGGTGCGCTGGCTCGTCGTACTCGCCGTCGTCTACGTGGGGCTGTCCTTCAGCTTCCGTTTCGGCGCCCGGGCCGGCGAGCGCGCCGCCGAACTCGCCGCGCACGAACTGCGGGTGACGCTGGTGCGACGCGTCCTCGACCCCCGCGGCGGAGCGGAGAACGGGCGACTGCCCGGCGCCCTGTCGAACATCGCCACCGAGGACGCCAAGCGGGTCGGCGCGGTCAACATGGCCGTGATGACTGGCATTTCGGCCTTCGCCGGTCTCGCGGTCAGCGCGGTGGCACTGCTGGTGGTCTCCGTGTCGCTCGGTCTGGTGGTCCTGCTGGGCACGCCCTTGCTGCTCTGGCTCGGACACCTGCTCAGCAAGCCCCTGGAGCGGCGCAGCGAGGCCGAGCAGGAGCGGGCCGCCCACGCTTCCGGAGTCGCGGCCGACCTGGTGGCCGGGCTGCGGGTACTCAAGGGCATCGGCGCCCAGGCCACGGCCGTGGACCGCTATCGGCGCACCAGCCGCGACTCACTGGCGGCCACACTGCGCGCCGCCCGCGCCGAGGCCTGGCAGCGGGGTGTCGTCCTCGCGCTGACGGGGGGCTTCATCGCGCTCGTGGCGTTGGTCGGCGGACGGCTGGCCGTGCGGGGCGACATCACGCTGGGTCAGCTGGTGTCGGCCGTCGGGCTGGCGCTGTTCCTGCTCGGGCCGCTCGAGGTGCTCGCCTGGGTGAACGCCGAGTTCGCCCAGGGCCGGGCCTCGGCCGCGCGGATAGCCGAGGTGCTCGGCACCCCGCCCGACGTCGCTCCCGGCAAGGAGCAGTTGGCGGACCCGGTGCGCGGCACCTTGCGGCTGCGCGGGGTCAGCCTGGGCGAGCTGCGCGAGATGGACCTGACGGTGGCGCCCGGCGAACTGCTCGGGATCGCCACCACCGACCCGGCCGCCGCCGAAGCCCTGTTGCGCTGCCTCGGCCGCACCGAGGACCCCTCCGCGGGCGTCGTCGAGCTCGACGGCGTACCCCTGACGGACCTCGACCCGGCGGAGCTGCGTACGGTCGTACTGGTCGCCGCGCACGACGCCGCCCTCTTCGACGGCACGCTCGGTGACAACATCGGCGCCACCGAGGGCGCCGACGGCGCGATGGCCGCCGCGTCCGCCGACGAGGTCGCCCGCACGATGCCGCTCGGCACCGCCGCCGAGGTCGGTGAAGGCGGCCGCTCGCTGTCCGGCGGCCAGCGCCAGCGCGTCGCCCTCGCCCGCGCCCTCAACGCCCGCCGGCCCGTGCTGGTCGTCCACGACCCGACCACCGCCGTGGACGCGGTCACCGAGGCCCGGATCGCCTCGGGCGTACGGGAGTTCCGGCAGGGCCGCACCACCGTGCTGGTCACCAACAGCCCCGCGCTGCTCGCCGTGACCGACCGGGTCGTCCTCCTCGACGCCGGCCAGGTCACCGCGGACGGACCGCACGCCGAGCTCGTACGCGCTCACGCGGCCTACCGGACGGCGGTACTGGCATGACCCCAGGAGCAGACACCCCAGGAGCCGACGTGCCGGGAGCGGACGCCCCAGGAGCGGACACCACGGGAGCAGACATCACCGCACCGGAAACAGCGGCCCGCGAGCTGCTGCCCACCGCCACACCCGCCCGCACCCGGGCCGCCGTCGGCGAACTGCTGCGCCCGCACCGGACGCTGGCCTGGGCCGGGTTCGGTGTCATGGTGGCGGCCACCGCGGTGGGGCTGCTCACCCAGCCGCTGCTCGGCCACATCGTCAATCTGGTCACCGACCGGAGGGCCGCCGGAGCGCTCACCCTGCCCGTGGTGCTGCTGGTGCTCGTCGCCGTGGCGCAGGGCATCGCGAGCGCGCTCGGCATGTCGTTGGTCTCCCGGCTGGGCGAGACCGTACTGGCAGAGCTGCGCGAGCGGTTCGTGGAGCGGGCCCTGCTGCTGCCGCTCGACCGGCTGGAGAAGGCCGGCTCGGGCGACCTGACCGCCCGGGTCACCCGGGACGTCTCCCGGGTCGCCGAGGCGGTGCGCTCCGCGCTGCCCGAGCTGGCCCGCTCGGGACTGTCCATCGTGCTCACCTTCGCCGCGCTCGCCGTGCTCGACTGGCGCTTCCTGGTCGCCGCGCTGCTCGCGGTGCCCGTGCAGGCACACACGGCCCGCTGGTACGTGGCCAACGCCACCCCCCTGTACGCGAAGGAGCGCGTGGCCACCGGCGTCCAGCAGCAGCAACTGCTCGACACCATCGGCGGGGCGGGCACCGTACGCGCCTACCGGCTGGAGGGCGCGCACACCGAGCGGGTCACGGAGCGCTCCCGCGCGGCCGTCGATCTCACCCTGCGCGGGGTGCAGTTGGTGCTGCGGTTCTACAGCCGGCTGCACCTGGCCGAGTACACCGGTCTCGCCGCCGTCCTGGTGGTCGGGTTCCTGCTCGTACGGAACGGGTCGGCGTCGATCGGCACGGCGACGGCGGCCGCGCTGTACTTCCACAGCCTGTTCGGGCCGGTCAACACCGCGCTGGTGCTGCTCGACGACGCCCAGTCGGCGACCGCCGCGCTGGCCAGGCTGGTCGGCGTGGTGGACGAACCGGCGCCGGAGGCGGCGGAGCGGGAGCCGTCCCGCGGCGTCCCCACCGTCACGCTGACCGGGGTCGGGCACGCCTACCGCCCCGGGCATCCCGTGCTGCACGAGGTGGACCTCGTGCTCCGCCCGAAGGAGAAGGTCGCCCTCGTCGGCGCCAGCGGGGCGGGGAAGACCACCCTCGCCAAGCTCATCGTCGGGATCCACCGCCCCACCGGCGGGCGGATCGACATCGGCGGGGCGGAGCCGAGCGAGTCGGGCCGTTCGGTGGCACTGGTCACCCAGGAGGTGCACGTCTTCGCCGGCCCGCTCGCCGAGGACCTGCGGCTGGCCCGGCCCGACGCCACCGACGAGGAACTCCGCGAGGCCCTGGACCGGGTCGGCGCCCTCGGCTGGGCCGACGCCCTGCCGGAAGGGCTCGGCACCGTCGTGGGCGACGGCGGCCACCGCCTCACCGCCGACCGGGCCCAGCAACTCGCCCTGGCCCGGCTGGTGCTGGCCGATCCCCCGGTCGCCGTACTCGACGAGGCCACCGCCGAAGCGGGCAGCTCCGGCGCCCAGTTGCTGGAGCAGGCCGCCGAGCGGGCTCTCGACGGCCGCACCGCGCTGGTCGTCGCGCACCGGCTCAGCCAGGCCGCGACCGCCGACCGGGTGGTCGTGATGGAGAACGGCCGCGTCGCCGAGAGCGGCACCCACGACGAACTGCGCGCGGCCGGGGGTCCCTACGCCGCCCTGTGGCAGGCCTGGTCGGAGAACCGCAGCACCGAGCCCTGACCCGGGGCACCGCCCGAGCCTGACACCGAAAGACGATCAGATGCGAAACCAACGGAAGGATCCCGCGATGCCCCGCGCCCAGAGAGCCACCCGGTTCACCGGACTGCTCGCGTCCGTACTGTTGATCGTCGGCGCGGCAGCCGCCTGCGGCTCCTCCGACTCCGACGACGACCCGAGTTCCTCCACTGCCGGAAAGAGCTCCGCGAACACCGCCTTCCCGGTGAGCGTCGCGCACAAGTACGGCAGCACGACCATCGAGTCCGAGCCCAAGCGCGTCGTCACGATCGGCCTGACCGACCAGGACGCCGTGCTGGCCCTCGGCACGGTCCCGGTCGGGACGACCGAGTGGCTCGGCGACTACAAGGGCGCCGTCGGCCCCTGGGCACAGGACAAGCTGGGCAGCGCCGCCGCGCCGACCGTACTCAAGGACACCGGCACCGGCCCCCAGGTCGAGAAGATCGCGGGCCTCAAGCCGGACCTCATCCTCGCCGTCTACTCCGCCCTCACGAAGGAGCAGTACGACTCGCTGTCGAAGTTCGCGCCGGTCGTGGCCCAGCCCAAGGAGTACAACGACTACGGCGTTCCGTGGCAGCAGCAGACCGAGATCATAGGCAAGGCCCTCGGCAAGGCGTCCGAGGCGAAGAAGCTCGTCGACGGCGTCGAGGCCGACTTCGCCACCGCCAAGCAGGAGCACCCCGAGTTCGCCAAGGCCACCGCGGTGATGGCCACGCCGTACGAGGGCACGTTCGTCTACGGCAGCCAGGACCCCCGCTCCCGGCTGCTGACCGACCTCGGCTTCAGCCTGCCGGACGGACTGGACAAGCTGATCGGCGACACCTTCGGTGCCAACATCAGCAAGGAGCGCACCGATCTGCTCGACCAGGACGTCGCCGTGTGGATCGTCCCGGACACCACCTCGGCCGTCACCAAGCTGCACGAGGACAAGCTCTACGGCGACCTCGGCGTCGTGAAGCAGGGCCGCGAGGTCTTCATCCCGGAGACCGACGACTACGGCAACGCGGTGTCCCTGTCGACCGTGCTCAGCATTCCCTACGTTCTCGAGCGTCTGGTGCCGCAGCTCACGGCGGCGGTGGACGGCAAGCCCGCCACGAAGGTGGAGCAGCCCGCGTCCTGACCCGGAACCGCCCCGGACATGCGAGAGGGAGACGGCCCGTGGGCCGTCTCCCTCTCGCACGTCGTGCGCCGCTCGCTACTCCACGAGGCTCTTGGGGCGCATGTCCGTCCAGTTGGCCTCGATGTGGTCCAGGCACTCCTGGCGGCCGGCGGGCCCGTGCGCGACCGTCCAGCCGGCCGGCACGTCCACGAAGTCGGGCCACAGGCTGTACTGGCCCTCGTCGTTGACCAGGACCGAGTAGACGCCCTCGGGGTTCTCGAACGGGTTGCTCATCTGCTTCTCTCTTCCTCTCGGATTCTTGGTCGTCGGGTCAGGGCCGCGGCCGTGCCGCACGGTGCACCAGGGCCTCCAGCGCCCGGAACCAGGTCTGCGCCAGGTCCCGCACGGCCTCCTCCGTCAGCAATCCGTCGGCGAAGGCCCAGTGGGCACCCAGCTCCGGGCCGCCGGGTCGGTCCTCGGTGAGGGCGTTGACGGTGAGGGCGTGCGACATCGGCATGGCCGGATCCGCGTCGAGGTCGGCGGCGTCGCCCTCGTCGGCGTAGGACCAGTCGGCGGCCTCCGGGTGGTCGAAACGGCCCATGTAGTTGAACTCGATCTGCGGCTCGCCGTACCGGGCCAGTTCCGGTCCGGTCAGCGGGTTAAGACGGCGCAGCAGACCGTGGCCGATGCCCGCCGTGGGCAGTCCGGCCAGGTGTTCCCCGATCCGGGCCAGTGCCGTGTCCAGGGCCGGACCGCCCGCGAAGGCGTCGGCCAGGTCGATCGCGCCCGGGTCCAGCCGGACCGGGACGACGCTGGTGAACCAGCCGACAGTACGGGACAGATCGGCGTTGCCCGCCAGTTCCTCCTCCCGGCCGTGGCCCTCCAGGTCCACCAGGACGGCGTTGCCGGGCGCGGCCACGGGTTCGGAACCCGTCGTGCGGGCCCGCCAGTCGGCGACGGCCAGGGCGAACGCGGTCAGCAGCACGTCGTTGACCGTGGCGCCGTAGGCGGCGGGCACCCGGCTCAGCAGGGGGGCCGTGATGTCGGCGGGCAGGGTCAGGGAGAGATAGCGGGTGGTCTCGACCGTGTCGCGCTCGGAGTCGAGGTCCCGGGCCAGCGGCAGCCGGGCTCCGTCGGCCAGGACCGAGGTCCACAGCGGCAGTTCGTCCTCCGTGACGGGGGCGGTGGCACGGGCGGCGAGCAGCTCGGACCAGCGGCGGAAGGAGATGTCGACCGGCGCGGGTTCCGGAGTACGGCCGGCCGCGACCGCCTGCCACGCGGCGGCGAGGTCGGGCAGCAGGACGCGCCACGACACCCCGTCCATGACCAGGTGGTGGACGAGCAGCAGCAGCCGTCCCGGCCGGTCGGGGCCCGCGTCGTACCACACGGCCCGCACCATGCCCCCGCCGTCCGGGTCGAGGCGCGAGCGGGCGGCCTCCGCGTGTTCGGCGATGGCCGCGCGCAGCGCCTCGTCGTCGGCGCCGGTCACGTCGGCCCGGCGGATCCAGTCCGCCATGTCGGCGCTGCCCGGCGGCGGCACGTGCAGCGTCCACGCCTCGCCGCGCTCACCCGCGAGGCGGGGCTCGGTCCGGCCGCGTACGAGGCGGGCGCGCAGCATGTCGTGCCGGTCGGCGACGGCCCGCAGCACGGCCCGCAGCCCGGCCTCGTCCAGGGCCGCCGGTGTCCGGAGCAGGGCGGCCTGGTGGTAGCCCTCGATGGGACCGCCGCGTTCGCGCAGCGCGTGCATGATCGGGGTGAGCGGGACGCTGCCGGTGCCGTCGTCGTGCGTACGGACCGACTCGGCCGCGTCAAGGGGCACGGCGACGGCGGCGAGCGCGGCGACGTCGCGGTGCTGGAAGACCTGGCGGGGGGTGATCCGCAGGCCGGCCGCGCGGGCCCGGCTGACCATCTGCATGGCGACGATGCTGTCGCCGCCGAGGGCGAAGAAGTCGTCGTCGGTGCCGAGGGCTTCGGCGGGCAGGCCCAGCACCTCGGCGAAGACCGCGCACAGGGCGCGCTCGGTGTCGGTCTCGGGCTTGCGGCCGCTCGTGGCCGACGTGAAGTCCGGGGCGGGCAGCGACTTGCGGTCCAGTTTGCCGTTGGACAGCAGCGGCAGCCGGTCCAGGACCACCACGGCGGCGGGGACCATGTACTCCGGCAGCACGGCCGCCGTGTGGGCGCGCAGGGCTGCCGGGTCGGGCGCGGTGCCTTCGGCCCCGACGACGTAGGCGACGAGCTGCTTCACCCGCGGACGGTCCTCGCGGACGGTGACCACGACCTGGGCGACGGATGCGTGGGCGTCCAACGCCGCCTCGATCTCGGCGAGTTCGATCCGGTAGCCGCGGATCTTGACCTGGTCGTCGGAGCGTCCCGCGTACTCCAGCAGGCCGTCCTCGGTCCAGCGGGCCAGGTCGCCCGTACGGTACATCCGGCCGCCCGCCGGGCCGTGCGGGTCGGCCACGAACCGGTCGGCCGTCAGGTCCGGGCGGCCCAGGTAGCCGCGGGCCAGACCCGCGCCGGACAGGTACAGCTCACCGGTGACGCCGGGCGGCACCGGGCGCAGCGCCGCGTCGAGCACGTAGGCCCGGGTGTTGTGGACGGGGCGGCCGACCACCGGGCGGTCGCTGTCCCGCACCCGTCCGACGAGGGCGTCGACGGTGGCCTCGGTCGGTCCGTAGAGGTTGAACGCCTCCGTGGAGCGCAGCGCGCGCAGCCGGGTCCAGAGCGAGTCGGGTACGGCCTCGCCGCCGAAGCCGACCACGGCGAGCGGGCAGTCGCCGTCCTCGCCGATCAGCCCGCTGTCCGCCATCCGGTCCAGGAAGGACGGTGTGACCTCGATGAAGTCCAGTCGCTGTTCCTGGATGAGCGCGGCCAGGAGTTCGGGATCGCGGCGGGTCTCCTCGTCCGCGATGTGCAGGGCGTGTCCGTCCAGGAGCCACAACTGCGGCTGCCAGGAGGCGTCGAAGGAGAAGGACCAGGCGTGCCCGACCCGCAGGTGACGGCGGCCGGTCAGGTCCCTGGCGCGTTCGTGCAGATCGCGGCGGTGGCTGTGGAAGAGGTTGGCGACGCCGCGGTGGGTGACGACGACGCCCTTGGGGCGGCCTGTCGAACCCGAGGTGTGGATGACATAGGCGGGATGGTCGGCGGAAGGCGGTGTCGGTTCGCTCTGCGGCTCGTCGTGCGCCGCGTCCATCAGGAGTGCCGGGATGTCGGTCGCCGGCAGCGCGGCGGCCAGTTCGGTGGTGGTGAGGATCAGGACCGGGCGGGCGTCGTCGAGCATGTCGCGGGTTCGCTCGGCGGGCAGTTCCGTGTCCAGGGGCAGATAGGCGGCGCCCGCCTTCATGACGGCCAGGATCGCGGTGATGTGGTCGGCCGTACGGGGCAGGGACAGGGCCACGATCCGTTCAGGACCGGCGCCGCGCGCGGCCAGTACCCGGGCCAACTGGTCGGCGCGTTCGTTCAGTTCGGCGAAGGTCCAGGTGACGTGTGCGTCGGTGACGGCGACCGCGTCCGGTGCGGCGGCGGCCTGTGCCTCGAAGAGGGCGGGGACGGTGGTCGCCCCGGCCGGGAGGGCGTTGTCGTTCCAGGTCTCCAGGATGGTGTGCCGGTCGGCGGGGGTGAGGATGTCGACCCGCCCGGCCGGCTGTCCGGGTGCGGTGGTCATCGCCTCGAAGACGGTGAGCATCGCGGCGGCCATCCGCCGGGCCGTCGCCGGCTCGAACAGGTCGGGCCGGAACTCGGCGGTCAGGCGCAGTCGTTCGCCGGGCTCGACGGCCCAGGCGAACGGGTAGTGCGTGGAGTCCTGGTGGTCTCGGACGGTCGTACGCAGCCCGGTGGCGTCCTCGTCGTCGGCATTGTCTTCTACGGGATACGACTCGAACACGACCAGGGTGTCGAAGAGTTCGCCGAGTCCGGCGCCGCGCTGGATGTCGGACAGGCCCAGGTACTGGTGGCTGATCAGCTTGGACTGTTCGTCCTGGAGCCGGTCCAGGAGGGCGGCGAGCGGTTCCTCGTCCCGGATCCGGACCCGGACCGGCACGGTGTTGATGAACAGCCCGACCATCGATTCGACCCCCTCGATCTCCGGGGGGCGCCCGGCGACCGTGGCGCCGAACACCACGTCGTCGCGGCCGGTGAGCCGGGACAGCAGGATCCCCCAGGCGCACTGGACCAGGGTGTTCACGGTCAGGCCGCGGCTGCGGGCCAGGTCGGTGAGCGCGGCGGTCAGCCCAGCGTCGGCCTCCACGGTGTGGGTGTGCGGCACGGCCGGCGCCCGGTTCGGGTCGGCGGGCACCAGGTGCGTGGGCTCGTCGAGGCCGTCCAGCGCCTCGGCCCAGGCGGTGGCGGAGGCGGCGGTGTCCTGCCGGTGGAGCCAGCGGAGGTAGTCCCGGTAGGGGACGGCGGCGGGCAGGGCGACGCGGCCGTCGTACAACTGCGTCAACTCGGCCATCAGGCGTGGCACCGACCAGCCGTCCAGCAACAGGTGCTGGTGGGAGAGGACGAGCCGGTGCCCGCCGTCCGCGAGCCGGGCGAGGAGCAGCCGCAGCAGCGGCGGTTCGGCAGGGTCGAAGCGGCGCCTTTCCTGGAGCAGCAGCCGCTCCCAGTCCTCGTCACCGTCGACGTCCACCTGACGCCAGGGCAGCGGCACCGTCCGGGGTACGACGGCCACCGGGCGTCCCGTCGAGAGATAGCGGAACCCGGAGCGGAGGCTGTCGTGCCGGTCGAGCAGGGCCTGCCCGGCCGCACGGAGCCGTGCGGCGTCGAGCGGGCCGTCGATGTCGTACGACACCTGGACCGTGTAGACGTCGGGTCCGAGGTCGGCGGAGTCGAAGGACGCGTGGAAGAGCAGTCCGGCCTGGAGCGGCGACAGCGGCAACAGCTCTGTCTCTGCCGGGAGTTCGGCCCGTTCCTCCGCGGTCAGGTCGAGCAGCGCGGTGGCCGGGTCCTCCTGTTCACGGCGTACGGAGTCCACGGCGACGGCGGCGAGTCCGGCGGCCGACTTGTGCCGGAAGACGTCCCGGGGGGTGATCGTCAGGCCCGCCGCGCGGAGGCGGCCGACCAGTTGCATGGCCACGATGCTGTCGCCACCGAGGGTGAAGAAGTCGTCGTCGGGGCCGACCCGTTCGAGTCCGAGGACGTCCGCGATCAGCTCGCACAGCAGTTCCTCGCGCGGGGTGCGCGGCAGGGTGGCGGCGACCTCTGCGGCGAAGTCGGGCGCGGGCAGGGCCCGGCGGTCCAGCTTGCCGTTGGGGGTGAGCGGGAGGGCGTCCAGGGGCACGAAGGCGCCCGGGACCATGTGGTCGGGCAGACGCGCGGCGGCGTGCGCGCGCAGTTCAGCCGCGTCGGGGGTCCGGCCGGCGGCCGGGATCACGTAGGCGACCAGGTGTTCGTCCCGTACCAGGACGGTGGCCTGCGCGACGGTGGCGTGTCCGGCGAGCACGGTCTCGATCTCGCCGGGTTCGATCCGGAATCCGCGCAGCTTCACCTGGTCGTCGACGCGGCCCAGGTACTCCAGCTCGCCGTCCCGCGTCCAGCGCGCGAGGTCGCCGGTGCGGTACATGCGGCTGCCCGCCGGGCCGTACGGATCGGCGGTGAACCGCTCAGCCGTCAGGTCCGGGCGGCCCAGGTAGCCGTGGGCCAGTTGGGCCCCGGCGAGGTAGAGCTCTCCGGCCACGCCCGGCGGCACCGGGCGCAGCGCGGCGTCCAGGACGTAGGTCCTGGTGTTCCACACTGGGCGGCCGATCGGGACGGTGGCTCCGCCCGGCAGGACCTCGTGGGCGGTGACGTCGACGGACGCCTCGGTGGGCCCGTACAGGTTGTGCAGCCGTGTGCCGCCGAGGAGTTGGTGGAAGCGGGCGGCCAGCGGCGCGGGCAGTGCCTCGCCGCTGCACATCACCTGGCGCAGGCCGGTGCGGTCGGCCGCCGCGGGTTCGGCGAGGAACGCCCGGAGCATCGACGGCACGAAGTGCGCCGTGGTGACGCCCCGGCGCCGGATCAGGTCGGCCAGGTACGCGGGGTCCTGGTGGCCCTCGGGCCGGGCGACCACCAGGGCGGCGCCCGTGATCAGCGGCCAGAAGAACTCCCACACCGACACGTCGAAGCTCGACGGGGTCTTCTGGAGCACCCGGTCCTCGGAGGTCAGTCCGTACTCCGCCTGCATCCACAGCAGCCGGTTGACGATGCCCGTGTGCGGGACGACCACGCCCTTGGGGCGGCCGGTGGAGCCGGAGGTGTAGATCAGGTACGCCGGGTGGCGCGGGTCGTACGAGGCGGGCAGCGGGGTCCAGGGGGCGGGCGGCGGAGGTGTCGTGTCGTCGACGAGCAGGCGCGGCACGTCCGAGTCCGGCAGCGCGACCCGGCCGTCGGTCACCACACAGACCGGGCGTGCGTCGGCCAGCATGAACGCGAGCCGCTCGGCCGGGTAGTCGGTGTCCAGTGGCAGATAGGCGCCGCCCGCGCGGTGCACGGCGAGGAGGGCGACGACCAGGGCCACCGAGCGCGGCAGGGCGACGGCGACGGTGTTCCCCGGCTGTACGCCGGCCGCGACCAGCGTGTGCGCGAGCCGCTCCACGCGCAGGTCCAGTTCCGCGTAGGTGAGGACGGTGTCCTCGAAGACGAGGGCGGTCCCGGCGGGGGTGCGGGCGGCCTGGGCGCTGAACAGTTCGGGCAGCGTCAGGTCCGGCACCTCGTGGGCGGTGTCGTTCCAGTCGGTGAGGACGAGCGCGCGTTCGTCGTCGGCCAGGATGTCGAGGAGGCCGAGCGGCCGCCGCGGGGCGGCGGCGACCTGTTCGAGGAGGTGCACCAGGCGGCGGGCCAGCAGGTCGGCGGTGTCGGGGTCGAACAGGTCGGTGCTGTACTCGATCCAGCCCTGGATGCCGTTGCCGTCGCCCTGTTCGACGAAGTCGAAGCTGAGGTCGAACTTGGCGGTCTCCTGGCCGACCGGCTCGGGCCGGGCGGTGAGTCCCGGCAGGGCCGGGGTGGAGCCGGGTCCCGCGAGGTGGACGACCATCACCTGGAACAGCGGGTGCCGGGCGAGCGAGCGCGCCGGGTTGACCGCTTCCACCAGCCGCTCGAAGGGCAGGTCCTGGTGCTCGTAGGCGGCCAGGTCGGTCTCCCGGACCCGGCGCAGCAGTCCGGCGAAGTCCGGGTCGCCGGACAGATCGGTGCGCAGGACCAGCGAGTTGACGAAGAAGCCGACGAGGTCCTCTAGCCCTTCGTCGCTGCGGCCGGAGACGGGGGCGCCGAGCGGGATGTCGTCGCCCGCGCCCAGCCGGTGCAGCAGGGCGGCCACGGCGGCCTGGGCGACCATGAACATGCTGGCGCCCTCGCCGCGGGCCAGGGCGCGCAGGGCGCGCTCCAGCTCCGGCGGGACGGTGAAACCGACGGTGCCGCCGCCGTGGCCGGACTCCGCGGGGCGCGGCCGGTCGGTGGGCAGGACCAGTTCCTCGGGCAGGCCGCGCAGGGTCTCGGTCCAGTACGCGAGCAGGTCTTCGCCGGTGTCGGCGAGCAGATCGCGCTGCCAGAGGGTGTAGTCGGTGTAACTCACCGGCAGCGGAGCCCAGTCGGGGGCGTGGCCGGCCGCGCGGGCGGCGTAGGCGGTGCCCAGGTCGGCGAGCAGCGGCCGGTCGGACCACTCGTCGGTGGCGATGTGGTGCAACAGGAGCAGCAGGACGTGTTCGTCGGGTGCTGTCTCGAACAGGGTTGCCCGCAGCGGGAGTTCGCGCTCCAGGTCGAAGCTGTGGGCGGCGGCCCCGGCGAGTTGCTCGTAGGGCGCGGTGGCCATCTCCACCCGGGCCTCGGCGGGATCCAGGACGCGCTGGTACGGCAGACCGTCCTCGGCGGGGAAGAGCGTGCGCAGGGTGGCGTGCCGGGCGACGAGATCGTTGACCGCGGCTTCCAGGGCGGCGCGGTCGAGCCGGCCGGTCAGCCGCCAGGCGGCCGGGATGTTGTAGGCCGGGTTCGGGCCGTCCACCTGGTGCAGCAGCCACAGCCGCTGCTGCGCGGAGGAGAGCGGCAGCCGTTCCGGGTGCTCCCGGCCCTCGGTGAGCGCCGGGCGGCGCCCGACGGAGCGGGTTTCGCCGATGCGGGCCGCCAGGCGTGCCGCGGTGGGCGCTTCGAAGACCGCGCGCAACGGCAGTTCCACGCCCAGGACCGTGCGTATCCGGCTGACCAGGCGCATCGCCAGCAGAGAGTGGCCTCCGAGGGCGAAGAAGTCGTCGTCCATGCCGGCCTGTTCGAGTCCGAGGACGGTGGCGAACGCGTCACACAGCAGTTCCTCGCGTGGGGTACGCGGCAGGGTGGCGGTGACCTCGGCGGCGAAGTCGGGCGCGGGCAGTGCCCGGCGGTCCAGCTTGCCGTTGGGGGTGAGCGGGAGGGCGTCCAGGGCGATGAGAGCGGCCGGGACCATGTGGCCGGGCAGCGCTGCCACGACGTGCGTGCGCAGTTCCGCCGTGTCGGGGGTACGGCCCGGCGCCGGGATCACGTAGGCCACCAGACGCTCGTCCCGCACAAGGACGGTCGCGTGGGCGACGCTCTCATGGGCCGCCAGTACGGCCTCGATCTCACCGGGTTCGATCCTGAATCCGCGCAACTTGACCTGGTCGTCGACGCGGCCCAGGTACTCCAGCTCGCCGTCCCGCGTCCAGCGCGCGAGGTCGCCGGTGCGGTACATGCGACTGCCCGCCGGACCGTACGGATCGGCCGTGAACCGCTCCGCCGTCAGAGCCGCGCGGCCCAGATACCCCCGGGCCAACTGCGCCCCCGCGAGGTACAGCTCGCCTGCCACACCCGGCGGCACCGGGCGCAGAGCGGCGTCCAGGACGTACGTGCGGGTGTTCCACACCGGACGCCCGATCGGAACGGCGGCCGTCCCGGGGCCCACCTCGCGGGCGGTGACGTCCACGGACGCCTCGGTCGGGCCGTACAGGTTGTGCAACTCCGTGCCGCTCAGCACCTGATGGAACCGCACGGTCAGCGGCGCGGGCAGTGCCTCGCCGCTGCACATCACCCGCCGCAGCCCCTCGCACCCAGCCGCGTCCGGCTCGTCCAGGAACAGCTGAAGCATCGACGGCACGAAGTGGACCGTCGTGATTCCCTGCCGCTGGATCAGCCCGGCCAGATACACCGGGTCCCTGTGCCCCTCCGGCCGCGCCACCACCAGCGTCGCGCCCGTGATCAACGGCCAGAAGAACTCCCACACCGACACGTCGAAGCTCGACGGCGTCTTCTGCAACACCCGGTCGGCGGACGTCAGTCCGTACTCGCCCTGCATCCACAGCAGCCGGTTGACGATGCCCGCCTGCGGGACGATCACACCCTTGGGGCGGCCGGTCGACCCCGACGTGTAGATCACATACGCCGGGTGGCGCGGGTCGTACGACATCGGCAACGGTGACCCGGTATCCGCCTCCGCCTCCGCCTCCGCCGGGAAACCGCCCTCATCCACCAGCAGACACGGCACGTCCGAGCCGGGCACAACGGCCGCGTCCCCTGTCACCACGCACGCCGGGGACGCGTCGGCCAGCATGAAGGCCAGCCGCTCCGCCGGGTAGTCGGTATCCAGCGGCAGATAGGCGCCGCCCGCGCGGTGCACGGCCAACAGGGTCACGACCAAGGCCACCGAGCGAGGCAACGCGACGCCGACCGTGTTCTCCGGACCGACCCCCGCCCCGGCCAGCACACGCGCCAGCCGCTCCACGCGCACATCCAGCTCCGCGTACGTGAGAGCGGTGCCCTCGAAGACGACGGCGGTCGCCGACGGTGTGCGTGCAGCCTGCGCGCGGAACAGCTCCGGCAGCGTCAGGTCGGGCACCTGGTGGGCGGTGCCGTTCCACTCGTCCAGGACGAGCCCGCGTTCGTGGATGTCCAGGAGATCGGGTTCGGCAACCGGCTTGGCGGGGTCGGTGGCGAGCTGCTCCAGCAGGCGTACCAGCCGCTGGGCCAGCCGCTGCGCCGTGCCGTGGTCGACCAGGTCGGTGGCGTAGTGGAGGAGCAGCTCCAGCCGGCCCGTCTCCGTCTCGTCCACGAAGGTGAAGTGGAGGTCGAACTTGGCCATGCCGGTGTCCATGTCGAACCACTCGGTGACCATGCCGAGCACGTCGGGGTCGCCGTCCGGACGGTGGTGGTAGCCCACCATCACCTGGAAGAGCGGGTTGCGGCCCGCCACCCGCGGCGGATTGACCGCCTCGACCACCCGGTCGAACGGCAGGTCCTGGTGCTCGAAGGCGGTGAGTGCGGATTCCCGTACCCGGGCGAGCAGTTCGGTGAAGGACGGCGCGCCGGACAGATCGGTCCTGAGAACGAGGGTGTTGACGAAGAAGCCGACGAGGTCGTCCAGGGCGGTGTCCATGCGTCCGGCGACGGGGGCGCCCAGCGGGATGTCGTCGCCCGCGCCCAGCCGGTGCAACAGCGCCGCGGTGGCCGCCTGGAGCACCATGAACATGCTCGTGCCGGTCTCGCCGGACAGCGCGCGCAGCGCCGCGCCCAGTTCCGGGGGTACTTCGTGGCGTACGGTGCCGCCGCGCCCGGTGGGTTCGGCGGGGCGCGGCCTGTCCACCGGCAGGGTGAGTTCCTCGGGGAGGCCGCGCAAGGCCTCGGTCCAGTAGCCGAGTTGTGTCTCTCCGACCTGGGTGAGGAGGATCTCCTGCCAGAGCGTGTAGTCGGCGTACTGGACCGGCAGCGGCGCCCAGTCGGGCGCCTCGCCCGCCGCACGGGCCGCGTAGGCGGTGTTCAGGTCGGCGAGGAAGGGCCGGTCCGACCACTCGTCGGTGGCGATGTGATGGAGCACGACGGCCACCACGTGGTCGGCGGCGCCGATCCGGAACACCTCGGCGCGCAACGGCGGTTCGGACGCCAGGTCGAAGGGGCGGCGCTGTGCCGCCTCGACGAGTGCGGGCAGGTCGTCCTCACCGCAGTCGCTCAGGGTGAACGCCGGTTCTGCCTCGTCGGCCCCCAGAACGCGCTGGCGGGGCTCGCCCTCGTGCTCCTCGATGACCGTACGCAGCACCTCGTGCCGCCCCGCGACATCGCGCAGCGCCTGCCGCAGTGCGGCCGGGTCGAACTCCCCCCGCAGCCGGAACACCAGCGGGAAGTTGTACGCCACACCGCCGGTGTCGCCGCCCGCGATCCGCTCCACCAGCCACAGCCGCCGCTGGGCTGCCGACAGCGGAATCCGCTCGGGCCGCTCCCCCACCGCGGTGACAGCCGGCCGGGCCGGCCTGCCGACGTCCGCCCGGCCGGCCAGCAGTGCGGGCGTCGGGGCCTCGAAGAGGTCACGGATGGCGAGTTCGGCGCCCAGTTCCGTGCGGGCCCGGCTGACCAGCCGGGTGGCGAGCAGCGAGTGGCCGCCCAGGTCGAAGAAGTTGTCCTCGGCGCCGACCGAGGACAGCCCGAGCACCTCGGCGAACAGCCTGCACAGCACCTCCTCCTGCGGGGTGCGCGGGCCGCGTCCGCCGCCCAGCGCGACGGCCGGTTCGGCGTCGGGCAGGGCCCGGACGTCCAGCTTGCCGTTGTCGTTCATGGGCAGCCGGTCGAGGGTGACGAAGGCCGCCGGGACCATGTAGTCGGGCAGGTGCTGCTTCAGGTCCTCGCGCAGCCGCCGTACGAGGGCGCTCGCGTCGCGCGCGGCGGTGGGGTTGTTGGCGTACGGGGTGTCGCCGCCACCGCCGGGCAGGTACAGCCCCGCGGTCACGCGGAGTTCGTCGTCCGCGGTGAGGAACACGGCGTCGTACGTGCCCGGTTCGCGGGACCAGGTGGTCAGCACGCGGTAACCGAGCCCGGCGCCCAGGTCGTGCAGGGTTTCGGGGTCGACGGCCTCCGGGCTGAGCCGGCCGTCGGGCACGCCGGTGACCCGCAGCCGCTGGGCACCTTCGGAGCGCAGCCGGTCGGGCAGGTTCAGGCCCGCGTCCCAGGGAACGGACTGCTCGTCGCCGAGGTGTACGTCCGGCGCTCCCCGGTAGAGCACGGCGTCGTAGCGGTGCCGGGTCAGCTCGTTGTGGTGGTGGCCGCGCTTCGTACGGAGGTCCACGCCGTAACCCAGGCCGGTGAAGTAGTCCGGGTCGAGGAGGAGTTCCTTCTCCAGGCGCAGCCCGCGTTCGACGGCCTGGCCGAGGTCGGTTCCGGCGGTGCCGCGGGCCTGTTGGATCTCGGTGTGGAAGGTCCGGGCGAGCCGCAGGTTGCGTACGTCACCGACGAAGAGGGCGCCGCCGGGCGCCAGCAGGTCCATCGCGCCGTGGATGACGGAGGTCAGGTACTCGGCGCTCGGGAAGTACTGGATGACGGAGTTGACGACAATCGTGTCGAAGTAGCCGTCGGGCAGGCCGCTGAGGTCGTCGGCCGGGCGGCAGCGCAGCTCCACCTTGGCAGCGAGGGCGGGGTCGCGGCGCAGCTCCTCGCCGATCTTGCGGATGACGGGGGCGGCGAAGTCGGTCGCCCAGTAGGCCTCCGCGTCGGGGGCGAGGCGGGAGAGCAGCAGGCCGGAGCCGACGCCGATCTCCAGGACGCGGCGCGGCCGGAGTTCACGGATCCGGGCGACGGTGGCCTCGCGCCACTCGTGCATGTGGTCGAAGGGGATGGGCTGTCCGTCGTAGGAGCTGTCCCAGCCGGCGTACTCCTCGGTGAAGACGGCGGTGCTGATCTCCTCGTACTCGTCGGAGTAGATCTCCTGCCATTCGCCGACCTGGGCGCGCTCCGCCGACTCCCTCTCCTCGTCGGTGAGTTGTGCCGGAACGACGTATCCGACCAGCCGTTCCTCGCGCACGATCACGGCGGCCTGGGAGACGGCGGGAAGGCGGCTGAGCGCGGTCTCGATCTCGCCCAGCTCGACCCGGTAGCCACGGATCTTCACCTGGTCGTCGGTGCGGCCGAGGAAGTCCAGGTTGCCGTCCTCGCGGCGGCGGACCAGGTCTCCGGTGCGGTACATGCGCTCGCCGGGGTCGCCGAAGGGGTCGGCGACGAACCGTTCGGCCGTCAGCGCGGGCCGGTCGAGGTAGCCGCGGGCGAGTCCGATGCCGGCGATGTAGAGCTCGCCGGGCACGCCCTGCGGGACGGGGCGTAGCCAGGCGTCCAGGATGTGGGCGCGGGTGCCCCGGATCGGGCGGCCGACGGTCGGGGTGGCGCTGTCGTGGGTGCCGCCGCCGAGGGTGTTGATGGTGTACTCGGTCGGGCCGTACAGGTTGTAGCCGTAGGTGCCCTCGGTGTCGCGCAGCCGGGACCACACGGTCTCCGAGACGGCCTCGCCGCCCAGCAGGACCAGCGGCGGGACGTGTCCCTCCAGCAGCCCTTCCTCGATCAGGAGGCGGGCATAGGTCGGGGTGACGTTGACGACGTCGATGCGGCGCCGCTCGCAGTACGCCACCAGTGCCTGGGCGTCACGTCGCAACTCCTCGTCGCACACGTGCACTTCATGGCCCTCGACCAGCCAGAGCAGTTCCTCCCAGGACATGTCGAAGGCGAAGGAGACGGTGTGCGCGATCCGCAGCCGGCGCCCGCCGGCCGCGGCGATGGCCGGTTCGAAGATCTCCTTCTGGTGGTTGAGCTGCATGTTCGTCAGACCCCGGTAGGGCGTGACGACACCCTTGGGGCGGCCGGTGGAGCCGGAGGTGTAGATGACGTACGCGGGATGCTCCAGGCTGAAGCGCACATCGACAGGATCGGCCTGCAGGGCGGCCAACTCCCCCGCCACCGCCGGGTCGTCCAGCAGGACGCGTGTCAGGTCGCCGTCCAGGGTCGCGGAGACGGCCCCGTTGGTCAGCAGGAGCAGCGGGCGGGCGTCGGCCAGCATGAGCGAGAGCCGGTCGGCCGGGTAGTCCAGTTCGAGCGGCAGATAGGCGGCGCCGGTGCGCAGCACCGCGAAGAGGGCGACGACCATGTCGATGGAACGCGGCAGCCCGAGGGCGACGACCCGCTCGGGGCCCGCGCCCCTGGCGAGCAGCAGCCGGGCCATGCGGTTGACGTCGGCGTCGAGTTCGGCGTACGTGAGGGTGCGGTCGCCGAAGACCAGGGCGACGGCTTCCGGGGTGCGGACGGCCTGGGCGGCGAGCAGGTCGGCGACGGTCTCCTCGGGGTCGGGCACCCGGCTCTCGGCCCATTCCTGTTCGAGCGCGGCGCGCTCGGCGGGCAGCAGCGGGTCGAGACCGCCGACGGGGGCGCTCAGGTCATCGGCCAGCCGCTCGAGGAGCAGCGTGAAGCGGTCGAGCAGGGCGGCGGCCCGCTCGGGGCCGACGAGGTCGGGTCGGTGGGAGAGGGTGACCCGGATGCGCGGCCCGGGGGTCACGACGAGGTTCACGGGGTAGTGGGTCGCGTCGACGTTGTCGACGGCGGTCGCGCCGTGCCGCTCGCGCAGCCGTTCCAGCCGCTTTCCGGTGTCGTTGTCTCGCAGCACGAACAGGGTGTCGAAGAGCCGCCGGTGTCCGGTCTCGGCCTGGAGGACGCCGAGGCCCAGATACTCGTACGGCATCAGTTCCAGACGCTCGCCCTGAATGCGCCGCAGCAGGTCCAGGACGGGTTCGGCCGGGTCGTACGCGATGCGGGCGGGCACGGTGTTGAGGAACATGCCGATGACGTGTCCGACGTCCGGCACCTCGCTGGGCCTTCCGGCGACGGTGGTGCCGAACACGATGTCGTCGCGGCCGGTCGCGGACGCCAGGGTCAGGCCCCAGGCGGCGTTGAGCTGGGTGTTGAGTGTCAGGCCGTGGGTACGGCCGCTCTCCACCAGCCGGTCGCCGAGCGCGGCCGGGAGCAGCACGTCCAACTGCGCCGGGATGACCGGTTCCAGGCCCCGGTCGGCGGCAGCGGGGGCGAGCAGCGTGGGCTCGTCGAGACCGCCGAGGGCGGCCCGCCAGGCAGCCGTGGCGGCGCTGTCGTCCTGGGCGTCCAGCCAGGTCAGGTAGTCGCGGTAGGAGCCGGGGCGGGCCAGCGAGGTGGCGTCACCGCCGGACTCGTACAGCGCGAAGAGCTGGTCGAGGAAGAGCCAGGCCGACCAGCCGTCCCAGAGGATCAGATGGCGCCCGATCACCAGCCGGTCGCCGCGCTCCGCGCCGAGGCAGACGAGCAGCAGCCGGAACAGCGGGGGCGCGGCCAGGTCGAACCGGCGGGTGCGCTCGGCGTCCGTCAACTCCCGCAGCCGTACGTCCTGTTCGGCCTGCGGCAAGGCGGACAGGTCCGCGACTTCGAGCGGGATCTCCGGATCGTCGATGATGAACTGCACGGGCTGGCGCAACCCGTCGCTGGTGAACCCGGCCCGCAGGCTCGGGTTGCGGACCAGCAGGGCGCGGGCGGCGGCGCGCAGCCGGTCGGCGTCCATCCGCTCGGCGAAGTCGAAGGTCTCGTGGACGGTGTAGACGTCCAGGGCGCCGTCGTCGTAGGTGGAGTGGAAGAACAGGCCTTCCTGGAGCGGGGCCAGCGGCCAGATCTCCGCGACCTCGCCCGGGGCGAGCCGGTGGACGTGCGCGGTCTCCTCGTCGGTGAGGGCCGGCGAAGACCGGTCGGCGGCCGGCGTGGCCGGGGCGGTGGCGTCCAAAACGGCGACGGCGAGCGCGGCCGGTGTCCGGTGCTCGAACACGTCGCGCGGGCTCACGGCCAGGCCGGCCGCGCGGGCCCGGCCCGCGACGCCGATCGAGCGGATGCTGTCGCCGCCGAGCAGGAAGAAGTCGTCGTCCGGTCCCGCTTCCGCCAGTTCGAGGACGGCCGCGAAGATCTCCGTCAGCAGGCGTTCCCGCTCACCGCTCGGGGTCCGCCTGGTCGCGGCCCGCTCCGCCTCGGGGGCGGGCAGTGCCGCGCGGTCCAGCTTGCCGCTGGGCGTGAGCGGCAGCGCGTCGAGGACGACGTACGCGTCCGGCACCAGGGAGGCGGGCAGGGTGTCCGCCATCGTGGCGCGGAGGGCGGCCGTGTCGATGCCGGTGGCGTCGGCCGGGCCGGGTGCGTCGACCGGGCCGGTGGAGAGGGCCGCTCCCGGCGGGACGACGTACGCGACGAGCCGCTGCTCGCGGACGGTCACCGCGGCCTGGGAGACGGCGGGTTGGCGGACCAGCGCCGCCTCGATCTCGCCGGGCTCGATGCGGTTGCCGCGCAGTTTGACCTGGCGGTCGGTGCGGCCCAGGTATTCGACCGTGCCGTCCTCGCGGCGCCGTACCAGGTCGCCGGTGCGGTACATGCGCTCGCCGGGGTCGCCGAACGGGTCGGCGACGAACCGTTCGGCGGTCGGGCCCGGCCTGCCGTGATAGCCGCGGGCCAGCTGGACCCCGGTGAGGTACAACTCGCCCGGCACCCCCACCGGTACGGGTCGCAGGCATCCGTCGAGGATCCGCAGCCCGGTGTTCCAGACCGGGCGGCCGATGGGCACGCCGGTGCCGGGCTCGCCGTCGTACAGGTGGTGGGATACGTCCACCGCGGCCTCGGTCGGGCCGTACAGGTTGTGCAGCGGTACGCCGGTCAGCGCCCGCCAGCGTCCGGCCGCCTCCCCCGCCAGCGCCTCGCCGCTGCTGAACACGCGGCGCAGGCTGTCCGCCCACGTGGGGTCGCCCGTCACCTCGTCCGCGACCAGGAAGGCCTCCAGCATCGACGGCACGAAGTGCATGGTGGTGACGCGCTGTTCGCGGACGAGCCCCGCGAGATGGGCGGGATCTCGGTGGCCGTCCGGTTCGGCGAGGACGACGGCGGCGCCCTCGCACAGCGCCCAGAAGAACTCCCAGACACTCACGTCGAAGCTGGACGGCGTCTTCTGGAGAACCCGGTCGTCCGGCGTGAGCCCGTACTCGCCCTGCATCCACGCGAGGCGGTTGATGATGGCCCGGTGGGTGACGACCACGCCCTTGGGGCGGCCTGTGGAGCCGGAGGTGTAGATCAGGTAGGCCGGATCGTCCGGACCCGCGGCGGCCCGTACGACGTCCTGGCCGCTCGGCGGGGAGACGTCCTGCCCCTCTGTCGGGGAGACGTTCTGGTCGTCCACGGTGAGCAGCGTCAGTCCGTCGGGCCGGGGAACGCGGGCGGCGGCCTCGGTCGTGGTGACCACGGTGTCCGCGCCCGAGTCGGCCAGCATGTAGGCCACGCGCTCGGCCGGGTAGTCGAGGTCGAGCGGGAGGTAGGCGGCGCCCGACTTGAGCACGCCGAGCAGGGCGACCATCAGTTCCGCCGAGCGGGGTACGGCGACGGCGACGAAGCTCTCCGGACCGGCTCCCTGCGCGCGCAGGCGGCGGGCCAGGGCTTCGGCGCGGGCGTCCAGCTCGGCGTAGGTCAGTGCCTCGCCACGGAAGACGACGGCGGTGGCCGCCGGAGTGCGGGCGGCCTGCGCCTCGAAGGCGGCGGCCAGGGTGGTCGCCGGGACGTCTCGGTTCTCTCCGGTGAGGTGGGCGGCGGCCCGCTCCTGGGGGGAAAGCAGGTCGAGGGAGGCTACCGTGCGGCCGGGATCGTCGGCGAGGGCGTGCAGGACGAGGGTCAGCCGGTCGGCGAGGGCCCGCACGGCGTCGGTCCCCAGGCGCTGGGCGTGGTGCTTGAGCCGCAGGTCGAGACGGCGGCCCGGCTTGACGATCAGGGCGAGCGGATAGTGGACGGCGTCGTGGAAGGTGTGTCCGGCGATCCGGATCGTGCCCGTGGGGTCGGTGAGCCCCGGTTCGGCCGGGTAGTTCTCGAAGACGAGGAGGGTGTCGAACAGTTCACCGCTGCCCGCGAGTCCCGCGATCCGCTGGAGTTCGGCGAGGCCGAGGTGCTGGTGGTCGAGCAGGGCGCTCTGCTCGTCCTGGAGGCGGCCGAGCAACTGGACCAGGGTGTCGGTGGGTTGCCAGCGCAGCCGCGTCGGCAGGGTGTTGATGAAGAGGCCGACCATCGACTCGATACCGTCCACGGCGGCATCGCGCCCGGAGACGGTGGTGCCGAACACGAAGTCCTGACGGTCCGTCAACCGGCCGAGGAGCAGGCCCCAGGCGCCCTGTACGACCGTGCCGAGGGTCACTCCGTGTTCCCGCGCGCGGGCCGCCAGCCTGGCGGTGACGCGTTCGGACAGTTCGACCCGGATCTGGGCGGGCTCGATCGGCGAACCGTCGGCGGACGCCTCGACGAAACGGGTGGGCTCGTCGAGGCCGGCGAGCGCGGTACGCCACGCCTCGCGGGCCGCGTCGCGGTCGGTGGAGGCGAGCCGGCGCAGATAGGCGCGGTAGGGGGCGACCGGCGGCAGGGTGGTGGCCCCGTCGCCGTACAGGCCCATCAGTTCGCGGTGCAGGACCGGCAACGACCAGCCGTCGGCCACGATGTGATGGAACGTCAGCACCAGCCGGCTGTGGTCGTCGCCGAACCGCACCAGCGCGCAGCGCAGCAGCGGCGGCCGGGCCAGGTCGAAGCGGCGGGCGCGTTCGTCGGCCGCGAGGGCGTCGGCGAGCGGGTGCCGGACGGCGGCGTCCTGCGCGGAGAGGTCCACCTCGCGCCAGGGCAGCTCCAGCCGCCCGGTGACGAGCTGTGCCGGCCGGCCGTCGGCGAGTTGCCGGAAACAGGCGCGCAGCGGGGCGTGCCGGTCCAGCAGCCCCTGGGCGGCGCGGCGCAGGGCGTCGGCGTCGACCGGGCCGGTGAGTTCGACGACCTGCTGGACGACGTAGGCGTCGTGGTCGGAGCCGTCCACCAGCGCGTGGAAGAAGAAGCCCTCCTGGAGCGGGCCGAGTGGCAGCACGTCCTCGACGGTGACCGGGTACTCGCCCTGGAGCGCGGCGAGTTCGTCGGCGGTGAGCCGCAGGAGCGGGGACTCCTCGGCTTCCTCTCCCGGTGCCGTGTCCAGCGTCACGACCTGTGCGAGCTGGGCGACGGAACGGTGCCTGAAGACGTCACGGGGGGTGAGGCGCAGGCCGGCGCGGCGGGCCAGGACCAGGAGTTGGATGGCGATGATGCTGTCGCCGCCCAGGGCGAAGAAGTCGTCGTCGACGGTGACCGACCGCAGGCCGAGCGCCTGTGCGTACAGCCCGCCGAGCAGTTCCTCACGGGCGTCGCGCGGGGCGCGGCCGGAGCTGAGTGCGGCGTAGTCGGGCACGGGCAGCGCGGCGCCGTCCAGCTTGCCGCTGGGGGTGACGGGCAGCCGGTCCAGGGGGACGAGCGCGCTCGGCACCATGTACTCGGGCAGCCACTCGGCGGCGTACACCCGCAGCGTCCGCATGAGCGCCGTCGCGTCGCGGAACGGCGCGGGCCGGTTGGCGGGCGGGTGGGCGCTGGTGGGTCCGGGGCGGTAGAGCTCGCCGAAAGGGGTGTCGCCGAGGGCGAACACCGCGTCGAGGCTGCCGTCCGTCGCGATGCCGTTCCAGGTCACGGCGGCCCGGTAGCCGTGCCGTGCCGCCAGTTCGTGCAGAATCTCGGGGTCGGTCGCGTCCGCGGGGGGACGGCTGCTGCCGTCCAGGGCGCCGAGCGCGGCGAGATCCTCCGCGAGCCGGGCGTTGGGCAGACCGGTGACGCGGAGCAGGGCGGGCCGGTCGTCGGAGCCGAGCCTGGCGTCGAGCGCGGTGAGGGTGACGGAACCGGACCAGGCCAGCTCCTCGGCGGCCGGCGGCACGGGAGTGGGCAGCAGGCGGGCAGGCGGCACGGGGGCGTCGCCGGTGAGGGCCACCCGACCCGCGCCGGGGCCCGGCTGCCCATCCGGCTCGGGAATGTCCTGCCCCGTCGCCGCGTCCGAAAGGGCAGAGCCCTCCTTCGTCATCCCCGCATCCGCCGCATCCCCCGTCACCGAACGGGCCGCCCCGACGGCCGGGAGAATCGTTCCGCCACCCGCGCGGGGGTCGCGGAGGGACGAGACGTTCCGGGAACCGTCACCGGTCGGCCGCAGCACGACGTCGTACCGGTATCGCGTCAACTCGTTGTGATACGCGCCGCGCTTGACCCGTATGTCGGCGGTGAAGCCCTCCAGGGTGGCGAAGTAGTCCGGATCCAGGAGGAGTTCGCCCTCCCAGGACACCGAACGGGCCACGGCGGCGCAGAGCGCTTCCTTGTCGTCCGTGTCCGTGCGGCCGCTCTCCACGGCGGCCCGCAGGGTGCGCAGCAGCCGGAGGTTTCGCACGTCGCCGAGGAACACCGAGCCGCCCGGGGCGAGCAGTTCCCCGGCGCGGCGCAGCACATCCGTCAGATAGTCGGCGCTCGGGAAGTACTGGGCCACGGAGTTGATGACCACGGTGTCGAAGTGGCCCATGGGCAGACCGGTGGTGTCGTGTGCGGGGCGGGCCAGCAGTTCGACCCGGTCGGCGAGGCCGGGGACGGTCCCGACCTGGGTGTCGAGGGCGCGGATCGCCTCTTCGGAGACGTCGGTGCCCCAGTAGGCCTCGCAGGCCGGGGCGATGCGGGACAGCAGCAGGCCGCTGCCTACGCCGATCTCCAGGACGCGGCGCGGCCGGAGCGCGGTGATGCCGCTCACGGTGGCGTCGCGCCACTCGCGCATCTCGGCGAGCGGGATGGGCAGCCCGTCGTACATGCTGTTCCAGCCCGCGAAGTTCTCCTGGAACCCCTCGGATCCGGCGGCGGCGTACAGGAGTTCGTGCAGATCCTTCCATTCGGCGACCTCCGACCCGCCGTCCAGCGAGGGCACGATGTACGCGGCGAGCCGCCGGTCGCCGGGCCGGTCCTCGCGGACGATGACGGCGGCCTGGTCCACAGCGGGGTGGGAGCGCAGGACGGACTCGATCTCGCCCGGCTCGATCCGGAAGCCGCGGATCTTGACCTGGCTGTCGGCCCGCCCCAGGAACTCCAGCCGCCCGTCGGCCTTCCAGCGCACCAGGTCGCCGGTGCGGTACAGACGTTCGCCGGGCCCCCCGAAGGGGTCCGCCACGAAACGCTCGGCGGTCAGTCCCGGCCGCCCGAGGTAACCGCGGGCGAGTCCGGCGCCGGCCAGGTACAGCTCGCCGGGGACCCCGGCGGGGACCGGCCGCAGCCTGCTGTCCAGCACGTACGCCCGGGTGCCGGGGTCGGGCACACCGATGGGCACGATGGTGCCGGCCGGGGTGTCGGGGTCGCACAGGCCGAGGGTGGAGTTGGTGGTCGCCTCGGTCGGCCCGTAGGCGTTGAACATCATGCGGCCGCGCGCGTAGCGGCCGACCAGTTCGGGGGAAACGCGCTCGGTGCCCGCCAACAGGGTTGCCCCGGCGGGAAGTCGGACGTCGTCGGGCATGGCCGCGAGCAGTGCGGGCGGCAGGATCATGAACGTGATGCCGTTGGCGTTCGCGTAGTCGGCGAGTGGCGCGCCGGGCACCCTGCGCTCGGCCGGCACCACCACGAGCCGGCCTCCGGAGAGCAGGCCGAGGCACAGGTCCCAGAAGGCCACGTCGAAGCTGGGCGAGGAGAACTGGAGGACCCGGCTGTGCGGTCCGATCCCGAAGCGCTCGCTCTGGGTGGCGACGAGCTTGGCCACCCCCGCGTGGGACAGCACGACACCCTTGGGGCGGCCGGTGGAGCCGGAGGTGTAGATCACGTACGCGGCGTTCGCGACGGACAGCGACCCCCGCGACTCGGGATCGTGGACCGGCTGGGCGGCCAACTCGGCCGCGGTGGCCGGGGTGTCGAGGAGCAGCCGCTCCGTCCCGGTGTCCGAGGGCAGGTCGGCGGCGACGTCGGTGGTCGTGACCAGGCAGACCGGGGTGGCGTCGGCGAGCATGTACGCGATGCGGTCGGCCGGATAGTCGGTGTCGACGGGCAGATAGGCGGCGCCGGACTTGAGCACCGCGACCTCGGCGACGATCAGTTCGGCCGAGCGGGGCACCGCGAGGGCGACCACCTTCTCCGGTCCCGCGCCCCGGGCCACCAGGATGTGGGCGAGGCGGTTGGCACGTTCGTCGAGTTCGGCGTAGGTGAGCCGGGTGTCCTCGAAGACCAGGGCCACCGCGTCCGGGCGGGCCCGCACCTGGGCGGCGAACATGTCCGGCCAGGTCGCGGCGGGCACGTCGTGCTCGGTGTCGTTCCACTCGACGAGAATCCGGTGCCGCTCCTCGTCGCCGAGCAGGGCCAGTTCACCGACCGGCGTGTCCGGGTGGGCCAGGGCGTCCGTCAGCAGGTTCACATAGTGACCGAGCATCCGGTCGACGGTCGCCGCCTCGAAGAGATCGGTCCGGTAGGTCGCGCGCACCTCTCCCGCACCGGCGTGCAGGACGAGGTCGAGAGGACCGCCGTCCCAGGGGTACGGGTCGCTGGTGCCGCCGAAACCGGTGTTGCAGAACCAGCCGCCGGCGCGGGTGGGTTCGGGGTCCAGCTCGGCCACCAGCGCGGCGACCGGTACCCGGTGGGCGGCGGCCTCCGCGCAGGCGGCGGCGGTGCGGGCGGTGAGCTCGGCGAAGGTGGTCCAGGTGTCCACCGCGATCCGCACGGACAGTCCGGAGCAGGCCACCGCGACATCGCCCTCTCGGCCGTCGTAGCGGTGCAACAGGGCGGCGTACGCGGCGAGCAGCGTGGTGTCGGGTGCCAGGGCGGCGAAGGTGCGGGCGCGGGTCAGGGTCTGCCCGCCCGGGTGCTGCGGGTAGGCGAAGTCGACGGGCAGAGCGGTTTCCGGAGGGAACGGAATCAACCGCTCGCGCCAGAACTCCGCTGCCGTGACCGGCAGTCCTTCGTAACCCGAGTTACCAGCCACAGGTGCCCGCGCCTCCTCAAGCATGCCGAAAACATGCGGAACCGACTCGACCGAGCCGCAACCGGTCGCCATATTAAGGTAAGGATTACCTAACTAGTAGCCCCCGGCATACCCTTCCCCTCTTCGCGCACGCGGAACCGGACAGCTCAGAGCGCTAGAGTTAAGGCCTGCCTAACCTAAGGATGTTGTCGTGGAGTCAGGCCGGTGACCCGGGCGAAAAGGCTGCGGCCCCTCCTGCTCGTGGGCTCGATCGCCGCCGTACTCGCCCTGTTGTGCCTGCTGTCGGTCGGCCTCGGCGCCCTGAGCATCCCGCCGGTCCAGGTCGTCCAGGCGATTTTCGGCCACCCGCCGAACCGGACGGTCGAGGACGTGGTCTGGTCGGTGCGCGTACCGCGCACCGTGCTCGGTCTCACCACCGGCGCCGCACTCGGCCTGTCCGGCGCCCTGATGATGGCCCTGACCCGCAACCCGCTCGCCGACCCCGGGATCCTGGGGGTCAGCGCGGGCGCCTCCTTCGCCATCGTGGTCGCCGTCGCGGTGCTCGGCGTCGGATCGTTCTACGGGTACGTGTGGTTCGCGTTCGCGGGAGCGCTCGTCGCCAGCGTGGTGGTCTTCATGCTGGGCAGGATGGGGCGTTCCGGCGCCACCCCCGTCAAACTGGCGCTCGCCGGCGTCGCGGTGACCTCGCTGCTCTCGTCGCTCACCAGCGCCGTCGTCCTCACCGACCCCGACGCCCTCAACCGCTACCGCTTCTGGTCGGCCGGCTCGCTCGCCACCCCCGACAGCGACGTGATCACGCGCATCCTGCCCTTCATCACCGTGGGCGCGGTGCTCGCCATCGCCTGCGCGCCGGCCCTCAACAGCCTGGCCCTGGGCGACGACGTGGCAGCCTCACTGGGGCGGCGGCTGGGGCTCGTACGGCTCCAGGGCGTCACCGCCGTCATGCTGCTGACCGGCGCGTCGGTCGCCGTCATCGGCCCGGTCGTCTTCCTCGGTCTCGTCGTCCCGCACCTCGCGCGGATCCTCGCCCAGCGGGCCGGACTCGGCCCCGACAACCGGTGGTTGCTGCCTCTCTCGGCGGCCCTCGCACCCTGCCTGCTGCTCACCGCCGACATCCTGGGACGAACAGTGGACAGGCCCGTGGAGATCCAGGCCGGGGTGCTCGTCGCGTTCGTCGGCGGCCCGTTCTTCATCGCCCTGGTCCGCCGACGCAAGCTCGCGGAGGTGTGAGCGTGACCGCACCCGTCACCACCGGCTCCGGCGCGCGCCGCCCCCGGACGCCCTGGGACCGCAGGCCCTTCCGGCTCACCGCTCCGCCCGTCTCCGGGGTACTGCGGCCACGCCTGATGCTGGTCTCCGTGGCCCTGACCGTCGGGGTGTTCCTGCTGTTCTGCTGGGGCGTGACGATCGGCGACTATCCGATCAGCCTGCCCGAGGTGGTCAAGGCGCTGGCAGGCTCCGGCGATCCGGCGACGGTCATCGTCGTACAGGACCTGCGGCTGCCACGCGCGCTGACCGGCCTGCTGGTCGGCATCGCCTTCGGGATCTCCGGCGCGCTGTTCCAGACCATCACCCGTAACCCGCTGGCCAGTCCGGACATGATCGGCCTGACCGAGGGGGCCGGCACCGCCGTCGTGGCGGGCATCGTGCTCGGCTGGGACGGCGGGCTCGGTACCCAGGGCCTCGGCCTGTTCGGCGCGCTGGCCACGGCCCTGGTCGTGTACGCGCTGGCCTGGAAGCACGGCGCCACCGGCTACCGCATCATCCTGGTCGGCATCGGCGTGTCCTGGATCTGCACCAGCGCCACCGACTTCCTGCTCGCGCGGGGGCAGCAGTTCGAGGCGCAGGCCGCCGTCGGCTGGCTGGTCGGCAACCTCAACGGGCGTACGTGGCATCAGGTTTCCACGCTCGCCGTCGCGATGGCCGTCCTGGTACCCGTGGCGCTGGGGTTCGGCCGCTGGATGCGCACCCTGCAACTCGGCGACGACGTGGCCACCGGCCTCGGCACCCCCGTACAGCCGGTCCGGCTGGCCCTGATGCTGACCGGTGTGGGACTGATCGCCTTCGGTACGGCGGCGGCGGGACCGGTCGCCTTCGTGGCGCTGGCCGCCCCGCAGATCGCCCAGCGGCTGGTCGGCACCGCGTGGCCGCCGCCGCTCGCCGCGGGACTGACCGGCGCGCTGGTCGTCCTCGGCTCCGATCTCATCGCACGCGAGGCGATCTCCGGCACCGAGTTGCCGGTCGGTATCGTCACCGGCGTCCTAGGCGCGCCGGTGCTGCTCTGGCTGCTCATCCGCGCCAACCGCGCGGGCACAGGAGGCTGACCCATGACGACCACCACCCCTGGCCAGGCTCCCCGCCCCGACGCGGGCTCCGCTCCCGGCACCGAGCCGGAATCCGGCTCCCCCGCCGTCCCGTCCCCGGGACCCGACCTGCGGGCGAAGGGACTGCACCTGGCGTACGACAGCCGCGTGGTCGTCGAGGATCTCGACCTGGCGCTCCAGCCCGGCCGGATCACCGCCATCGTGGGGGCCAACGCCTGCGGCAAGTCGACCCTGTTGCGTGCGCTGGCCCGGCTGCTGGCCCCTCGTGCGGGCTCGGTGCAGTTGGACGGCAAGGCGCTGCGCTCCATACCCGCCCGTGAACTGGCCCAGCAGCTCGGCATCCTGCCGCAGACGCCGGTGGCCCCGGAGGGGCTGACCGTCATCGACCTGGTGAGCAGGGGCCGTTCACCGCACCAGACCTGGTGGCGGCAGTGGTCCAAGGCCGACGAACTCGCCGTGCACAGCGCGTTGGAGTCGACCGGTCTCACCGACCTCGCCGACCGCACGGTGGACGAGTTGTCCGGGGGCCAGCGCCAGCGGGCCTGGATCGCCATGGCGGTCGCCCAGGGCACGCCCGTCCTGCTGCTGGACGAGCCCACCACGTATCTGGACCTGGCCCACCAGATCGACGTCCTGGACCTGATCACGGACCTCAACCGCCGCGAGAACCGCACGGTGGTGATGGTGCTGCACGACCTCAACCAGGCCTGCCGGTACGCCGATCACGTCATCGCCATGAAGTCCGGGCGCATCGTGGCCGAGGGTCCGCCGGCCGAGGTGATCACCGCCGCCACCGTCGAGGACGTCTTCTCGCTGCGCTGCCAGGTCACCACCGACCCGGTCAGCGGTACCCCGCTGGTGATTCCGATGGGCCGCCATCACGACACGGTCCCCGTCGGCGCGGACCGACCCGGGCGCGCACCCGGGACAGTCCGCCCCAACAGGGCCGGCGGGTAGGGCCGTTCAGGGGCGGGCCGTCAGATAGCCGCCCATGGTGCGGAAGTAGTCCTGCGCCGCGTGCTCGGTGCCGTCCTCGGTGCGCAGCCGGCGTATGAGCAGACCGCGGCTCTTTCCGCCACGGGCGTCCGCCCCGGCCACGATGACCACGCCGTCGCCCTCCCTGATGAAGATCCGGCCGGGCGTTCCGCCGTACCGTGCCTCGGAGACGGCCGCTGACACGATGCGGATCCGCTCGCCACGGTGGTGGGTGTAGGCGCTGGGGTACGGGTCGGACTGGGCTCGCACCAGTCGTTCCAGGTCCTCGGCGGGCCAGGACCAGTCGATCCGGCTGTCCTCGATGGACCGCTTGTGGAAGAAGCTGGCGCGGGTGCGGTCCTGCGGCTGCCAGCGGTCCTCACCCGCGGCGATCAGGTCCAGCGACTCACGGACGATGGGGGTGATCAGATCCACGGTCCGGTGGAACAGGTCGGTCGCGGTGTCCGCGGAGCCCACCGGCACCGAGCGCTGGATCAGCACGTCTCCGGCGTCGAGTTCGCCGTTCATCCGGTGTGCGGTGACGCCTACCCGCTCCTCGCCGTTGATGAGAGCCCAGATGATCGGCGAGAAGCCCGCGTAGGCGGGCAGCAGCGAGTCGTGGATGTTGAGCGTGCCGTGCGGCGGCAGGTCGAAGATCTCCGGAGGCAGCCAGGTACGCCAGTTGTTGGCCACGATGATGTCCGGGGCCACCTCCCGCAGGGTGTCGAGCAGTTCGGCGTCGTCGGGACGGTTGCGCAGCAGCACCGGAACGTCGTGCTTCGCGGCCAGTTCCGCGACCGAGTCGTCCCAGATCTTCTCGTACGCGTGCTCACTCCTGGGGTGGGTGACGACGAGGACGACCTCGTGGTCGGAGCCCAGAAGCGCCTGCAGCGTGCGGTGGCCCCAGGTCTGATAGCCGAACATGACGACCCGCATGCGGTTCTTCCCTTCAACGGCGTTATTGCAAGGTAAGCCTTACCTTATCTACTATGAGCCGCGCTGAGGGAGGCGATGCAACGGTGGAAAATCCGCACAGCGGGCCACATGTCATTCACGATGTCCTCGGAATAGGTTTCGGGCCGTCAAATCTGGCACTGGCCATAGCCGTTGAGGAGCACAACGCACAACTTCCGCAGGAGCGGCGTCTCAACGCTCGCTTCCTCGAGCGGCAGCCACGCTTCGGCTGGCATCGGGGCATGCTCATCGACGACGCGACCATGCAGGTGTCCTTCCTCAAGGACCTTGTCACGATGCGGAATCCGACCAGTGACTTCAGCTTCCTGTGCTACCTGCGGGAACGGGGCAGACTGGTGGACTTCCTCAACCAGAAGACCCTCTTCCCGCTCCGTGTCGAGTTCCACGACTACTTCGAGTGGGCCGCCGCCCGGGTCCGACACCTCGTCGACTACTCCTCCGAGGTGCTGTCCGTCGAGACGGTGCGCGACGAGGACGGCGACATCTCCCACCTCGACGTCACCTGCCGCGACGCGGGCGACCCGACCCGTACGGTGGTCCACCGGGCGCGCAACATCAGCGTGGCCGTCGGCCTCGAACCCCATCTGCCGCCGGGCACGGAGCTGTCGGAACGCGTATGGCACAACAGCCAGTTGATGCCACGGGTCGCCGAGGTCCAGGCCTCGGGCGCCCCCGTACGCAGGGTGGTCGTCCTCGGCGCGGGGCAGAGCGCCGCCGAGGCGGTGGACTACCTCCACCGTTCCTTTCCCGAGGCCGAGATCTGCGCGGTGTTCGCCAAGTACGGCTACACCCCCGCGGACGACAGCCCCTTCGCCAACCGGATCTTCGACCCGGAAGCCGTCGACATCTACTTCCGGGCGCCGTCCGAGGTGAAGCAGTCCCTTGTCGACTACCACCGCTCCACCAACTACTCGGTCGTCGACATGGATCTCATCGAGGCCCTGTACGCGACCGCGTACCGCGAGAAGGTGCAGGGCCACGAGCGGCTGCGCTTCCTCAATGTCTCCCGCATCCGCCAGGTGGACGTCCTCGACGACCGCCTCGGTGTCACGGTGGAGTTCCTGCCGACCGGCGAGCGGCAGACTCTCGACGCGGACCTCCTGGTCCACGCCACCGGCTACCGCTCACAGGACATCGGCACCCTGCTGGGCGAATCGTCCAAGTACTGCCTGCGTGACGACGGTGACGCCGTCCGGGTAGGGCGCGACCACCGCGTGGAGGTCGCGTCGGAGGTCACCGCGGGCATCTACCTCCAGGGCGGCACCGAGCACACCCACGGACTGACCTCGACCCTGCTGTCCACCACGGCCATCCGGGCCGGCGAGATCCACGAGTCACTGATCGCGCGCCAGGGCCTCGTCCACTGACCTCGCCTCGTAAATCGACCTGGGGAAACGTTTACGCCGTTCCCCGTGCAGCGGACTGCACGGGGAACGGCGTAGACGTTTCCTACACTCGTCGGCCACGCCCACGGGACAGTCTGCTGTGCGGTCAGGGAACCGCCCCCTCTTCAGCACGACTTGGGTCGGCTCAGGCCAGATCCGCCCTGCGCGCCCGGAGTTTCCTCCCCGAGGGACATCGGCCCCCTTCGGAGCTCAGTAGGGCAGCCCCTCCGAGGCCGCACGCAGGGCCGCGACGAGGCAGGTGACGATCTCGTCGGCCGAAGCCCCGGGATCATCCGCGTACCGCCGGGCGAAGTCCTCCGCAGCCGCACGCAACGCGCCGTTGATGGTGGCCGCGTGCACTCTCACTCTCAGGTCGTCGACGTCGTTGCCGGATCGCTGGGCGAGGAGCCTTCCGAGGACGGGCAGGGCGTCGTCGTGGGCTTGGAGCCAGACGGCGCGCAACGCCGGGTCGGTGGAGGTCATGCGGATCAGGTCCAGAATCGCGGGGGTGGCGGAAGGCAGCTCGCCGTTCCAGCAGGAGTCCGTGAAGAAGTCCAGCAGGCTCGTCTCCGGTGGCCAGTGGCGCAGGCGGTCCACGGCGAAGTCGAGCCCCACCGCGAGCAGGGGCAGTACGCAGCTCTCCTTGGTGGGGAAATGGCGCCACAGCGTGCGGGCCGAGACCCCCACGGCCTGGGCGATCTGCTCCCCCGTCGTACCGGTGACGCCCTGCGAGGCGAAGAGGCGGACAGCCTCGCGGGCGATCTCGAAACGGAGATCCGCCTTGCGCCGTTGAGCGAGCGACGGCCTGGCAACCGCTCCCGTGAACTGCCCCTGCTCCGCGGACGGCGCCTCGCGCACCCTCGCTCCACCACCCTCTGTCGCCGGCCACCGCAGCATAGCGAGCCGTTCGGAAATGACGCATGCAGACGTCTTGTCACTGACTGACACGCAGACTTACCGTGCAGTAAGTAACCCGCGGGTAACCCCAGCACCACGGGCCAGCATTTGGCATGCGCACGCCAATAACTGCCGCCATGTCCCCGGTCTGCGATCGCCTCCGGCCCCTGCCGGACGGCGCGGTCGGCCGCACCGACCGGACGGCGTCTCCGCCCCAGCCACGGAGCCGCCCATGCCCATGCCCAGAAGACACACCCGACGAGCGAGGAACGAACCCATGAGCCGCAAGAGCACCCCTTCCACCCCCTCGGCAAGGAACGCCGCACAGCCGGCGGCTCCGGCCACCCGCCATTCCTCCCCGGCCGGACCGCGCCTGCTGGCAGGCGCGGTCGCGGGTGCCGTCTGCGTGGGCCTGTGCGCGGGCCAGGTCTCCGCGGCCTCGACGGCACCCGTCGTCTCCCGCGGGGTCACCATTCCCGTGTTCTACAACCCCCCGGCCGAACTGCCCGCCACCAACGGCGCGTTGATACGGACCGAGGCCCTGCCGCTCGGACTGAGCATTCCCGGCCTGGACGGCCGCCCGATGCCGGGCACCGCGACCCGCCTGATGTACAGGTCCACCGACTCCGCCGGGCTGCCCGTCGCCGTGACCGGTGCCTACATAGAGCCCTCGGCCGCCTGGAAGGGCACCGGCCCGCGCCCGCTTGTCGCGGTGGCCTCGGGGACCATGGGCCAGGGCGACCAGTGCGCGCCGTCCTTCACCCTGCAGCACCCGCTCACCCTCAACGGCGAGACGGTGTCGGTGGGTTACGAGGCCCTGGCGATCTACCGGATCCTGTCCACCGGGGCAGCGGTCGTCGTCACCGACTACGTCGGCCTCGGCGCCACCGACCGCCTGCACACCTACGTCAACCGCCTCGACGAGGCACACGCCCTGCTGGACGCCGCCCGTGCCGCCCGCGCGGTCCCCGGGGCATCGGTCACCGCGGCGTCCCGCACCGGCCTGTACGGCTACAGCCAGGGCGGCGGCGCCAGCGCGGCCGCCGCGGAACTCCAGCCCTCCTACGCCCCCGACGTCCCGCTGGCCGGAACCTACGCGGGCGCGCCCCCGGCGGACCTCACCTCGGTCATGAAGGGCATCGACGGCAGTGCGCTCGCCGGTGCGCTGGCCTGGTCGATCAGCGGATTCGCCCAGGCCTACCCCGACCTGCGCGCGGTCGTCGACGCGAACATCAACGCCACCGGAAAGGCCGCCCTGGCGGACGCGTCGACCATGTGCGTCGGCGACGCGCTGTTCGGATACGGCTTCACCAAGAGCAACAAGTGGACCAACGACGGCCGGTCCATCGCGGACATCATCGCCGCCGACCCCCGTGCGAAGGCCGTTCTCGACAGTCAGCGCATCGGCACCGCCAAGCCCGCCGGCCCGGTGCGGCTGGCCACCGGCATCCAGGACGACATCGTTCCGCACGGGCAGGCCAGGCAGCTGGCCGTCGACTGGTGCCGCAAGGGCGCCGACGTCACCTACGACGCCATCAATCTGCCGAACCTCGGCGACAAGATCCTCACCAACCACCTGGTGCCGCTCATCACCGACCAGGGCGACGCCATCGCCTGGCTCACCGACCGCCTCTCCGGCAAGCCGGCCTCCTCCAACTGCTGGACGATGCCTCTCCAGCCCTGACCCGTCACCCCGCGCACACGGTTCCGCCGCGTGGATCACGTCATCGGGCGAAGACGATGGTTCGGTTGCCGTCGCGGATGACGTGATCCTCGGCGTGCCAGAGCACCGCGCGGGACAGGACGACGAAGTCGATGTTGCCCCTGAGTAGGCGCAGGACGGACTCGCCGCCCACTCCGCCCTGCGGAGCGCGGCCACACGCACCTCGCCCTGGCCCTGCCGGACGGCGCGAACCCGGTGGCCGAGGCCCGCCTTCGGTTCGCCGCGCACTTCGCGAAGAGTCTCGGTCTCGCCCCCGTCGCGTCCTTCGTCACGTCCCGGCGGCGGGCGCCGGGCGTACGGGCCGTACAACGGTTCCGGACTGCCACCCCGAGGTGACGGCCGTCGCGGCCTTCAGCGACGACGCCGCCCTGCGCACGCGCGCTCACCGCCCCGCACGATCTCGGCCTCGGCGTCTCGGACCTCGAACCGGCGCCCGCGCGGGTCATCGTCCGCGACTCGGCCTGAGACGCGCCGACCAGGCCCGACCGCACCCGGAAGTCAGCCGCGTCTGTGCGGGACCGGCTCCTGATCGCGTGATCAGGAGCCGGCCGTGCCCGCTCTCGAGCGGCTCAGCCGCAGAAGGGCTGTCGGCCCGTCGCGGACTCGATGCCGCCGAGGATCAGCTTCCGGAACTGCTCGGCTCCGGGGAAGGAGCCGTCGGTCGAGAAGTCCCTGGCGTCGTGGCCGAGGGTGGTCAGCCAGGCGCGCCCGCCGTCGTAGTACTGGCACCAGGCGACGGGTTGGTTCCTGCCGTGACCGGGGTGGCCCTGGTTGCCGGTGACCCCCTCGGCGAGCGTGGAGGTGTCGACGGTCGCGAGGACGCGGACGTCGGAGGGAGCGGGGACGAGGTTGTACCACTCGTCGGTGAAGGTCCAGCGTGCCGGGAGGTCCTTGGTGGAAGCGTCGTGACGGTTCTGCGTGACGACGGTTCCGGGCTGGTTGGGGCCGTGGTCGTAGAAGTTGGCGCCGCCCAACAGGCCCTCGTACCAGGGCCAGTTGTACTCCGTACCGAAGGCGTTGTGGATGCCGACGAAGCCTCCGCCGCCGCGGACGTACTGGCGCAGGGCGGTCTGCCCGGCGTCGTCGAGGGTGTCCCGGCTGGTGGAGTAGAAGATGACCGCGTTGTAGTTGAAGAGCCTTGCCGGTGTGGCGAGTTGGGTGACGTCCTCGGTCCAGTCGACGGCGAAGCCGTTCTCCCTGCCCATCTTCACGAGTGCGTTCTGTACGACGTTGGCGTCGGCGAGGGCCGGGTTGAGCCCCGTGCCGAGTGCCGGGCCGAGGTTCGCGTGGCGGGGGCCCGCGGTGCGCGTGTAGAGGAGGACCCGGTAACCGTCGGTCGCCGGAGTGAAGTTGCCCCAGTCGTGGTAGCAGGTGCGGCCGACTCCCCGGCAGACGCCGTAGTCGGGATCGCCGAGTTCGCGGGCTCCGCCGGGCCTGTCGGAGCCGCTCGCGGACGCCTGCTGGTGGGCGCCGAGGAAGGCGGCCAGGGCGACGAGCGCGGTGGCGACGGCCGCGGCCAGCAGGGAGGTGGTCGTGCGGGGCCCCGCTGCCATGACGGTCCGTCCTCTCGCCGGTCTCACCGGAGTCACCGGAGTCACCGGACGACGATCTTGCCGGTGGACTGGGGGAAGACCGGGTCGTTGTAGAAGTACTCTCCGGCGTTGTCGAACGTGTACGTGTACGACTGGCCCGGCATCAGCAGGCCCGTGTCGAACTCCGCGTCGAAGAACGCGGCGGCGCCGTGCGCCAGTTGGTTGTCGGCCGGGTTGGAGAAGGTGACCGTGGTGCCGGCCGGCACAGTGAGGTGCTGGGGTGCCATGGCGTTCTGGGCGACGGTGTTCTCGACCGATCCCGGGGCTCCGGCGGCGGCGTTCCAGATCCGGCCGAGGGTGACGGTGTTGTTCGCCGCCGCGCCGGTCACGGCGGCCGTGCGGATCTGGTTGCGGCGCGCGGGCGGGGTGGGTGCGGGGGCCTGGGTGACGGTGCCGCCCAGCTTGAACGCCCACAGGTGATCACCGCGTGGGATGTCGGGGAAGGGCAGGCCGTTTCCTCCGGCGAGTACGGCGACGTACTGCTCTCCGTCGATCTCGTAGCTGACCGGGATGGTGTTGACGCCCGCGCCGCACTGCCAGGTCCACAGGGTGGTGCCGTCGGTGTCGTCCATCGCTTCGAGTACGCCGTCGGGGCGGCCCTGGAAGAGGAGCCTGCCGGCGGTGGTGAGGATGCCGTTGCCGTGGGCGAGGGACCAGTCGCCGTCCTTGCGCCAGGCGACGGTGTTGGTCCGCGGGTCCATGGCGACCAGTCCGCCGCCGAACAACTCGCCCAGCGGACGGGCCGTGTTGACGCGGCCTCCGCGGGTGTTGGAGTAGGAGGAGTTGACGAGGCCGTAGCCGATGTAGACGTAGCCGGTCTTCGGGCTGAAGGACGGGAAGGCCCAGTCACCGCCGCCGCCCGCGCCCGGGAAGAGGATGGTGGCCCGGTCCCAGAACACCGAGTACAGCCCGCCGACCGGGTAGAACGGCACCGGTCTGGTCGTCCTGTCGAGGCGGGGGAAGGGGTCCGTGAAGGGTTCGCCGCCGGGGAAGGGCTGGGTGGGCGCGGTCTTCTGGGCCGAGTGCTGGGGGACCTCCCGCTCCTCCATTCCGTGGACGGGCTCGCCGGTGCGCCGGTCGAGGATGTAGAACCAGCAGGTCTTCGAGCCGTAGACGACCACCTTGCGTTTTCTGCCGTCGATGAGGAGATCGGCGAGGACGGGAGCCATCACGTTGTCGGCGTCCCAGATGTCGTGGTGCACGGACTGGAAGTGCCAGCGCCGCTTTCCGGTCTTGGCGTCGATGGCCACGATCGAGTTGGCGAAGAGGTTGTCGCCGGCCCGGGACGAACCGTCGGTGCGGGGATAAGGGTTGCCGAACGTCCAGTAGACCAGGCCGAGTTCGGGGTCGACGGCCGGATGGATCCAGGGCACGGCGCCGCCGGTCTTCCAGGAGTCGCCGTCCCAGGTGTCGTGTCCGAACTCGCCGGGTCCTGGCGGTCCCCAGAAGGTCCACACGACGGCGCCCGTCTTCGCGTCGAGCGCGTAGCCGCGGCCCCGGGCCCCGGCGGTGGAGCCCTCGGTGCCGACGTAGATCAGGCCGTCGAAGTGGACGACCGCGCCCGCGAGTCCGCCGCTGTTGCCGCCGCACTGCCCGCTGTCGTTGTCGCAGCCGTCGTCGCCGCCGTTGTCCTCGACGATCAGCGGCTTCTGCCAGACGATCGCGCCGGTCTTCCGGTCGAGTGCGTAGACGACGTTGGCGCCCGAGATGGTGAAGACCTTGCCCTCGGCGACGGCCACCCCGCGCATGTTGGTGGTCTCGGTGCCGAGGCTGGTCTTCCAGATGACCTCACCCGTCCTGCCGTCGACGGCGAAGACGTTCTGCTGGGTGGTCTCGACGTACAGGACGCCGTCGTGGACCACGATCGTGCACTGCTGGTAGCTGCTGGTGGAGCCACCCTCCAGGTTGAGGTGCCAGGCCCCGCCGAGCTTCCTGACGTTCCTCGGAGTGAGGGAGCGGAGTGTGGAGTGGTTCTGGTTGCCGTAGTTGCCGCCGACCTTGGGCCAGTCGGCTCCGCTGACACCGAGCGCGGCGGACTGCGGGGGTACGGGCAGCGCGAGGCCGGGGCCCGAGGAGATCTCGGCCGCGTGCGCCGGGGAGTTGAGAGCGGTGACCGTGCCGGCGCCGCCTGCCGCGGCGGAGAGGAGGAAGGAGCGTCTTTCCATCGTTGCCTCGATTCGATCAAGGTCCACTGGATGGTTCGCTGATACCGCAGAACGGGTTGGCGTGAACGCGTCGTCACGTTAGGGACGTGACACGTCCCTGGCAAGGGATGCGACCGAGGGTTTTCCCGGGATGCAGGTCAACCGCCTTCTACCGACGGGGTGTTGACGCGTCCAGGTGAACCGGGATCATGCTGGGCGGCATGGGGCTCTTGTTGCGGCGGCCCTGTCCGGTCTCCTCCCAGGCGTGGGCCAGGATGCCCACACTGCGGCTCAGGACGAACAGCCCGCGGGCCAGCGGTGCGGCGAAGCCCAGCTCCGCGTAGATGACGGCGGTGGCGCCGTCGATGTTCATGGGCACGGGCTTCTTTCCCGCCCGCCCGCGGTTCAGGTACGTCTCGACTCCGCGGGCGGCCCGCAGGTGAGCTCCGTCCACGAGACCGTCCGCCACGGCCCGGTCCACCAGCGCGAGGAGCGGATCCCGTCGCGGATCCACCGGATGGATGCGGTGTCCGAAGCCGGGGAGGTAGCGCGAACGGGACCGCCATTCCCGTACGACCTCGGCCACGGTCTCGTCGAACGCGGCTCCCTGCCCGTGCCGGACGGTGATCTCGGTGAGCAGTTCCACGCACTGCTGTCCGGCTCCCCCGTGCACGTCGCCCAGCAGGTTCACCCCGGTGGCGACGGCGCTGTTGAGCCCCACTCCACAGGTCGCCGCCATCCGTGCGGCGGCGATCGAGGGCGCCTGCGGTCCGTGGTCGACGCCCGCGACCAGGGCCGCTTCCAGCAGCCGGGCCTGTTGGGGGCCGGGCAGCTCGCCGCGGAGCAGCAGCCAGATCATCTCCACGAATGTCGTGGTGCCGATCAGGTCCTGGATGGGGTGCTCGCGCAGTTCGATGACGCCGGGTTCGACCCGGCTGACGGCGGTGGCCCACCACTGGGCGACCAGGCCGTCCTGCTCCCCGGTCACGAGCCCGTCGCTCCGGCGGTCCGGCTCCGCGCCCGCCAGCGGGTGATGATCCCGGCCCGCTCGGCGTCGTGCTGGCCGAGCAGTGGCGGCGCGGACGTCGCGGGCAGCGGCTCGCCGTCCACGAGTACGCCGTTGCCGCTGACCCGGAGGGTGCGCGGGGAGCCGTCCGGGTAGGGCAGGCGGGTGAAGAAGCCGCGGTGCTCGAGCTGTTCCAGTTCCACGGCTTCCGGAACGGTCAGTACGCGGGCCGCCGGGACACCGGCCGCCGACAGCGTCTCCTCCCACTCCAGGGCGGTCTTCCGGGCGAGTGCGGCGTTCAGTTCGGCGTTGAGTGCGGCCCGGTGGAGTTTGCGTGACTCGCGCTCCGCGAACCGTGGGTCGTCGACGAGCTGCGGCAGCCCGGTCAGCCGGCAGAGGGTGACGAACTGCTCCTGCCGGTTGGCGGCGATGTTCAGCCCCCCGTCGGCGGTCTCGAACGTTCCCGATGGGGCGGCGGTCGCGTTCTGGTCCCCCATCGGCTCCGGATCCACGCCGCTGACCAGGTAGTTGGAGACCGCCCAGCCCATCGCGGACAGCGACACCTCCAGCATGGAGACGTCAAGGCGGGCGCCCCTGCCGGTCCGTTCGCGTCCGAGCAGGGCCGCGCTGATGGCCAGGGCCGCGCCGAGACCGCCGAGCGAGTCGCAGACGGGGAACCCCACTCTCAGTGGCGCGGTGTCGGTGGTGCCGGTGATGCTCATCATTCCGGACAGGCCCTGGATGATCTGGTCGTAGGCCGGGGCCGAACTCATCGGCCCGGACTGCCCGAAGCCGGTGATCGCGCAGCTGACCAGGCGCGGGTTGAGCTCGTCGAGCAACGCGGCGCCGTACCCCATGCGGGTCAGCACCCCGGCCCGGAAGTTGTCCAGGAGTACGTCCGCGCCGCGCACGAGTTCCTCGAAGTCGGCCCGGTCACCGGGGTCCTTGAGATCGAGTACGAGGGATTTCTTGCCGGCGTTCTGGGCCAGGAAGGAAGCGCCGATTCCAGCCCGGTTGAGGTCGGGGTCGGGGCCGAGAGCGCGGGCGAGATCGCCCCGTCCCGGCTGTTCGACCTTGACGACTTCGGCGCCGAGCAGCATCAGGTGATAGCTGCAGTACGGGCCGGCGAGCACATTGGTGAGATCGAGAACGCGGATGCCAGAGAGCGGTCGTTCGGTCATGCACCGGCTCCTTCTGCAGCGGGATCACTTCGTCGGAGTGCGCGGGCTGAGCGGGTGGTCGAAACCCTGGTCGGACATGCGCCGGGCGACGTCCTGCAACGCGGTGACGAACCCTTGGAGCACGGACTCGGGGAACCGGTGGCTGGGCCCGCTGAGTGAGAGCGAGGCGACGACGGCGCCGCCACGGCCCGTCACCGGTACGGCGACGGCCGTCAGCCCCTCGTCGCGCTCGCCGCGGCTGACGGCGAAGCCGTGCTCCGCGGCCGAGTCCGCCCACACGCGCAGTTGCCTGGCGTGGCTCGCGCCGTAGGGGGAGGCCACGGCGATCCGGTGCAGCAGGCCGTCCGGGGCGGTACGCAGCAGGATCTTGGACGAGGCGCCCGCCCACAGCGGGAGTTCGTCGCCGACCCGCACCACATGCCGCAGCGGCTGCGGGCTCTCCTGCTGGGCGACGCAGACACGGGACACGCCCCGCAGCATGAAGAGGTTGACGGTCTCCTGCCGTTCCTCGGCCAGCTCCTGGAACAACTTGCGGGTCCCACGGGGCAGTTCCCAGCTCGCGTGGGCCAGATGGGCCCAGCGCCACAGGCCGGGGCCCGCGGTGTAGCCGGCCGGGGTGTCCCACAGCAGCCCGCACTGTTCGAGGGTCTGGACCATGCGGACCGCCGTGGTCTTCGCCAGTCCGGTGGCGTCGACGATCTCTCGCAGGGTGACCGTGGGCCGGTCCTCCGTCAGCAGGCCCAGGATGTCCAGAGCCCTGCGCACGCTGCGGACTCCGGTCGCCTCTGCGGCCTGCTCCTGCTCGCCCTGGTTCATGTGCTCTCCCCATCGCCTCGGAAACTTCCTCGAACTTCCCCCTTGTCACCGTGAGTTGGCGCCCGTACGTTACACGCCGAACCACAGAGCAGTCCACCAGTACCACTGAACGGTTTTCTGGGAGCTGACATGCTGGATTCTCTTCTCAAGGCCGGCTCGGACATGGCGGTCGCCGAGGCACCGCCGTTCGTCGCCGGTGAGTGGGGCGGCGGTGGCCCGGAGCTGACCCGGACCGGCCCCTATCTGCGGCGCGTCGTCTCCCGGACCACCACGGCCACCGGCGAGGAGGTGGCCCGCGCTCTCGCCTGTGCCAGGGCAGGTGCCCGGACGGTGGCAGGACTCGCGCCCGCCTTCCGCGCCGACATCCTGGACCGGGCCTCCCTCGCCGCCACCGCACACCGCGAGGGGCTGGCCCGGCTGCTCGCCCTGGAACTGGGCAAGCCGGTCAGGGACGGCCTGGGTGAGGTCGACCGGGTGGCGGACACCTTCGCCGTGTGCGCGGCCGAGGCCCGCCGGATCGGCGGGGAGACCCTGCCCGTCGCGGGCTGGGCCCGTGGCGTCGGCGACACCGCCTTCACCTATCGCGCGCCGGCCGGTGTCGCCCTCGCGATCACCCCGTTCAACGCCCCCGCCAACCTCCTCGCCCACAAACTCGGCGCGTCCTTCGCCGCCGGCAACACCACCCTCGTCAAGGGCCCGCCGCAGGCACCGGCGGCCACCGCCGCGGTCGTGGCCCTGCTGCTGGAGTCCGGGATGCCACCGCAGGCCGTCCAACTCCTGCACGGCGGCGGCGAGGTGGGAGCCCTGCTGTGCGCGGCCGACGAGGTCGCCGTCATCAGCTTCACCGGCAGCGCGGACACCGGCCGGGAGGTGGCACGCGCCGCGGGCGCCAAGCGGCTCGTGCTCGAACTCGGCGGCAACGCGGCCACGATCGTCTGCGAGGACGCCGACCTCGAGCAGGCGGCACGGCAGTGCGCGCGCACCGGATACAGCAACTCCGGCCAGAGCTGTGTCTCCGTCCAGCGCGTCTACGTCCACTCCTCGCGTTACGAGCCCTTTCTCGACCACTTCGCCGCCGCGGTCGGCGAGTTGCGGGTCGGCGATCCGCTCCACCCGGACACGGACGTGGGGGCGATGGTCGACGACGACGCGGCCGAACGCGTGGTCCGCTGGTCGGCCGAGGCCGCCGCGGCCGGGGCACGCGTGGTGTGCGGTGGCACCCGCGAGGGTGCCACCGCGGCGCCCACCATCGTGGCCGGTCCGCCGCCGGACTCCCCCGTGGTGTCCCGCGAGGTCTTCGGAGCACTGGTCGCCGTCCTCCCCTACGACGACTTCGAAGCGGTCCTCGCCACCTGCAACGAGAGCCACTACGGCCTTCAGGCCGGGTTGTTCACCCACGACATGCGCCGCGTCCTGACCGCCTGGCGGGAGCTGGAGACCGGCGCGCTGATCGTGGGCGGCACCTCCAACTACCGCCTCGACCATGTGCCGTTCGGCGGAGTCAAGAGCTCCGGCTTCGGACGTGAGACACCCCGCTCGATGATCGAGGACTACACGGTCGTCAAGACCCTCCTGCTCAGGGACCTGTCCATCTGGGGCGACGCCACCGACACGGGAGCGGGCGCATGACCGTCATCGCGGCAAAGGCGCTGGTCCGCCAACTGGAGTCGTACGGCGTCGAGTACGTCTTCGGCACCTGCGGCCACACCAACATCGCCCTGCTCGACGCGCTCGGCCCGAGCTCGATCGAGTTCGTGATCGGACGGCACGAACAGGCCGCCGCCCACGCCGCCGACGGCTACGCCCGCGCCTCCGGCAAGCCCGGCGTCCTGCTCACCCATGTCGGCCCCGGCATGATGAACGCGGTCACCGGAGTCGCCACGGCCGCACTCGACTCCGTCCCCCTCGTCGTCATCTCGGGTGACATCCCCTCCTACTTCCACGGACGTCACCCGCACCAGGAGGTCAACCTCCACGCCGACGCCGACCAGACCGCCATCTACCGCCCCTTCACCAAGCGGGCCTGGCACGTCCACCGCGTCCAGGACCTGGCCCGGACCACCGAGCGCGCCTTCTGGACCGCCACCTCCGGACGTCCCGGAGCCGTGCTCGTCAACGTGCCGATGGACCTGTTCAACCGGCAGGTGGAGCAGTACGACGGCCAGTACCCGCTGCCGGGCGGCGCGCCCCTCCCCGGCCTGGACCACGCGACAGCCGACCGCATCGCCGGGGAACTGCTGAACGCCGAGCGCCCCCTCATCTACTTCGGCGGCGGACTGCGCGAACCGGCCGCGCGCCAGGCGGTGCTGGACCTCGCCGAACACCTCGACATCCCGCTCACCCACTCCCTCATGGGCAAGGGCGTGATCTCCGACAGCCATCCGCTGCTGCTCGGGATGCCCGGCTTCTGGGGCCTGGCGACCACGCACGAGTACACCCAGGGCGCCGATGTGGTGCTCGCGCTCGGGACCCGGTTCGCGGAGACGGACGCCAGCTCGTGGGATCCCGCGTACACCTGGTCCTTCGGCGGAGCGGACGGTACGTCGTCGAGCCGGCTCATCCAGATCGACATCGACCCCGCCGAGATCGGGCGCAACTATCCCGCCCACATCGGCGCCGTCGCCGACGCGGGCCACGCCGTCCGGGCGATCGGCGCGGCAGTGCGGGCGGCCCGGCCCGAGCCGCTGGTGCGCGAGGGGCTGCGCGAGACCATCGCGGGCGCCCGGCGCGCGGTATTCGACGGTGCCCTGAAGGAGGGTCGGAGCGACGACTTCCCGCTACGGCCGCAGCGCATTCTCGCCGACCTGCGGGCGGCACTGCCCGACGACGCGGTGCTCGTCACGGACGTCGGCTGGAACAAGAACGGCGTCGCCCAGTGCTACGAACTCCCCGACGGAGGACGGTTCATCACCCCCGGCGGAGCCTCCACCATGGGCTTCGGACCGGCCGCCGCGGTCGGCGTGCAACTGGCCGAGCCCGAACGCGTGGTGGTCGCCATGATCGGCGACGGCGGGATGGGCGCGCAGCTGCCCGCGCTGCCGATGGCGGTCGAACAGGGGCTGCCTGTCGTCTTCGTGGTGATGAACAACCGGGCCCACGGCACCATCGCCGACCTCCAGGCCTCGGCTTTCGGCCGGTCCTACGGCTGCGAGTTCACCGACCCCGAAGGCCGCCCGTACAGCCCGGACTTCGCGGCCCTCGGAAGGTCCTGCGGAGCCGACGGTTACAGCATCGGCGCCCCCGCCGACCTGTCGAAGGCCCTGGCCGACGCGATCGCCCGGCGCCGGCCCGCCGTCCTCGACGTTCCCATGGTCAACGAACCGGTGCCGACTCCCGGCCACTGGAACATCACGGACATCTACCAGGGCGACTTCACCGACTGACGCACCACCCTCCGTCCCCGACTCCCGCCCTCCTCTCAGCGAGGTGACCTCATGTCCAGCACCCCACGACCACGTTCCGTCCGTACCGCCACCTGCGCCGCGGTCGTCACGGCCGCCGTCCTCAGCGCGTGCAGCGCGCCCGGGGAGTCCAGCGACGAGAGCGGGTCCGACTCGGGCCCGATCAAGATCGCCGTCGTCAACGCGCAGAGCGGGCAGCTCAGTTCGCTGGGCGACTGGGAGTACAAGGGCGCCAAGCTCGCCGTCGACGAGTGGAACAGGAAGGGCGGCATCGACGGCCGCAAGATCCAGATCAAGCTCTTCGACGACCAGGGCGACCCGACGACCGGCACCAACCTCGCCCGCCGGATAGTCAACGACAAGTACGTCGCGATGATCGGTACGGCCGAGAGCGCCGTGACCATCGCGATGGGCCCGGTGCTCCAGCAGGCGAAGATCCCCAACATCACGTCGGGCCAGTCCGACGGTCTGGTCGCGCTGAAGAGCCCGTACCTCTTCCTCAACGGGCCGACGAGCACCACGTACGACTCGACGCTGGCGAAGTACCTGGTGCGGGACAAGGGTTTCCAGAAGGTCGCCATGATCACGAACAACGGTTCCTTCGGGAAGGGGGAGCACGACGCCTTCCTGAAGGCCGCCAAGGATCTCGGCGTCACTCCCTCCACCGACCAGGTGGTCACCACCGACCAGAAGGACTTCAGCGCGGCACTGGGCACCATCCGTTCGAAGAAGCCCGAGGTGATCTTCATCGGCTCGGAGGAGGTGGAGGCCGGGCTCATCGTCAAGCAGGCCAGGGACCTGGGCATCACGGCGCCGTTCGCGGGAGCCGCGCCGCAGGGCACGCCCGTCTTCATCGACACCGCGGGCGAGGAAGCGGCCGAGGGCACCATCGTCAGTTCGCCCTATCTCAGCAACGACGTCAGCGCCGCCTCGAAGAAGTTCGCGGCCGCCTACAAGACCGCGTACGGCAAGGAGGCGGAGCTGCACGGCGCCAAGGCCTACGACGGGGCGAACATCCTGCTGACCGCCCTGGAGACCAGCAAGGGCGCGACCGGCGAGAAACTCGCCGACGCGATCCGCGCCACCCGCCACCAGGGGCTCCTGGGCGACTTCCAGTACGACGAGACCGGTGTGGGCATCACCCGGACCACCATCGGCGTCATCCGTGACGGCAAGCTCGTCCCCGCCTCGGCGCGGTAACGGGAGCGTCCGGTGCAAGAGACACTGCAGACACTCGTCGGAGGACTCAGCCTCGGGGCGGTCTACGCCCTGGTCGCCATGGGTTTCTCCCTCGTCTACCGCACCATGGGCCTGGTCAACTTCGCCCACGCCGACATCGCCATGATCGGCGCCTACGCGGCCTCCACCTTCTATCTGACGTCCAAACTGCCCTTCGCCGTCGCCATGATCGTGGCGATCGTGGTCACCGGGGCGATCGGCCTGGTCATCGAACGGGTGCTGCGGCCCCTGGAGAACAAGGACTTCGACCTGATGCTGATCGGCACGATCGGCTTCGGCATCGTCCTCCAGGCCGTCGCCATCCTGATCTGGGGCACCACCGGGCGCGCCGTCCGCTCCCCCGTGCGGTCCGCCCCGCTCGACCTGTTCGGGGTGCGCGTGCGGACGTACGACCTGCTCGTCATGGCGGTCGCGGCGCTCGCCGTGGTCGGGCTGGCCTGGTTCCTGGCCCGCACCAAGCGTGGTGTGGCCATGCAGGCCGTCGCCATGGACCACGAGGCGGCCACCGCCGTCGGCATCAACGTCGGCCGCAGCAACGCCCTCGCCTTCTCCATCGGCGCCGGCCTCGCCGCCCTGGCCGGCGGTCTGGTCGGCCCGATGCTGTACGTCGACGCCTCGCTCGGCGGCGCGCTCGGCATCAAGGGCTTCGCCGCCGCGATGCTCGGCGGCTTCGGGTCCATCCCCGGAGCCGTCGTAGGCGGAATCGCCATCGGCGTCCTGGACTCGTACGCCGCCGGCCACTTCCAGGGCTACTCGGTCCTGGTGACCTTCCTGGTCTTCACCGTCGCCATCATGATCCGCCCGATGGGTGTCTTCGGGGAGAGGACGGTGAGCCGCGCGTGAAGCTCCCCGGGTTCCGCGGCGTCCGCACGTTCCGCGCCGGTTCGCTCGCCGCCGTCGCGCTGGTCCTGTGGCTGCTGCCGTACGGCCTGGACGGCTATGCCATCCACGTCGTCGACATCGCCCTCATCTACGCCGTCCTCGCCATCGGCATGGGGCTCGCCATGGGCGTCTCCGGTCAGATCAACCTGGCCCAGGTCGCCTTCTTCGGAGTCGGCGCCTACGTCGTCGCGATCCTGACCACCGACTCCGGTTACGGGTTCTGGGCAGCGGCCGTCCTCGCGCTTCTCGCGACCGTGGCGACGGGACTCCTCGTCGGCGTTCCCGCCCTGCGGATGCAGTCGCACTACCTGGGCATCGTCACACTCGGTCTGGCCCTCGGCTTCATCAACTGGATCACCAACGCCTCGATCACCGGAGGCGCCGACGGCATCTCCGGGATTCCGCAGCCGACCCTGCCGGGCATCGATCTCTCCAGCGAATACCTCTACTACTACCTGGAGTTGGCGGTCTGCGCGCTCGGCCTCGCCTTCGGTCTCTTCGTCGTCCGTACCTCGCTCGGCCGCAGACTGCGCGCCATGCGGGACGACCCGCTGGCCGCCGCCGCGGTGGGCGCGGAGATCCCGCTCCTCCGCATGACCGCCTTCGTGCTCGCCAGCCTGTACGGCGGCCTGGCCGGCGTCCTGTACGCGGGCCTCATCCGCTATGTCGCGCCAGAGACCTTCTCGATCGGCAACATGTTCATCCTGCTGGCCATGGTCATCATCGGCGGCCGGCGCTCGCTGGCCGGCTGTGTGGTCGGCGCCGTCGGGCTGACCCTCATCCGCGAGTGGCTCTCCGACTTCTCCACGTACGCACAGCTCGGCTACGGCGTGGTGGTGGTCCTGATGGTCGTCTTCGCGCCGACCGGTCTTGCCGGAGTACCCGGCCGCGTACGGGAGTTCGTGAACCGGCGACGCGGACACGCCGAGAACCGCGCGGAACTGCGGCCCTTCCAGCCGTACGGGGAATCCGAGCCCGCGCGGGTCGCCGATGACCGGCCGCTGCTGGAAGTCCGGCGCGTGACCAAGGACTTCCGCGGGCTGCGGGCGCTGGCCGAGGTCTCCCTCACCGTCCTTCCCGGCGAGATCCGCGGCATCGTCGGCCCCAACGGCTCAGGAAAGACGACCCTGTTCAACGTGATCAGCGGCTTCTACCGGGCGACGTCGGGGCAGGTGGCCTTCGCCGGTCACACCACCACGACCGCCCGCCCCTACGCCCTGTCCCACCTCGGGATCGCCCGGACGTTCCAGAACCTGCGCCTCTTCAACCTGTTGACGGTCCGGGAGAACCTCCTCGTCGCACTCGACCGCACCCGCACGCACGCCATCTGGCGCTACGCGCTGTGGCAGCCCGGAGTCATCGGCCAGGAGCGTCAACTGCGCGACGAGGCAACGGAGTTGCTGGACCGCTTCGGGCTCGCCGACTTCGCCGAGGCAGCGCCCGGATCCCTCCCCTACGGCATCCAGCGCCGGATCGAGATCGCCCGCGCCATGGCCTCCCGCCCCCGCCTGCTGCTCCTGGACGAACCGGCCGCGGGCCTCAACGGCGAGGAGATGCAACAGCTCGCCCGTATCGTGCGCTCGATCCGCGACAGCGGTACCACCGTGGTCCTCATCGAGCACAACATGGGCCTCGTCATGTCCTTGTGCGAGCGGGTCACGGTCCTCTCCGGCGGCGCGGTCATCGCGGAGGGTAGCCCGGCCGAGGTGGTGGCGACCCCCGAGGTGATCGAGGCGTACCTCGGCGACTCGGCCCTGGCGGACGCGTCACCGGCCCCACCGACCGAGGACACCGCCCCGGCCCGGAAGGAGACCACCCGATGAAGGCCCTGTTCGCCCCCTCCCGCAGCGAGTCCGGCGGCACCCTCGCCGTCGGGGAGCTCTCCGTGCACTACGGCGGTGTCTGCGCCGTCCGCTCCATCAGCTTCAGCGTGGCTCCGGGCGACTCGGTCGGCGTCATCGGCGCCAACGGAGCGGGCAAGACCTCCACGCTCAAGGCCCTGATGGGCCTGGTTCCGCGAAGCGGCGGCCGGGTCACGCTCGGCGAGCGGGACCTCACCAGGGTGCGGGCCCGGGACATGGTGCGGCACGGCATCGGTTACGTCCCGGAGGGGCGCCATGTCTTCCCCGGCCTGCCCGTGGAGAAGAACCTGCTGCTCGGCGCGTACGCCCGACGCTGGGACGCCGAGACCAGGGCCACCCTGGAAGAGGTGTACGAACTCTTCCCCGTTCTGCGGGAGATGAGCGGCCGGCTGGCCGGGGCCCTGTCCGGAGGGCAGCAGCAGATGCTGGCGATCGGCCGCGCCCTGATGACCAGGCCACGCGTCCTCCTGCTCGACGAACCGTCGATGGGTCTGTCCCCCATCCTCGTCGGCTTCATCCTCGACACACTGCGGCGGCTGCGGGAGGAGGGGCTGAGCCTGCTCCTCGTGGAGCAGAACGCCAAACTCACCTTCGGCGCGACCAGCCACTGCCTGGTCATGGAGAACGGCGGTGTGGCGATGACGGGCACGTCCGAGGAACTGAGCCGGGACGCACGGGTCCGCCAGATCTATCTGGGCCTGTGAAAGGGAGCCCGGCAGTGCCCCGGCAGACGGCTGAGGACTCCTATCTCATCGGCCTGATCGGCTCCGGCATCCGCACCTCGTTCAGCCCCGCGCTGCACGAGCGTGAGGCCGACCGGCAGGGGCTGCGCTACCTCTACCGTCTGATCGACATCGACACCCTCGGCGGAGCGCCCGGCAGGCTCGGCGAACTGGTCGGCTCCGCACGGCACATGGGGTTCCGCGGCCTCAACATCACCCACCCCTGCAAGCAACTCGTCATAGAACACCTCGACGAACTCACCCCGCAGGCGGCTGCGGTCGGCGCGGTCAACACCGTCGTCTTCGAGGGCCGAGGCGCGAGCAGCCGCGCGGTGGGCCACAACACCGACGTCACCGGCTTCGCCGCCTCCGTCGACCGGGAACTGCCGGACGCCCGGCTGGAACGGGTCGTCCTACTCGGTGCCGGAGGGGCCGGAGCCGCCGTCGCGCACGCACTGCTTACGCGGGGTGCCCAACACCTGGCGGTCGTCGACCCGTTGACGGATCGGGCGGTGGCACTCGCCGCGTCCCTAAACCGGCGATTCGGGGACGGCCGGGCGAACGCGGCCCACACTGCCGGTCTCGTGGCGCTGACGTCCCGGGCCGACGGGCTCGTCCACGCCTCTCCCACCGGAATGGCGGCCCACCCAGGGCTCCCCCTCCCCGCCGGCCTGATCCACCCGGGCCTGTGGGTCGCCGACGTGGTGTACCGGCCGCCGGAGACCGAACTGCTGCGCCTGGCACGGCAACGCGGCTGCACCGTACTGAACGGCCTGGGCATGCTGGTGTTCCAGGCCGCCGACGCCTTCCGCCTCTTCACCGGCCGGGAACCGGACCACGCCCGGATGCTCGCCCAGGCCGCCGAACTCGCCGGGGACGACTGAGCGGTCCGGCCCAAGGGTCGGCCGAGAAGGACCGCGGGGTGTCCAGTCGCCAGGGCGCCAACCCCGCCGAAGCGCAGGCCAACCACCCGGCACCCACGCAGCCCTCGGCCTTCAGAAGCAGACCACGGCGGCCACAGCCCACCCCCGCCGACGTCAGGTACAACTCCGTTGCCCGTCACACCCGTTGACGCCTCGCCTGCTCATCACTACCGTCCGAGAGCGCTCTCATCGACTGTCCACAGCTTGCCTCCGACCCTCCGCTTCACCGACGTCCTCCGCTCAGCGGCCGACAGCGGACCACGGCAGGGCTCGGGGGTATCCCCCTGAAAGGGAGGCCCCATGACTCCCCTGCCAAGATTCCGCTTACTCGGACGCCCGGCCACGGTGCTCGCCCTGGCCCTGCTCGCGGCCCTCGTCCCGCAGTCGGCGTCCGCTCTCGGGACCGGCGCGGCGGCGACCGTCTGCAACAAGTACTGCGACGCCCGTGACCCCGCCCTCGCCCCGGCCGACCGGACCGCGGTCACGGCGACCGTCCATGGACGGTCGGTCACCCTCCACTTCGACGACACCGACGCGATGGGCTGGGCGACCATCGGCAACGGCGGTCCGGGCGACGAGGTGTGGCTCGACCGTTCCTTCGACGGCGGCCGTACCTGGAGTGCGGACAGCAGACTCGGCAACACCGCGATCCCCGCGGGCCGACGCGACTGGCGCACGCTCATGTACAACGTCGACGACTGGAACAGGCACGGCGTCGGCGCCCTGCGTGCCTGCGGCAAGGCCGGGGACCGCGCCGAGATCGCGTGCACCCCGTGGGCCCGCACCAAGTGGAACGCCGGCGACCGGCGCACCGCGGCGGCCACCGGCCTGATGACCTCCTACAACTACGCCACCGGCCTGTTCGACACCACCGGCTGGTGGAACTCCGCCAACGCCCTCAACGCCCTCGTCGACAACATCCGGGTGACGGGCATGGCCAGTTACTCGTACGCGATCTCCCGCACGTACGACCTGAACCTGAACGCGCGCGACGGGCAGTTCCGCAACGAGTACCTCGACGACACCGGCTGGTGGGGGCTCGCCTGGATCGCCGCCTACGACCTGACCGGCGACAGCCGCTACCTCAGCACCGCCCGGGCCGACGCCGACCACATGGCCGCGTACTGGGACGGCACCTGCGGCGGCGGGGTGTGGTGGAGCACCGCCAGGACGTACAAGAACGCCATCGCCAACTCGCTCTACATCCAGCTCAGCGCCGCCCTGCACAACCGCATCGCGGGCGACACGACGTATCTGAACCGGGCCCGCGCCGGCTGGTCCTGGTTCCAGGGCACCGGAATGGTCAACGGCTCGAACCTGGTCAACGACGGCGTCGATCTGTCCACCTGCCGCAACAACGGCCAGGCTGTCTGGTCGTACAACCAGGGCGTCCTGCTCGGCGCTCTCACCGAACTGAACCGGGCGACCGGCGACAGCGCACTGCTGACCCGCGCACGGCAGATCGCCGACGCCGCGACCACGACCTCCTCGCTCCACACGGCCGACGGCATCCTGCGCGACCCCTGCGAGGGCGGCGACTGCGGCGGCGACGGACCCTCCTTCAAGGGCGCCCACGTGCGCGGTCTCGGCAAGCTCAACGCCGCGCTGGCGGACCGTCCGTACACCGCCTACCTGAACCGCCAGGCGGACCGTGCCTACGCGAGCGACCGCAACGCCCTCGACCAGTACGGACTTCGCTGGTCGGGACCGGTCGACACGGTGGACGCGGCGCGCCAGCACAGCGCACTCGATCTGCTCAACGCGACCCCCTGACAAGGGCGTTCGTCGCACGACGACAACGTTGTCCGTCCATGGCGCACGTTCCCGCGTGCGCCGCCGAGACCCTGGAGCGATCCCCATGTCGATCCTGTTACCCGCCCCCGCTCGCCGCCCCGCGCGAACCAGACGGGTCTGGCGGCGCGTCACAACGGCCGCCGCGTCGCTGGCACTTGCCGTCACCGGCCTCCTCGCCTCCGGAGCGCCCCCTGCCGACGCCGCCGCGGCGGCCTGGACCCCCAAGCCCGCGCCGATGACGACCCCGTGGACCAACCAGGTCCCGGTCGACAACCCCCTGCCGGAGTACCCGCGCCCCCAGCTCACCCGGCCCGACTGGGCCAATCTCAACGGCATCTGGGACTTCGCCGTCACCTCCCGCGACGCCGGGCAACCCGCGACGTTCGGCGAACAGATCAGGGTGCCGTTCGCGCCGGAGTCCTCGCTCTCCGGCATTCAGCGGAAGATCACCGAGAACGACAAGCTCTGGTACAAGCGCACCTTCACGGTGCCCGCCGGCTGGAGTGGCCGCCGCGTCCAGCTCAACTTCGGCGCCTCCGACTGGGAGACCACGGTCCAGGTCAACGGACAGGCGGCGGGCGCCGTCCACCGCGGCGGCTACGACGCGTTCTCGTACGACATCACCGCGCTGCTGAACGGCGGCACCAACACCATCGTCATCTCCGCCCACGACCCCACGCAGACCGGCGGCCAGGGAGTCGGCAAGCAACGCATCCAGGACGTCGCGCCGCACGCCGGGAACAGCATCTTCTACACCGCCTCGTCCGGCATCTGGCAGACCGTCTGGCTGGAACCGACCGCCGCCGCGCACATCACCCGGCTCGACATGGTGCCGAACCTCCAGGACAGCACCCTGCGGGTGACGGTGCGCGGGGCCGACGGCGCGAGCGTCAGGGTCACCGTCACGAGCGGCGGCACGCAGGTCGGCACCGCGACGGGCACCGGAGGCCGGCAGATCTCCGTGCCGGTGCCGGGCGCCCGCCTGTGGACGCCGGAGGACCCGTTCCTGTACGACGTGACGGCCGAACTCACCGGCAGCGCGGGCGCCGACAAGGTCGGTGCGTACGCGGGCATGCGGTCCGTCTCGGTGCAGGACGTGGGCGGCGTTCGACGGCCGGTGCTCAACGGCTCGTTCGTGTTCCAGACCGGCACCCTCGACCAGGGGTACTGGCCGGACGGCATCTACACCGCTCCCAGCGACGCCGCCCTCCGGTACGACCTGCAGAAGCACAAGGACCTCGGCTTCAACATGGTCCGCAAACACATCAAGGTCGAGCCGCAGCGCTGGTTCTACTGGGCGGACCGGCTGGGGCTGCTGGTGTGGCAGGACATGCCCGCCATGGACACCGGCAAAAGCCCGTCCAGCACCGCCCGCACCCAGTGGGAGAACGAGTACCGCGCCATCATCGACCAGCACCGCAGCTCACCCTCGCTGATCATGTGGGTCGACCAGAACGAGGGCTGGGGCCAGTACGACCAGGCCCGCATCGCGGACATGGTCAAGTCGTACGACCCCTCACGGCTCGTCAACAACATGAGCGGCGTCAACTGCTGCGGCTCCCAGGACGGCGGCAACGGCGATGTGATCGACAACCACAACTACGTCGGCCCCGGCAACACCCCGACAGAGTCCGTGCGCGCCTCCGTGCTCGGTGAATACGGCGGCCTCGGCTTCCGCGTCGCCGGCCACGAGTGGTATCCGGGCGGCGGGTTCAGCTACGAGGACCAGCCGACGCTGTCCGCCCTCAACGACCGTACCGTCGGACTGCTCGACGGCATGCGGGAGAACTCCATGCCCGCGGGCGGCCTTTCGGCGGCGGTCTACACGCAGATCACCGACGTGGAGAACGAGGCCAACGGCCTGCTCACCTACGACCGCCAGGTCGTCAAGGTCGACGAGGCCCGCGTCCGCGCCGCCAACCAGGCGCTCATAGCGGCCTCCCGCACGGTCGCCCCGCCGGTCAGGCTGACAGCGGAGCAGTACGTCTCGATCAGGGTCACCACCCCGGGCTACACCGACCGCTACCTGCGGCACGTCGACGGGCTCGGCGCCACCGAAGTGGTGAACTCCGCCAGCACGGCCCTGCTGAAGGCGGACGCCACCTGGAAGGTGAAGCCGGGTCTCGCCAACCGGCTCTGCTACTCCTTCGAGTCCCGCAACTACCCCGGCGAGTACCTGCGTCACCGGGAGTTCCGGGTGCGGCGCGACGCGAACGACAACTCCACCGTCTACAGGGAGGACGCGACCTGGTGCCCGGTGCAGGGCAGCGGAGGCGTCCGGCTGTCGGCCGCGGCCTTCCCCCGCCAGTACCTGAGGCACATCAACGCCGAAGCCTGGCTCGCCCAGCAGGGCGGCACGCACACCTGGGACAACCCGGCCAGCCTCGTGCCGGACACCACCTGGGCGATCACGGCACCCTGGGCTCCCTGACCGGCGCGACAGGCACTCATCACGGCGGCCACCCTCCACGGGCGGCCGCCCCTCCCCCTCCTCGCACGCCCTCGCAGAGAGGCGGCATGTCATGTCAGCACGCATCCACCCCCTCCTCGGCGGACTCCTGGCCCTGTTCCTGGCACTGACCGGCCTCGTCGCCCTCCCCGCCCCCGCCCGCGCCGCGACGCCGGTCTGCGCCCTGGCGTGCGACACCCTCGACCCGTCGAAGGCACGGCAGGACGCCTTTCCGGTACCGGACAAGAACATCAACGGCAGGATTCTGCGACTGCACGTCTCCGACCCGGACAACATGGCCTGGGCGAGCGTCGACAACGGCGCGGCGGGTGACTCGGTCTGGCTGGACCGGTCCTGGGACCGGGGCGCCACCTGGGACGGCCTGCTCGGCAGAGCGACCGTCCCCGGCTCGTGGACCGGCACCCGCACCCTCCTGTACAACATCACCGATCCGGTCGGGCACCGGCGCGGCTGGATCCGCGCCTGTGCCGACGCCGCCACGGTGACCTGCACCGACTGGGTGTACCCGCGGGTGTGCGACAGCACGTCCTGCGACGGCGCCGACCCCGGCACCGCGGCAGGCGACGACACACCCGTACCGCCTGCCACCCTCTTCGGGCGCACCATCAGCCTGCACGTCGATCAGCGCGGCGCCATGGCCTGGGGTGTCATCGCGGGCGGCGGCGCGGGCGACGAGATCTGGCTGGACCGCTCCTGGAACGGCGGCGCGAGCCACCCCGAGGGCTCCTCCCTCGGCCGTACGAGTGTGTCCTCCGGGGCGGTCTCGGCCAGGACCCCGATGTACGCGACCCGGGACCCGCGCGGGCTGCTGTACGGCGGGGCGGTCCGCGCGTGCGGCCGTGAGGCCGCGCACCAGGAAGGCAGCTGCACGGCCTGGGTCAGGCCCGCACCGACCCGGGCACGCGCGGCGGCCGACGCGCTGATGGCGTCGTACCAGACCAACGAGGGCTGGTGGCGCAGCAGTTGGTGGAACTCGGCCGTCGCTCTCACCTCGATCGTCGACTTCGCCCGGCAGAGCGGGCGGCACGACTACGACTGGGCGATCGCCCGTACCTTCGAGCAGAACCGCGGCGTCTTCCCCGCGGGCGCGCGCGGCTCGGATCCGGTCGAGGGCCACTTCATCAGCCGCGCCGTCGACGACGCGGCGTGGTGGGCGGTGGCCTGGCTGGCGGCCTACGACCACACCGGGCAGCAGCGGTACCTGGACGAGGCGGTCACGATCACCGGCTACGTCCACCAGTTCTGGGACACCGGGAGCTGCGGCGGCGGGGTGTGGTGGGACCGGGAGCGGACGTACAAGAACGCCGTGACCAACGGCCTGTACCTGTGGCTCACCACGTCGTTGCACCAGCGGATCGGCGGCGACACGATGTGGGGCGCCCGGGCGACCACGGCAGCCGACTGGTACCTCGCCGCCGGCCTGATCAACTCCTCGGGTCTGGTCAACGACGGGCTCACCTCGGGCTGCGGCAACAACGGCCAGACGGTGTGGAGTTACAACCAGGGGCTGGCCATCGGCGCCTTCACCGAACTGTGGCGGTCCACGGGAAGCGGCCGGTACCTGGACACGGCGAAGCGTCTGGCCGACGCCGCGATCTCCTCACCGGCACTGACCCGTGGCGGCGTGCTGACCGAGTCCTGCGATGTGGGCACCGCGTCCTGCGACGACAACCAGAAGCAGTTCAAGGGCATCTTCATGCGGCACTTCGGCGACCTGGCGTCCGCCACCACCTCGAACACCTACCGGGCGTACGTCACGAAACAGGCCGACTCGATCTGGGCCGGCGACCGGGACACCCTCAACCGCCTCGGCCAACGCTGGTCCGGTACCAGCCCCAACCCCTCGGACTGGCGTACGCAGGCCAGTGCGCTGGAGGCGCTGACGGCCGCGGAGCGTCTGTCCGACTCGGGCTGACAGCAGGGGGCCACGGGGGGCAGCTCCGCTCCCTACGCTCAGTGGACACACCACGAGAGAGAGCGACCAGCACGTGATTTCTGAAGGCCTGCGTGCGCGCATGCTCAGCGGCGCGATGTACAACGACCTGCTCGATGAGCTCGTCCGGGCGAGGGAGCAGACCGTGCTGCTCACCGACGAGTACAACCAGAGCTTCGGACGGCCCGTGGCGGAGCGGACGGGGATTCTGCGGCGCCTCCTCGGCGGGACCGGCGCCGCGGCGCATTTCGAGCCCACGCTCCGGTGCGAGTTCGGGTCCAACATCACGCTCGGCGAGAACTTCTACGCCAACTTCGACTGCGTCCTGCTCGACGGCGGCGGCATCACCATCGGCGACAACGTCCTGTTCGGCCCCAGAGTGTCGATCTACACCAGCAACCACGCCATCGACCCCGCCGAGCGGGTGGCCGGCGGCTGCTACGCACGTCCGGTCTCGGTGGGCGACAACACCTGGATCGGCGGCGGCGTCACCATCAATCCCGGAGTCTCCGTCGGACGCGACGTCATCGTCGGGTCGGGCAGTGTCGTCACCAGGTCCGTGCCCGACAGCATGATGGTCGCCGGAGTCCCGGCGCGCGTGATCCGGCCGATCACCGACGCGGACAGAACCGGATACCGCCCCTGACACCCCGCCTCCGCGCCCCTCGGCATGACCGGGGCACTTGCCCGAAAGAATGAATCAACCCCCGAATCCCGCGTGTCCCGATGCCACAGGCAGCACTGTGCGAAGGCGGGCCGGTCACCGCCGTACCCGTCCGCACGGCGGACGGCGGTCCGGCACGGGACGACGCACCGCGGCGAGCGCGGGACGGGCGAGGAGTGGGGTGGGAGTGGAACCGCTGAAGGGCCGGCGGCCGGTTTCTTTGCGGGACAGGGCGCGCTACCGGTTCGACCGTACGCTGGCCCGCAGTACCGGCAGTCTGATGGGCTGGCTGGTGATCTCCTGCCTGGCCGTCGTCGTGCCGGTGAGCGCGCTGCTGGTGTGGACGGACCCCGGTTCCCCGCGGTCACTGTCGGGCAGGCTGACGGCGGTGTGGCGGACCAGCGGGGAGACGCTGCGTCTGGGTTCGCTGACCGGCACCCCACTGCGCATGCTGCTGTCGGCCCTGCTCGGGCTGGTCGCCCTGCTCTGTGTGTCGACCCTTGTCGGGGTGATCAGCACCGGCCTGGAGAAGCGCCTGGCGGAGTTGAGCCGTGGGCGGTCGACCGTTCTGGAGGAGGGCCATGCCGTCGTCCTCGGCTGGTCGGACCAGGTGTCCACGGTGGTGGGCGAGTTGGTCGCCGCCCAGGCCCCGTACCGGCCGCGGGCCGTCGTCCTGCTGGCGGACCGCGACAAGGCCGAGATGGAGCGGGCCCTGGCCGCCCGGACAGGTCCGACGGGCCGGACCCGGATCATCTGCCGCAGCGGCCCGGCGAGCGACCCCGGCGTACTCGCGCTGGTCAGCCCGCGGACGGCGAGCACCGTACTGGTGCTGCCGTCCGGGGAACCGACGGCGGACGCCGAGGTGCTGCGCACCCTGCTGGCGCTGCGAGCGGTTCTCGGTGAGGGGGCGGACGGGCCGCCGGTGCTGGCCGCGGTACGGGACGACCGGTACCGGGCGCCGGCTCAGCTGGCCGCCGGCCCACGCGGCACGGTCCTGGAGACCGACACGGTCACGGCCCGGCTGATCGCGCAGTGCGTCGGCCGTCCCGGACTCTCGCTCGTCCTGCGCGAGTTGCTCGACTTCGCCGGTGACGAGTTCCACCTCGCCGACGCCGACGCGTTCCACGCGGGCCCCTTCGGTGCGGCCCTGCTGGGTCATGCCACCTCCTGCGTGGTCGGACTGCTCACCCCGCGGGGCCGGACGCTGCTGAGCCCGCCCGCGGACACCGTCGTCGCGCCGGGGAGCCGTCTGATCGTTCTCACCCGCGACGAGGACGCGGTACGGCCGGAGGACTGTCATCACCTGATCGACCCGTCGGCGATGGTCACCACTCAGCCGCCGCCGGACGACGCCGCGCGCCTGCTGCTGCTCGGCTGGAACAGACGCGCGCCCCTCCTCGTCGACCAGTTGCGGCGCACGGCCCGGCCGGGCTCGGTGCTGGACGTGGTGACGGACAGGGCCGTCCCGGGGCCGGCACGGGAACCGGACCCCACGACAGCGCCCGCCGCGCGGCTGGCCGTACGGTTCCAGTCCGCCGACCTGTCGCGGCCCGAGACCCTGTTGGGGCTCGACCTCGCCCCGTACGACGGGATGGTCGTCCTCGGCCCGGATCCGGGCGAGGGTCCGGAGCGTCCCGACGACCGGACGCTGGTCACCCTGCTGGCCCTGCGGCTGCTGGAAGAGCGCACCGGACGGGAACTGCGCGTGGTCACCGAACTCACCGACGACCGCAACCGGCCCCTGGCGCCCGTCAACCCCGGCTCCGACGTCATCGTCAGCGGAGAGCTGACCGGACTGCTCATGGCGCAGATCGCGCAGAACCGGCATCTGGCTGCCGTGTTCGACGAGTTGTTCTCCGCCGACGGCAGCGGGATCTGTCTGCGGCCTGCGGGGCGCTACGTCCGTCCGGGCAGCGAAGCCACCTTCGCCACCGTCGTGGCCGCCGCGCGCGACCTCGGCGAATGTGCCATCGGGTACCGCCGTCACGACCGGTGGGCGATGCCCCCGGGCCACGGGGTCCGGCTCAACCCCCACAAGGGCGAACGCCGCGAGTGGAGTGCCGAGGACCAGGTGGTCGTCGTGGCAACCGAACCACCGCTACAGAACGAGCCCGCCGCCGACACCGCCACCACCTCCGCACGGCAGCCGGACGGGGACCAGCCGGGGCGGGCCGACACCAGGTCGTAGCGGCGAGGCCGCTGCCGGTCCGGCGGGCCGGCAACGGAGCGCGCGCCCAACCCTCCCCTGTCCTGTCGCACCCTGAGCAATTGGAGAGACTTCGGGCCCGTCAACGGTGCCATCCAGGACTCCCCCGACTCGCCGCCATGGCAGTCGTATCGGCAGGATCCGAACGACAGGCCGGAACAACCGACGCTGCGAGGGCCGTGGGTGAGCCCCCGGCAGGCAGGCCAAGCAGCCGAAGCCAATCCGGCCCCGCCGTCGAGTCGACCGGCCATCAAGGGCTTCGTCGGGGCTCCGTCGAGGGCCAAACGGGGCCCATCGGCCTCATACATGGGCCGATGGGCCCTGCTCCGGTGTGCGGAGTGCCTGCGATCGTCACTGCGGGGCTACTCGTACTGCGGCGTTCGGAAATGGGACTCGGTCAGGGGCGTGGAGGTCATGGGCGGGAAGGTGAGCTGCTGGCGGTGGCGGCGCAATCCGCTCAGGCGTCGCTCCGATGCCGTCGAGGCGTGGGTCGTCCTGGTGACGGCCGTGGCGATGGCGGTGGGCATGCCCCTGGTCGGAGCCCTGAGCGCCGTGACCGTCGAAAGCGGGCTGCTCCACCAGCGCCAGGACCGGCACCGTACCTCCGCCGTGCTGACCGAGGACGCCAGGAACTCGGGGCCCGGCACGTACGCCCGCAGTTGGGCGGTCGTTCGGTGGACGGCGTCCGGCGACTCGGCCCGTACCGCGGGGGCACGTGTCGCGCCGGGCAGCAGAGCAGGCGCCACGACCGTGATCTGGACGGACGGGCAGGAGCGGCTCGTCGGTGCGCCGCTCACCCCGGGGCAGGCCGTCGCACGGTCCGCTCTCGTGGGGGTGCTGGCCGCGAGCGGCGTCGCCCTGTTGCTGCTGGCCGGCCGTCGGGCCGTACGAATGCGCCTGGACCGGCACCGCGCGGCGCAGTGGGAGCGGGCGTGGGCCTTGACCGGTCCCCTGTGGAGCGAGAAGCGCGCCTGACTCCTGTGCCGGCGCCCGGACATGGACGCCCAACGGCTCTACCGCCGGGATGACACGGACCACAGTGGTGATCGCCTGGCAGGACCGGCACGAACCCGCGGATGCCGGTGTGGATCCCGGAGACCGTGCACCACCGTCGGCCATCGCATCGAACCCGGAGAGAACCATGACACCTCAGCCCGCACCCGCACCCGCACCCGCACCCGCACCCGCACCCGGCATCGTGCACCCACCGGGTCTCAGCGCGGACCAGGCCGCCCGGCGGCTTGCGGAATGCGGTCGCAATGAGCTGGGCGCGCCGCGCCGGATACCGCTGCGCTCGCGGATCGGCGCGCAACTGCGCGATCCGATGATCCTTATCCTGCTGGCGGCGGTGGTACTCACCGTGGTGACCGGGGACCACGCGGACGCGGTGGTCATCGCCCTGGTGATCATCGCGAACACCACCGTGGGGGTGGCCCAGGAAGTTCGCGCGGACAACGCCGTCGCGGCGCTGTCCGCCATGACTGCCCCGACGGCCCGGGTGCTGCGCGGCGGCACCGAACACGAGGTGGCATCGGCGACCGTCGTACCGGGCGACGCTCTGGTGCTCGGTGAGGGCGATGTCGTCCCCGCGGACGCGGTGCTGGCCGAGTCGTCCGCACTGCTGGTCGACGAGGCGGCGCTGACCGGCGAGTCGGTGCCGGTGGACAAGGACGCGGGGGCCGAGGATCCGGACGCCGGACGGCTCCAGGCGGGCACCGTCGTGGTACGCGGCCGGGCCGTCGCCACCGTCACCGCGACCGGGCCGCACAGCGCTCTCGGCCGCATCGCCGCCCTGCTTCACCCGCACCCCGAACCCACCCCCCTGCAACGCCGACTGGCCGGCCTCGGCCGGGTGCTGGCCCTGGTGGCGGTTGGCCTGTGCCTGATCGTCTTCGTTCTCGGCCTCGCCCGCGGCCAGTCGCCTCAGATCATGGCGGTCACCGCGGTCAGCCTCGCCGTGGCCGCCGTCCCCGAGTCGCTGCCCGCTGTCGTCACCCTCGGCCTGGCGCTCGGTGCCCGGCGGATGGCCGCCCGCCGCGCGCTGGTACGACGGCTGTCCGCGGTGGAGACCCTCGGCTCGGTCACCATGCTGGCCACCGACAAGACCGGCACTCTCACCGAGGGCCGGATGGTCGTGGAACGGGTCTGGACCACCGGGAGCACGACCGGCACGGCCGTTCTCACCGGCAGCGGATACGGGCCGGTGGGAGAGGTCCTGGTCGCCGGTGGGCCCCCGGACCCCGCCACGCTGCGTGCCGTACAGGACCTGCTCACAGCGGCCGCGCTGTGCAACGACGCCTCGCTGCGGCCCTCGGAGAACGGCACGGACGGCTGGACGGCGCTCGGCGATCCCACCGAGGCCGCGCTGCTCGCCGCCGCCGCGAAGGCCGGCCGCGACCGTGCCGGACTGCTGCCCGCGCACCCGCGCGTCGGCGAGGTGCCGTTCGACAGTCTCCGCAAACGCATGACCACGCTGCACCGCGCGCCCTCCGGCCAGGTCGAGGTCTTTCTCAAGGGCGCGCCGGAGGCGGTGCTCGTCGGCGAGACCCTGGACGAGAGCCCCGACCTGCTGGAACGCGCCCGCCAGGAGGCCGCCGCGCTCTCCGCCGAGGGCTATCGCGTCCTGGCCGTGGCGTCGGCCCTGCGCGACGACCTACCGGCCCGGTACGAGGACGCCGAGACCGGGCTGCGGCTGCTGGGTCTCGTGGCCATCAGCGACCCGCCCAAGGAGGCTGCCGCGGCGACCATCACGGCCTGCCGGCTGGCCGGCATCACCCCGGTGCTGATCACCGGTGACCACCCGGCCACCGCCCGCGCCATCGCGACCAGGGTCGGGATCCTCGGCCCCCGCGACGGCGCCCCCGGCACCACCGCCTCCGACGAGGTGGTAACCGGCGAGGACCTGGCCGCCGGGCGGGTCCCGGACCTCACCCGGGTCCGGGTGTTCGCCCGCACCACCCCGCAGCAGAAGCTGGACATCGTCCAGGGCTGGCGCGCCGGTGGTGCCGTCACCGCCATGACCGGCGACGGCGTCAACGACGGCCCGGCGCTGCGGCAGGCCGACATCGGTGTGGCCATGGGCCGCCGGGGAACCGAAGTCGCCCGGCAGGCGGCCGACCTGGTGCTCGCCGACGACGAACTGTCCACCGTGGTCACGGCGGTGGAGGAAGGCCGCCGGGTCTACGACAACATCCGCCGCTTCCTGCTGTACGCCCTGGCCGGTGGCGTCGCGGAGATCCTCGTCATGCTGCTCGGCCCGCTGTTCGGGCTCGCACTGCCCCTGCGGGCCGGCCAGATTCTGTGGATCAACCTCCTCACCCACGGTCTGACGGGTGTCGCCATGGGTGCCGAGCCGGTCTCCCGGCAGGCCATGCGCCGCCCGCCGCGCCCGCCCGGGCAGCATGTGCTCGGCGGCGGGCTGTGGCAGCGGATACTCCGCCTGGGCACGGTGGTCACCGTCGCGAGTCTCGCCGCGGGGCTGTGGGCCCGGCACGCCGGGCAGCCCTGGCAGACCACGCTGTTCCTCGCGTTGCTGGCCGCCCAGCTCGGCGTCGTACTGGGGCTGCGAGAGCGGCTGTTCACCCGTGAGAACCCCTTCCTGCCCTGGGCGGTGCTGGCCGCGGCGGGTCTGGGCGCGGCCGCGCTGTACGTGCCGTTCCTGCGGGCCGTCCTGGAGACCTCGGCGCCAGCCTGGCCCGGTCTTGCGGCCGCTCTCGCCGCCGGCCTGGCCGGCTTCGGCACAGCCCGCGCGGAGAGCCGGTCCACACGGGCCGCCGGCCGCCCGGACGGGGACCGGGCCCTGGCCGCTGCACACCCCGTGACCGATGAGTGACAAGTGGAAAGGAAGCGATCGGCCGTGTCGGAACCGCTGAGGTACGCAGGGGACATCGGGCAGCGGGTGGGCCTGCGGCGCGAGGAGTTGGGGCTCTCCAGGGAGCAGGTGGCCGAGCGGGCGTGGCTCTGAATTACCTGCGGTGCGTGGAGGAGCGGCCGACCTCACCGGGAACGGGGTTCCCGACCCGGCAGGCCGACGCACTGGAGACCACTGCTGCTCAACTGCGCGGAGGCGATGCCGACTTACGGTCCCGTCATGGAACAGGCGGCTCACCAAGCCGAGTTGACGGAGGAGGATCACAGGGAGCGCTGGGCAGCCCGGCTTTCCAGGCACGGCGTGGGACGCGACCCGCGGTCCGCACCCGACGGCACCGCCTTCGTCCCGGACAACCGCACGGCCGTGGACAACCACACGACCGCGGACGGCACGGTCGCCTTCAGGACCACGCCCGGTGCTGCTCCCCGGTGCCACGCCCGCCGGAGCCGAGGCCGCCTTCGAGGTGGACCACATCGGCGATGCGCCCAGCCAGGGCTGGAGCGTCCTCGTCGTCGGCCGTGCCGAGTACGTGACCGACCCCGCCGCCCGGCACCTCTTCGGCGAGGCCCGCTCCGCGCCATCGGGGGCGGCGATCGCGAAATGTGGGTGCGCATTGCTCCGGAGCGCATCAGCGTCCGCTGATCCGCTCCGGGGTGGGTACGGGGGGCCGGGGCCACCCGGGTCAGTCGTGCGGGACGACCGCGACCGGGGCCGCGGCGTGGTGCATCACCGCGTGGGCGACCGGGCCGAGGTGTGTGCCGATCGCCGATTCGCGGTTGCGGCGACCGATGACCAGCAGACCGGCGCCGGAAGCGGCCTCCACCAGGTGGTGGGCGGCTCCGCCGGTCACGGACTCCTCCGTCACCTGGACTCCGGGGAACTTCTCCCGCCACGGGCGCAGCGCGTCGGTCAGCCCGATCGCCTCCTGTGCGGCCAGTTCGCCGCCCAGGCCCGGAGTGACGGCGCCGGAGGTGTAGCCGAAGCCGGTGTCCATGCCGTAGTAGGCCGGCGGGGACCAGCCGTGAATGACACGCAGCGCCGACTCGCGACGGGCGGCGGCGTCGAAGGCGAACTCGATCAGCTCGTCGGCGGGCCGCCGCAGGTCCAGGCCGAGCACGACCTCGCCGAACGGGGGCTCCGCGGGGCGAGGGCTGGAGGCGTCCGGCTCCTCGGCCCGTACCAGAACCACCGGGCGGCATGCGTGGGCCACCACCGAGAGGGCCACCGAGCCGACCAGGAAACCGCCGATACCGCTCAGCCCCCGCGATCCGATGACCAGCAGTTCGGCGTCGTCCGCTGCCGCCAGCAGCACCGGGACCGGCTGCCCGTTGACCTGGTCCGCACTGACCCGCAGGTCGAGGTAGCGGTGACGCAGATCCTCCTCGGCCTCACGCGGCACGCGCTCCGCCCAGTGGCGCTGCAGCCCCGGCCCGACCGACTGCGCGTAGGCGGTGGGGTAGTTGTACGACTGGAGTTCCCATGCGTGTACGAGGCGGCAGGGCAGATCACGGAGCAGGGACTCACGGGCCGCCCAGTCCGCCGCGGCCAGGCTTTCGCGCGAGCCGTCCAGGCCCACGGCGATGATGCGGGACATGCTGCCAACTTCCTTGTGGAATAGGTGCGTTGTCGCCCATTGCGCGGTCGGCGGCGTGGGAGGCCGAGCTGTCCGGCGCGCCCCGGTGGGACCGCGCGGTGCCGCTGCTCACCGCCGGAGGTCGGGCCAGGGGGACCGGATCACCGGTCCCCCTGTGTACGGGCCGCGGTCAGCGGAGCCAGGCGTGGTCGCGGACGACGGGGAGGCGGGCCCAGGTCCTGCCGAGTCCCCAGGTGGTGCCGGCCGAGGCGACCGCGAGGGCGATCAGGACGACCGCGTACAGGACGTGGTAGTCGATGAGCGGGTTGGAGGACATGCTCGGCGAGCCGTCGGCCAGGTGCTTGGCGGGCGGCCACTCGGCGATCCACATGAACGCCATCAGGGCGGTGCCGGCGACCGCGGCGAGCCGCAGTGCGATGCCGCTGACCAGGGCGAGACCGACGCCGAGCAGGCCGAGCATGAACAGCCAGTTCGCCCAGCCCGCTCCGGCCCAGGAATGGAAGGTGGACTGCATGGGTCCGGCGGCGACGCCGCTGAGGAAGCCCTTGGTGGGTGAACCGCCGTCGGTCCACGCCTTGTCGGACGCGGTGGCGTAGCCCCAGCCGAAGGTCTTGTCGAGGAAGGCCCACAGGAAGATGAACCCGGTCGCGATCCGCAGCCCCGCGAAGACCTGCGCGCTGGTCGCCGTGGCCGTCGTGTCGGTTGTGGTCTCGCCGGACCTCTGGGACGCGCCGGCCCGCCGTCGTGACGGGAGGTGGAACCCCGTGTGCCGGCCGGGAGTTTCGTGTACTGCCATGATGTTCATCCCTGTCTGGGTCTGGTAGGCGTAGCGCGATATCTGTCCGCGTGCCGTCGTCGTCCTGCACTCAATGTCCTGCCCGGACCAGTCGGCCCACAGGGGCCCACAGGTACCGTCACAGGGGCCGAACGTCCCTTCCCTCGCTTCCCGGAGCCGCACGGGTGCCGAACCGGGTTCTTCCGTCCTGCGCCGCCGCCTGCTCGTTTCGGGCGGAATCGGCGCCGGGGGCGGGAGGTTGGGGCCGTTCGGCCCCTGCAGCGCGTCCGCTTCGGCCAGGACGCTGGAAGCGGACCGTCCGACGCGGCCGCACCGTCATCGGGAACCTCGACGTACGGCGAGGCCGGCCTGTCCGGACCCCGCCGTCGGGACCTCATCGAGCGCACCGGCATCGGCACCGCCCTCGGCTTCGGCGAACTCGGCATGCTCGGCGGCACTTTGGAGGACTGACCCATGCGCATCGTCGTAGCCCTCGGCGGCAACGCCCTGCTGCACCGCGGCGAACGCCCCGACGCGGCCGTCCAGCAGGCGAACATCGACCGGGTGACCACCGCGCTCGCGGCTCTCGCCCACGAGCACGAGATCGTCGTCACGCACGGCAACGGGCCGCAGATCGGCCTGCTCGCCGTCGAGAGTGCGGCCGATCCCACCCTGAGCGCCCCCTATCCGCTGGACATGCTCGGCGCCCAGACCCAGGGCCTGATCGGTTCCCTGCTGGCGCGCACCCTGCACAACGCCCTGCCCGGGCGCGGGATCGCCGCGCTGGTCACCCACACCCTCGTACGGGCCGACGACCCCGCGTTCGACCGGCCCACCAAGTTCGTCGGCCCTGTGTACCCGGGCGTGTCGGCGGTGCCCCTCGCCCGGGAACAGGGCTGGCAGATCAAGGCGGACGGCACGGGCCGGCGTCGCGTCGTCGCGTCCCCGGCGCCCGAGCGGATCCTGGAGACCGAGACGATCCGCGAGCTGCTGAACAGCGGCACGCTCGTCATCTGCGCGGGCGGCGGAGGCGTTCCCGTCACCGCCGACCGTGTCACCGGCGCGGTGACCGGCGTGGAAGCCGTCGTCGACAAGGACCTCACCGCGGCGCTGCTTGCCGAGGACCTGAAGGCCGACTTCCTGCTCATCCTCACGGACGTTCCCTGCGTCTACGCCGGCTACGGCACCACCGAGCAGCGGCCCCTCCTCCACGCCACCCCGGCCGAACTGCGCGGGGGCGGATTCCCTGACGGTTCGATGGGGCCCAAGGCCGAGGCCGCCGCACGGTTCGTCGAGCGGACCGGCGGGGCGGCCGCGATCGGTGCCCTGGACGCGGCGTACGAGATCGTCCACGGCAGGTCGGGCACGCTCGTCCGGCCGGATCCGCCCGTCGGATGAGAGGCCGTCGCGGGAGGACGGGCCGAACGGCCCCCACAAGGGGACGGACGGCGGGGTCCTGTGCACTGCCCGGCCCTCCCCTCCTGCCGCCGCACGTCACGAGGATCGAGGCGGAGACATTCCAGTGCGAGGCAAGGGAGAACCGGCGATGACAGCGACAGTGACGGCCGCGACGCGGGCGCCCGAGGCATGGCGTGGCTTCGCCGGGACACGGTGGCGCGAGCGAAGCGAGACGGGGGGCTCCCGGGCCGGAGGTCCGGGGGGCATCGACGTACGCGACTTCATCCAGGCCAACTACACGCCGTACGAGGGCGATCCGGCCTTCCTGGCCGGCCCGACGGACCGCACCCGAGCCGTGTGGGAGAAGGTCAGCGCCCTGTTCCCGGAGGAACGGCGCAGAGGCATCCTCGACGTCGACACCGCGACCCCGTCGACGATCACCTCGCACGCGCCCGGATACATCGACCGCGAGCGGGAGTTGATCGTCGGCCTGCAGACCGATGCCCCGCTGAAGCGCGCCATCATGCCGAACGGCGGCCTGCGGATGGTCGAGAACAGCCTGAAGGCGTACGGGTACGAGCCCGACCCCTTCGTCACCCGCGTCTTCGGGACCTACCGCAAGACCCACAACGACGGCGTCTTCGACGCGTACACCCCCGAGATGCGGGCCGCCCGCAAGGCCGGGATCATCACCGGTCTGCCCGACGCCTACGGCCGTGGCCGGATCATCGGCGACTACCGGCGGGTGGCGCTGTACGGCACAGCGTTCCTCGCGCACGCCAAGCGTGCCGAGCGCGCTCTCCTCGACGCCCGGCCGTCGACGGCGGACACCATCCGGGACCGTGAGGAACTCGCCGAGCAGATGCGGGCGTTGGGCGAGCTGACGCGAATGGCGGCCACCTACGGCTGTGACGTCTCCCGCCCGGCCGCCACCGCCCACGAGGCCGTGCAATGGCTCTACCTCGGCTACCTCGCCGCCGTGAAGGAGCAGAACGGCGCCGCGATGTCGCTGGGCCGCACCTCCACCTTCCTGGACGTCTATCTCCAACGGGACCTGGACGAGGGGGTCCTCGACGAGTCCCGTGCCCAGGAGCTGATCGACGACTTCGTGATCAAACTGCGAATCGTACGGTTCCTGCGCACCCCCGAGTACGACGCTCTGTTCTCCGGCGACCCGACCTGGGTGACGGAGTCCATCGGCGGCCTCGGCTCGGACGGCCGCCCGCTGGTCACCCGCACCTCCTTCCGCTTCCTCCAGACCCTCTACAACCTCGGTCCCGCGCCCGAACCCAACCTGACCGTGCTGTGGTCACCCCGACTGCCCTTCGGCTTCAAGGAGTTCTGCGCCCAGGTGTCCATCGACACCAGCGCCGTCCAGTACGAGTCCGACGAGCTGACGCGTCCGTGCACCGGCGACGACACCGCGATCGCGTGCTGCGTGTCGGCGATGGCGGTCGGGAAGCAGATGCAGTTCTTCGGGGCCCGGGTGAATCTCGCCAAGGCGCTGCTGTACGCGATCAACGGCGGCCGGGACGAGCTGAGCGGCGAGCAGATCACCCCCGGTACGCCCGCGCTGACCGGCGAGTACCTGGAGTACGGGGAGTTGTCGGCGGCGTACGACCGGATGCTGGACTGGCTGGCGGCGACGTACGTCAACACGCTCAACGTCATCCACTTCATGCACGACAAGTACGCCTACGAGCGCGTCGAGATGGCGCTGCACGACCATCCGGTGCACCGCTTCATGGCCTGCGGCATCGCGGGTCTGTCGGTCGCCGCCGACAGCCTGTCCGCCGTCAAGTACGCGCGGGTGAAGGTGATCCGCGACGCCACCGGGCTGGCGGTGGACTTCGAGACCGAGGGCGACTGGCCGGCGTACGGGAACAACGACGACCGCGTCGACGCCCTCGCGGTCGGGCTGGTCGAGTCCTTCATGGTCAAGGTGCGCGAGCACCCCGCCTACCGGGACGCCGAGCACACCCAGTCGGTGCTGACGATCACCTCCAACGTCGTCTACGGCAAGCACACCGGCAACACCCCCGACGGCCGCCGCGCCGGACAGCCCTTCGCGCCCGGCGCCAACCCGATGAACGGCCGCGACCGGCACGGGGTGGCCGCCTCGGCGCTCTCGGTCGCCAAGCTCCCCTACGACCAGGCCCGTGACGGCATCTCACTGACCACGACGATCACGCCCGAGGGCCTGGGCCACCACCCCGAGGAGCGCGCGGGCAACCTGGTCGGCATCCTCGACGCGTACACGGCCTCCGGCGGCTTCCACATGAACGTCAACGTCCTGGACCGGGCCACGTTGGAAGACGCGATGGAACACCCGGACAAATACCCGGAGTTGACCATTCGGGTCTCCGGATACGCCGTCAACTTCGTCCGGTTGACCCGCGAGCAGCAGCTCGACGTGATCAGCCGTACCTTCCACGGATCGCTGTGAGCACCGTGAAGGCCATCACGACGGGGCGGATCCACTCCTGGGACCTGTCCACCGGCGTGGACGGCCCCGGCACCCGGTTCGTCCTCTTCGTCAGTGGCTGCTCGCTGCGCTGCCTGTACTGCGCGAACCCCGACACCTGGCACCTGCGGGACGGGCGGGAGGCCACCGTCGACGAGGTGATGGCGGAGATCGAGAAGTACCGGGACTTCATCACCACGGCGGGCGGCGGGGTGACCATCACCGGTGGCGAGCCGCTGCTCCAGCCCGCCTTCACCGGCGCGATCCTGCGCCGGTGCAAGGAGGCGGGACTGCACACCGCCGTGGACACCTCCGGCGTCCTCGGCGCCCGCGCCACCGACGAACTGCTCGCCGACACCGACCTGGTGCTCCTGGACATCAAGTCCTTCGACATCCGTACGTACCGGGAGCTGACCGGCGGAGAGCTCGCGCCCACGCTCGGCTTCGCCACTCGGCTGGACCGCCTGGGCATCCCCGTGTGGATCCGCTACGTCCTGGTGCCCGGCTGGACCGACGACCTCCAGGCCGTTGCCGGGCTCGCCCGCTTCGTCGCCGGCCTCGGCAATGTCGGCCGGGTGGACGTATTGCCGTTCCACAAGCTGGGCGCCGCGAAGTACGAAGCTCTCGGGATCCCCTTCCCGCTGCGTGACAACCCGGCTCCCGAACCGGCGCTGACCGAGCGGGTGCGCGAACAGTTCAGGGAACAGGGGCTCACCGCCTACTGAGACCGGGGCCACCCGGGCCGCCGCGGGGCCCTGGTGGCCCCACGGCGCGCGCCGTCCGGTACGGCCAGGATCGCCGTGCCGATCAGGGCCTGCTCATTCACCTCGACGGCGGCGAGGCTCCCGGGTGAGCCGTCCAGGCCGACGGTGATGTTGTGGAACATGGGGAGACCTTCTTCAGGTCCCGGTGGGGACGACCACGACCGGGCAATGGGAGTGGTTGAGCAAGACGTGGGTGACCGGGCCCAGTTGCCGGCCGAGCCGGTGGGGTCCGCGGCGGGCGCCGACGATCACGACCGCGGCGTCACAGGTCGCCTTCAGCAGCGCGGACGCCGGGCCGGTCCGTACCGTGCGGATCCCTACCTCGGCATGGGGGTACCACTGCCCCGGCCCGGCCGCCGCGAGGCGGGGCACGGCCTGTTCGGTTCGGACCTGCCGGGTGGCATCCTTCTCCACCTGGCGCACGGAGACCGGGGACGGGAGTTCGGGCTCCAGGTAGCGACGGTGCCGGGCGTTCAGGACCCGCAGCCGGGCTCCGCGGCGCGCCGCCTCCCCGAAGGCGAACACGGCCGCATCCGCATCGGTGTCGCTCTCCAGCCCGAGCAACACCTCGCCACGGTCTGCGGGCCTGCGGTCCCCTCGTACGACGAGCAGCGGGCCGTGCGTATGCGCGGCCAGCCGCAGACTCACCGAGCCGAACAGCAGTCCGGCCACGCTGCCGAGCCCGCGGGAGCCGACCACGATGAGCTCGGCGTCGCGGCCGTGACGCAGCAGCGCCTGGACAGGACCGCCCTCGACGGCGAAGGCCGTGACTGGTAAGCCGGGGTGGCGGTCACGCACCCGGGAGGCGGCGGACGCCAGTACCGGGCCTGCCTCGTCGAGGTCGGGCACGGCGTACACGATGTCCAGCACGGCGCCGCGCAGCACGGCCTCTTCGCAGGCCCGGTCCAGCGCCCTTACGGCGACGAGCGAACCGTCCACGCCTACTGTCACATGACGGGTGGTCATGTCGTCCCTCCCCTTGGGTGGTGCTGTCTAGGTGGCGGCCGACGTGCCGTCGGCCCGGTTCGTGAGGGCGGCTCGGCCCGCTTCGAGGCGGGCGGCCGGGACGCGGAACGGCGAGCAGGAGACGTAGTCGAGACCGGTGTCGTGGAAGAAGTGGATGGAGTCGGGGTCGCCGCCGTGTTCGCCGCAGACCCCGGTCTTCAGGCCGGGCTTCGTGGCGCGGCCCTCCTCGACGGCGATGCGGACCAGGCGGCCGACGCCGTCGCGGTCGAGGGTCTCGAAGGGCGAGGCGGCGAGGATGCCCTGGGCCAGGTAGGCGGGGATGAAGGACGCTTCGGCGTCGTCGCGGGACAGGCCCCAGGCGGTCTGGGTCAGGTCGTTGGTGCCGAAGGAGAAGAAGTCGGCGGCCTCGGCGATACGGCCGGCGGTCAGCGCGGCACGGGGCAGTTCGATCATCGTGCCGATGGGGCAGTGGACCGTGAGCCCGGAGGCGTCCGACACCTCGGCCAGCACGCGTTCCGCCGTCCCCCGCACGATCCGCAGTTCCTCGAGCGCGCCGACCAGCGGAACCATTATCTCGGCCTGAGGGTCTCCGCCCAGCCGCAGCCGTTCCGCGACGGCCTCGGCGATCGCCCGTACCTGCATCTCGACCAGACCCGGGACGACGAGTCCGAGACGCACTCCGCGCAGCCCCAGCATCGGGTTGCTCTCGTGCATCCGCTCGACGGCCGCCAGCAGGCGTCGGTCGCGGTCGGTCGGGTGGGTGGCGACGCGTACGGCGAGTTCGGTGCGGTCGGGCAGGAACTCGTTAAGAGGCGGGTCGATGAGGCGGATCGTCACCGGCAGTCCGTCCATCGCGGCCAGGATTCCGGTGAAGTCGGCCCGCTGGAGCGGCAACAGTGCGTCCAGGGCGGCACGCCGCTCCGCCTCGTCCTCGGCCAGGATCATCGCCTCGACGAGGCTCCGCCGCTCACCGAGGAACATGTGCTCGGTCCGGCACAGACCGATGCCCTCGGCTCCGTAGCGGCGGGCGCGCGCAGCGTCCTCGGGAGTGTCGGCGTTGGCACGCACTCCCAGTCGCCGTACGGAGTCGGCGTGTTCGAGGGTACGGGCCACAGCGTCGGTCAGCACGCCGTCCCGCTCTCCGGTGTCCAGGAAGCGGCCGACCGGCGAGTCGGCCAGCGGCAGCGCGCCGAAATGGACCGTGCCCGCCGTGCCGTCCACGGAGACCACCGTGCCCTCTGCCAGCACGGTCGGGCCGGGTGCGGTGAGCGTCCGAGCCCCGACATTCACCGTCAGCTGCTCGGCCCCGCACACACAGACCTTGCCCATGCCGCGCGCCACCACGGCCGCATGGCTCGTCTTGCCTCCGCGGCTGGTCAGCACGGCCTCGGCGGCGATCATCCCGGGCAGATCGTCGGGAGTGGTCTCGCGGCGTACGAGGATCACCTTCTCCCCGGCCGCGGCGCGGCGTACGGCCTCCGCCGAGTCGAAGACGATCGCGCCGACGGCCGCGCCGGGCGAGGCGGGGACGCCGTGCGCCAGTGGTTTCGTGTCCGCGTGTGCTTCGAAACGGGGGAACATCAGCCGGGCGAGCTGCGCCCCGCCGACGCGGGCCAGCGCCTCGTCCTCGTCGATCACCTTTTCGTCGACGAGCGCCTCGGCGATGCGGAACGCGGCCTCGGCGGTGCGCTTGCCGACCCGGGTCTGGAGCATCCAGAGCGTGCCTCGCTCGACGGTGAACTCGATGTCGCACAGGTCGCGGTACTGATGTTCAAGGGTCCGCATGTGAGCGAGGAGCTGCCGGTACGAGGCCGGGTCGAGGCGGTCCAGTTCGGCGAGCGGTACGGCGTTGCGGATGCCGGCGACGACGTCCTCGCCCTGGGCGTCGGGCAGATAGTCGCCGTAGACGCCACGGGCGCCGGTCGCCGGGTCGCGGGTGAAGGCGACGCCGGTGCCGCTGCCTCTGGACGTGGTGGTCGGGCCGAGGTTGCCGAAGACCATGACCTGGATGTTGACGGCGGTGCCCAGGTCGTCGGGGATGTGCTCGCGGCTGCGGTACAGGCGGGCGCGCTCACTGTTCCAGGAGCGGAAGACCGCCCCGATCGCGCGGTGCAGCTGCTCGGCCGGGTCCTGCGGGAACTCCTCACCGGTCGCGTCCCGGATCACGGTCTTGAAGTCCTCGACGAGCTGGGCGGGGTCGTCGGTGGGTCCGTGCCGGTCGAACAGCTCCGGAGAGATGCCGAGGACGGTACGGCCGTACATCTGGAGAAGCCGGCGGTAGGAGTCCCACGCGAAGCGCTCGCTGCCGGTGGCCTTGGCCAGCGCGAGGACGGACTCGTCGCCGAGGCCGATGTCGAGGATCGTCTCCATCATCCCGGGCATCGAGAACTTGCTGCCCGAGCGCACGGACAGGAGCAGCGGGTTGTCCTGCCCGCCCAGCTCGCGGCCGATCCGGCGCTCCAACTCGGTCAGGGCGTGGGCGATCTGGGCGCCGAGCTCCTCGGGTTGCGCGCCGGTGGCCAGGTACTCCCGGCAGGCGCGGGTGGTAACGGTGAAGCCAGGGGGTACGGGCAGTCCCAGCCGGGTCATCTCCGCGAGGTTCGCCCCCTTGCCGCCGAGAACGTCCGCCATCTCACGGCCGCCCTCGGCGAACGCGTACACGTACCTGGTCATCTGTCTCACCCTCCGGGCTCGTTCAGGCGTGCGGGACGACGGCGACGGGGCAGGGCGCGTGATGCAGCGCCGCGTTTGCGACGGGGCCGATGTGGGTGCCGAGACGGGCTTCACGCGTCCGGCGTCCCACCACGACGAGGGCCGCACCGGCCGAGGCGCTGATCAGCTCGTCGGCCGCGCGTCCTTCGGTGACGCTCTCGGCGACGGTGACCTCGGGGAACTTCTCGCGCCAGGGGCGCAGCGCGGCGGTCACGGCGTGCTCGTGCTCCGCGAGCAGCTCCGGGCCCCTCATCGGGACGAGCGCGTCCGCCTCGGCGATGGACGGGGCAGCGCTGAAGGTGTGGATCACGCGCAGTGAGGAGGCCCGGCGCCCGGCGACATCGAAGGCGAACTCGATCAGTTCCTCGCAGGGCCGGCCGGTGTCGAGACCGAGCACGACATCGCGGTACGGGATCCCGGGTATCTCGTCGGGGGAGATGCCGTCCGGTGCCGAGAAGTGCTCGTCGGCGGCGCTGCCGCCCACCCTCACCAGCACCACGGGACGGGATGCCCTGGCGATGACCCGCTGCGACACCGACCCCATCAGGAATCCCGCGACGCCGCCGAATCCACGGGAACCGAGGACCAGCAGCTCAGCCTGCTCGGCCGCCCTCGAAAGGGCTGAGACCGGCGAGTCCGCCACCGCCTGGTCGATGACCTGCAGTCCCGGGTGCGCGGCGCGCACGCTGTCCGCCGCCCGCGCCGACAGGTCCTCGGCCAGGGCACGTTGGGACATGTCCGCGGGCACGGACGGGGCCGGACGCGGATGCCACTCCCAGGCATGCACCAGACGCAGCGCGGCGCCCCGGCGCGCCGCTTCCCTGGCCGCCCAGTGCGCGGCGGCCAGGCTTTCGGGAGACCCGTCGATCCCCGCGGTGACGTGTCGAAGCATGATCCGTACCTCCAGCGTTGCTGCCCGTGGGTTCTCTTCCTCCCTCGAGCCTGGTACCGGAACGAGCCGCGGCGCAGAGGCCGGGCAGGCCCCTGCGAGGGGCCCTTCGGCCCTGATGCTGTCCCGCCCGTGCACGACCGGGCGCCTCCCGCACGGCGCGGCCTCTTGCCGGCCTCCTTGGCCGATCCATGCGGCCCGGCCCGGGGGCCGGGTGGCCCATGGCGGAGGAGGGGGGACGGGAAGAGATTGGAGTCGGCAGGGTCGCGCTCCCAGGAAGAGGCAGGACCATGAACGCTTCCCCTACATCCACCATGCTGCGGGCGTTGCCCGTCGAGCACCGCGAGCGGCTGATGCGGCTCGCCCGCGAGGTGTCCATCCCGCAGGGCACCCGTCTCTTCAAGGAGGGCGGGCGCGCCGACCGGTTCTGGATCATCCGTACCGGCACGATCGCCCTCGACATGCACGTGCCCGGCCGCCGGGCAGCCGTCATCGAGACGCTCGGGCACAACGAACTCGTCGGCTGGTCCTGGCTGTTCGGACCGCACGCCTGGTGTCTGGGCGCCGAGACGACGAGTCCGGTGCGCGCCTACGAGTTCGACGCCGAGGCGGTAGGGGCCATGTGCCGGGCCGATCCCGTGCTGGGAATGGCGGTGACCCAGTGGGTGGGAGACGTCGTCGCCCGTCGGCTGCGGTCGGCGAGAACCCGCTTGCTGGACGTGTACGCGCCCTACGGCAGCGGCAACTCCCGCTGACCCGGCCACGAGGGAATCGTCGGAACCGACCAAGGAGTCACCGTGCACGGCACCCCGCACATCGTGAGCGACGTGATGACCCACACCGTCGCCTCCATCGGCCGCAGGGCCGACTTCAAGGAGATCGTGCGGCTCATGGAGGAGTGGAAGGTCAGTGCCCTGCCCGTGCTGGAGGGCGCGGGTCAGAACGAGGGCCGGGTGGTCGGCGTCGTCTCCGAGGCCGACCTGCTGTACAAGGAGGAGTTCCGCGACGCCGACCCGGACGGCTACACACAGTTGCGGCGCTTCTCCGATCTCGCCAAGGCCGACGCCGTGACCGCCGAGGAACTGATGACGTCGCCCGCCCTGACCGTCCGCGCGAACGTGACCCTCGCGCAGGCCGCCCGCACCATGGCGCGCGCCAAGGTCAAGCGGCTCCCCGTCGTCGACGACGCCGGCGGGCTGGAAGGCATCGTCAGCCGCGGTGACCTCCTGAAGGTGTTCCTGCGGGACGACGAGGAAGTCGCCGAGGAGGTCCGCAGGGAAGTCGTGTCCTATCTGTTCCCCGCGTCGTACTCGCTTGTCCGTGTGCGGGTCGAGGAGGGGGTCGTCACACTCGCCGGGCGCGTCAGGGACACCTCTCTGGTGCCCGTGGCCGCACGCCTGGTGCGGGCCGTCGAGGGTGTGGTGGGCGTGGAGTGCGAGCTCACGGGCCCGGCTCGCCGCCCGGAGCAGTGACGGCGGCCGAACCGAGGGCCGTCGCCGGATTGGGCCGGTCGGCCCTGGTGCATCCGCTTCACAGGGGTGACGATCGTCATCACAGTCACACAGTCGTCGTGTGGTCTGTGGTCCACCAGCGAACGAGGGATCGTCATGGCCGAGGCGCGTACCTTCACGGAGCAGAACCCGATCCGGGTCTTCCTGCTGGATGACCACGAGGTCGTACGACGCGGTCTCACCGACCTGCTGGACTCCGAGCCGGACATCTCGGTGGTCGGTGACGCGGGCAGCGCCGAGCACGCGCTGGTGCGCGGGCCGGCGCTGCGCCCGGACGTGGCCGTCCTCGACGTACGTCTGCCGGACGGTGACGGGATCGGTGTCTGCCGCGAGCTGCGCAGCCGGATGCCGGAGCTGGCCTGTCTGATGCTGACGTCGTTCGACGACGAGGAGGCCCTGCTCGACGCGATCATGGCCGGGGCGGCGGGCTATGTGCTCAAGCAGATCAGAGGCTCCGACCTGGTCGCGGCGGTCCGCACGGTCGCCTCCGGCCAGTCGATGCTGGACCCCACGACGACCGCCCGCCTGATGCGCTCCCTGCGCGCGGACCCCGCCGAGGCGCCCGCACTCGCACCCGAGCTCGCCGGCCTGTCGCCCCGCGAGCGGGACATCCTCGCGCTCATCGGGGACGGGCTCACCAACCGCGAGATCGGCAAGAAGCTCTACCTGTCGGAGAAGACGGTGAAGAACCACATCTCCCGGCTGCTGGCCAAACTCGGCGTCCAGCGCCGCGTCCAGGCGGCGGTCCTGGCCAGCCATCTCGAACGGCCCGACTCCCCCGGCCATCCGACGCGCTGAGTCCGCCCCGCCCCGCCGTCCGGGCCCGCCCTGCTGTCCGGGCCTGCCGCGGGGCGGCGCCCTTCTGCGGTCAGCCCCCGTCCGCGGCACGGTCCGCGGTCACGGGAACCCGCCACACCAGCCGTGTTCCGCCGCCCTCCGGCCGTTCGCCGAGCGTCAGCGTTCCGCCGAGGGTGACGGCCCGCTCCTCGATGTTCTTCAGCCCGCTGCGCCCGGCGTCACCCGGCACCCCGCGGCCGTCGTCGGTCACCGTGAGCGTCAACTCGCCCCTGGCGCACTGAAGCCGCACGTCCACCGCCTGTGCTCCGGAGTGCCGGGCCGCGTTGCTGAGCGCCTCGCCGAGCACCGCGACCGCGTGGTCGGCGACATCGCCGGGGACATCGGTCTCGACGAGCCCCTCGATGCGCAGCGCGGGCGGGAATCCCAGTGACGCGCCCGAGGCCCTCACCGCCTCGGACACCCGGCCGCGCAAACCGTCGCTCTCCCGTCCACCCCCGCCGTGGGTGCGCAGCCCGAAGATCGTGGACCGAATGATCTTGATGGTGTCGTCGAGGTCGTCGACGGTCCGTATCAGCCGCTCCATGCCCTCGGGGTGTTCCATGAAGCGCTGGGTGCTCTGCAGGGTCATACCGGCCGCGAAGAGCCGCTGGATGGCGAGGTCATGGAGGTCGCGGGCGATGCGGTCCCGGTCCTGGAGCAAGGTGATCTGATCCGCGTCCCGGCGCCGCTCGGCCAGCTCCAGGGCCAGCGCCGCCTGGTCGGCGAACCCGAGCAGCGGCCCGGTGTCCACGTCGCCGAACCGCGTACCGCCCGGCACGCGCCCCAGCAGCAGCACGCCCCGCGCCTTCCCCCCGGCGCCTAGCGGCACCGCGGCCACGGGGCCGAGCCCGGCCCATTGGGCCTCGCCCTCGCCCGTGCGTGCGTCGTGCTCGATGTCGGCGCTGACCACCGGCGCCTTCGCGCCGAGTGCCGCTCCGACGAAACCGTCCCGCGCGGACAGCACCAGACCGCTGCGTTGCTCCCTGCCCAGGCCGACCGCCAGGGCCGGCCGCAGGGTCTCCTCGCCCGGTACGCGCTCCGCGATCAGTCCCATGTCGGCGGAGACGATCTTCCGGGCCTCGTCGACGATCAGTTCCATCACTTCCGCGCTCGGCGCACCGGTCAGGAGCATGCTGGTGACCCTCCCGCTGGCCCGCTGCCAGCGCTCGCGCAGCATGGTCTCCTCGTACAGCCGGGCGTTCTCGATGGCCACTCCGGCGGCCACCGCCAGCGTCGACAGGACGGACTCGTCCTCCGCGTCGAATTCCCTGGCGCTGCGCTTCTCGGTGAGGTAGAGGTTTCCGAACACCTCGTCGCGCACCCGGATCGGTACGCCGAGGAAGGAGCGCATCGGCGGATGGTTGGCCGGGAAGCCGTACGACGCCGTGTGCTCCGACAGCTCCGGCAGCCGCAGTGGCACCGGGTGCCGGATCAGCTCTCCGAGGAGTCCGTGCCCGCTGGGCAGCGCCCCGATCTCGGACCGCCCCTCCTCGCCTATGCCGACGGTCAGGAACTCGGACAGCTTCTGGTCGCCGCCGATCACACCCAGCGCTCCGTACTCGGCGTCCACCAGCACCACGGCGGACTCGACGATGCTGCGCAGCACCTGCGGCAGGTCGAGTTCCCGTCCGACCGAGAGGACCGCCTCCAGCAGGCTGTGCAGGCGGTCGCGGGTACCGCGGACCGCGTCGATGCGCACCTGCAGCTCGCCCAGCAGTTCATCGAGCCGCAGCTTGGGCACATACTCCCCGGAACCGCCGCGTCCGTCCCCGCTCATGACTTCCTCCGACCGACACAGCAGACAAGGCGGTTCGAACCCGTTCCCCTGCCCTCACCGTACTGTCCGCAGGCCCTCGGCATCACCATCGAGCGGACCCAGGACAGACTCGCATCCCGGCGGCGCGGACCACTCCTTCGATCGGGGACGGGAGATCAAGCCCGCATGGTTCAGGCCCTCTGCGGCTCGGCCGTGGACTCGGCGCCGATCCGCGTGGCCCATTCCTCGATCTGCGCGAAGTCGCGGAAGTCCCCGCCCTTTCCGGAGGAGACGATCTTCCGGGCGATGAATCCTGTCGCTCCCTCCTCGAGACAGCCCCCGAACGTCATGTGTTCCCCGGCATCGAGACGGACCATGGCCCGTCGCACACCGGGCACGGGCGGGATGTCCCGTTCCGAGGCCGTGGCGTCGAGCGGGCCGCTGCTGAAGAACCACAGCGGGCGCCCGGCCAGCGCGCGGCCGTGACGGCGGACGAAGCGGCGGGCGTCCCGGTGCCAGCGCCCGGCGTACAGCCCGCCACCGACCACCACCGCGTCGTAGGGCTCCACGTTCGTCACGGACCGGGCAGGAACCGCCTCGGCCGACAGTCCCTCCCTGCGCAGGACTTCGGCGATGGTCTCGGCGATCCGCGCGGTCGAACCGTTCGTCGTTCCGTAGGCAACCAGCACGTTGCTCAGCATGACGGTGCGCCTCCTCTCAGGGGCCTTCTCGGTCATCGTCCGGTCACACACCGTGCATGGCGGGCTCGTCCGGCCTCAGGTGCGAGTCGTCGAGCCGGTAGGTGAGTTCGTCGATCACCGCGACGACGCCGTCGACGCGGTTGGTCATGGCGAGGGCGATCTCCGCCTCGCTCCTGCGCTCCACATGGCCCGCGAGCGTCACGACCCCTTCGTCCACACCGACCTCCACGCTCGTCGGCGCCAGCCACAGCGAGCGGACCAGCACCTCGTCGATCACCTCGCGGCGGATCTCGCCGTCGGGCTGCAGGAAGACCTGGATCTGATCGCGGCGGGTGACGATGCCGACGAGCCGGTCCTCCTCGTCCACCACCGGCAGCCGCTCCACCCGGCTCCGTGTCATGGTCCGGGCGGCCTCGGCGATGGTGTTGTCGGCGCGGACGGTGACCGGCGGAACGGACATCAGCTGTCCGGCGGTACGGGCGTGCGCCTTCGCGGCCTGCCCACGAGCGGCGTGGGTCAGTTCGGCGAGCCGGAAGCGCCGCTTCGGCCTGCCCGGGCCGGGTGTCCGCGCCTGCCTGACCATGAGGTCGGTCTCGGAGATCACCCCGATGACCTTCTCGTCCTCGTCGATCACCGGCAGTCCGCTGATCCGGTGCTCGGCGAGCAGCCGGGCCACCTCTTTGAACGGGGTGCCGTACAGCGCCCGGACGACCTCCGTCACCATGACGGATCCGACCTTGTCGTGCTTCATCTGGTTCCTCCTCAGCGCAGTCGGCGCAGATAGGGGTGCTGGGTCCTGCGCGGCAGCAGGCGGACGCGCGCGTCGAGCACGGTGACCGCGTCAGGCGTCGCGAGGACGGGGTTGAAGTCGGCTTCGGCGAGCTGCGGCAGGTCGCCCGCCATGCGGGACAGCCGCAGGAGCATCTGTTCCAGGCCTGCGAGGTCGACGGGTCCGCTGCCGTGTGCCCCGAACAGGAGCGGTGCGCAGCGCGGTGCGGTGATCAGGTCGTGGACGTCGTGGTCGGTCAGCGGTGCGAGGCGGGCGGCGTGGTCGGCCAGGACCTCGGTCGCGGTGCCGCCGAGCCCGAACAGTACGAGCGGGCCGAAGACCTCGTCCTGCACGACTCCCGCGAACAGTTCGGTGCCGCGCGCGGCCAGGGGCTGGACGACCGCCCCGGTCATCAGGCCGGCGAACCGGCTCTCGAAGTCCCGGAAGGCGGCCCGGACCTGGGCTTCCCCTTCGAGATCGAGGTGCACGGCGTGCTGTTCGCTCTTGTGGAGCTGGCCGGGCCAGTGGGCCTTCATGACCACCCGGCCGTCGGGGCCGCGCAGCCGTTCGGCCGCGATGACGGCGTCGTCCTCCGTCTGCGCCCAGGACCACGGGAGTTGGGGAATGCCGTAGCAGGTGAGGAGTTCGGCGCAGGTGCGCGGGTCGAGCCAGCCGCCGTCCGGGTGGGCGGCGAGGTACGTCTCGGCGACCGCGCGGGCCCGGGCCGTGTCGACCTCCGCGAGCTCCGGGTTCGTGCCCGCCGTCCGGCCCAGCCAGGCCGCGCGGCGAGCGGCGTGGGCCAACGCACCTGCCGCCGCGCCGGGTTCGGCGTACGAGGGGATCGCGCCGCCCTGGGTGGCCGGCAGCAGCCTGACGGGCAGGTCCTGCTCCAGGCGTACGACGGCGACCGGAAGGGCGCGGCGTGCGGGGCCGCGGGTGACGGCCCGCACGAGGTCGTCGCCGGTCGCGGCCGCGACGGCCGTGGGCACGAGGGCCAGCAGGACGGCGTCGATACCCGGGTGCCGCATGATCCGGTCCACACAGTCCCCGAGTTGCTCCTCCGTGACGGCGGCGGTGACGTCGACGGGGTTGCCCGCGGTGGCACCGTCGGGCAGTACGGCGGACAGGCTTTCGACCAGCGAGGGGGTGAGTGGCGGAAGCGAAAGACCCGCCTCCGCGCAGGCGTCCGCGGCCAGGACTCCCGCGCCGCCCGCGTTGGTGACGATCGCCACGCGGGTCCCGGCCGGCAGTGGCTGGGAGTGCAACAGGGCGGCGACTTCGAGGAGTTCGCCCACCGAGCGGGTGGCGGTGATGCCGGCCTGGGTGAACAGCGCCTGCCGGGTCATGGTCGGGGTCGCGGCGGCGGCGGTGTGCGAGGCGGCGGCGCGACGGCCGACGTCGGTGCGGCCCGCGTCGACGGTCAGCACCGGCATACGGCGGGTCACGCGCCGGGCGGTACGGGAGAACGCCCGCGGGTTGCCGAAGGACTCCAGGTGCAGCAGGGCGAGGTCGGTGCGGTCGTCGCTCTCCCACCACTGGAGCATGTCGTTGCCGCTGACGTCGTACTTGTCGCCGAGCGAGGCGAAGGACGAGACACCGATACCGAGCCGGGACAGGCCGTCGAGCAGGGCGATGCCGACGCCGCCGGACTGCACGGCGACGCCCGCCGTGCCGGGGCGCGGATGATCCGCCGCGAAGGTCGCGTCGAGGGAGAGCGCCGGGTCGGTGTTGGTGATGCCGAGGCAGTTGGGTCCGGCGAGCCGCATGCCGTACGTGCGGCAGGCGGCCATGAGGGCTTCCGCCTGCCGGCTGTCGAGGCCGGCCGAGACGACGAGCAGTGCCCGCACCCCGGCCTTGCCGCACTCCTCCGCGGTGTCGGGGAGGGCTGCCGCGGGCACCGCGAGGACCGCGAGATCCGGGACCTTGGGCAGCGCGCTGACCGAGGGGTAGGACGGCACGCCGAGGATCGAGGTGGCACGGGGGTTCACCGCGAAGAGCCGACGGGTGAAGCCGCCGGTGTGCAGGTGGTGCAGGAGAGCCCGCCCGACCGACCCCGGCCTGCGCCCGGCACCGACCACCGCGATCGCGTCCGGTCGCAGCAGCGGCTCCAGGCTGGCCACGTCGGCGGCCCGGCCGCGTGCCTCGACGGCGGAGAGGTAGGCGTCGTCCTCCTCGTCCAGTTCGATGGCGCACCGCACCTCCGGGCCCTCGAACCGGCGTGCGGTGCGCAGGCCCAGGTCGGCGAAGAGCCGGAGCACTTCGTGGTTCTCGGAGAGCGCGTCGGCCGTGAACCTGGTGATGCCGTCCGCGCGGGCGGCGGAGACCAGGTGCTCGACCAGGAGGGTGCCGACGCCCCGGTGGTGCAGTCCGTCGGCCACCGCGATGGAGAGCTCGGCCGTGGGCGCGTCGTCGCCGACCTCGTACTCGGCCAGGCCGATCACCCGGTCCTTCGACTCGGCCAGCAGCGCCCGGTATCCGGGGCGGGGCGGCGCACAGGCCCGGTCGGCGGCCATCGCGGCGGAACGCGGGCTCGCCGCGAAGAACCGCAGCCGCAGACTCTCCGCGGACATCTCCTCGTAGAGCTCCCGCAGTTGGTCGTGATCGCCCGGCCGCACAGGACGTATGCACACGGTGGTGCCGTCCGAGAGCAGGGCATGGACCGTGGGTCGGCTGCGCGTGTCATGCGTCATCGTGGGTCTCCTCCAGCGCCTTTTGACACTTCGAGCATCCAGCGGATCGGGAGGTGATCCCATGGGCTGTCCGGGGCCGCGCCGGGGGCCGGTCGGCCCTAAAGCCTGGTCCCGCCACGCGCGCCCGGGCCCACGCCCGCACCCGGCGGACATCGCGGGTGCGGGCGTGGGCCCGGGCGGGGTGGTGGTGACGCCGGTGTAGGGGTCGGGGTCAGTCGGCGGCCACCAGTGCGGTGAGGTCCAGGAGCCGGTTGGTGTAGCCCCACTCGTTGTCGTACCAGCCGAAGACCTTGACCAGATTGCCGTTCGCCTGGGTCAGGGCCGGGTCGAAGACGCAGGACGCGGGGTCGCCGATGACGTCGCGGGAGACGATGGGCGCCTTCGACACACGGAGGATGCCGTTCAACGGGCCCTCCGCGGCCTCTGCGAAGGCCGTGTTGACCTCTTCCACCGTCGTATCGCGCCGCAGCACCACCGCGAGGTCCGTGAGCGAACCGTCCTCGACGGGCACGCGGACCGCGATGCCGTCCAGGGTGCCCGCGAGTTCCGGCAGCACCAGGCCGACGGCGCGGGCGGCGCCCGTGCTGGTCGGGATGATGCTCAGAGCCGCGGAGCGGGCCCGGCGCAGGTCCTTGTGCGGGCTGTCCAGGAGGGACTGGTCGTTGGTGTAACCGTGGATGGTGGTCATCATGCCGCGGTCGATGCCGAAGGTCTCGTGGAGGACCTTGACCATCGGAGCGACGCAGTTGGTGGTGCAGGAGGCCGCCGACACGATCCGGTCACTGTCGCGGTCGTACGTGCCGTCGTTGACGCCCATGACGATGGTGGCGTCCGCGTTCTTGCCGGGCGCGGAGAGCAGCACCGTGTGCGCGCCGCTCTTCAGGTGCAGTGCGGCGGAGTCGCGGTCGCGGAAGTGCCCGGTGGACTCGATGACGATGCCGGCGCCGTAGTCGGCCCATTGGAGGGCGGCCGGGTCGCGTTCGGCGGTGACGGCGATGCGATGGCCGTCGACGGTGATCGAACTGTCGTCGTGGGTGACCTCGCGGCCGATGCGGCCGAACGTCGAGTCGTACTCCAGGAGATGGGCCAGGGTGGCGGGCGGAGCGATGTCGTTGACGGCGACCACCTCGACGTCCTGGGTGCCCGCCTCCGCCCGGTCGAGGGCCGCGCGGAGGTAGGTGCGACCGATGCGGCCGAAGCCGTTGATGCCGACGCGTGCGGTCATGGCGTTGAACTCCTTTGCGGGGTAGGGGTGTTCAGGCCGTCCAGGTCCAGTCGGTGACCTCGGGCAGGTCGGTGCCGTGCTCGCGGATCCAGGCGTGGTGGCGGGTGCGGGCGTCGGTCATCGACTGGCGTACGGCCGCCGCGCGCACTGCCAGGCCGGGGACCCGGTCGATGACGTCCATGACGAGCCGGTAACGGTCCATGTCGTTGCGGACGACCATGTCGAACGGCGTGGTGGTGGTGCCCATCTCCTTGTAGCCGCGGACGTGCAGGTGGGCGTGGCCGGTGCGGCGGTAGGCGAGGCGGTGGATCAGCCAGGGGTAGCCGTGGTAGGCGAAGATCACCGGCTTGTCGGTGGTGAACAGGCCGTCGTACTCGGCGTCGCTCATGCCGTGCGGGTGTTCCTCGCGCGGCAGCAGCCGGGTCATGTCGACGACGTTGACGACCCGGACGGCGAGTTCCGGCAGATGACGGCGAAGCAGATCGGAGGCGGCCAGGATCTCCAGCGTGGGTACGTCGCCCGCGCAGGCGAGGACGACATCGGGTTCCCGATCGCCGTTCGACGAGCCCGCCCAGTCCCAGATCCCGGCACCGCGGGCGCAGTGGGCGCGGGCCTCGTCCATGGACAGCCAGTCGAAACAGGGCTGCTTGCCCGCGACGATCACGTTGACGTAGTCACGGCTGCGCAGGACGTGGTCCGCCACGGACAGCAGGGTGTTGGCGTCCGGCGGCAGATAGACCCGTACGACCTCGGGGCTCTTGTTGAGGACGTGGTCGACGAACCCGGGGTCCTGGTGGGAGAAGCCGTTGTGGTCCTGACGCCAGACATGCGACGTCAGAAGGTAGTTGAGGGAGGCGATCGGGGCCCGCCACGGCAACTCCCGCGATGTCTTGAGCCACTTGATGTGCTGGTTGACCATCGAGTCGACGATGTGCACGAACGCCTCGTAGCAGGAGAACAGTCCGTGCCGGCCGGTGAGGAGATACCCCTCCAGCCAGCCCTGGCAGAGGTGTTCGGAGAGGATCTCCATCACCCGGCCGTGCCGGTCCAGGTGTTCGTCCACCTGGAGGGTCTGCGCCTGCCAGGCCTTGCCACTGGCGTTGAAGACGGCTTCCAGCCGGTTGGAGGCGGTCTCGTCGGGGCCCACAAGGCGGAAGTCGCGGCTCTCCGACGTGTCCCGCATGATCTGTTCGAGGAGGTCGCCGAGGATCCGGGTGGGCTCGTGCAGGGTGGCGCCCGGCTTGTCGACGGGGACGGCGAAGCGGTCCAGGGACGGCATCGGGAGATCACGCACGAGCAGGCCGCCGTTGGCGTGCGGAGTGGCGCCGAGCCGGCGGGTTCCCTCGGGGATGCAGGCGAGGACGTCGGCGGTGGGCCGCCCGTCGGCGTCGAAGAGCTCCTCGGGGCGGTACGAGCGCAGCCAGGACTCCAACTGCCGCAGGTGGTCCGGGTTTTCGCGTACGCCGGACAGCGGGACCTGATGGGCGCGCCACGTGCCCTCGACCGGGACGCCGTCGACCTCGGCGGGCCCCGTCCAGCCCTTCGGCGTGCGCAGCACGATCATGGGCCAGAGCGCGCGCTCGGTCACGCCGCCCTCACGGGCCGTGCTCTGCGCGAGGGCGATGCGGTCCAGCGCCTGGTCGAAGGCGTCCGCCATGGCACGGTGGACCTGGTGCGGGTCGTCGCTGGTGACGTGGATCGGATCGTGGCCGTATCCGCGCAGCAGTTCGTCGAGTTCGGACTCAGGGAGACGGGAGAGCACCGTCGGGTTGGCGATCTTGTAGCCGTTGAGGTGCAGGATCGGCAGCACGGCGCCGTCGTGCACCGGGTCGAGGAACTTGTTGGAGTGCCAGGACGCGGCGAGCGGCCCGGTCTCCGCCTCGCCGTCGCCGATGACGCAGGCGACCAGCAGGTCCGGGTTGTCGAAGGCGGCGCCGTACGCGTGCGCGAGCGAGTAGCCCAGCTCGCCGCCCTCGTGGATCGAGCCCGGGGTCTCCGGCGCTACATGGCTGGGCACTCCGCCGGGGAACGAGAACTGCCGGAAGAGCCGGTCCATCCCCGCCGCGCCGCGCGGGACGTTCGGGTAGGTCTCGCTGTAGCTGCCCTCCAGCCAGGAGTTCGCGAGCACCGCGGGGCCGCCGTGGCCCGGCCCCCACACGCACAGCGCGTCGAGACCGCGGGCCTTGATCACCCGGTTGAGGTGCGTGTACACGAGGTTGAGGCCCGGGGATGTGCCCCAGTGGCCGAGCAGCCGCGGCTTGATGTGGGCGGCGGTGAGGGGTTCGGTGAGGAGCGGGTTGGCCATCAGATAGATCTGGCCGACGGCAAGGTAGTTGGCGGCCCGCCAGTGGGCGTCCAGGGTGCGCAGTTCCTCGTCGGTCAGTACGGTGCTGTTCCGCTGTTCGGCCTTGGGCATGGTGACTCCGTAAGTCATCGGGGCGAGTCGGGCTTCGGGAAGGGGCGCGAGCCGAGGGCGCCCGCTCGTCGTGGTGTTCGGAGGGCGCCGCGTTCACACGCGTCCCGGGGCATGTGAACCCGCGCGGCGCGCACCCGGTGGCGCTCTGAGCCGGTCACGCCTGTTGGGGTACGACGGCCACCGGGCAGGCGGAGTGGTGCAGGACCGCGTGGGCGACCCGGCCGAGCTGGAGCCCGAAGTGGCCGTGGCGCCGCTGGGCGCCGACGACGAGCAGGCCGGCGTCGGCCGAGGCGTCGAGCAGCACCTTGTGGGCGGCGCCTTCGACGGTACGGCGGTGCAGTTCCACACCCTCCGGGGCTTCCCGCAGCGCCGCGTCCAAGGTCCGCACGGCCCTCTCCTCGTGCAGCCGGGCGGGTTCGCCGGCCATCAGAGGGTGGTCGGTGGTCTCGTACCCGGGGCATCGCCAGGCGCGTACGGCTTCCAGCGGCACCCGGCGTTCCGCCGCCTCCTGGAAGGCGAAGCGCACGGCCGCCGAGTTCTCCGGCTCCTCACCGACGCCCAGCACGACGCGCCCGCGCATGGCGGGGTCCGCCTGACCGTCGTGGCTGCCGCGCAGCACGATCACCGGGCAGTCGGCGCGGGCGGCGACCGCGAGGCTGACCGAACCGAGCAGCAGCTCGGCGATGCCGCCGCGGCCGCGCGATCCCAGGACCAGGGCGAAAGCGGTGCGGCCCTCGCGCAGCAGCACCGGCACCGGCTCTTCGGGCAGTACCTCGGTGGAGATCTTCACGTCCACCTCGCGGCGGTGCGCACGCTTCGCGGCGGCCTCGACGACGGTGTCGGCCGACACCTGTTCCGAGGACCTGCCAAGACCCGTGGCGCTCTCGTACTGCTCCCACAGCGAGGCGTACACCAGCCGCAGCGGCAGCCCGCGCAGAGCGGCCTCAGCCGCCGCCCAGTCCACGGCGCGCAGACTCGGCTCGGAACCGTCGACGCCCACGACCAGGGGGAGTTGCATCGCCGTCACCTTCCCGCGGCCATGTCGAAGACGATCCGCGCCTTGATCTCGCCGCGCAGCACGTCGTCGATGGACTCGTTGACGCTCGCGAGCGGCCGTGCTTCGTAGATGACTCTGGTGCGTCCGGCCGCCTGGAGCTGGAAGACCTCGGCCAGGTCCTGCCGGGTACCCACGATGGAGCCGATCACCGAGGTGCCGTTCAGCACGGTGTCGAAGATCGGGACCTGGATCGTGCCGTGCGCCGGCAGGGCCACCAGCACGAGCTTCCCGCCGCGCCGCAGCCCGGCGTACGCCGCCGAGAACGCCGCCTCGTTCACCGCGAGCGCGATGGCGGCATGCGCACCGCCGTACCGCTTGAGCACCTCGCCGGGGTCGTGCTTGCGGGCGTCGATGACGAGGTCGGCGCCGAGCTCCGCGGCGAGTTCGAGCTTCTCGTCGGTGACGTCGATCGCGGCGACGGTCGCCCCGGCGATCTTCGCGTACTGCACCGCCAGGTGGCCCAGTCCTCCGACCCCGGAGATGGCCACGAGCTGGGTCGGCCTGACGTCGGCGACCTTGAGGGCCTTGTACGTGGTGACACCGGCGCAGCTCAGCGGGGCGGCCTCCAGGGCGCTGATGCCCTCGGGCACCGGCTGGGCGAAGTCTGCCCAGGCGAGCATCTTCTCGGCGTACCCGCCGTCGCATCCGTATCCGGTGTTGATCTGCTGCTCGCACAGCGTCTCCCAGCCGGACAGGCAGAACTCGCACCGCCCACACGTCCTGCCCAGCCAGGGCACGGCGACGCGCTGCCCCGGCGCGAGGTGCGTGACGCCGTCACCGAGGGCCTCCACGAGGCCGACGCCCTCGTGGCCGGGGACGAACGGCGGGCTCGGCCTGACCGGCCACTCTCCGCGGGCGGCGTGGATGTCGGTGTGGCACAGCCCGGAGGCCTCGACCCGGATACGGACCTGTCCGGGGCCGGGCTCGGGATCGGGGCGCTCCTCGATGACCAGGGGCTCACCGAATGCACGTACGACTGCTGCCTTCATGGAATCTCCTCCTCGGGGCAGGTCAGCCGTGCGGGACGACGGCGACAGGGGCGGTGGCGTGGTGCAGTACGGCGTGCGTGATCGGGCCGATGCGGGCGCCGAGCGGGCTGCGGCGGATTCGGCGGCCGACGACGACCAGGGAGGCCTCGCGGGAGGCGTCGACCAGGTGAATGGCGGCCGTTCCGTACCGGGACTCCTCGACGACCTCGACGGCGGGGAACTTCTGCCGCCAGGGGCGCAGGACCTCGGTGAGGGCGGCGGCTTCCTGCAGGGACAGCTCGGTGTGGAGTTCGAGGTCGGAGGAGAGGCCGTACGCGTAGTAGGGCGGCGGGTTCCAGCCGTGGAGAACCCGCAGGGAGGTGGCACGGCGGTCGGCGGCGTCGAAGGCGAACTCGACGAGCGAGGGGTCCGGGTCCTCTGTGTTCAGGCCCAGGACCACGGGCCGGTAGGGAGCAGCGGCGGACGGGATGCCCGTCGGATCCATCAGGTGCTCGTCGGCGGCCTGCTCCCCGGCCCGTACCAGGACCACGGGCCGGTCCGCGTGCGCCACGACGGCGAGGCCGACCGAGCCAAGCAAAAACCCGCCGACCCCGCTCAGGCCACGCGACCCCAGGACGAGCAGCGCGGCGTCCTCGGCCGGCTGCGCCAGGACCTCGCCGGGCCGGCCGGAGATCTGCTCGGCGGTGATCTCGACGCCGGGGTGCCGCAGCCTCAGTCCCTCTGTGGACTCACGGCGGATCCTCCCCCAGCCTTCGGCCGCGGGATCACCCGTCTCGTTTCGCTCGCTCCGGTGCTGCTGGTGCTCGGCACCGACGAGCCGGGTCCGCGCCATCGGTGCGGGAACCGGCTCCCAGACGTTGACGAGCTTCAGCGGCAGGCCGCGCAGCTTGGCCTCCCTGGCCGCCCATTCGGCGGCGGCGCGGCTCTCGGGCGAGCCGTCGAGGCCCACCGTGACGGTGCGGGGCATGGTCTCCACCTCCTGGATCGGGATCGGGATCGCGCGATCCGATTCCAGAGTGGTGTCGATCGAGTTCACGGTGCAGGGGCCGCAGGTCCCTGGCATGGGCCGATCGGCCCATGCCGACCGGCGGGCGTGGCGGGCCCGTTGCGGGGACCCGCCGCCACTTCGGCCTGTCCATCCCGAGCCTCAGGCAGCGGCTGTCGGGTTCGTGCTTTCGGCGGTGTGGTGGTGTTGGGTGTTGATGCGTTGGGCTTCTTGGAGTTGGTCTTCGAGGATGACGATGCGGCAGGCGGCGTCGACGGGGGTGCCCTGGTCGACGAGTTCCCTGGCGCGGGCGGCGATGCGCAGCTGGTAGCGGGAGTAGCGGCGGTGGCCGCCCGCGGAGCGCAGCGGGGTGATGAGGCGGGCTTCGCCGATGGCGCGGAGGAAGCCCTGGGTGGTGCCGAGTATTTCGGCGGCGCGGCCCATGGTGTAGGCGGGGTAGTCGTCGTCGTCGAGCCGGCCGAACGAGTCGTCTGCTGTCATCGCACCTCTCTGTGGAACGCGTGGAGGGGCCCTGGCGCTCGTCGCGCCAGGGCCCCGAAGGAACTGCTACACCATCTGCCGGCCCTGATGCTGCGCCGGCCTACTTGTTTCCGCGGACCCGACCAGCATGCCGTCGGGGGCGCGGGGATCGCGGTTGCTCGACCGGAGACCACCTCACTATCGATGTCCTGCGGTACCCGGGCTCAGCGATTCCGCCCGGGCGATCCTGATGGCGCGTAGCCCTCCGTTCTTCCCTCATGAACAACACTTACCGATGGAACTACGTACTGCTCGTACTGCGTACTGCCGGTTCTGCGTACTGCTCTGTCCTGCTGGTCCTACGAACTGCAACTTCACCTACCGGTAATGCCACCGCGTGAACCGCGGTCCTGCTCACGGCGGCCCCTGATCACCGCGGGCCACCCGGTCCGGTCGTCAGTCCCGTCGCCGTCCAACAACAACCCTGGCTCCGCAACTCCACCACCGCACCGCACTGCACACTGCAACTGCGTACTGCTGCCCGCCAGTTCGTTTCTGCCGGGCCCTGCTCGATCTCTGGCTACGAGAGAAACCATAACCACACCACCGCCCAATGTCTACTCCGGCCAACACAGATTTCCGCGTGTTCGACAGTGAGGTAACCGGCCTCGAACGGTGACGGGCCAGGGAGTGAGCCGCCGACACCGTGCTCCTGGTCTTAACGGAACTCGTCACCAACGCCCCGCCACGGCGGCGGCACCCTCGACCTCACCCCACACACCCCGCATGCGCACCCCCGAAGCCGCGAACCTGCCACGCGCTCTCACGTCAGGTGCGCGTCGGCGCTCCCCGTCCGTTCCGTCTCCAGCACCCACAGGTCGTTGGTGCCGGGCCGGAGAACGGGACCGGGGACGTACAGGGAAGTCTGCGGGCCGACCGACCAGTAACGGCCCAGACAGAAGCCGTTGACCCAGGCGTATCCCCGGCCCCAGCCGGGAAGCTCCAGCGACGCGTCGCCAGGAACCGGCACATCGAGGGTGCCCCGGTACAGGCCGGGTTCACCCCGCTCCCCCGGTGGGCGGAACGGCAGCGCGGTGACGGCCTCGGTGTCGTCGAAGGCGTCCAGCCGCAGGCCGCGGACCGTCACCCCGTGCAGATACTGCCGTTCGTGCAGAATCCCGCCCGTCAACCCCTTCGGCTCGCCCAGCCGGGGGCCGTAGTTGACGCGGCCGAGCGACTCCACCCACACCTCCACACCGGCGGGCCCCGGAACAGCCGCTCCCACGTCGGTGACCACGGCGTCGACGAGCATCCGCACCGCGTCCCGCGCGCCGGGGAGGGTCAGCGGCAGCGGCGGGCGCGGTCCGGGGACGCTCACCCGGTAGCGCACCAGCCCCCGGTCGACGTCCAGTTCCTCGAATGTGGGCGCGTGACCGAAGGTTCGCTCCGGTCCGCCGAGCGCGTCCGTCACCTCGTCCAGCGGCAGCCAGGAGTCGAGCACGGTCGAAGCAGGCGAGGTGAGTACCGGCGGAGCGGCCGGCAGCGCGGGTGGCGGGGTCGTGGCGTAGTCGGCCAGGACCCCGCGGAAGCGCCAGAACTTCTCCGTGGGCCTCCCCCTTTCGTCGATCGGGGCGTCGTAGTCGTAGGAGGTGACGGTCGACTGGAAGGCACCGTCGTGGAGGTCGCCGGTCCGGTTGGCGCCCGCCCAGCCTCCGAAGCTGGTGCCGCCGTGAGCCATGTAGACGTTCACCGACGCGCCGCTCTCCAGGACGGCACGCAGTTGTGCCGCCGCGTCACCGGCGTCGCGCCGCGTGGTTTCGTCGCCCCAGTGGGCGAACCAGCCGCACCAGAACTCCATGCACATCAGCGGTCCCGTGGGCCGGTGCCTGCGCAGGGTACGAAAGGCCGCGTCGGCGTCCGAGCCGAAGTTCACGGTCGCCAGGACACCGGGCAGCGAACCGCCGGTGAGCATGTGGTCCTCCGGCCCGTCCGAGGTGAACAGCGGCACCGTCACTCCGCTGTCCCGCAGCAGCACGGCCAGTTCGCGCAGATATTCCTGGTCGGAACCGTAACTGCCGTACTCGTTCTCGACCTGCACCATCAGGACCGGCCCGCCGCGGTCCACCTGGCGGCGTACGACCTGGGGGAGCAGCCGGGCGAACCAGCGCCGCACCGGCTCCAGGTACGCGGCGTCCCGGGTACGCAGCCGCCCGCCCACCGCGCCGGTCAGCCAGTGCGGCAGGCCTCCGTTCTCCCATTCGGCGCAGATGTACGGCCCGGGCCGGACGACGGCCCACAGGCCCGCCGCCCGCACCGCGTCCAGGAACCTGCCCAGCGCCTCGGGGTCCCGGTACCGGCCGGGGAACGGTTCGTGGAGGTTCCACGGCACGTACGTCTCGACGCAGTTGAGGCCCATCGCCCGCAGCATGCCCAGCCGGTGCGCCCACTGCTCCTCATGGACGCGGAAGTAGTGCAGGGCGCCCGACAGCAGCCGCACCGGCCGGCCGTCCAGCTCGAAGCCGGTGTCGGTCACGGTGAACGCGGTCCCCGCGCGCGGTTCGGTCATCGACGGTCATCTCTTCTCTGGTCGTTCGAGGTGGTTCAGCCGACGTCCGCGTAGGAGGTGCCCAGCCGCAGCCGGTCGATCCGGTTGACGACCGCGTTCTGCGGGGTGTCCCGGTCGTAGACGCCCCACTTGGGTTCGTTGGCGCTGTCCCAGGTCCGTGCCGGGTGACGGGTGGCGCCGTCGGTGAAGGTCTGCCGAGCACCGTTGGCATAGAGCTCGACCCAACCGGACTGTGCGGATGCGGAGGTGTGGATGCCGAGGGCGAACCGGTTCCACTCGCCGGCCGCGACCGGTGCCGACCAGATCAGGCTCCATGTGGCGTCCGTTCCGACTTGGAAGAGGCGGACGGAGCCGTCCTTGACGGTCATGATGAGGGGGTAGTTCTGCTGGGCGTTGGGATAGGACTTCCACTGCCACACCACGAAATCCCCGCTGACGGCGGACAGTTGTGACTCCCAGCCCAGCCAGTAGGTGGTGTCGGGAGCGAACGCGTAGCGCGTTCCGCCGACCTGGACACCCCGGTTCTCGCAGCGGATGAGGCCGCTCGGCTTGGTGTAGCGGAAGATCGTGCCGTGGCCGTCCGGGTTGGCGGCGGTGACCAGGCTGCCGGGCGAGTCGCACTCCACGCTGCCGAAGACGCCGGTGCCCCGGCCCGCGTCGCCGTCCCAGATCGTCGCGGCGTGGGCCGGTGTGGCGGGCGACGTGAGCCAGGCCAGGGCCGCGACAAGGGCGGCGCGGCGCCGCGTCCGGGCCCTCACGCGGTCCTCACCGTGACTTTCTGGGTGGCGCCCGCCTCGGCGGTGAGGTCACCGAACGTCAGCGTCAGGTTCCGGCCCGGTACCGCCTCCTCGACCGTGCCGGGCCTGGCGATGACCGCGGCGACCCGGTGCTCCCAGGTGACGGTGAGTTCGGTGAGCGTGCGGGTCGGGTCGGACACGCACACCACGGTGTTGCCGTCGCCTCCGTGCCGGATCAGCACCGAGCAGGGCGCGCTCACGGTGACACCGCCGGCCGTGCCCGCGGCCCAGAAGTTGACGGCGGTGAGACCGAGGGCGGGGACCTTGACGCCCTGCGCCCGCGAGGTGTTGACGAGGGTCCTGAGCAGGCTGCGGGCGCTCGCGGCGCGGGCCGCGGTGCGCGCGACGCCGGCGCCGGGCAGCAGGACGTAGGCGTAGCCGCTCTCCACCGGATCGGTGCCGTGATCGACGTACAGGGTGAGGTAGCGGTCGCTGAAGGACTGCGTCGAGGATCCGGTCCTGATGTCGCTCCACCGGCCGGTGCGCTCCTCGCGCAGTGCGGTGACCCGGCCGCCCTCGGGGAAGACGTAGCCGCCGTGTCCGGCGATGTGTGCCCACCGGGGGTCCGTCAGGGTCTCCGTCCAGCCGAGCGTGCCGGACTTGCGGCGGCCGTCCACGGTCAGGGCGTTGGTTCCGGCGGCGCCCAGGCGGCGGTTGTCGACGACCGTGTCGACCGGCTCGGCGTCGGAGGCGGTGATGCCCGCCCCCAGACAGACGACGCCCTCGTCGAGGAAGAACCAGGACTTGCGGGCCTCCAGAGTCGAGGACAGCCCCTTGAGGTGCTGGCCGACCGCGGCGTACGTGCCGTCGGTGGTGCCGCCGACCCACTTCACCGCGGGGCGTTCGGCGCCCCACTGGCCGCCCTCGGCGTCGGCGAGCCGCTTCCGCGAGGCGGTGATGCCGGGCAGCCGGTTGGGGTCGACCGTGGCCCAGAAGGTCTCGGAGTACTGCTCGTTGGCGTAGTCGTCTCCCCACCAGGACAGCCAGCCGGCGCCGGTGTGGTAGCCGCGCAGGTTCTCCCCGTTGCCCCACTCGTAGTGGGCGATGCGGTCGGACGCCATGGACAGGCAGGCCGCCCAGTCCCTACGGCGGTGCACCGCCCGGTCCTGAGAGGGGAAGAGGCGGTGCTCGACCGGCTCGGGCAGAGGCTTGACCGAGATATCGTCCACGACGTTCTGGAGCTGGGCGAGCTTGTAGACGCCGAGCATCGGGTCGGTGTGCGGCGGGCTGAAGTGGTCCCGTCGGATCCAGCCCTTGGCCAGGGCGCGCCAGCGGGCGTTCTGCTGACTGCTCGCGGCCCGGCCGAGGGCGACGATCGAGGCGATGACCGAGTGGCCGCGCAGATGATCGTCGTTGGCGCCGCTGGAGTCGCCCGGTGGCAGACCTCGGGAGATCGCCCTCCCCGAGACGGCGTCCATGCACAGTCCGTTGTAGAGGAAGGGCGCCCAGGCCTGCTCCACGGCGCCGAAGTAGTTCTCCCTGGCGGGGTCGGTGATCTCCCACGGCGAGCCCGCGAGCAGCGCGAACAGCAGGCTGAGGCCGGTGAACAGGTCCGCGCCGTAGGAGCCGGCGTAGGGCACCCAGGTGTGCTGCACGAAGGAGCCGTCCCGGTAGAGACCGTCGCCGGAGGTGACGTACGGGAAGACGGGGGACAGCGCCTCCGCGGCCACGGTGAGCCGGTGCGCGTCCTCTCCGACCAGGCCGCTCAGGGCGATGGTGCGGCACAGGTCGACGCGGTTGGCGCCGGTGGAAGTGCCCGTGTACGAGGCCACCGCGCTGTCCGGTACGAAGGCGCCGACGGCGGCGGTGATCGCGGCGGTCAGTTCGGCGTCGAGGTGGTCGTGGAGGATGATCGCCGCGTCCAGCAACGCCTGCGGGCCGCCGATCTGCCAGTTGTACCAGTTGCCGTAGCGAGCCTGGCCGGCGTGGTAGACGTCGGTGACCACGTGCCGGATACCGGAGACGACGTCCTGGGCGAAGGCGTCGTCGCCGGTGAGACCTGTGCCGGGCTGGGCGTATGCCTCGGCCATGGACCGCAGCCGCTGAAGGGTCAGCTGGATCTGCGCGGAGTAGGTGTATGAGGCCGTGTCGGTGTCGGGCTCCGGGTCGAGCCAGACCATCTCCGGCCACAGCGAGCCCGGTACGGGGCGCATGCCGGTCCGCCACGCTGCGGCGCTCGTGCCGAGCTGGGCGAGTTTCGAGGCGAACGGCTCGGCGGTGGGGCTGAAACCGGAGCCGAGGATCAGACCGCGCCAGGTGGCCCGCAGTTGCTCGAACTCGGCGGGCGCGGCCTGGGCGGTGCCGGCCAGGACGGTTGCCGAGGCGGTACCGGCAAGGCCGAGCGCGGCCGCGGCACCGCCTGTCGCCTTGACGAAGCCGCGGCGGGACCAGGATTTCGGCATGGTGTCTCCAAGGACGGAGGGCAGGGGAGAGAGCGAGGCGCCGGGAGGGAAGAGGGCGGCCCTCGGCGCCGAGCGTGAACGGTGGGTGGGTTTCTAGCACGACATGAACGATCCGATCAATACGTAAGGTCCGAAAGAATCGGTCACTGGAGTACGGTGGGACGCGCACCACAGGGGGACCACCAGGAGGAAGACGGATGCGGTCGCATGTCAATCAGCGCCACGAACGGGTGCTGGAGATCGTGCGCAGGCGCGGCGGTCTGCGGGTCATGGAGCTGGCGGAGGAACTTGGCGTCTCCGCCGTCACGGTGCGGCGCGATGTCGAGGCACTGGCCGAGCAGGGGCAACTGACCAGGCTGCACGGCTCGGTCTCGTGGCCGGGACCGGCCGGTAAGGGGACGGCTGCCTCAGCTCCCGTCGAAAGCCCGGCGAGGTCGGCCGCCGCACCCGCCGGAGCGGTCCTCGGCATGGTGGTGCCCAGCATGGAGCACTACTTCGCCGAGCTGGTCAGGGGCGCCCAGGACGCCGTCGCAGCCCGCGGGGGCCGGCTGGTGCTCGGGATCGCGCACTGGCGTTCCGAGGAGGACACCGCCCAGATCGGCAGGATGCTCGACGGAGGAGTCGACGGCCTGCTGATCCAGCCCAGTTGGGAACGCGGGGTGCCGAGCCCCGAGCAGGAGGAGCAGTTGCTGGCGCTCGGGGTCCCGGCCGTCCTGGTGGACCGGCGCGTTCCCGTCGGCGGCCGGCTGGCCGGCCTGGACAGCGCCCGCTCCGACCACGTGCTCGGCGCCGCCGCGGCCGTGCACCACCTCGCGGAGCTCGGACACCGCCGGATCGCGCTGCTCGCCCAGGACAACCCGACGTCGCCGCAGGTCCGCGAAGGGTACGAGGCCGCGATCGAGGCCCGCGGACTGTCCGTGCTGCCGCCCGTGACCGTGTCTCCGGAGGGTCCGCGGAGCCTGGACGACGCCGCGCGAGAACTGTTCAGGTCGGTGACGGACGGGCAGGTCACCGCCTCGATCGTGCACAACGACCAGACAGCGATCGGCGTGGTCCAGCGGCTGCGCCAACACGGGCTCGCCGTCCCGGAGGACGTGTCGCTCGTGGCGTACGAGGACGAGATGGCGGCGCTGGCCGATGTGCCGCTCACCGCGGTGGCACCGCCGCGGCGGGCGGTGGGCGCCGCTGCCGTGGAGTTGATGCTGGCCAGGCTGGGCGGAGGCGCCGACGCGGTCGCCCCGGCCCGGCATGTCTCGCTGGTCCCCCGCCTGAACGTACGGGCGTCCTGCGCGGCTCCGCGTCGCTGAGCGGGCCGGGCGTCCACAAGATGATTGATTTGATCGAGTTGTTCATTTGCTCTTGACTGGCGATCGTTCTGGCCGAAAGATGACCGCAATCGTCTCGTGCACCGAGGCGCCTTGCTCCGTTCGTCTTGCTTCGCTCATCGAGGAGCCAGTGCCATGAAGCCCGCCCACCGCACACCCCGCCTCGTCCTGACGGCATCCCTCGGCTGTCTCGCCCTCCTCGCCACCGCCTGCGGTGGCGGCGGGGACGGCGACACGTCCGGCACGTCGGACGGCAAGCCGGTCAGCCTGACCATGTGGTCCTGGATGGTCGGCAGTCAGGACGTGGTCGACGAGTTCAACGCCACCCACAAGGACATCCAGGTCGAGTACACCGAGATCACCGGAGGCACCGACGGCTACTCCAAGATCGACAGTGCGATCGAGGCCGGCAACGCGCCCGACGTCGTGGGCATGGAGTACGCGATGCTCCCCGAGTTCGCCAGCCAGGGGAACCTGGAGGACCTCACGGAGCAGTCCGGCGAGCTGGTCGAGAGTTTCCCGGAGAGCCTGCGGTCCCTGGTCACCCCCGGCGGCCGCACCTGGGGCGTCCCCTTCGACGTCACCCCACAACTGCTCTACTACCGCACCGACCTGTTCGAGAAGGCCGGTGTGAAGGTACCGACAACCTGGGCGGAGTTCGAGAAGGCCGCCGAGAAGATCAAGGTCGCGGACAAGAACGTCCGCATCCTCAACGCTCCCAAGGGGGGCGACATACCGTTCGTCAACGGACTGGCCTGGCAGGCCGGGTCCGCGGGCTTCGGCGTGAAGGGCGATGCCTGGACAGTGCGCATCGACGACGAGCCCGCCCGCAAGGTGGCCGGCTTCTGGGACGGCCTGGTCCGCGACGACCTGGTGCTGAACCACCCCGCCTGGAGCGAGGAGGAGAGCACCGCCCGCAAGAAGGGCCAGGTCGCCTCCTTCGTCGGCGCCCCCTGGAGCGGGGCCGGACTCATCTCCCAGACGCCGGAGCAGAAGGGCAAGTGGGCCGTCGCGCCGCTGCCCACCTGGGACGGCCAAGCGGCCACCGGCACCTGGGGCGGCACCTCCTTCGCCGTCCCCAAGGGGAGCGAACACACCGACGCCGCGGCCGAGTTCATCGAGTGGCTCACCACCGACCCGGCCGCCATGAAGGCCCGCCTCGCCAACGCCGAGGCGCCCAGCAGTGTCCTGCCCGCCGACCCCGACTTGCAGAAGGTCGCGGCACGGGAGTTCGCCGCCGCTTCCGGCGCCTACTTCGCGAACGACCTCTACGAGATCGCGGCTGCCCAGGTGGACACCATCGTCACGGGCTGGACCTGGGGTCCGGTTCAGGGCTCGGTGAACGAGGCGTTCGAGAGCGCCGTGGCCGAGGGCGGCTGGACCGGCGGCTTCGCGGCGGCGCAGCGTGCCGCGCTCGACGCACTCGACGACCGGGGTCTGAAGACCTCCGGCTGAGCGGTTCGCCAGCGCACCGGCAGTCCGTCGGCGGCACCGTACGGCGCGACGCGTGCGCCTGACCACCTTCTTCCGGGGTGTTTTCCGCGTGGGCCCGGCACGGACTTCCCGTGTGTTTTCCGCGGGCGCCCGCCTGCGGACTTCCCGGGTGATTTCCGCGGGCGCCCGCCTACGGGCCTGGGTGTTTCCCGTGCTCGGCTGCCACACACCTCCCAGGTGTTTCCCGCGTGGCCGGCCACACACCTCCGGGGTGTCGCGGACCTGGGCCCACGATCCCGAGGCACCCCGCGCCCCGCGCCCTGCCCACCGCATCCCGCCCACCGTTCGGTACGCCCTCCACTCCCAGTACCACTGCTCCGGCACCGCGCCCCTTGGTGCGGCGACCGGTCAGGAGATCTCATGAAAGTCCCGGCTCCAGCTCCCGTCCGTCCCACGGCGGGGCGCGCCCAACGGCGTGCCGCCGCGGCGTACATCGTCCCGTTCTACCTTCTCTTCGCCCTCGTCATGGTCGCCCCGCTCGGCTACGCGGTCTGGTCGAGCCTGTTCAAGGAGGAGTCCTCCGGACTCGGCTTCGGCGGTACCGAGAGTGTCTTCGTCGGACTCGGCAACTACGCCGACGCCCTGGCCGACCCGACCCTGCGCGCCGCCTTCCGCCACGTCGCCGGCTACGTGGCCCTGTACATCCCCCTCATGACCTGCGCGGCCCTGTTGCTCGCCCTGCTGCTCGACTCGGCCGCCGCGCGGGCCAAGCGGTTGTTCCAACTGGCCCTGTTCCTGCCCTACACCGTGCCCACCGTGATCGCGGCGATCATCTGGGTCTACCTCTACTCCCCCAGCCTCAGTCCGGTCATGGACTGGTTCGGTGCGCTGGGCGTCAGCGTCGACTTCTTCTCCGCCACGATGGCGCTGCCCGCGGTGGTGAACATCGTGACCTGGCACTACGTCGGCTACAACATGGTGATCCTCTACGCGGCGCTCCAGGCGATCCCCCGGGAAACGCTCGAGGCGGCCACGATGGACGGCGCGGGCGCGATCCGCACCGCGCTCCAGATCAAGGTGCCCCACATCCGGTCCGCCCTGGTCCTCAGCCTCCTGTTCACCTGCGTCGGCGCGATCCAGTTGTTCAACGAGCCGTACATGCTCACCACGCAGTCCGAGGCCGTCAACCGCGACTGGTCACCCGTGATGTTCGTGCACAAGGCCGCCTTCGTCGACCACCGGCCCGGCCTCGCCTCCGCCGCGGCCATCCTGATCGCGCTGCTGGCCGGAGTCCTGTCCTACGCAGTCACCAAGCTCGGCAACCGCTGGAAGGCAGCATGAGCACGCACACCGACACCGGGCGCCCCGTCCGGCGTACGCCCGCCCCGACGGGCGATCCCCGGTCGCGGTCGCGGACCGGGCCACCCGTCACCCCCGCCTCCACCGGGCGTCGCCCCCGCGGCTCCTGGACCTCGAAGGCCGTCGTCAACGGGCTCCTCGTCCTCTTCTCGTGCTACACCCTGATGCCTCTGACCTGGCTGCTGGTGGCCAGCACGAAGGACCACGGCGACCTCGTCGGAACCGGTGGTTTCACCTTCGCCGACTTCAAGCTCTTCGCCAACCTCGGTGACCTCTTCGCCTACGGAGACGGCATCTACGTGCGCTGGCTGATCAACAGCGTCCTGTACTTCGGCCTGGGTTGCCTGGCATCCACCTTCGTCAGCACAGCCGTCGGATACGCCTTCGACAAGTACGACTTCCCCCACAAGGAGAAGCTGTTCGGCCTCGTGCTGCTCGGCGTCCTCGTGCCCGGCGCGGTCCTCGTACTCCCGCAGTACCTCCTGGCGAGCAAGGCGGGCCTGGACAACACCTACTGGGCCGTGCTCGTCCCCCTGCTGGTCAACCCCTTCGGCGTCTATCTGGCCCGGGTGTTCTCCGAGAGCTACATCCCCGACGAGGTCATCGAGGCCGCCCGCATGGACGGCGCCGGCGAATGGCGCGTCTTCCGCTCGGTGGGCCTGCCGATGATCGCTCCGGGTTTCGTCACCCTGTTCCTGTTCACCTTCACCTCTAGCTGGAACAACTTCGTCCTGCCGCTGTACATGCTGAGCGACGAGAAGCTCTACCCGGTCACCCTCGGACTGGCCATCTGGAGCAAGTCCTCCCAACAGAACCCGGAGTTCTACATGCTCACGATCGTGGGGGCGCTGATCTCCGTACTTCCGCTGCTCGTCGCCTTCGTCTGCCTCCAGCGTTTCTGGCGCTCCGGACTCACCGCGGGCGCGGTGAAGTGACGATGACCGCACCCGACGACCTGGCACCGGGCGCGACCCGGACCGCTTCCACGACCCCTGCTCCTGCCGTCCCCCCGCGCCCCCGTACCGTTCCCGCCATGTCGCGGGAGACCTGGGACGCACTGCGCGCCGAGGGCGCCGTCGAGCGGCTCCGGGAAGCCGCGGACCTCGATCCGGACCTGCTGGTCACCGATTTCGCGGACCCCGGTGCCGCCATGGCCCTCGCCCGCGCCGAAGTGCTCCTCACGCACTGGGGCTGCCCGCCGCTGACACACACGGTCCTGACGGCGATGCCGCGGCTGCGGGCCGTGGTCCACGCCGCCGGGTCCGTGAAGCACCATGTGACCGACGCGGTGTGGGAACGGGGGATCACCGTCTCCACCGCGGCCGCGGCCAACGCGCTGCCGGTCGCCGAGTACACGCTGGCGGCGATCCTCCTGGCCGGCAAGCGCGTCCTGGACAGCGCCCGCGTCTACCGCGAGCGGCGCGCCCGCTATCCGCTGCTGCCGTACTTCGCCGGCCACGGCAACTACCGCCGCGTCGTGGGCATCGTCGGCGCCTCGCGCACCGGGCGCCGGGTGATCGAACTGCTCCGCCCGCTGGATTTCACCGTCCTGGTCCACGACCCGTACCTGGACGACGCGGGCGCCGCCCGGCTCGGAGCCCGGTCGGTCGGCCTCGACGAGCTCGCCCGCCGCAGCCACGTCGTGTCCATCCACGCCCCTCAACTGCCCGAGACGCACCACATGTTCGACGCCGGGAGGCTGGCCCTGCTGCCCGACGGGGCCACCCTCATCAACACCGCCCGGGGCTCCCTCGTCGACACGGAGGCCCTCATCACCCAGCTGACGTCCGGGCGCATCCACGCCGTCCTCGACGTCACGGAACCCGACGTGCCGCCGGCCGACTCCCCGCTGTACCGCCTGCCGAACGTGCTCCTGACCCCGCACATCGCGGGCTCCCTCGGCAGCGAACTCGGCCGTATGGCCGACTGTGCCGCGGCCGAGATCACGCGCTACGCACGGGGCGCTCCCTTCGCCCACGCGGTGCGCCCGCAGGACCTGCCCCGAACCGCCTGACGACGGGCCTCCGACGGGGCGCCGCCGCCACGTTTCTCGTCTCGGGCGAGCAGGGCAGCGTGCTTCACGCAGGCGACGCCCGCTCGACGAATCGCCCTAGGCGTTCGCCGACGCGCCCAAGGACACCCCTCCGTCCACAGGGGTGCCGAGCGGGGCAGCCGCATCCCGCGAGAGGCCCACACCAGAGCTGGACCCCCGGTTCAGCGCACCCTCCCCCGCGCCTTCAGCGGCCCCGGCGGAAGTTCCGGAGCGGGCAGTGGCGCCCCGTCGTACCCCACCACCTCACCGAACCGCGACCCCGCCATCCAGTCCGAACGGGCCTGTGCGATGTCCTCGTTGGACCGACCGATGAAGTTCCACCACATGACCAGCTCCTCCTCGAACGGTTCACCGCCGAGCAGCATGAGGGCCGCGTCGGACTCGGCGCGCAGGGGGAGTTCGGTGCGGCCGCAGCCGAGGTAGAGCATCGAGCCCGGGAGTAGCGGTACGCCGTCGACATGGGCCTCGCCGGACATGGACAGTACGGCGTACTCGAAGTCGGGCTCCAGAGGCAGGCGTACGTCGGTGCCGCTCGCGAGGGCCAGGTCGGCGCCGACGATCGGGGTGTACGCCGTACCGGGTGAGGCCGTGCCGTCGACCGCGCCCAGGATGATCGTGGCGCGCAGGCCCGGAGCCGTGACCAGGGGCAGTTCGGCGTGGTGCTCGAAGCGCGGGTCGGTGTGCCGGTGGCTGTCCGGGAGAGCTACCCAGAGCTGCGCGCCGTGCAGGAGCCGGGCGTGCGCCTTGGGGCTCTCCTCGGAGTGGCTGATGGCCCGGCCGGAGGTCATGAGGCCCAGTTCGCGCGGGCGGATGGTCTGGAGGCTGCCCGTGGAGTCGCGGTGCAGCACCTCGCCCTCGTGCAGCCAGCTCACGGTCTGCAGGCCCATGTGCGGGTGCGGCGGGACCTGCATGCCGGGCTCGTCGGCGATGTCGTCGGGCCCGTAGTGATCGACGAAGCACCAGGCGCCGACCATGCGCCGGCCCAGGTTGGGCAGCAGGCGGCGGACTTCGGTGGACTCGCCGAGCTTGACCCGACGGGGGCTGAGGAGTTCACGCACCGGCTCGGCCACCACGAACCCACGGCCACCGCACAGGGCGGGTACCGCCTCGCGATCAAGATTGCTCATGGCCCACAACCTAGCCCCGCCGAGGACCCGCCGTCAGGTCATCGACCCGCCCATTGAGGGGCACTTGGCGCAGAACCGACAGAGGGCCCAGGTCCCGGGTCGCGGGCGCCTCAGCCGTTCGTAGGCCATTCGCCGGAACAGCTCAAAAATAGTAGCCATGGCTATAGTAGCTATGTACTGTATTCCGCATGAGCACGAGTTCGAAGAGTTCCGCACCGGAGAACGCGACGCCCGGCTTCCTCGTCTGGCGCCTGTCGACGAAGTGGCGGGTGGCCGTCGACCGGGCGGTCGAACCGCTGGGCCTGACCCACGCGCAGTACTCGCTGGTGGCGTCGCTGTACGGAATGCACAGGGACGGCCGACGACCGAGCCAGCGCGCGCTCGCCGATCACACCGGACTCGAACCGCTCTACGTGTCGAAGCTGGCCCGCGCCCTGGAGACGGCCGGACTCCTCGACCGGACACGCGATCCGGCCGACCCCCGGGCGGTCCAGCTGTCGCTCACGGAGGAAGGGCACGAGGTCACGCGCCGCGCGATCAAGGTGGTGCGGGGTCTTCTGGACCAGCTTCTCGAACCGCTCGGCGGGCTGGACGGCGAGCGCACGAAGGCCTTCAAGCGCGAGTTGGTGACCCTGCTCGACGTACCGCTCGATCCACGTTCCGGGAGAGACCACTCCCAGCAGGAAACTTCCGAGAAGGAGCAGTCATGACCGCCACCACTCCCCGCGCCAACGGCCAGACCATAGGCCTGGCGCACTACGCGAGCCGCGCCCTCCTGGAGAACGTGCTGGCCCGTACCGGAACCACCTTCAACCAGTCGGTTGCCCTCCGGGCCGTCTCGGACAACGGCGGGACGGTCGAGCGAGGTTGGCTCGTGGACCGGCTGACCGGCGCACTGAAGATCGACGAATCAGCGGCGGACGGGACCGTCACCGAGATGACCGACGCCAAGCTGCTGGAGCCTGTGGGCGGGCAGGTCGCGCTCACGGAAAGCGGCCGGGAGCTGTTCGAGGGAGTCCGCGCGGGCGGCAACGAGATCGCCGCGCGGCTGTACGCGGGCATTCCGGCCGAGGACCTGGCGACCGCCGGGCGGGTACTGACTCTGATCACGGAGCGGGCCGACGCGGAGCTGGCCGCCCTGTAGCCCCCGGGGTCCAGGTCGTGGAATATTCAACTACCACCCGCCGTTGTGGCCGTCAAAGGAGGTCAGCAGTGGACACGAAGTACTACGACCACGGGACGGCCGCGGAGCGCTGGGAGCGGGCGCGGATGTTCTTCGACGCCAGGGACTACACCGCCGCGGCGCGGGTGCTGGGTGGCTTGGTCGAGGAGGTGCCGGAGCAGGTGGGACCCCGGCTGCTGCTGGCCCGCTCCTACTACCACTCGGCTCAACTGCGCCGCGCCGAGACCGAGTTGCGGGCGCTCGTGGAGCTCGACCCCGTCGAGCACTACGCCCGGCTGATGCTCGGGCGCACCCTTGAGCGCCAAGGCCGGTCCACGGAGGCGGAGCAGCACCTGCGGATCGCCTCGGCTCTCGCGGGCGACTTCGAGCAGGTGTAACCGCCGGTCGCCGAAGCGGGCGCAGCTGCCTGTCGGCACGGTAGATGCAGATGTAGCGGACGACGCCGCCAAAGAAGGCCGGTCACCACGGTGACCGGCCTTCTCGCGTGCGCCCTCGGCGGGTTCCACTCCCCCGGCCCGGCGTTGAAACGGCCGACCTGAGCGGCACCGGCATTGGAGCGGACCCCTCCGGAGGGTCACCCGGCGGGTTTCGCCGCCGCCACCGAGTGGGCGACGTCGCGATGAACCTCGTGCTCGGCGAGCCGGGCGGTAAGTGCGGCGTGGACGTCCTCGTAGGTGTCGGGGCCGAGCGGCAGGCGGAGCGGGGTCGCGTCGGAGTCGACGAGGTCGATCATCGCGGTCGCGATCTTCTCCGCGCTGTTGGGCACCGGGAAGGCCCCGTCCGCGAATGCCTGCCGGGTGTGACCCGCGGGGGTGTTCGCGTAGGCGGGCATCGGTGGTGCGGTGTCGAGCGAGCTGCCGAAGCCGGTGGGGGTCGCACCCGGCTCGATGATGGTCAGGGCCGTGCCGAACGGAGCGATCTCGCGGGCGATGGTCTCGCAGAACCCTTCGATGCCCCACTTGGAGGCGTGGTAGTAGCCCAGGCTCGGATAGGTCGTCTGACCGCCCGCGGTGGAGACCTGCAGGATGCGGCCCCGGCCCTGGGCGCGCAGGTGCGGCAGCGCGGCGCGGATGACATGGATCGAGCCGAGCAGGTTGGTGTCGACGACCCGCCGGATCTGCTCGTCGGACGCCTCCTCGACGGAGGCGAGCAGGCCATAGCCGGCGTTGTTCACGACGACGTCGATCGTGCCGAGGGCCTCGAACGCCTCGTCGACGACACGACGTACACACTCGGCGTCGGTGACATCGAGCCGGGCCGTCCATAGCCGGTCACCGTGCTCGGCGCGGAGATCGTCGAGCGCCTCGGGCCTGCGGAGTGTGGCGGCGACACGGTCGCCACGGGCCAGGAGGTGCTCGGTGAGCAGCCGCCCGAACCCCGAGGAGGTGCCGGTGATGAACCAGGTGGTGGTCATGGTGTTTCCCTCGCTGGGTCCTGTCCGGTGCTCGGGCCCTCGTGCGGAACCCGGCTCCGGAGTGACCGGCCGGGGCGTGTAGGTCCTCGCTCCCGCCGGGCCCCGGGTTTTCCGGGGCAGGCACCATGCAACGGGAGCCGGCCGTGAAGGGGGAGTCCCCGCTGTGAGGGGTACTGGCAGGGTCCCCCACCCGTCGCGCCGCCTGCCTACCCTGTCCTCATGGACAACCGGGATGCCGTCAGCGCCTTCCTCCGTTCCCGACGCGACAGGATCAGCCCCGAGCAGGCGGGTCTGCCGGTGTACGGCCAACGCCGGGTGGCCGGACTGCGCCGGGGCGAGGTCGCCACGCTCGCCGGGGTGAGCGTCGAGTACTACACCCGCCTGGAGCGCGGGAACCTCAGAGGGGTCTCCGACAGCGTCCTTGACGCCCTCTCACGGGCGTTGCGGCTGGACGACACCGAGCGCATGTACCTGTACGACCTCGCCCACGCGGCGGGACCGGCGCCCGAGGCGCGGGCCCGGAAGCGGGCGGTCCGGCCGACGGTGCGACCGAGCGTGGCGCGGATCGTCGAGGGGATGCCGGGGCTGCCCGCGTGCGTGATGAACAGCCGCCTCGACGCACTGGCCGCCAACCCGCTGTGCCGCGCGCTGTATTCGGAGATGTACGCCGACCCGACCTGCGGGGCGAACGTCGCCCGGTTCTCGTTCCTCACCCCCGCGGCCAGGCGGTTCTACGTCGACTGGGAGCACATGGCCCGCTTCGCCGTGGGCGCGCTGCGTATCGAGGCGGGGAAGAACCCCTACGACCGGGAACTGTCGAACCTGATCGGTGAACTCTCCACCCGCAGCGAGGCCTTCCGGGTGATGTGGGGCTCCCAGGACGTGCATGTCTTCCGCCAGAGCACGAAACGCCTCAACCATCCGGTCGTCGGTTTCCTGGAGGTCGATCAGGAGACCATGAACCTGCCGGACGAGAGCGGCCTGAGCGTGCTCGTCTACAGCGCGCCCCCCGGAACCGCCACCGAGGACGGCCTGAAGCTGCTCGCCAGCTGGTCCGCCACGACGGGCCGGGAGCAGGCCGCGGAAGCCACGGACGAGCCGTCGCCCCGGCAGCCCTGACCCGCCCGTCCTCAGACGCGGTACGCAGGACGTGGGACACGGGCGACGAGCAGGCACGGTCACGTCGCCTGGCCGCTGCCGTACGTGCGTTTCCCCCTCCGGTGCGCGATCTCACCGAGCAGTACGTCCACGCCGATGAACACGGCCAGCGGGATACCGAGCAGCGGGACGAAGTAGCCCAGCACGGCGATCGTCGCCATGGCGGGGACCAGGATCTGCGGCGGGACCTGCTGCCAGGCGCCGCGCGGGACGGGACGGCCGAACGCGGAGGCCCGGCCGCGCAGCCACCACATGCGGTAGCCCAGGACGATCAGCAGGATCAGCGAGGCCGCGAGGGCCATCAGGACGATCTGGTTGGCGAGGCCGAAGAGGGAACCGGTGTGCAGGTCGATGCCCCAGCGGGTCAGTTTGGCGAGCAACGGGTACTCGGCGAAGCGGAGTTCGTCGGTGACCTCGGCGGTCGCGGGGTCGACGGCCACCGCGTCCTGCTTCTCGGGCCAGCTTCGCTGGACCTGCTTGACGACGTACGCGGACTCGGCGTCGGCGGGCGGGGTGATCTCGACCGGATCGCCGAGGCCCTTGGCGCGGGCGGCGGCGAGGATCGCGTCGATTCCCGCGCCCTCCGCCGAGTCACCCGCTCCGTCCGCCGTATCACCCGTACCGGCCGCGGCGCCGTGCTCCGCGTGCTCGCCGCCCGCGGCCGTGGACACCGAGGGGGTGGAGTGGCCGAGCGAGGTCCTGAGGACGTCGATGTTGGCACCGGCGTACGTCGACCAGGTCAGGCCCGTCGCCGAGAGGAAGATGAAGCCGATCGCCGCCCAGACACCGACCGTGCCGTGCAGTCCCAGGGTGCGGCGGCGCCCGCTCGTCCCACGCAGCTTGCGCTGCGCGCGTCGGCGCACGAACCACAGCACCAGCCCGCCGCTCGCGATGACCCACAGCCAGCTGGCGGCGAGTTCGCTGTAGAGACGGCCGTTGTCTCCGAGGTGCAGGTCACGGTGGAACTCGTCGATCCAGGTGCGCACCGGGAGCGCGCCGGAGGAGCCGTACTGCTCCAGGGACCCGCGCACCTTCGCGGTGTACGGGTCGACGAAGACGGCGAGGGAGTGTGTGGCATCGATGCCGGGGGCGCCCGAGAGCAGGACCCGGGTCGTCGCGTCGGCCTCCGGTGAAGGACGTACGGCCGAGATCGTGCCCTCGGGGTGGGCCTCGCGGGCGGCGGCGATCTGCTCGGAGATCGGCAGCTTCTCGTCGCCGACCGGGACGGTCAGCTCATGCGAGTAGATGATCTTCTCGGCCTGGAACGAGGCGGCGTACAGGAAGCCTGTGGCCGCGGCGACCAGCAGGAACGGGGCGACGAGCACTCCCGCGTAGAAGTGCAGGCGCAGCACCAGGGGGCGCAGCGAGGACCAGCCTCTTCGGGTGGGCGCCGGGGTGGCGGACCGCGGGGACTCGTCCGTCGTGATCGGGGGAGCGGTGGACATCGGCGGGTTTCTCCGGTCGGGCAGGGGACGGGCTCGGGCCGTGGGCCGGGAGTGGGGGGTCCCTTGACCGGTGGCGGTCCAGTAGTCGGGGCACGGGGGTGCGGAGTTCCCGGACGCATGGGTGACGTGCGTCACTTTCGGGAAGGTGGGGGAACTCGCACTGCGCCGCCTCGCACCGCACCCGCCCGCTTGGCATCCTGGCGGGATGGCATTCGAACGTGATCCCAGCGCCGCCCGCTCCCTCAGTGACCAGATCGAGGAACTCCTGTCCCACGAGGGCCCCTTGCCGATCGTGGCCGCCGGCGACCCGGTGCTGCGCCGTGCCGCCGAGCCGTTCGACGGTCAACTGGACGTGGGGCTGCTGGCCCGTTTCGTCGCCGCCCTGCGCGCGACGATGCATGCGGCACCGGGTGTCGGCCTCGCGGCGCCGCAGGTCGGGGTGGCACTGCGGCTCGCGGTCATCGAGGACCCGGCACCGGTGTCCGAGGAGGTGCGGCTGGCACGCGGGCGCGTCCCCCAGCCGTTCCGGGTGCTCGTCAATCCGTCGTACGAGGGGATCGGCGCCGGCCGTGCGGTGTTCTTCGAGGGCTGTCTGAGCGTGCCGGGCTGGCAGGCCGTGGTGCCCCGGCACACCGAGGTGCGGCTGCGCGCGCTGGACGAGGACGGGAACGCGGTCGACGAGGTGTTCACGGGCTGGCCCGCGCGGATCGTCCAGCACGAGACGGACCACCTGGACGGCGTGCTCTACCTCGACCGGGCCGAGACGCGCTCGCTGTCCTCGAACCAGGCGATGGCGGAGCGCTGGGCGCAGCCGACGCCCGACGAGGCGGCCTCCGCCCTCGGCTTCACGCTGCCGAGCTGAACCGCTCCGGCCGCCTCGGAGGGAGTGGCGCCCGACCGAGGCGCTCCGGCCGCCGCAGGCGCGCCCGCCGAGACTCGCCGGAAGTAGCCCGGCCGAGCCACTCCGGCCGCCTACGGCAGGGTGCCCCGGGCGAGGGCACCCTGCCGGCCGGTCGGGGCTACGCGTCCCGGTAGGCCTCCAGCAGCCGCAGCCACACCTCGCTCACCGTCGGGTAGGACGGGACCGCGTGCCACAGGCGGCCGATGGGCACCTCGCCGGCGACGGCGATGGTCGCCGAGTGGATCAGTTCGCCCACTCCGGGGCCGACGAAGGTGACGCCGAGGACGATCTCCCGGTTGATGTCGACGATCATCCGCGCCTTGCCGCGGTAACCGTCCGCGTACAGTCCGGCGCCGGACACCGAGGACATGTCGACGTCCACGGCGCGGACCCGGTGGCCCGCCTGCTCTGCCTCGGCGAGGGAGAGGCCCACCGCGGCGGCCTCCGGGTCGGTGAAGACGACCTGAGGTACGGCCGCGTGGTCGGCGGTCGCGGCGTGGGCGCCCCAGGGGTCCGTCTCCAGGAGCGGTACGCCGGCCGCGCGGGCGGCGATGGCGGCGCCCGCGATCCGGGCCTGGTACTTGCCCTGGTGGGTGAGGAGCGCACGGTGGTTGACGTCGCCGACCGCGTACAGCCACTCGCTGCCGGTCACCCGGAGGCTGTCGTCGACCTCGAGCCAGGAGCCCGCCTCCAGACCCACCGTGTCGAGGCCGAGGTCGTCGGTGCGGGGCGCGCGGCCGGTCGCGAAGAGGATCTCGTCGGCCTCCAGGCGCTCGCCGGTGTCCGTCAGGACGACCACGGTCGAGCCCTCACGGCTCACCGCGGTCACCGAGATGCCGGTGCGCAGGTCGGCACCCGCCTCCCGGAGGCCTTCGGCCACCAGTTCCCCCGCGAAGGGTTCCATGCGGGGCAGCAGGCCCTTGCCACGGACCAGGACCGTGACCTGGGAGCCGAGGGCCTGCCAGGCCGTGGCCATCTCGACGGCGACCACACCGCCGCCGACCACGATGAGCCGGCCCGGCGCGGCCTGCGCGCTGGTGGCCTCGCGGCTGGTCCAGGGCTTGACCTGGGCGAGTCCCGGCAGGTCGGGGAGCAGGGCGCGGGTGCCGGTGCACACGGCGACCGCGTGCCGGGCGGTGAGCACCTTCCGCTCGCCGTCCGGCCCCTCGACCGTGACCGTGCGCGGCCCGTCGAGCCGCCCGTGTCCGCGGTACAGGTCGGCGCCGATGCCGTCCAGCCAGCCGATCTGGCCGTCGTCTTTCCAGTTCGAGGTGAAGTAGTCGCGGCGTGCGAGGACCGCGGAGGCGTCGAGGGGGCCTTGCACGGACTGGCTCAGTCCGGGCATGCGGCGGGCGTCGGCGCGGGCGATGACCGGGCGCAGCAAGGCCTTGCTGGGCATGCAGGCCCAGTAGGAACACTCGCCGCCGACCAGTTCGCTTTCCACGATCGCGGTGGAGAGGCCGGCCGCGCGGGCGCGGTCTGCGACGTTCTCCCCCACGGGCCCGGCACCGAGCACCACGACGTCGTACGCGATGGATTCCGTTTCCGTCATGGGGTCAGTCTGGTTCCTGGTGCGTTCGGTGGCCACACGGGGTATGCGCGCGGAATACGGCACCGGTATGCGGCGTTGTGCGAACCGGCACGATCCGACGCGAGAATCAGGGAGACACGCATGAGCAGCACCGTGGAACTCACCAAGGAGAACTTCGACCAGACGGTCAAGGACAACGAGTTCGTCCTGATCGACTTCTGGGCATCCTGGTGCGGGCCGTGCCGTCAGTTCGCCCCGGTCTACCAGAAGGCCGCCGAGGCCAACCCCGACCTGGTGTTCGCCAAGGTCGACACGGAGGCGCAGCCCGAGCTGGCCGCGGCCTTCGACATCCAGTCGATCCCGACGCTGATGATCGTCCGCGACCAGGTCGCGATCTTCGCCCAGCCGGGAGCACTCCCCCAGGCCGCTCTGGACGACGTCATCGGCCAGGCCCGCAAGCTGGACATGGACGAGGTCCGCAAGTCCGTCGCCGAGCAGCAGGCGCAGGCCGGCCAGTAGGCCCCGCGCGCACCATCGGATCGGATCGCGATGGCGCGGCAGAGGGTACGGCGGCCATGCCGTCGGCCCTCCGGCCGGTCGCGGAGCATGAGCACGGCATCGGTATCGGTATCGGTATCCGCACCAGCATCGGCATCGGCGCCGACATCACAGCGGCAGAGGTAATCCCGTGTAGTTCGCGGCCAGTTCGGCGGCCGCGGAAGGGGAGACCGTGATCCGGCGCAGACGTGCGAGCTGCACACGGTGGTCGAAGGGATCCCCGTCCGGCCGGGCGTGCAGCATCCTGGTCATGTCGTACGAGAAGCGGGTCGCCTGCCACACTCTTTCGAGGCACAACTCCGAGTAGCGGTCGAGGAGTTCAGTCGATCCGGTACGGTGCAGCGCCGCGAAACCGCGCGCCAGCACCCGGACGTCGGACACCGCGAGGTTGAGCCCCTTGGCACCGGTGGGGGGCACGATGTGAGCCGCGTCCCCGGCGAGGAAGAGCTGGCCGTGGCGCATCGGCTCGTGAACGTAACTCCGCATCGACGTCACGGACTTGGACGCGATGGGCCCCCGCTCCAGCCGCCAGTCGCCGTCGATGGCGAACCGCGCGGCGAGTTCGTCCCAGACGCGCTCGTCGGGCCAGTCCTGGACATCGGTGTCGTTCGGGACCTGGAGATACAGCCGCGACACCGACGGTGAACGCATGCTGTGCAGCGCGAAGCCCCGGTCGCCGCGCGCGTAGATCAGCTCCTCGCAGGAGGGCGGCACATCGGCGAGAATCCCGAGCCAGGAGTAGGGATAGACGTGCTCGTAGGTGCGGCTCACCGCGGCCGGGAACGCCTGACTCGCGATGCCGTGAGAGCCGTCGCAGCCCACCACGTAGTCGCAGCTCAGGGTCTCCTCGCGCCCCTCGTGCACAAAGCGCACCAGAGGCGCGTCGCTCTCCGGCTTCTCCACGCCGATCGCCTCTGCCCCGAACAACAGCGGTGGCCCTTCGGCGAGTTGGAGGGCGGTGAGGTCCTTCACGATCTCCGTCTGGGCGTAGATCGTCACGGTGCGGCCGCCGGTGAGGGCGGGGAAGTCGAGGTGGTGGCGTTCGCGGTCGAAGCGCAGCTCGATGCCCTGGTGGATCAGGCCCTCGGCGTCCAGCCGGTCGGCGGCGCCGCACTCGCGCAGCGCGTCGACCGTGCCCTGCTCCAGCATTCCGGCACGCTGGCGCTGCTCGGCGTACGCCCGCGTCCTGCTCTCCAGGACGACACAGTCGACGCCCGCCCGGTGCAGCAGCCGGGCCAGCAGCAGACCCGCGGGACCCCCGCCGATGATGCCGACCGTGGTCCGCATGACGTGCCTCCGTGTCCGATCCAGCCGGGGAACAGTCCCCAGCCTCTCTCAGCTCGACTCGCGGTGCACAACCCTCGCCCCCAGCACCTCGTGCGTTTCGGGTGCGAGACCGGGCTCGCGCACCACGCGGTCCACCAGCTCGGCGAGGTCGCGTCCGGACGGCAGCTCGATGTGCACGGTGCTCAGCCGGGGCCGCAGCAGACGGCCGAGCATCAGGTCGTCGGCGCCGATGACGGCCGTCTCGTCCGGGATGGCGACGCCCTCGTCCTGGAGGGCGCGGGCCAGCAGCATCGCGTACTCGTCGTTGTACGCGAACACGGCGTCGAGATCGAGGGAGCGCCAGCGTGCCGCCAGACGGGCGGCGGCCTGCTCCTCGTACGCGAGCGGCAGCTCGGTCACGGTCGCGCCGGTGCCGTGCAGGGCGCGCCGTACGCCTTCGAGGCGCGGCTCGGAGAAGATCTCCAGGCCGGCTTCGCGGGGCACCACGACGCCCACGCGGCGACGGCCGCGGGCCACCAGGTGGGCGCCCGCGCAGTTGCCGACCCGTTCGTGGTCCATGAGCAGCGCGTGCGCGCCCTCGATGCGCTCGGGGCCCATCGTGACGACGGCCCGGGCACCGGAGCGCTTGAGGACGGCCACGCCCTCCGGGCCGAGCTTGCTGCCGGGCACGAGTACGGCCACCGGCCGAAGCTCGGCCCAGGCGCGGGCGGCCTCGTCACCGTGCAGACCGGCGCTGCCGTGCTGCACCACGGTGTAGTCGAGACGGCCCAGGGCCCACTGGAACTCGCTGAAGAACTGGCCGTAGAGGGGGCCGACCGGTACGGACGGCGCGGGCATCAGGACCATGCGGCTGTGACCGGCGCGCAGGCTGCGGGCGGCCGCGTGCGGGACGTACCCGAGCTCCTTGGCCGCCTCGTGGACACGGCGGCGGGTGGGTTCGCTGATCCGGACGGCGCTGGTGTTGTTGAGGACGTACGAGACGGTCGCGCGGGAGACGCCCGCCAGGCGTGCCACATCGGCACTCGTCGGCACGGGTCGTTGTGCGGGCGTTGACAAGGCGGACTGCTTCGGTATCTGCACCATGACGTGACGCATCCTTGCAGAAGCACGGCGCGCCGCTTTGCGCCGGGGCGGTTCCGGACTCCTCCGGTGGCCGGAACTCCCCCTTCCGCAAAGGGAGTTCGGCGTCCCGCACCGGCCGGCCCGTCGGGAGGTTACCGTTCGGTAGACGACGTTCTCCGGAGGTGTCCCGCGTTGGCTCCCGACATGGCTCCTGACCCTGTTCCGGACCGCGCCCCAGGTCTGGCCGAGTGCGCTCGCTCCCTCGCAGACGGCGCGGTGACCGCGCGCGAGACGGTCGAGCGGGCGTTGACCCGGATCGAGGCGACCCAGCCCTCCCTGAACGCCTTCCGCCTGGTGCGCGCCGAGGCGGCGCTCGCCGAGGCCGACGCGGCGGACCGGGAACTGGCCGCGGGGGTGCGGCGACCGCTGCTCGGGGTGCCGGTCGCGGTGAAGGACGACATGGACGTGGCGGGCGAACCGACCGCGTTCGGCTGCCCGGGCGAATTCCCGGCCCGGCCGGCGGACGGGGAGGCCGTACGCCGGCTGCGCGCGGCCGGCGCGATCGTCATCGGCAAGACCAACACCTGCGAACTCGGACAGTGGCCCTTCACCGAGGGGCCCGCCTTCGGCGCCACCCGCAACCCCTGGCACGCCGGCCACACGCCGGGCGGCTCGTCCGGCGGATCCGCGGCGGCCGTCGCGGCGGGCCTGGTCCCGGCCGCGCTGGGCTCGGACGGTGCCGGCTCGGTGCGTATCCCGGCCTCCTGGACCCATCTGATCGGGATCAAACCGCAGCGTGGCCGGATCTCGACCTGGCCGCGCCCGGAGTCCTTCCAGGGCATCACGGTCAACGGCACCCTCGCCCGCACGGTCGCCGACGCGGCCCTCCTGCTGGACGCGGCGAGCGGTCAGCACGACGGTGACCTGCACCGGCCGCCCGCACTGCGTGTGTCGGACGCGGTGGGCCGCGAGCCGGGCCGGCTGCGCATCGCGCTGTCCCTGAAGCCGCCGTTCACAGCGCTGCCCGCCCGGCTCGATCCCGCCGTACGGAAGCGGGTCCTGGCGCTCGCGGAGCGGCTGGCGGCGCTCGGGCACGTGGTGGAGGAGGCGGAGCCGAGGTACGGGCGGGTCGGGCTGTCGTTCGTCCCGCGCGCGACAGTCGGTCTCGCCGAGCGGGTGCGCGAGGTGCCACGGCCGGACCTCCTCGACCGGCGCACCCGCGACGCCGCCCGGCTGGGACGGGTACTCGGCGGAACTCCCCTCCGGCTGGCCCGCCGGGCCGAGGCCGCGCTGCACCGGCGTATCGGCGTGCTCTTCGAGTCGTACGACGTACTGCTCGCGCCGACGACCGCCGCTCCCCCGCCGCGCATCGGCTCGATGGTGAACCTGAACGGGCTGGGCACCGACCGCGCGATGATCGCCGCGTGCCCGTACGCGTGGCCGTGGAACGTGCTGGGCTGGCCCGGGATCAACGTGCCCGCGGGATTCGTGGGCGACGGTCTGCCCGTCGGCGCGCAGCTGCTCGGTCCGGCCGACAGTGAGCCGCTGCTCGTGTCGCTGGCCGCTCAGTTGGAGGCGGACCAGCGCTGGCACGAACGGTGGCCGCCGCACCGCACCGCCGCTGACTCCCCCGCGGCGTAGGGGAGTTGGTCCGGCGCACGGTGACCGGCGACGTCCGGCCGTACGCTGTGGCCATGGACGATGCGTCGATGGTCGGGTTGATGGGGCGGGTCACCGGCACGATCGGGCCCGGGCTCGTCGGCGAGGTGATCGTCCGGGTGCGCGGGGGCGCCGAGCACTTCCTCGCGTACCCCGCCCTGGCGAAGGACCGCATCGAGCCGGGCACGGTGGTGATGGTCGTGGAGTACCTGCCGCCCCGGACCGTGTACGTCTCCGCCGCATACGACAGCTGACGTGTCGAGAGCTCGTGTGTGCGCCTTTCGTCCCAGGTGAGAGCCGTATTCGTCAAGATTGCAACAAGGATCCGTCAGCTTCTGTACCCCGGCCTCGCGCAGGAGCACACTCCCTTCGTTCGGTGCCGAAAGGGCACCATCAAAAGGGGGCGTATGCCGATGGTTGTCGGCGTCGTGGCGGGGGCGGTTGTCCTCGCGCTGATCTTCATCGTGGTGATTTTCAAGCTGATGTGGCGCGTCGCGGAGCCCAACGAAGCGCTGATCATCTCCGGTTCGAAACATCGGACCGAAGGCATCGAGGAAGGCATGGGGTTCCGCATCGTGACGGGGCGCGGCACGCTGGTGATGCCCGGTGTGCAGGCGGTGCGCAAGCTGTCGCTCGATCTCAACGAGACCGAGCTGTCCGTGGACTGCGTGACCCACCAGGGCATTCCGCTCAAGGTGCGGGGCGTGGTCATCTTCAAGGTGGGCGACGACTTCGTGTCGATCGCCAACGCGGGCCGGCGTTTCCTGGACCAGCAGAAGCTGATGGCGGAGCGGGTGCACAACGTGTTCGCGGGTCATCTGCGGTCCATCGTCGGCGGGTTGACCGTCGAGGACATGATCCGTGACCGGGAGAAGCTGACCGGGCAGACGCGGGCCGCCTGCGGGACGGAGATGGAGAAGCTGGGCCTGATCGTCGACTCGCTGCAGATCCACGAGATCGAGGACCCGACCGGGTACATCAAGAACCTCGCCATGCCGCACGCCGCCGCCGTACAGCGTGACGCGCGGATCGCGCAGGCCGAGGCGAACCGGCTCGCCACCGAGGCCGAGCAGAAGGCCGCGGCCCGGATGTCGGAGGCGACCCGGGACAGCGAGATCCTCCAGGCCGGCTACCAGGCCGAGCGCGACAAGGCGTCGGCGAAGGCCCAGCAGGCCGGTCCGCTCGCGGAGGCCGCCGCCCGGCAGGACGTCGTCGTACAGCAGACACGGATCGCCGAACTCGAGGCGCAGCGCAGGGAACAGCAGCTCCAGGTGGACGTCCGCAAGCCGGCGGACGCGAAGGCGTACGAGACGCGCGCCAAGGCCGAGGCCGAGCGTGACGCGCGGATCTCCGCCGCGCAGGCCAAGGCGCGGGAGACCGAGCTCGCCGCGGCGGCCGAGGCGACCCGGGTCAAGGCGGCCGCGGCCGCCGAGGCGGAGTCGACCAAGGCGCGGGGCGCGGCCACCGCGACGGCGACCCGGGCCACCGGTGAGGCCGAGGCGGCCGCCGCCCAGGCCAGGGGACTCGCCGCCGCCGAGGCGACGCGCGCCCAGGGTCTCGCGGAGGCCGAGGCCATCAAGGCGCGGGCCGCCGCCCTCGCCGAGAACCAGGAGGCGGTGGTCGCGCAGCAACTCGCCGAGAACTGGCCGGAGATCGTCCGGGCGGGCGCGAGCGCGTTCGGCAACGTCGAGCACATGGTGCTGCTGAACGGCGCGGACGGGATGTCGGACATGTTCGCCAAGGCGCTCACCATGGGCGGCACCGGGCTGGGTCTGGCACGGCAGTTGCTCGCGTCGATGAACCAGAACGGTACGGGCGCGGACGGCGGGGCCGCGGGCGGCAACGGCGTGGTGCCGCCGCGCTCCGAGCGGGTGCCGGTGGAGCAGGACAAGGCGTGAGACCTTGAGCTTCGGGAGTACGGGAGGTTGAGCTTCGGGGGTACGGGAGTTGGCCTCCCCGCTCCCGAAGTACCGTGACCCCGTGACTGCCTCAACCGAAGAAGACGTCCCGGGCCGCTACGGCCCCACCGCGACCACGGAGGCCGAACCCCGCCAGGTGGGCCGGGTTCGGACCGAGTACTCCCCCGCGCACGACGGTGACCCCGACCCCGGTGAGATCGTCTGGACGTGGGTGCCCTTCGAGGAGAACGACGGCCGGGGCAAGGACCGCCCGGTGCTGGTCGTCGCCCGGGAGGCCGCAGGAACCTTCCTCGCCGTCCAGCTCTCGAGCAAGCGGCACGACGGCGACCGTGAGTGGGTGCCGATCGGCAGCGGACCGTGGGACCGCACCGGGCGGGACTCGTGGGTGGCCGTGGACCGTGTGCTGCGGCTGCACGAGGACGGGATGCGACGCGAGGCGTGCGCGCTGGACCGGATGCGGTTCAACTCCGTCGTGCACAGGTTGCGGGAGCGGTACGGGTGGCGCTGAGCGCCTCTCGGTGAGTGGCGCGGCCTCTCCCGAGCCCGCCTGCCCGCGGAATCACGGGCAGGCGGCCCGTGGGCAGGCGGGCTCGGGCGTTCCGGACCCTGGTCACTGAGCGGCGGCGACCTCGCGGAGTTCGCCCGTCGCGACGTCGAAGACGAAACCGCGCACCGAGTCGGTGTGCGGCACGAAGGGGCTGGTGGTGATCCGCTTGACGGACTGCCGGACGTCCTGGTCGAGGTCCGAGAAGGCCTCCGCCGACCAGGACGGGCGCAGTCCCGTCTCCTTCTCCAGCTGCTGCTTGAAGTCGGCGTCGGTGAACGTGAGCATGCCGCAGTCGGTGTGGTGGATGAGCACGATCTCCCGCGTTCCCAGCAGGCGCTGGCTGATGGCGAGCGAACGGATCTCGTCGTCCGTGACGGCGCCGCCGGCATTGCGGATGACGTGTGCCTCGCCCTCGTTGAGTCCGAGGATCCCGTAGACGTTCAGGCGCGCGTCCATGCAGGCCACGACGGCCACCTGCCGGGAGGGCGGCAGTGGGAGAGGGCCCTGGAAGGAGGCGGCGTACCGGGCGTTGTTCGTGAGGAGTTCGTCGGTCACCGACATGGTGGATCCCGCCTTCCGCAGTGATGTGCACCCGCACCGTAGACACGGCCGTTCGGCACGCGGAACCACTTCGCTCACCTGGCCACACGGTTGCAATGCCGCCGCAATGAAGACGATCGGACGTGGCCGGCCGGGGTTTCGCGGGCCGGGACCGTGTTGATGTCCGGGGCAGTCGCGCGTCGGGATCCGGCCGGGGGCGGAATCCGAACCTCCGGCGGGCGGGAGGGGGCCCAGGGCGTCACCCCCGTACACGCCCTGGGCCCACCCCCGCGGTCTCCCCCGTCGTGCCCATGAACGCATCGTGAGCGATGCTGGTCGTGCGGCGCAACAGAGTTTCCAGGGCTTGCAAAAGGTGTTTCCCGGTCCGGAAGGCAACGCTTTGTACCCTTGTGCGAACAGGTGTACGTGGTCTTGGGTGGGACTTGCACGACCGGTCCGGCCCCACAGACGCCCGGGCCGGCGGCATGGTGAGATCTCAGGAGGATCCTGACATGTCCGATTCGGTAAGTGACTGTACGGAGCATCGCTCCGCCGTCACCGAGGCCGAGGTGGAGGCGCTGGTCCGAGGCATCTGCTTCAAGACCGGACCACCTCGGTATCTCGGCGTGGAAGTGGAATGGCTCGTCCACGAGCTGCGGCGACCGCGGCTCCCGGTGACACCGGAACGACTGGAAGCGGCCTACGCCGCACTGCGGACCCTGCCCCTGCGTTCGGCCCTCACGGTCGAACCCGGCGGACAGCTGGAGCTCAGCTCCCTTCCCGCCACCTCCCTGATGGAGTGCGTCGGGTCCGTGTCCGCCGACCTCGACGCCGTACGCGCGGTACTGCGCGAGGCGGGTCTCGGCCTCAGCGGCTACGGCCAGGATCCCTGGAACCCTCCGAGCCGGTTCCTCCATGAGCCCCGGTACGACGCCATGGAGCGCTGCCTCGACCGCGCGGGTCCCGAGGGCCGCGCCATGATGTGCACCTCCGCCTCCGTCCAGGTGTGCCTGGACGCCGGGTACGAGGAGCCGGGCCCGCTCGGGCACGGGCGCCGCTGGTGGATGGCGCACCACCTGGGTGCGGTCCTGGTGGCCGCGTTCGCCCACTCGCCCATGGCCCGGGGCCGGCGCACCGGATGGCGCTCCACCCGGCAGTCGCTGTGGGCCGCGATGGACCCCGGGCGGTCCGACGCCCCCGACCTGGGCACCGAGCCGCGTGCCGCCTGGGCCCGGCGGGTCCTGGACGCGCCGGTGATGTGCGTACGGGCGCCCAGCGGGGCGTGGGACGTGCCGGAGGGCATGAGTTTCCGGGCGTGGACCCGCTCCGACAACCCGCCCGACCGCGCCGACCTCGACTACCACCTGACCACCCTGTTCCCGCCGGTGCGCCCGCGCGGTCATCTGGAAATGCGCATGATCGACGCGCAGCCGGGCGACGACGGGTGGATCGTCCCGCTCGCCGTCACGGCGGCCCTCTTCGACGACGCCGAGGCCGCCGAGATCGCCTACCGGACCGTCAAGCCCCTGGCGGAGCGCGCGGGTTCGCGGCCGGCGCCGCGCAATCCGCTGTGGGAGGCCGCCGCACAACACGGCCTGGAAGATCCCGAGTTGCACGAGGCCGCAGCCATCTGCTTCGCCGCGGCGGCCGAGGCGCTGCCCCGGCTCGGCGCCACCGCAGAGGTCCTCGACGCCGTCGCCGAGTACATCGACCGCTTCGTGGCCCGGGGCCGCTGCCCCGCCGACGATCTGCTCACCGAGATCCAGGGCCCGTCGGACGATCGGCTGCGCGACCGGTCCGACGGCCGGCTCAACGGTCAGTTCCACGGGAAGGACACCGGCTCATGACCGCCCCCGAATCCGTAACGGAATCCGCGACACCCACGGACCCGGAGTCGCTCAGGGAGCGCGCCCTCGACGCGCTGACCACGGCCCGCGCCCGCACCGCGCTCCTCACCTCGTGCGTCGAGGAGCCCGACCTGACCGCGCAGCACTCACCGCTGATGTCGCCGCTGGTCTGGGACCTGGCGCACATCGGCAACCAGGAGGAACTGTGGCTGCTGCGAGCGGTCGCCGGGCGTGAGGCGATGCGGCCGGACATCGACGGGCTGTACGACGCCTTCGAGCATCCGCGCGCCGAACGGCCCTCGCTGCCGCTGCTGCCGCCCGGGGAAGCCCGCCTGTACGCCGCCGAGGTGCGCGGGCGGGCGCTGGACATCCTGGAGAGCACGGCGTTCGGCTCCACCCGGCTGACCGAGGCGGGCTTCGCCTTCGGGATGATCGCGCAGCACGAACAGCAGCACGACGAGACAATGCTGATCACCCATCAGCTCCGCAGGGGACCGGCGGCCCTGACGGCTCCGGATCCCGCGCCCGCGCCCGTGTTCACCGGTCCCGCCGAAGTCCTCGTGCCAGGCGGCCCGTTCACCATGGGCACCTCCACGGAGCCGTGGGCGCTGGACAACGAGAGGCCCGCGCACCGGCGCGAGGTCCCGTCGTTCTTCATCGACACGACACCGGTGACGAACGCCGCCTACCAGGAGTTCATCGCGGACGGCGGCTACGGCACCGCACGCTGGTGGGCTCCGGAGGGCTGGGAGCACATCCGGGCGCACGGCATCGAGGCACCGCTGTTCTGGCGCCGCGAGGCCGGGCAGTGGCTGCGCCGCCGCTTCGGCGTCACCGAGGTGGTGCCGGCCGACGAACCGGTGCTGCACGTCAGCTGGTACGAGGCCGACGCGTACGCCCGCTGGGCGGGGCGGCGGCTGCCCACCGAGGTCGAGTGGGAGAAGGCGGCCCGACACGACCCGGCGTCCGGTCGCTCCACGCGCTACCCGTGGGGCGACGCCGACCCGGGCCCCGAGCACGCCAACCTGGGACAGCGCCATCTGCGCCCGGCCCCGGCCGGCAGCTTTCCGGCCGGTGAATCGCCGCTCGGTGTACGCCAGTTGATCGGCGACGTGTGGGAGTGGACGTCGAGCGAGCTGTCGCCCTATCCCGGGTTCGCGGCCTTCCCGTACAAGGAGTACTCGGAGGTGTTCTTCGGGCCCGAGAACAGGATCCTGCGCGGCGGTTCGTTCGCGGTGGACGCGGTGGCCTGCCGGGGGACGTTCCGCAACTGGGACTACCCGATCCGGCGGCAGATCTTCTCCGGGTTCCGCACGGCCCGATCGGGGGACGCCTGATGTGCCGTCATCTGGCCTTCCTGGGCCCCGCGGAGGCGATGGGCAGCCTGCTCGTGGAACCGCCGCACAGCCTGTTCCGGCAGTCCTGGGCTCCCCGCCGCCAGCAGCACGGCACGGTCAACGCCGATGGTTTCGGAGTGGGTTGGTACGCGGCCGGTGACCCGGTCCCCGCACGCTACCGCCGTAGCGGACCCATCTGGGGCGACCAGTCGTTCGCGGATCTGGCTCGCGTCGTCAGAACCACCTCGTTGCTCGCGGCGGTCCGGGACGCGACCGTCGCGGGGGCGGACGGCGAGGCCGCGGCGGCGCCGTTCGCCGCGGGCCCCTGGCTGTTCAGCCACAACGGCGCCGTGCTCGGGTGGCCGCGTTCCCTCGCCCCTCTCGTCCCGAGCCTTCCCGTCGTGGAGTTGCTGTCGCTGGAGTCGCGATCCGATTCGGCGCTCGTCTGGGCGCTGCTCCTGCACCGGCTGCGCCAGGGCGACGACGAGAGCCAGGCGCTGGCCGACACGGTCGTCGAGGTGGCCGAGGCGGCGCCCGGGTCCCGGCTCAATCTGCTCCTCACCAACGGCGACTCGATCACCGCGACGGCGTGGGGCGACACCCTCTGGTACCTCACCGAGCCCGGCCGCGGCACGGTGGTGGCTTCCGAGCCGTACGACGAGAACCCCCACTGGCGGGAGGTACCGGATCGCACCCTGCTCTCCGCGACCCGTGAGGACGTCCTGCTCAGCCCGCTGAAGGACCCGCACGACCACATGGCATCCGCACCACCGAAGGAGCCCCGCACGTGAGTCCGTTCCTCCTCACCCGCACCCTGGCCGAGGACGCCACGGAAGCCGCCCTGCGCGCCGACGTGCTGCACGGTCTGACGCACACCCCGAAGACCCTGCCGCCGAAGTGGTTCTACGACGCTCACGGCAGCGAACTCTTCGAGCAGATCACCGAGTTGCCCGAGTACTACCCCACCCGGGCGGAGCGCGAGATCCTGATCGCCCGGGCCGCCGAGATCGCCGGAGCGACCGGTGCGCGCACCCTCGTCGAGCTGGGTTCCGGATCGTCCGAGAAGACGCGCCATCTGCTCGACGCGCTGCCGGGCCTGCACACGTACGTGCCCGTCGACGTCAGCGAGTCCGCCCTCACCCAGGCCGGGCACGCCCTGATCGCCGAGCACCCGGATCTCAGCGTGCACGCGCTCATCGCGGACTTCACCGGCGGTCTCGCGCTTCCCGGCACGCCCGGGCCGCGGCTGGTGGCCTTCCTCGGCGGCACGATCGGCAACCTGCTGCCCGCCGAACGCGCCACGTTCCTCTCCTCCGTACGACCCCTGCTGTCGCCCGGGGACGCGCTGCTGCTCGGCACGGACCTGGTCAAGGACGAGTCGGTGCTCGTCGCGGCGTACGACGACGCGGCCGGGGTGACCGCCGCGTTCAACAAGAACGTGCTGAACGTCGTCAACCGCGACCTCGGCGCCGACTTCGACCCCGACGCGTTCGACCACGTCGCCCTCTGGGACGCCGAGAACGAGTGGATCGAGATGCGGCTGCGGTCGCGCGCCGAGCAGACCGTGAAGATCCCCTCCCTCGATCTGACGGTCGACTTCGCGGACGGCGAGGAACTGCGCACCGAGATCTCGGCGAAGTTCCGCGAAGAGGGCGTACGCGGCGAACTGGCCGCGGCAGGCTTTGAGTTGACCCACTGGTGGACGGACAAGGAGGGCCGGTTCGCACTGTCGCTGAGCACCGCCGGGTAGCGGCGGGCGAACGTGTCGTCCACGGTGAGCCCCTACACCTCGCGGACCGCCGCACTGTGGGGCACCGTGGAATGACGCGTGGCACACCCGCCACGGCGGAGAGGAGCACCGCATGTCCGACCACACGTACCGGGTCACCGAGATCGTCGGCACCTCCCACGAGGGCATCGACCAGGCCATTCGCAACGGCGTCGCCCGCGCCTCGCAGACCCTGCGCAACCTGGACTGGTTCGAGGTGACGCAGGTCAGGGGCCAGATCGCGAACGGGCAGGTGGAGCACTACCAGGTCGGCCTCAAGGTCGGCTTCCGCCTGGAGGACGGCGACAGCGCCTGACCGAGGGGAACGGCGGCCGCCTCTGGGCACGAAGGCCGGCGGTGAGTCCACGGGCCTCCCGGAGCCCGGCGATCGCTCGCCGGGCTCCGGGAGGCCGACGTGGCCCGCCCCCTGGACGGCCGGGAGACGGACGCGACCACCCACCCGTGGGCAAGGGCGGCAGTCACACGCCGACAGCCCCTCACCGCAAAGCAGTCGCACATCGACTGCCCCTCTCCCGCACGGCAGTCGCACATCGGCAGTCCCTCTCCCACGCGGAGGCCAGTGGGCGTTGCCCGTCGTCGCCTCGGTGGCAGCCGGCTTGCCCTCCCGGTAATGGCGACCAGCGCCACCGCGTCAAGAGGAGCCCGGCGTCCCCCCTCAGGTCCGCCCTTCCCGCTCCTGCGCGTCCCGCAGCCCCTCCGACGCGCCGGTCCACCGTGCCCGTACGACCGTGAAGCCCGCCCGTGCGGCGTCCGCGCAGACGAGTTCGTCGTCGTCGACGAGGACGCGGATCTCGTGGTCGCGGGCGAGCCTACGGAGGATCTCCAGCTTGGTCCGGCGGGCCGGCCTGCGGTCGTCGTCGCGCCGCATCCAGAGGCGGCCCTCCGGCAGCGCCTGTGCGGCCAGCCAGTCGAGTGTGTCGCGACGGCAGCGCTCGGGTCGCCCGGTGAGGTAGACCACCTCGCACTCCACCGCGCTCTCCAGCGCCATCGCGACGCCCTCGGCGAGCGGCGGGTCCTGCGGCGCGGCCGCGAAGAACGCGTCCCAGTCCCGCGGCTCGCGCTCCAGGAACCGCTGCCGATGCGCCGAGTCCGCGAGTGTGCCGTCGAGGTCGAACACGGCGAGTGGTCTGCTGCTCTTCTGTGTCACGCGAACCAGCCTAAGCAGGATCATCGGCACCCGGCGGGCAGCGGCGGCCGACACCGCAGGTGAACACGCCCAACTTCCGCCTCCGCGGGCTCTGTTCACATCAGCAGTAAGCCCTTACCGTAATGTCTCGCACAGCATGTCGCACAGCATTCGATATATCGAACACGTTGGAGTGGATGGCGGGACACCATCGCTCCGGCTCTCCGGCATGCGGAGGTCATCGTGAAGGAGCCGCACATGATCAGATCGGACACGCCCGCGCAGCCCGTTCCGCCGTCCCGGCGCAGCCTGCTGCGGGCCATGGCCACCCTGCCCGCCACCGCCCTGGTGCTCGGCGGCCTGCCCGGAACGCTCGGCACCGCCGCCGCGGCGGCCCCCGCCCGGGGCTACGCCACCCGCTACACCATCGTGCCGTTCCTCAACAGCAACGACGGCACCGTCAACGTCTACGAGTCCGACGACGCGACCGACTTCAGACTCCTCAAGGCATCCGCGTACACACCGCCCAGCAACCGGATCAGGGACGCCAGCGTCTTCCGGCACACCGACGGCTACTACTACATCACCTACACCACGCACACCTGGCAGGACACCAGCACCACCATCGGCTTCGCCCGCAGCTCCGACCGGCTCAACTGGACTTTCCTGTACGACTACACGGTCCCCGTCGCCAACCTCTCGCGCGCGTGGGCGCCCGAGTGGTTCGTCGACAGCGACGGCAGCGTGAACATCATCGTGTCCTGCTCGGCCACCAGCGACGAGTGGACCTTCACGCCGTATCGACTGAGAGCAACCAACTCCGCTCTCACCGCCTGGAGTTCACCCGTCGCCCTGTCCGGCATCGGCGCCAACCACATCGACACGTTCATCGTGAAGATCGGCTCGACCTACCACGCGTTCACGAAGAACGAGACGACGAAGTACATCGAGTACGCCACCTCCTCCGGTCTCACGGGCCCGTACACCATCAGCAGGACCGGCGACTGGGCCGGCTGGGGCGGCACCCGTGAAGGCGCCGCTCTGGTCCAGCTCGACAACGGCGGCTGGCGGATCTTCTTCGACGGCTACGGCGACGGCAGTTACTACTTCAGCGACAGCTACGACACGTTCGCCACCTGGAGCGCCCCGAAGAAGCTGCCCGTCATCTCCGGCACCGCCCGCCACTTCACCGTCATCAGGGAGACAGTCGCCGGCGGCGTGACCCTGCCGACCGCCGCCACCCGCTCCCTCCGGTCCGGCAACTACACCACCCGCTACTGGCAGGAGCAGTCCGCCCTGCTCAACCTGCCCGTGGTGACCAGCTCCAGCACCACCGCGGAGAAGCAGGCCTCCGCCTTCACGATCGTGGCGGGCCTCGCCGACGCGAACGGCTACTCCTTCCGGGACGCGGCCGGCAACTATCTGCGGCACTGGGACTTCCGCGCCCGCTTCGACGCGAACGACGGCACGTCGACGTTCGCCAAGGACGCCACGTTCATCGCCAGGACCGGTGCGTCGACCGGCGCCGTCCGCCTGGAGTCGTACAACTACCCGGGCTACTACCTGCGGCACTACAACTACCAGCTCCGGGTGGAACTGACCGCCGGCACCGACCTGTTCCGCCAGGACAGCTCCTTCGTCCCCGTCACGGCCTGGGCATGACCGGCCCCGCGAGAAAGAGGATCCGGATGAACAACAGCCTCGACCCGTCCCGCCGCGGTGTGCTGGGGGCGATGGCCGCCGTCACCGGCAGCCTGGTCATCGGTGCCCCTGCCGCCCGTGCGGCGACCGGACCCGCGTACGTGATGGGCTACTTCACCGAGTCCCCGGACTGGCTCGGCGCCGACTACGGCCTCCACCTGGCCGTCAGCACCGACTCGCTCCAGTGGACCCCGCTGAACCAGAACAACCCGGTCGTGACGCCGACCGCGGGAACCGGCGGCCTGCGTGACCCGTTCATCATGCGCAAGCAGAACGGCAGCTTCGTGGTGATCGCGACCGATCTCAAGGGCACCGACTGGAGCCTGCAGAGCCAGTACATCCACGTCTGGGACTCGGCCGACCTGCGCTCCTTCACCGGCTACCGACGGCTGAAGCTGCACGAGATGGCCACCCACAGCTGGGCCCCCGAGGCCTTCTGGGACGCGGGCCGCGGCCAGTACGGAATCATCTACTCGGCCGTCAACTCCAGTGGCCACAACGTGATCATGGTGAACTACACCACCGACTTCGTCACGGCGTCCGCCGCGCAGGTCTTCTTCGACCCCGGCTACGACGTGATCGACGGCGACCTGGCCGTCGGCGTGAACGGTGTGAACTACCTCTACTTCAAGAAGGACCAGACACTGGTGGGCGCGAGGTCCACCTCCCTGAACCCGGGCAGCTTCACCGTGTTCAGCACGCCGGTCTCGCACGGCGGCACCGAGGCCCCCACGCTCGTACAGTCCCAGTCATCTGGCAACTGGTATCTCTGGGGCGACACTTACACGCCGAACGGCGTCTTCTACGCCTGGCAGTCCACCAACCTCGCGGCCGGCACCTGGACGCCCGTCGACCAACGCCTCTACACACAGCCGCTGAACTCCAAGCACTGCACCGTCGAGGCGATCACGGGAACGGAGTACGACAACCTCGTCGCCAGGTACGGAACACCGGCCTGGAACCGGCTGAAGTCCTACAACTACCCGGACCGGTACGTGCGTCACTCCAACAACGTGGGGCGCATCGACGCGTACCCCTTCGACCCGTACCCCGATTCCCAGTGGAAGCTGACGCCCGGGCTGGCCGACAGCTCCGGGGTCTCCTTCCAGTCGGTCAACTATCCGACCCGCTATCTGCGGCACGTGAACTACCAGCTCCAACTGGCCGTCAACGACGGGACGTCGGCGTTCGCGCAGGACGCCACGTTCTACCGGACGGCGGGGCTGGCCGACACCTCATGGTCATCCTTCCGCTCCTACAACTACCCGGACCGTTACCTCAGGCACGGGAACTTCGTCCTGCGCATCGATCCGGTCTCCACGGCCACCGAGCGGTCCGACGCCACGTTCTCGGTCGGCTACTGACCTTCCCTCCCACCCTCAGGAGACACCCCCACCATGCCTCCCCTCCGCAGAGTCCTCGCCCTCGCGGTGGCGACCGCCGCCGTTCTCGGCGGGCTCACGGCTACGGCCACCCCCGCGGCCGCCGCCGACTCGGGCACGTTCAACGTCCTCACGTACAACGTCTCCGGGCTCCCGGAGATCATCAACAGCGCGCCGACGCCCCGGGAGTCCGCCACCACGGCGATCGGTCAGCGGATCGCCCCGTACGACATCGTGCACGCGCAGGAGGACTTCAACTTCCACGCGACCCTCTACGCCGCCGACACCGCGCACGCCTACCGCACCCCCACGAGTGGCGGCGCCGGCACAGGCAGCGGTCTCAACACCCTGTCGAAGATCGCCTACGACGCCGACGACTTCGAGCGGGCGGGCTGGAACTCCTGCCAGATCGACTCGGGCGACTGCCTGACCCCCAAGGGCTTCACCTTCATGCGGGAACGCCTCGCCGAGGGCGTCTTCGTCGACTTCTACAACCTGCACACCGACGCCGGGGTCACTGACGGCGATCTGGCGGCCCGCGCGGACAACCTCAACCAACTGACGGCCTTCATCCAGAGCCACTCCAAGGGCAACGCCGTGGTGGTCATGGGTGACACCAACACCCGCTACACCCGCTCCGGCGACACGATCCGCGAGTTCAGTGCGGCCAACGGCCTGACCGACCCCTGGGTGCAGCTCATCCGCGGCGGCACCCCGCCCGCCAAGGGCAGCGACGCGCTGGTCTGCGACCAGACCGGCGCGACCGTGCCCAACACCTGCGAGGTCGTCGACAAGATCCTCTACCGGGGCAGCAAGCTCGTCTCGCTCAACGCCACCCGCTACAACAACGAGCACGCGAGCTTCCTGACCTCCGACGGACTCATGCTCTCCGACCACGACCCGATCACCGCCGGCTTCAGCTGGTCACGCAACTCCGCTTTCCAGCTGAGCGATCAGTTCGGCGGGCCGCACGGCGACTACTTCAACGACATCGACAGCGTGCCGGCCGGTGCCCGGGCCACCACCGTCTCGCTGCGCGCCGGTTCGCGCGTCGACCAGCTGGCGTTGACGCTGAGCAACGGCACGACGCTGGCGCACGGCGGCACGGGCGGCACCGCGTCCTCCCTCACCCTCGGCAGCGGCGAATACCTCACCTCGGCGCAGCTGTGCCAGGGCGTGAAGGACAGCAGGACCAGGATCTTCTCCACGAAGTTCACCACCAACCTCGGCCGCACCCTGGCCGGCGGCACGACCACCTCCGACTGCGTGACCCGTACCGCGCCTTCGGGCTGGCAGATCGCCGGCTTCCACGGCCGTACGGGCGACGAGGTCGACAAGATCGGCTTCGTCTACACCCAGCGCTGACCGCCTCCCCGCCCCGCCACGCCTCCAGGGGCGTGGCGGGGACCGTCGCAGGGAGCCGTGGGGGACCCACCGGTGGCAGCGGGCCACATTTCACGCGGTCGTCATCGTGGGACACACCCCTGCCATCACCGGCAATGCGCGCTTCGCCGGGCGCCACACTTCCGCAACAGCGCTCGTCCCGGGGCCCGGCTCCCCAGCGCTGAGTTCACCGGCCAGGGCCCGACCGGAACGGTCTCCCCGGCATCGGCGACGTCCGTGCCACAGAATGGTCACCAAGTCCCAATGAGCCCTCGACACAAGGGAGTTGGGGCTTCACCATGGTGCCCCATCGGTGAGTCGGCGGATGAAGCACGCCGAACTGGGGGTTGGCTGTGGGATACGAACGTTTACCGCGCGAGTACCGGATGAAGCGGTCCCGGATGCACGTGTTCCTCTGGGTGATCGGCGCGGGCACACTGACCATGGTGGTGGCGATTCTGCCCGCCGACGACCTGCCCGCCTCGTTCACCTATCCCTTCCTGGTGGCGTGGGTGGCGCTCATGGGGTGGCTCTTCTACGCCACTCTGCGCTGCTCCACCACCGCGGACATCAAGGCGCTCCACGCACGCGGCATGATCAGGCGCCGACAGCTGGCGTGGGAGGACATCCAGAGCATCAGGGCGGAGGTCAACCCGGCGTCGGCGATGCAGAGCGGTGCGCCCAACGTGCTGGTCCACGCCTACGACCGGAACGGCACCAAGGTGCTGCTGCCGTACGTCGACGACCTACATGTGAACGTCGAGCGCGAGGTCGGACTGCTGCTGGAGGTCTGGGAGGAACTGCGTGGTGAGGACTGGGCGCCGGACCCGGCGGCCGCCGTTCTCATCGACCGGCGCGACGCGCGCCAGGCGGCCCTCATGATGGGGTTCACCGCCGTGATGCTGTCGTTCATCCCGCTGACCGCGCTGATGCTGCTGCCGCTCTTCGTCGATGTGCCGGAGTGGCTGGAGCCGGTCATGCAGCCGTTCGTGGTCATGGGGATCGGAGCTCCCCTGATCTTCGTGCTGACCTCGTTGGCCTCGTACCGCAACCGCCGTCCCAGCGGCTGAGGGACCAGCGGGGCCCGGGGAAAGAGCGGCTGCGGGAGGACGTCAGAGCCAGCCGGTCCCCAGCCACACCGTCAGCGCGGCGAGCGCCAGAAGAACGATGTTGAGCCCGGTCTCCCGGACTTCGCCCCGGGACAGGTGCAGGGTCATACCCCCGATCTGCACCAGGACCAGGCCGGCCGCCGCCGCGACGGCGAGCCATGCCGCGATGCCCGTCAGGGGCGGCAGGAGCAGACCGATCGCGCCGAGGACCTCCAGGGCACCGATGAGCCTGACGAACGGCAGGGGCACACTGTCGACCCAGCCCATCATGGGACGCAGTTGCTCCGGGTTCTGGAGGACCTTCTTGCCTCCCGCGTAGGCATAGAACAGGGCGAGGAGCGCGGCGACGATCCAGTACGCGACATGCATGAGGGTCCCCTGCGTTGGTTACGAACCGTAAGTTGCCTCATCATGAGTCACTGTCGGGAGGCCTGCAAAAGGCACAGGGATGTGCCCAAGGCACAGGGAGTTGCCATGTCGCGGTACCAGCACACCTGCATGATCCGAGGAGACGGCGGCCGGGCGATCCGCGCCGTACTGGACCGGATCTGCGACAAGTGGACGATGCTCGTCGTGGCCACCCTCGACGAGGGGCGGTTGCGCTTCACCGAACTGCACAGGCGCATCCCCGGCATCTCACAGCGGATGCTCACCCTGACCCTGCGCCACCTGGAACGGGACGGGCTGGTCTCACGCACCGTCTACGCGGAGGTTCCGCCGCGGGTCGAGTACGCCCTCACGGCCATGGGGAAGAGCCTCATCCAGCCCGCCCTGACGCTCGCGGGCTGGGCCATCGAGCACAACGCGCAGATCCAGGCGAGCAGAGAGACGTACGACGACCCGTCCACCTGACCAGGTGGTCAGTGCCTGGCGAACTGGACGCGGGTCGGCTGCGTGACGTCCGAGCGGATGGGGATCCCGTCGACGGTGAGCCGTTCTCCGAAGATGTCGGTGATCCTGACCGTGCCGCCGCACCCGGTGCCGTCCTCGGAGAGGAAGTAGTTGTAGCCGGTACGCGACAGTTGGCGCCACGCGCCGCCCGCGCTGACCTCCAGCCGGGCCACGGGGTTGCGGTGACCGATCACCTGGATGCCGCACCAGTACTGGCTGGACCCGGTCTTGTACCGGAGGGACAGCGCGCCGGGCGTGCCAGGGCTCGCCAACTGCCAGGTGATCGGGATCAGGCCTGCCGTGGGATCGGCGAGCTTCGCGAAGGCCTCCGCGCTGAGGTCGATCTGCCCGGGTGCGCACTCCCCCGGGCATTCGTTGGTGATACGGACCGTGATGGAGGCCCCGTTGGCCGCGCGGACGACCACGTAGGCTCCGCAGGCCTTGGCCGACTCGTAGTCGGTGGAGTTCATCGCCCCGGTCATGACGTCACCGCTCGGGTCGTACATGCAGGCGCCCCCACCGTCGGAGTCGTAGAAGGTGGCGACTCCCTTGTAGGTGACGCCGGGACGTATGCGCCCGGCCAGTGTTGCGCCGGCGGGCACCGGCTGCGGACTGTCCGTCGCCGAGGGCTTCGGCGACGCGGTGGTCGCCGAGGGCCGGGGGCTCGTCGCGGACGGTTTCGCCGAAGCGGTGGTCGCGCTCCTGGACGGGCTCGGGGGCAGCGTGGTGGGCGCAGCACTCGCCGGGGTGCGGGCGGCGGGCGTGGCCGCGGAACGCTCGGGGGCGGCCTCCCGGTCGGTGAGAAGCACCACGACCAGGGACACGACCACGAGTACCGCGGCCGCCGAGATGAACAGCCATCGTCTGTGCACCGGACCTCCTTGACGGCCACCAACCGTTGCCGCGAGTCACGGGCGCAGCGATCGTGCCAGATCCGCGGGCGGGGCGGCAAGCCCGGTATACGTTCTTCCGACAGCCCCGCCCGGAGTGACGCCACGCCACCCCGGGCGGAGACAGGTGCCCGATTCCGCGGACTACCGGGTGAGGTAGGCGCGCTCGATCGTCTGGACCAGTGTGTTGCCCCTACGGTCGGTCAGCTTGACCCGCAGCGATACGGAGCCCGCCTGCGACGGATGCTTCAGCGACAGGTGGGTACCGCCGACGGCCTTGGTGGGCCCCCAGGTGGTGCCCCCGTCGTAGGAGACCTCGAAGGCGAGCTTCGCGGGCCGCTGTCCGGCGCCCGCGCCCTCGATGGTGAAGGGAACCTCGAACCGTTTGCCGGCCTTCGCCGTGCTGGACAGGCTCAGTTCGGGGGAGAAACGGATCACCGACAGCGGCAGCGTGGTGAGTTCGTCCTCGGTGGTGTGGGCGGAGCGGAAGGTCCACTCCGCCCGGACGCGGGTGCTGACCGGATACAGCGCGGGATCACGGGAGTTGTCCACGGTCAGCTCGTACGTGCTGTCCTGGGCGGGCACGGTGTACTCGGTGATGCCGTCGGTCGGCGAGGTGCCGTATTCGTCGGGGATCTCCCTGCCGTCGGCCCGCAACGAGCTTTCCACGGCGGTGGTTTCGTAGCTGAGACCCCAGTGCCCCGCGCCGTCGCCGAACAGCGGCAGATAGGCCCTGATCACGTTGCCGTACCGTGCGACTCCGGGGTATCCCGTGCCGGGTCCGGGGTCCGCGGGGCCGGGCAGGACCGGGCCGAAGACGCCGACGTTGAACCGCTCGCGGTAACTGTGGCCGCCCTGCCAGGTCTTCGGCATCCGCATCAGGAACTGCTCGTAGCGGGTCTCGCGGCCCTCGGCGCTGGTCTGCCACATGCGCAGCGACCACTTGACGCCGTTGTCGAGGATGTAGTCGGTGGTGCGCAGCGGGAGGGTTCCGCGCAGGTCGTGGTCGCCGAAGACCAGGTTCCCGTCGGCCGTGTGGGGAGACACCTCGACCTGGACGTTCCTGCCGTCGACGGGTACGCCCGCCTGCAGGTCGACCTTGGCGAGCTGCCGCTGCTCGACCTCGGCGGCGAAGCCGCCCAGTCGTCCGGTGCGGTTCCAGCCCAGGTGGTAGGTGACCGGCCGGCCCTCGTCGTCCTGACGTGTCCAGTCGCCGGCGAACACGGCGGACGCCTCGTCCGCGGGCAGGTCGGGTCCGAGCTGCCCGAACCTGGAGCCCTGGAACGTCGGCAGGATGTACTGCAGGCTGCCCGCGCGCTGTCCCTCGCCCCTGTCGAAGCTGTAGGCGGCCATGGCCTCGGTGTTCTCGGCCGCCGCGTCGGGCACGGTGATCTCCACCGGCTGTGCCTGCCGGGCATCGACGGTGACGGTCGTGTCCCCGTCCAGACTCAGCTTCGGCCGCACCAGCACGGCGTGGGCCGAGGAGGAGAAGGAGGGATGGATCACACCGCTGAGGGTGTAGTCGCCCTTGGGCAGCCGCACCGTTAGCTCGCCGTCCACCTCGTCGGTGTACGTGGCGTAGAAGTCCCTGTCGAAGCCCATGACGTCGGTGGCGGCGTCGCCGGTCGGCTCGCCGTTCTCGTCGAGGTGCCTCAGCGTCAGGTCGTACGACTCCACCTCGCGCTCCACCCCGACGGCGGTGCGCACCTGGACCCCGCCGTCCGCCGAGGCGGCTTCCACCGAGCCGCCGAAGGTGCCGTCGGTGGTACCGGCGCGGGTGTCGGCCGTCACGTCGGCGCTCGCCTCGCCGCCCGCCGGGACGGTGAGCCTCGGCGGTGACACGGCGAACATGCCCTCCGCGGCGGGTTTGCCGTCAGCCGAGGACGCCTCGACGGACAGGTCCAGGGTCACCGGCTCCGTACCGAGGTTGCGGTACGTCAGCCGCCTGGTCACCGGGGTGTCGTCGCCGTGCGGCCACTGCGGCGCGCCGAAGTTGATCGGCTGCTGCTCGGTGACGACGCTCTGCTCCAGCGCCCTGACCAGGTCGGTGCGGCCGGTGCCCTGCTGGAAGGAGCTGTACGGGGCGGGCTTCGCGGAGCCGGTGAGGACCGCCTTGATGCGCTCGCCGGCCCAGTCGGGATGCTGCTGGGCGAGCAGGGCGGCAGCGCCCGCCACGTGCGGGGACGCCATCGAGGTGCCGCCGATGGTGAGGTAGCCGGGTACGTCGGAGGGGTACCACTGGGACAGGACGCTGCCCTCGGCGGAGGCGGCCGTGATGGCGACACCGGGCGCGGTCAGGTCGGGCTTGACCCCGCCGTCACCGACGCGCGGGCCACGGCTGGAGGAGGCGGCCAGCCCTTCGGACTTGTCGACCGAGCCGACGGTGAGCGCGGCGTCGGCGCTGCCGGGCGAGCCGACGGTCCGCTCGCCGAACTCGCCCTCGTTGCCCGCCGCGATGACGAAGAGTGTGTCGCTCTCGGCGGAGAGCCGGTTGACGGTCTCCTCCATCGGGTCGACGCCGGGCGAGTCGGTGCCGCCGAGGCTGAGGTTGACGACGTCGGCGCCCTGCGCCACCGCCCACTCCATGCCCGCGATGATGCCGGAGTCCGCGCCGAAGCCGTCGTCGTCCAGGACCTTGCCGTTCAGGAGCCTGGCACCCGGGGCGACGCCCTTGTACTTGCCGCCGTCCCTGGCGCCCGTACCGGCCGTGATGGACGCCACGTGCGTGCCGTGGCCGAACTTGTCGCCGGTGCCGGACGAGCCCGAGAAGTCCCGCTCCGCGATGACCTGGGTCGCGAGATCGGGGTGCGTGGTGTCGATTCCGGTGTCCAGCACGGCGACCTTGACGCCGGTGCCGTCGTAGCCGGCGGCCCAGGCTGTCGGCGCGCCGATCTGCGGGACGCTCTGGTCGAGGCTCGCCTGACGCCTGCCGTCCAGCCACACCTTCTCCACCGCGGTCGAAGCGGTGAACTCCGTCGCGCCCTCGCCGGCGGCGCCGGTCACGGCGTCCCAGAACTCGGCGCCCCGCGTCTTCACGGGGCGCATCGCCTTGCCGTTGACGACGGGAAGCGTGCGGCCGAGCCGTGTCCCGGCCTCGGTGAACGGGGTCATCGAGGGAGCTTTCGTGCCCCGGAAGGTGACGATCAGCGGTACGTCGGAACGGCCTGCGTCGTCGTAGCCGTCGGCAACCAACTGGGTCACGTCGAACAGCCGGGTGTCCAACCTGCCCTGCGCCAGCAGCAGTTCGGCGTCACCGGGAACGACCCGGGTGTGCCCGGCGACCACCCGGACCGAGAAGGGGATCCGCTCCCGGCCCTGGGCCCGCACCACTCCGGTGACCTTGCCCGCGCCGTCCACCAGGACCTGGTCGCCGGTGACCAGGGTCACCGTCCTCACCGCCTTGGCCGTACCGGCGCCGTTCGTCCCCCGGGCGGCCAGGCCCGAAGGCCCGCCGCCCGGCTCCGCCTGGGCCACCGCACCCGGGACACCGGCCAGCACAAGGACCGTGGATACGATCCCTGCCGCCACGGCCGCCCGCCTGCGTCTTCCGCGTAACTCCATCTGGACTCCTGACGATTCGACATCGGACAGAAGCCGTCCCGCGACCCCGGGGACCCCGGCGCCTCACCCGTACACCTGACGGCTCGTCCTGGAGACGAACCGGACGATCATCGGGTTGTCAAAAGCTCGCACTAATTTCTGACGTATCGTCAGTCGATGTCGAGAGGCTGCCCGGACAGCCGTTGGCGGGGACGGCGGTACCACCGTCCGGTCCACTCGCCGGCCGACGTGACGGCAGGCTTGAAGAAACCCGACCGTCGTGCCCGTCTCGGGCAACTCCTCGCAGACATCCCTGACGGTGCTGCGCGCGGGCACCGGTTCCTGACCGCTCGCCCGCGCTCATCGACCCGTCGCGGCAGGTCAGTGGCGGCCTCCTCCCTGGCTGCCGTCACCCCCGTAGCCGTAACCGCCTCCGTAGCCGTAGCCACCCCCGTAACGGGGATCGCCGTACTGCCCGTCCCCCGGGCAGTAGTTGTAGGGGTAGTAGCAGTAGCCGTACGTCGGCGAGGGGGACGACGACGGGGTCGACTCGGGCTTCGGAGGCGCCGGGGTCGCCGACGGCTTGGGAGTGGTTCTCGGCGACGGGGTCTTCGAAGGAGTGGGAGCGGGGTCGGCGACAGGCACACTGGACTCGCTGTTGGCACCCCAGTTGACCACTTCCAGCTGGAGCGAGGGCGAGGTGGTGTCGAGCGTCCAGCGCTGGGCCGACTTGTCCTCGCGGACCTTCAGCACCAGGGCCGCTTCCTCGTCGGCGGATGCCGGGGTGAGAGCCAGGTCCTGGTTCCAGCGCGGGACGAGGGCGCCCTGGAGGGTGAAGTCGTAACGCACGTTCTTGGTGCCCGGCTGGGAGTCGCCCGTGCAGAGGGCCAGTTGGACCGAGTAGCCGAGGTGGGAGTCGAGGCAGAGGTCGGGGTCGGCGACGTTGCGCAGCAGCCCGTCCTCCTCGTACGTCCACTGCTGGACCGACTTCGCGCCGCACGAGGCGAGTTCGGTCTCGGCGCCCTTGACGGGCCTGTCGCCGACGACGCCGACGCACAGCCCGTTGCCGTTGTTGCGCAGCCGGCCCCCCACCATGCCGTTCCGCGGGTCCCCGGAACCTATCCAGGAGGGATCGACGCCGGGTGCCTTGTCCGGGCCCGAACTGGGCGTCCCCGAGGTGCCGTCGGCCATGTCCGCGTCACCGGAGGTCAGCCCGGCCCACACAGCGAGCGGGATCAGGATCAGGGCGCTCACGGTCAGCACGGCGAGGACGACGTTGCGGTGACGCGGGGCGCGCCGGGCACGCCGGGGGGCCTTGTGGGTCGACGGGCGGGAACCGGTGCGCGTGTGTCTGCGCGGCGCGGGCCGCGGGGGGTGGCTGGGGAACCGCGGGGCATCGGCCGGGAGGTTCAGGTACGGGGTCGGTGCGGCGGCCGGGGGCTGGGGAGTTTCGGTCACCTCGACGATCTCGGTGGTGCGTCCGCGCCGCGTCTCGAGATAGGCGCCCGCGGCCCAGCCGAGGACGGCTTCGGCCAGTGGAAGGGCGAGTACGCCGTTGAACTGGGTCAACTGGTCCGCGGCGTAACGGCAGTGCTCGCATCTGGACATGTGGTGCCGGAGGTCGGGATCGAGATCGGCGCCCCCGCGCCTGAGGGACACGTCGAGCATGCGGCTGTAGTGGCGGCACTCCTCCGCGGGGGCCAGTTCGTGGTGAATTTCCAGGCAACCCTCGCGCAGGCGTTCGCGGGCTCGGCGCAGTTCCACCACCGCCTCCTCGTCGGCGAGGCCCAACAGGGCTGCGGGCAGACGTAGTTGCTCCGCCTCGGCCTCGGTGTGCCAGAGCAGGCAGCGGGCGGGCTCCGGGAGCCGCTGGAAGGCCCTGGCCAACAGACGTCTGTTCTCGGGCGGAAGGAGCCGTGCGGCGGCCCGCTCGCCGTCTCCCGGGTCCGACCGCATTTCGGGATGGAGGAGTTCGACCCGCTGGTCGGTGAGCCACTCGGCGGCTATCCGGCGCACAGTCACCAGCAACTGCGGGCGCCATGCGGCCGTCGGCCCGGTCTGCCGCAGCGATTCCCCGAACAGTCTGGTGAATGTGGCCGTGGTGAGCATTCCGGCGGGACGCGTGCCGTCCGTGCACAGTCGCGCGTAAGAGAAGACCGCTTCCCAGTGGCGGTCCAGAAGTTCACCGACCGGATAGTTCGCCGGAGTGTTCCCCAGACTCTTCTTCAGCTCGGCGGCGAGCCGCTCGTCTGATATCTCGAACAAGCGAGCGAGCGACGGGGAATTGGACAGAGTCGCGTCATTCACGTCCGCTTTCCTCCCAAAGGTAACGCAGGAAAAAGTCCATACCAATGGGTATGTAGCCCACCGGCCGAGGCAGAGGGGCTACCCATGGGGGGTTGCACCGCGAACGACCACCTCAGACGGCTCTGATGAAGCGAGGGGCGGACGAGTGCACCGTATGCGTACAGAAGGCAGCGAATATTGTCTGCACGCCGACAACGCACACCTTTGCACAGAGTGACGAGCCGAAACAAGCAGTCTCGTGATTTTCCCTTTCCCGCCGGGCGCGCGAATATTGACGAATGGTCAGCCAAGGCCGTCCGCAAATGAAATTCGGATTCTCGCCACGGGCGGGGCGACCCCACCCGAACTCGCCGTCCACCCACCGGACGAACGCCCCAACCACCCAAATCGCACCCGCGCGTTCATTGTCACGCTGGCATGCGCATGCAATGCGATGGGGCATTGGGAGCGCTCCCAATGCCCCATTCCCTTTCGGCGAGACTGTCAGTGGCCGCTGATCGCCCGCGGCGCGTACGGCCGCTCCAGTTCCTCGATCTCCTTCTCGGTCAGTTCCACGGCGAGCGCGGCCACCGCGTCCTCGACGTGGTGCGGCCTCGTGGCACCGACAATGGGAGAGGTGACCGTGCTCTGGTGAAGCAGCCAGGCGAGGGCGATCCGGGCGCGCGGCACGTCACGCGCGGCGGCGATCCGGGCGACGGCGTCGACGATCTCGTGGTCGCCCTCCCGGTAGAGGTTCCGGCCGTACTCGTCGGTCCGGCTGCGCGCGGTGGTGGTGTCCCGGTCCCGGGTGAGCCGGCCGCGGGCCAGCGGGCTCCAGGGCAGCACACCGACGCCCTGGTCCGCGCAGAGCGGCAGCATCTCGCGCTCCTCCTCGCGGTAGAGGAGGTTGTAGTGGTTCTGCATGGAGACGAACCGCGTCCAGCCGTTCAGCCGGGCCGTGTACTGCGCCTTGGAGAACTGCCAGGCGTACATCGAACTCGCCCCGATGTACCGGGCCTTGCCCGCCTTGACCACGTCGTTCAGGGCCTCCATCGTCTCCTCGACGGGGGTGGCGGGGTCGAAGCGGTGGATCTGGTAGAGGTCCACGTAGTCGGTGTCCAGCCGCCGCAGGCTGTTGTCGATCTCCGTCATGATCGCCTTGCGGGACAGACCGCGGGCGTTGGGCCCCTCGTGCATCGAGCCGTTCACCTTGGTGGCGATGACGACCTCGTCACGGCGCGCCAGGTCCGCCAGCACCCGCCCGACGATCTCCTCGCTGGTGCCGTCGGAGTACACGTTCGCGGTGTCGAAGAAGTTGATCCCGGCGTCCAGCGCCTGGCGGATCAACGGGCGGGTCGCCTCCTCGTCGAGGGTCCACTCGTGGACTCCGCGATCGGGAAGCCCAAAGCTCATGCAGCCCAGGCAGATCCGGGACACGTCCAGGCCCGTCGAACCGAGCTTCACGTACTGCATGCTCACTCCTGCTCTCCATGACGGTGGGGGGTCGGGCCCGGCGCGGCGGCCGTGTCGGGCCGCGGTCAAGACCTTCGGGAGTGCCATTCCCGGTCGCGGACGCCTTAGTCGCACGGCTGCCGGCGCCGACGCCGTCCCGAGCGGTGCCCGAGGGTTCAACCGCCTCTCCCCCGCGCCGTCGCCCGGCACTCCAGCGGCGTACGCCCGTCTCGTCCGCGGAGGAACTGGCCGAAGTCGGGCCGCGTCGACGCCCCGAGGTCGATGCCCCGCCGGCGGCCCCGGGCGCGCAGCTCCGCGAAGTCCAGCACGTCCATGCCGATGGGCGTGCCCGGATCCGGACGTGGAGGGAGGAGAAGCGAAGATGCTGAGTGGACCGCGGCTGACCGTGGCGATGACCGGGGCGACGGGCGGCGTCTTCGGTGTCGGTCTGCTGGAGAACCTGCGGGGGCTGCCCGAGGTGGGGCCGCATCTCGTGCTGTCGCGCTGGGCGCGCACGACGATCGAGCTGGAGACGGGCCGCGGTGTCCGTGAGATGGCGGAGACGGCCGACGTCGTGCACCGGCCGGACGACGAGGGCGCCACGATCTCCTCGGCTCGTTCCGCACCGACGACATGGTCGTCGTGCCCTGCTCGATGAAGACGCTCGCCTGGATCCGGCTCGGCTACGCCGACGGACTCATCGGCCGTGCCGCGGACGTGGTCCTCAAGGAGTGCCGCCGGCCGGTGCTCGTCTCCCGGGAGACCCCGCTGAGCGAGATCCACCTGGAGAACATGCTCGACCTGGCCCGCGAGGGCGTGCGGATCGTGCCGCCGACGCCGCCGGCCTTCTACAACACCCCGCCTCGGTCGGCGACCTCGTCGACCAGATCACCGCGCGGATCCGCGACCAGTTCGAGCTACCCGCGCCCGCGGCCAGGCGCTGGGAGGGCATGCGCGCCGCCCGGATTGTCCGCCCCGCGGTCTGAGCACGCCGCCGTGCAGGGTTCGTGGCGCAATCACGCGCCTTCGCTGAACCCGCCGTCCGGCACCTCCGTCAAGACACAGTGAGCCTTTTCCAACCTGAAGCTGCAGGTCACGGGGGGCGTGGGACAGGGCGGGCGGGGCGCTCGGGCTGGTCGGGTCCTTGATCGACAGCATGTGACGGTTCGCCAGCGGCGAGAATCGCGCTGCCACCTGGATCGTGCCGCTCTTTCGTGTGTCCTACCAGTATGTGGCCGGTCCCGTGACGACCCAGCCGGCGTCGGTGGGCCTGACCCAGAAGCCCAATGCCACCTCGATTGTCCGCGCGCGGTAGGTGATCTCCACGTTGACATGGCTGCCGGCATGGCCCCAGTGGAAGTCCGCGAGACCGAGCTCGCCGAGCCAGGACAGGTCCTGCTCCCACTCGTCGGCAGCAGGGCTGCCGCTCGCCTCGTCCTCATCGCCGCTCGCTCCGGCGGAACCGGTCCACAGCGCCTTGAGCACATGCCGAACCGGGTAGTGATCGATGAGTTGTTCGGCCTCAGGGATCCTCCCGGCTCGGAGCAGGCCGAAGTAGCGGCGAACGAGCACTTCGGCGTCCGTCCTGGCAGGGCGCTGCGTCCAGATTTTCACCGCGAGATCATACGAGTTCGGTGACGCCACTGCGCGGTTGCACCCTGGACATCGCGCGCGGTGGGGGCCGGCTGCCCCTTCGGGCTGTATCTCGGCTGCCCCGCTGTCTCTCGTCTCCTACACTCAGCCGATGGAGACGGCACTGATACTCGGCGGCAGCGGGGTCACGCTGCTCATCTTGATCATCGTCACCGTGCTGCTGCTTTCCGGCCGCCGAGTGCGACGCGGCCGGAAAGTCGGCCGTTACCCATACCGTGCCAAGCCCAACGGCACCTACGACAACTCGTCGACGGGCAGTCCCCACTGATCTATGCCAACCGCCCACGTCAGTTGGGCAGTTGGCCTGACAGACGGATAAAGCCCTGATAGGTGGGTCTTCGACCAAAAGAACCGCTTCCTCACCGCTCGCCGCTCGCCCGAAGGAACGCCAGCGCGCTCTCGGCACGCGGTGGCGGCGCCTGAACGCGGGCCGTCAGACCCCGCTTGCCCTCACCCACCCCCGCAACGGCCAGCCCTCGATCCCGAAACCGGCCCGCGAGCACGGCATCATCGACGCTCTCGCCGAGGCCGGCATCAACTGCTGGGCGGACAAGAGGTAACAGGCCGCAGGTGGTGCGAAAGTCCGGGCACTGGTCGAACAAGCCATCGCCACCGTCGAATCCTGGCGGCTCCTGCGCAAGCTCCGCTGTCGACAACCCGGATCACGAGCCCCGTCCAAGCCATCCTCACCCTCCATCTGGCCAGCTCAGACCGAGAATGCAAGAGGCTCAGGGAGTTCGCCCGACGCTAGGACGCCTTCCAGGTGGCGCCGGAGCGCGCCGAGGACGCGCCCTGGCGCGAGAACGGCGTGACGGGCGAGGACGTCGCCCCGTTCGGGATCATGCCGCTGTTCCGGCTGAACGACAGTGACGGCGGCTTCTACCTGGACAAGGCCACCGGTCTCCCGCGATCCCGAGGACCTGCCGAGCGCGGTCTGCCGCCGGGCCTCCGGACGAGGTCTCCCGGACAAGAGCTGAATATCGTTTACCAGGGTGCCATGCCGGCCCCCGGGACAAAAATGACGTCGAGGGGGCGGAACAGGACCGGTCCGGACATTGCGAAGCCGACCATAAACGCCGAAGTGTCGGATCCCACCCTTTTCAGCAAGGGCGGGTTTCGGTTATATGAGGAAAAACTTGTTCCACATTCAATTTGAGTGACCGAAAACAATCCCTTGCCGGGCGAACCCGTGGGTACTACTTTCTGACGGTGCGTCAAGTCGGCTCGCGGGCAGACGAGTTGGGGCAGAGGAGGGCAAGAGCGAACGACTGGCCAGCTTCACGTGTGCTCCTGGTGGAAGCCGGGTTACCAGTTGGTAAGGCAGCTTCCCAGGGCTGTGTCGCGGACGTTAAATCACGCATGCCCGCTGCCCTTTGAGTGTTTGACTTTCACAAGGGTGCGCAATGAGTATGAGCGGGCCGCGCACCGAAGTCGCTGCGCGTTCCAGCGCTCTCCCCCACTCATCCTCACACTTGTGTGATTTGGAGCGTTCGCGTGCCTGTGCCGAATTTCGTTACTTCCGGGCTGTTTGCTGTCGAAGACATTGTCATCGCCGTCAACCCGTTCGCCGTCGCGTCGGCACGGCTCACCGCTGCCGCCGTGCGCGCCGGTGGTCTGGGCGTGCTCGACCTCACCTCGGGCGGACGACGCGCCGCGGCACAACTCGCGCTCGCCGAGGAGTGGTCGGCCGCCGGATTCGGCGTACGGCTGGCCGCCACCGACGACTTCCCCGCAGGGAACCTCCCCGCCGCCGTGCACACGGTCCTGCTGACCACCGACGCCTCGTGCACGCCCGCCGAGTTCCCCGGCCGGCGCGTGCTCGTCGAGGTGACCGGCCGCGAGCAGGCCGTCCGGGCCGCGGCGGCCGGCGCTCACGGGCTGATCGCCCGAGGCCGTGAGGCAGGCGGACCGATGGGCGAACTGAGCACCTTCGTGCTGTTGCAACAGCTCCTGTCCGACGTCGAGTTGCATCTGCCTGTCTGGGCCTGCGGCGGCGCCGGACCGCACACCGCGGCTGCCGTCGTCGCCGGTGGCGGCGCCGGTGTCGTCCTGGACACCCAACTCGCCCTGCTCACCGAGGCCGAGGCCGAACTGCCCGCGGAGACCACCACGTTGCTCGCCGGGCTCGACGGCTCCGAGACCACCGTGGAGAACGGCCGTCGCGTCGTACGGCGCCGCAGACCCGGCGCCGTCCAGGCCGAGGAGGCTTCCCCGGCCCCCGAGATCGGCCAGGACGGCTTCCTCGCGGCCCGCTTCCGGGATCAGTGGGGCAGCGTCCACGCGGCGGTGCGCGGCGTACGCGACGCGGTGCTCGACGCCCTGAAGCACGCGGGTCCCGCGCTCGCTCCGGGCGGCACGGGCAGCCAGGCACTGGGAAGCCGACTTCCGGTGGCCCAGGGGCCGATGACCCGGGTGAGCGACCAGGCCGCGTTCGCCGCCGAGGTGAGCCGCGCGGGCGCGCTGCCCTTCATCGCCCTCGCCCTCTCCGGCGCCGACCGGACCCGCGCCGTCCTGGAGGAGACCCGGGAGGCGCTCGGCGACCGGCCGTGGGGTGTCGGCGTCCTGGGATTCGCCGACGAGGAGATCAAGGCCGCCCAGCTCGACGTCGTACGGGAGATCCGGCCCTCCCACGCGATCATCGCGGGCGGGCGTCCCGCACAGGCCGCCGCGCTGGAGGAGGTGGGCATCTCCACATTCCTCCACGTGCCGTCGCCGGGGCTGCTGAAACAGTTCCTGAAGGCGGGGGCCCGCAAGTTCATCTTCGAGGGCGCCGAGTGCGGCGGCCACGTCGGCCCCCGGAACAGCTTCCCGCTGTGGGAGGCGCAACTCGGTGTGCTCGACGACTTCCTGGCGGGGACGAAGGCCGCCAAGCCCGCCGAGCTGCAACTGCTGTTCGCCGGCGGGGTGCACGACGAGCGGTCCGCCGCCATGGTCACCGCCCTCGCCGCGCCGCTCAGCGCGCGGGGTGCCGCCGTCGGCGTACTGATGGGCACGGCCTACCTGTTCACCGAGGAGGCCGTGTCCGCGGGAGCGGTGCTGCCCCTGTTCCAGCGGCAGGTGATCGACGCGGAACGCACCGATCTTCTGGAGACCGCTCCCGGGCATGCCACTCGCTGTGTGAGCAGCCCGTTCACCGACGAGTTCGCCGCCGTCAAGGACGACCTGGCCGCCCGCGAGATACCCGGCCGGGAGGCCTGGGAGCAGTTGGAGCGGCTCAACGTCGGGCGGCTGCGGCTGGCGAGCAAGGGCCTCGAGCGGACCGAGGGCGGGCTGAGCGCCGTCGGCGAGGAACGGCAGCTCGCCGAGGGCATGTTCATGGCCGGCGAGGTCGCCGTGCTGCGCTCCGCGGTCACCACCGTCGGCGCGCTGCACACCGCGGTCACGACCGGCGCGGCGGACTTCCTCGCGGCGCGGCTGCGCGGCCTGGGCATCGAGGACGCGGCCACGCCGGCCGCCCCCGAGCCCCTCGACATCGCCATCGTCGGCATGGCCTGCATGTTCCCCGGCGCTCCCGACCTGGCCAGCTTCTGGGCGAACGTGCTCGCCGGCGCGGACGCGGTGACCGAGGTGCCCTCGACGCGCTGGGACGCGGATCTCTACCACGACCCGGCCGGCGCGGGTGAGAGGACGCCGTCCCGCTGGGGCGGATTCCTCCCCGAGATCCCCTTCGAGCCTCTGCGGTACGGGATTCCGCCCGCCTCGCTGCCCGCCATCGAGCCAGTGCAGCTGCTGGCCCTCGAAGCGGCACACCGCGCGCTCGAGGACTCCGGCTACGGAAGCCGGGCCTTCGACCGGGCCCGCGCCTCGGTCGTGTTCGGCGCGGAGGCGGGCAGCGACCTGTCGAACGCCATGACGCTGCGTTCCGTACTGCCCGCCTATCTCGGCGCCCTGCCGCCCGCGCTCGACGAGCAGTTGCCGCGTCTGACCGAGGACTCCTTCCCGGGCATTCTGGCGAACGTCATCTCCGGCCGGATCGCCAACCGTCTCGACCTCGGCGGCGCCAACTACACCGTGGACGCGGCCTGCGCCTCCTCGCTCACCGCGGTCGACGTGGCGTGCAAGGAACTGACGTCCGGCACCAGCGACCTGGTGCTGTGCGGTGGTGCCGATCTGCACAACGGCATCAACGACTACCTGCTCTTCGCCTCCGCGCACGCCCTCTCGCCCTCCGGCCGTTCCGCCCCCTTCGACAGCGCGGCCGACGGCATCGCGCTCGGCGAGGGCGTCGGCTGCGTCGTGCTCAAGCGGCTCGCCGACGCCGAGCGCGACGGAGACCGGGTGTACGCGGTCATCAAGGGGGTCGGCAGCGCCAGCGACGGCCGGGCGCTCGGTCTCACCGCGCCCCGGCCCGAGGGCCAGCACAACGCGTTGACCCGGGCCTACCGCAACGCGGGCGTCTCCCCCGCCGAGGTGGGTCTCGTCGAGGCGCACGGTACCGGCACCGTCGTCGGCGACCGTACCGAACTCGGATCCCTCACCAAGGTGTTCGAGGACGCCGGTGCCCAGCCCGGCAGTTGCGCGCTCGGCTCGGTCAAGTCGCAGATCGGGCACACCAAATGCGCGGCCGGGCTCGCCGGGCTCATCAAGACCTCGCTCGCCCTGCACACGGGAGTGAAGCCGCCGACACTGCACCTCACCGAGCCCAATCCGGCCTGGGACGAGCGGAGCAGCCCGTTCGCCTTCCACACCGAGGCCCGCCCCTGGGCGGCGGCTCCGGCCGAACGGGTCGCGGGAGTCAGCGCCTTCGGCTTCGGTGGCACCAACTTCCATGTCGTGCTGCGCGCCCACCAGGACGGGCCGCCGCCCGCCACGTCGGCCCAGCAGTGGCCCGCCGAGCTGTTCACCTTCCGGGGCTCGGACCGGGCCACTGCCGTACGGGCCGCGGGTGAGCTGCTCGCCCTCGTGGAGGCGGATTCCGGTACGTACGAGCCTTGGCGGCTGCGGGACTTCGCGCTCAGCGCTTCCCGGCGCGCCGAGTCCGTCGCGGCTCGTGGTGCACGTGTGTGGATCGCGCTCGTGGCCGAGTCGACGCGGGAGCTGGCGGCGCTGCTGCGCCGGGCCGTGGCGGGTGAACACGCCCCGAAGGAAGGCCTGTTCGCCGCCGACGATGCGGAGCCTGGCGACCTGGCGCTGCTCTTCCCGGGGCAGGGCAGCCAGCGGCCCGGGATGTTCGCCGAGCTGTTCGTGGCCTTCCCCGAACTCCAGCGCAATCTGCGGCTCGACGGGGACACTGCCCGGGTGCTCTTCCCGCCGACCGCCTTCGACGACAAGGGCCGCACCGAGCAGCAGGAGCGGATCACCGACACCAGCGTCGCGCAGCCCGCCCTCGGTCTCACCGGGCTCACCGCCCACCAGCTCCTCACCCGGGCCGGCGTACGCCCCGCGATGGCCGCAGGGCACAGCTACGGAGAGCTGGCGGCCCTGGCCGCCGCGGGCGCCCTGGCACCCGAGGCGCTGCCGCGGGTCAGCCGTGAGCGGGCAGCCGCCATCCTGGGCGCCACCGGAGACGGCGACCCCGGCACGATGGCCGCCGTCTCCGCGGGCGAGCCGGAGGTCGCGGCGGCCCTCGCGGCGGCGGGACTCGCCGCCTCGGTGGTGACGGCGAACCGCAACTCGCCCGAGCAGACGGTGATCTCGGGCCCCACCGAGGACGTGCTCAGCGCTGTGGAGCGGCTGCGCGCGCAGGGGTTCGGCGCGAAGCGGATCCCGGTGGCGTGCGCGTTCCACAGCCCGCTGGTCGCCGCGGCGGGCGAGACGTTCGCCGAGGTGCTCGCCGAAGTCCCCATCGGGGCCGCCGACTTCCCCGTCTGGTCGAACCGCACCGCGGAGCGCTACCCCGGGACACCCGAAGGGATCAGGGCCGAACTGGCCTCCCAGATCGGCGCACCCGTCCGGTTCGCCGACCAGATCGAGGCCATGTACGAGGCCGGGGCGAGGATCTTCGTCGAGGCGGGCCCCGGCTCGACGCTCACCCGCCTGGTGGCGAAGATCCTCGGCGACCGGCCGCACCGCACGGTCGCGCTGGAGAGCGGCCCGCGCACCGGGCTCACCGGTTTCCTCGCCGCGCTCGCCCAACTGGCCGTCGCCGGCGTCGACATCAGGACCGCCTGGCTCTTCCAGGGCCGGAACGCCGTCGCAGCCGACGCCCGCGCCGCGCGCCGCAAGCGCGCCGCCTGGACCCTCGACGGCCACCTGCTCCGCTCGGCGGACGGAGTGCTCCCCGCCGCCGCCCTCCACCCCGCCCGGCGAGTCCCGGAGGCCCTCGTGACCCACAGCACGTCAGCCGGACCGGTGGCCGCCAGCGGCTCCGAGGCTCTGATCAGCGAGTTCCTGCGGACGAGCCGCGAGATGATCGCGGCCCAGCGGGATGTGATGCTGGGCTATCTGGGGGCGGACCCGGGTGTACGACCGGCCACTCCCGCCCCGATCGGGTACGCGGACGTTCCCGTCACCGTGACCGCGCTGCCCGCCGTCCCCGCTCCTCGTCCCTCCCCGGAGCCGATGCCGGCCACGACATCGGTGCCCGCGGGTGTCTCGGTGCTGTCGGTCGTGCTCGAGGTGATCGGTGAACGGACCGGCTACCCGGTCGACATGATCGAACCCGACCTCGACCTCGAAGCCGACCTCAGCGTCGACTCCATCAAACGCGCCGAAATCGCCGGAGAACTGGCCGGACGACTCGGGCTGACCGCGACCGGCGAAGCCGACGTGGAAGAGCTCGCGAAAGCCCGTACCGCCGCTGCCATCACCGCTCTTATCGAGCGGGTCACCGGGCCCGCGTCGGCTTCCGCCCCGGCTGCCGTCGTCGTCGCCGGATCCGCCTTGCCGACCGCCGAAGACGTCCTCGCACTGGTGCTTGAGGTGATCGGCGAACGCACCGGCTACCCGGTCGACATGATCGAACCCGACCTCGACCTCGAAGCCGACCTCAGCGTCGACTCCATCAAACGCGCCGAAATCGCCGGAGAACTGGCCGGACGACTCGGCCTGACCGCGACGGGTGACACCGACGTCGAGGAGCTCGCCAAGGCCCGTACCGCCGCGGGGATCGCCGTGCTGGTGGCGGGCGTTCGGGGTAGGGCGGCACCGGCTCTGCCCGCCCCGGCTGTCGCCTCCGCGGCAGCCGGGCCTTCCGTGGGAGCCGGCCCATCGGCGGCTGCCGGGCCCTTTGCGGGGGTCGAACCCCCCGCAGGAGCGGGGGCCGAGCCCGAGTCCCCGGACACCGGTTCCGCCGTCGTCGTGGCTCCCAGGCGCCTCGTCATGCGGGAGTTCGACCTCGCCCCGGCCAACGTGGTCGAAGGCGCGTTGACCGGCCGCAGCTTCCTGATCCTCGGCGACGGACCGGTGGCCGACGCACTGGCCGGGCTCCTCCGCGCGCACGGGGCCGAGACGCTGACCGCCCACGAGCCCGTGGCCGGCCGGAGCTTCGACGGACTCATCCACCTCGTCGCACCGGACGCGCCGCCCGTCCTCCCGGATGTCTTCGCCGCCTATCAGCGTGTGCTGGCGGACAACCCACGCTGGGTGCTGGCCGCCGGCGCCTCGGCAGGACTCCGCGGATTCCTCCGGTCGGTCGCACGCGAGTACCCCGACACCGTCGCCCGGGTCGTCGAGCACTCCCCCGGCACCGCGCCCGAGGAGGTGGCCTCCGATCTCGTCGCCGAACTCACCGCGTCCGACCGCGAGCCGGTCGTCCTGCGCTCGCCCGGCGTCCGGCGTGGACTGCGTATGGCGGAGGAGGGTCTCGGCCTGCTGGGCAGTACGGGCGCGGGCCCGGCCGGGGACGGCGCCGCCGAGGCGGTCGCGCTCGGCCTCGACTCCGACTCGGTGGTGCTCCTGGTGGGCGGGGCGCGCGGGATCACCGCCCGCTTCGCCGCCACCCTCGCCGGGGCGAGCCGCTGCCGGATCGAGCTGTTCGGCCGGACCGCCCTCCCCGAGGGCGAGGAGGACCCCTCTCTCGCCGCCGCGCGCACCGCGGGCGAACTGCGGACGGCGCTCATCGCGAGCGGGCTGCGGGTGCCCGCCGAGATCGAGCGGGCGATCAACCGCATCCAGGCCGAACGCGAGGTACGCGGCACGCTGCTCAAGCTCGCCGGGCTCGGCTCCCAGGTGCGCTACCGCGCCGTCGACGCCCTGGACGGCGACGCCGTGCGCGCGGCCGTCAAGGAGATCCACGCCGAACACGGCAGGCTCGACGGCGTCGTGTACGCGGCCGGGGTGATCGAGGACAAGCTGATCGCGGAGAAGAGCCCGGAGTCCTACGACAGGGTGTTCCGTACGAAGGTCGACGGGGCGCGTGAACTACTGGACGCCATAGGCGAGTTGCATGACGGGCCGCGGTTCGCGGTGCTGTTCGGCAGCATCGCGGCGACTCTGGGCAACCGCGGCCAGTCCGACTACGCCGCCGCCAACGACGCCCTGGAAACCCTCGGCGCCCGTTGGGCGGGCGGCGGTGCGGGCCGCCGGGGACTGACCGTCCACTGGGGCCCCTGGGCGCCCACGGGCGCCGGCAACCACGGCATGGTCACGCCCGAGCTGATGCGGCACTACGCGGGCCGCGGCATCAAGCTCATCGATCCCGACGAGGGCACCATGAGTCTGCTGCGCGAACTGGCCTGGGGCCCCGAGGGCGACACCGCCGTCGTCTACACCGCCTCCGGCTGGTGAACCGGATGACCGGTGCACGCGCCGAACCCATCGCCATCGTCGGGATGTCGGTGCTCTTCCCCGGCGCCCCCGACCTCGCCGCGTACTGGCGGAACCTGGTCGCCGGTGTGGACGCCATCACCGAGGTCCCGCCCGGGCGTTGGGACGCCGACGAGCACTACGCGCCCGGCGCCGAGCCCCGCGCGGACCGGGTCTACTGCCGGCGCGGCGGCTTCGTGGACGAACTGGCCGAGGTGGACGTCACCGAGTTCGGGATCATGCCGGCCTCGGTGGTCGCCACCGAGCCCGACCAGCTCATCGCGCTGAAGGTCGCCGCGCAGGCCATCGCCGACGCGGGCGGCGCGGACCGGCTGCCCGCCGACCGGCACCGGATCGGCGTGGTCCTCGGCCGGGGCGGCTACCTCACCCCCGGTCTGGTCAGGCTCGACCAGCGGGTCCGCACCGCGAGCCAGCTCGTACGGACCCTGGGCGAGTTGCTGCCCGACCTCGGCGCCGACCAACTGGAGTCGGTACGGCAGGCGTTCACCGACCGGCTCGGGCCCGAGGCGCCGGAGTCCTCGATCGGCCTGGTGCCGAACCTCGCCGCGTCCCGGCTGGCCGGGCGGCTCGACCTGCGCGGTCCGGCGTACACCGTGGACGCCGCCTGCGCCTCCTCGCTCATCGCCGTCGACCACGCGGTGCGCGAACTCGCCAGCGGACGTTGCGACTTGATGCTCGCCGGTGGGGTGCACCACTGCCACGACATCACCTTCTGGAGCGTGTTCAGCCAGTTGGGGGCACTTTCGCCGAGCGAACGCATCCGGCCGTTCCACAAGGGTGCGGACGGGGTGCTGATCGGTGAGGGCACCGGCGTCGTCGTCCTGAAGCGGCTCGCCGACGCCGAGCGCGACGGCGACCGGATCTACGCCGCGATCACCGGGACCGGCGTCGCCTCCGACGGACGTACGACCAGCCTGATGGCCCCCGACTCGGGCGGCCAGGTCCGCGCGGTGCGGCAGGCCTGGGAGGCCGCCGGGCTCGACCCGGCCGCACCCGGTTCGATCGGGCTCCTGGAGGCGCACGGCACGGCGACACCCGCCGGTGACGGAACGGAACTCGCCACGCTGGCCGAGGTGTTCGGGCCGCCGCCGGAGGAAGCGACCGCGGAGCGGCCGTCCGCCGTCATCGGCTCGGTGAAGTCGATGATCGGCCACACCATGCCCGCCGCGGGCGTCGCCGGGCTCGTCAAGGCCGCGCTCGCCGTGCACCACGCGGTACTGCCGCCCACCCTGCACTGCGACGACCCGCACCCGGCACTCGCCCGCACCCGGTTCACCCCGATCGACACCGCCCGCCCCTGGCACACCGACGAACGGCAGCCCGTGCGCCGTGCCGCCGTCAACGCCTTCGGGTTCGGCGGCATCAACGCGCATGTGGTGCTCGAACAGGTCGCGGCCAGGCCGGTGGTGAAGGTCCCGGTGGTGGGGGTCTACGAGCCCGAGCGAGTACTGCGGCTGACCGCGCCGACGCCGGAGGCGATGGCCGAGCTGCTGGACCGCGACGACACCACGCTCCTCGCGGCCGGTCTCGACGAGCGGGCGGCAACTCAGGGCTCGGACCCGGTTCGCCTCGCTGTCGTCGACCCGACGGCGAAGCGGCTGGCGCTGGCGCGGAAGGCGGTCGCCAAGGGCAGGGGCTGGCGTGGCCGCAACGACGTGTGGTTCGTGCCTCGCCCGCTGCTGGGCCCCGGTGGCGGGAAGCTCGCCTTCGTCTTCCCGGGTCTTGAGGCCGAGTTCACGCCCAACTCCGATGACCTCGCGCGCCACTTCGACCTGCCCGCCGTCGCCGACGCCACCGTGGGCGACGTGGGCCGCCAGGGCACCGGCGTCTTCGAACTGGGCCGGCTCCTCGACGCCGCGCTGCGAAGGCTCGGCGTCGTACCGGACGCGCTCGCCGGTCACAGCCTGGGCGAGTGGACGGCGATGGCCGCCGCCGGGATCCACGCGCCGGAGGAGGTCGACGCCTTCCTCGCCGGCTTCGACCCCGACGCGCTGAACGTCCCCGGACTGGCCTTCGCGGTGATCGGCGCGCCCGCCGAGCAGGTGCTGGAGGAGCTGTCCGGCCGCGACGACGTGGTGCTCTCCCATGACAACTCCCCCAACCAGTCGATGATCTGCGGTCCGGAGTCCGCGGTCGGCGAGCTCGTCGAGCGGTTCCGTGCCCGGGCGGCGATCTCGCAGATCCTGCCGTTCCGCTCGGGTTTCCACACGCCGATGCTGAAGCCGTACCTGGGTCCCATCAGGGAGGCGTCGGAGGCCTACTCGCTGCACCCGGCGCGGCTTCCGCTGTGGTCCGCGACGACCGTCACCACGTATCCCGCCGAACCCGCCGCGATCCAGGCCCTGTTCATCCGCCATCTGCTGGAACCGGTCCGCTTCCGGCCCCTGGTGGACACCATGTACGCGGCGGGCTTCCGTGCCTTCGTCCAGCTCGGGGCCGGACAGCTCGGGTCGCTCATCGGCGACACCCTGCAAGGGCGCGACCACCTCGTCGTCCCCGCGCACTCGCCGCACCGGTCGGGGCTGCCGCAACTGCACCGGGTGGCAAGCGCGTTGTGGGCGGACGGGGCAACACCGGAACTGGCGCCGCTGCTCGGCAGCCTCAAGGCCGCGACTCCCGCTCGCTCACGACGCCCGGTCAAGCTGGACCTCGGAGGCGCGAACGTCTCCCTGGACGCGGAGACGCGTCGGCGGGTGGGTGCGGCGCTCCGCCGTACGCCCGCTCCGCAGGCGGGCCTCGACCTGGCCGGGGTCGGCGAACAGGACGCTCTGGGAATGGAGTTGACGGCGCTGCTGCGCGACGCGACCGCGCTCGCCTCGGACGTGGTGACGGCGAGCCGCCGCAGGCCCGGCCGTTCCGCTCCCGCCGACCATGTTCGCCGGCCCCGACCGGTCGAGTCGGACCCCCGGCCGCCCGCCGTGCGCCCCCTCGAAGCCACCCTGCACGTCTCCGTCGACTCCATGCCCTACCTTCTCGACCACTGCTTCTACAAGCAGCCCGCCCGAGCCGATCCCGCCGACCACTGGCCCGTCGTCCCCGGCACCACGGTGGTCGCCCACCTCATGGACTTCGCGGAGCGGGCCGTGCCCGGTCACCGCGCGGTGGCCGTCCACGACGTACGGCTGCACCAGTGGGTAGCCGCCACTCCCGCGGTAGACATCCCGGTACGGATCGTGCCCGAAGGGCCGGACCGGGTCACCGCCTCGTTCGGCTCCTACGCGAAAGCCGTGGTCGAACTCGCCCCCGGACAGACGCAGTCCACGCCCAGCGCCCCCTGGACCTTCCCGGCCACGGAAGAGCGGAAGCCCGACATGACGGCGGCGGAGCTCTACACCCGCCGCTGGATGTTCCACGGTCCGCGGTTCCAGGGCGTGAGCGAACTGACCGCGGTCGGCGACCGGCACGTCCGCGGCGTGATCGTCACCCCGCCCGCGCCGGGAGCGCTGCTGGACAACGTGGGCCAACTCCTCGGCTACTGGATCATGTCCAGCCTCCCGGTGCGCACCACCGTGTTCCCGGTCGGCATGAAGGAGATCCGCTTCCACGGACCGCATCCGGCCGCCGGCGAACAGCTGGAGTGCCTGATCAGGATCACGTCCGTCACCGACGCGACGCTGGAGGCGGACATGCAGCTGGTCCACCAGGGGCGTGTGTGGGCGGAGTTCACCGGCTGGCAGGACCGCCGCTTCGACAGCAATCCACGGATTCGCGCCGTGGACCGCGAGCCCGAGCTGCGCACCCTTTCGCTGATGCAGCCGGGCGGCTGGTCGCTCGTCCACGAGGAGTGGCCGGACCTGGCCACCCGTGAACTGATCATGCGGAACATCCTGGCGGGCGAGGAGCGTGAGCAGTACGCGGCACACGCGCCGCGCGGCCGACGGCAGTGGCTCCTCGGCAGGATCGCGGTGAAGGACGCGGTACGGCATCTGCTGTGGGACGGCGGCGCGGGTCCGCTCTTCCCCGCCGAGGTGCGGGTCGGCAACCAGCCCGGCGGCCGTCCCTTCGTCACCGGCGGCTACGGCAGAACCCTGCCCGCGCTGCACGTCTCCCTCGCCCATCGCGGCGAGACCGCCGTCGCGATGGCCAGGGCGGAGGGACCCTGCGGCATCGACATCGAGGAGATCACCGACCGCCCCGAAGGCACCCTCGCCGTCGCACTCACCCCCCACGAGAGCGAGTTGCTCAGAGGGCTCTCGGAACAGGCCCCCGAACGACTCTGGTTCACCAGGTTCTGGGCCGCCAAGGAAGCCGTTGCAAAGGCGCGCGGCACCGGACTCGGCGGCGAGCCCAAGCAGTTCGAGATCACCGCGGCGGACGGCGCCCTGCTGACCGTACGCACCGCGGGCGAGGAGTACCTCGTGCGGCATCGCGAGCTGACCACCCCCCAGCCGTCCGACCGCCCCGGCAAGCAGTACGTCGTGGCCTGGACGGCCGTCAATGATCAGGAGAACGCAGATGACCACTGAACTCACCGGACTCGAAGCCGCCGCGCGCCCGGCCGCCCCCGACGAGTCGACCGCGCTCGCCGACATCTCGGCCATCCTGCGCACCGTGCTGGAGGAGTACGGGCTCGACGACGCCGAGATCACCCTGGCCACGTCCTTCCACGACGACCTGGAGCTGGAGAGCATCGACCTCGTCACGCTGTCCGCCCAGTTGCGCGAGTTCTACGGCGAGCGCGTCAACTTCGCCGCGTTCATAGCGGATCGCGGCCTGGAGGAGATCATCGCGCTGACCGTCGGCGATCTCGTCGGCTATGTGGTGGGCTCGCTCGCCGTCGCGGAGGTGAGCTGACGATGCCCACGATCCGGGTGAACGGCCTCGACGTGCACGTCCAGCGCCTCGGCCACACCGGTGACGCGCCGCGTCCCGTCGTCGTCCTCATTCACGGCCTGCTCATCGACAGCCTCGCCAGCTACTACTTCAGCCTCGCCCCACAGCTCGCCGAAGAGGGCATGGACGTCGTGATGTACGACCTGCGCGGGCACGGCAAGACCTCCCGGCCTCCGACCGGTTACCGCATGGAGGACTTCGTCACCGACCTGGACGAGCTGCTCGACGCGCTCGCCGTCGACCGCCCGGTGCACCTCGTCGGCAACTCCTTCGGCGGCGCCGTCGCGTACGCCATGGCCGCCGCCCGCCCCGGGCGGGTCGCCAGCGTCGTCGCCATCGAGGCGGAGCCGCCGGCCAGGCCCTGGGCGCAGAGCATGTACGAGGGTCTGGTGCAGGGGAGTTCGGTGGTCGAGCAGGTCACCGAGTGGCTGCGGGAGAACCCGGGCGAGCGCAACGCCCGGCCGTTCCGGGCCGCCGGAAAGATGCTCGACGAGACCACCGTCGCCCAGGAGATCCCGCAGAGCGACCTCATCGACGAGGACCTGTCCGCGATCCGCTGCCCCGTCTTCGCCCTGTACGGCGGGGCGTCGGTGCTCGCCGCGCAGGCCGGCGCGATGGAGGCCGCCCTGGAGGACTGCCGCGCGGTCGTGCTGCCCGACCGGGGGCACTCCGTGATGGTGGAGGCCACCAAGGAGACGTACGCCCTGGTGCGCGACTGGCTGTTCCGCCAGGAGGCGCGCGCGCTGCGGGAGGCCCGCTAGATGGGCAGGTTCCTGTTCGTGATGCCTCCGCTGGTCGGGCACGTGAACCCGGCGGTGGGCACCGCGGCGACGCTGGCCGCCCGCGGGCACGACATCGCCTGGGCGGGCCACCCCGAGCTGATCCGGAGCCTCGCGGGAGCCGACGCCGTCGTCTTCCCGTGCGGGGTGCCCGAGGACGCGCCGTCCCGGCCACCCGAGCTGAAGGGCCCCGCCGCCTTCCAGTTCCTCTGGGAGAGCTTCCTGATCCCGCTCGCGGACGCGATGGCGCCCGGGGTACGGGCCGCGATCGAGGCGTACGGTCCCGATGTCGTCGTCAGTGACCAGCAGGCGGTGGCGGGCGCGCTGGTCGCCGAGTCCCTCGGTCTGACCTGGGTGACCTCGGCCACCACCTCCGCCGAACTGGTCGACCCGCTGGCCGGCCTGCCCAAGGTCGCGGCCTGGCTGGACGGGCTGCTCGCGGAACTGCGCGGACGGATCGCGGGCGGCTCGGGAGGGGCGGACCCGCGTTTCTCACCGCACGGCGTGCTCGCGTACACCACGCGCGCGCTGCTCGGCCCGGTCGAACTCCCCGGCCGGGTCTGGCTGGTGGGCCCCTCGGTCGCCGCCCGCCCGGCACGTCCCGACGATTTTCCCTGGGCCTGGCTCGAGGCGTCCGCGCTGCCCACCGTGCTGGTCAGCCTGGGCACCGCGAACACGGACGCGGGTGCCCGCTTCCTCAACACGGCCGTCGAGGCACTGGCCGCGATGGCGGACCGGGTGCGCGCCGTGCTCGTCGATCCCGGCGAGGTCGTCGAGGGCCCGGTCGCCGACAACATCCTGCTGCGCCCGCACGTGCCCCAACTCGCCCTGCTGGAAAGGCTCGACGCGGTCGTCTGTCACGCGGGCCACAACACGGTCTGCGAGGCGCTGTGGCACGGCGTCCCCCTCGTCGTCGCCCCCATCCGGGACGACCAGCCGATCGTCGCGGGTCAGGTCGTCGACGCGGGCGCCGGAGTGCGGCTGCGCTTCGGGCGGGCCGACGCGACGCGGATCGGTGCCGCGGTCGAGGCCGTGCTCGATCCCTCCGGGGGTCACCGCAAGGCCGCCGAGGCGATCGGGGAGTCCTTCCGGGCGGCGGGTGGCAGCGCGGCCGCCGCCACCCGGCTCGAAACACTGCCGGCCGTGCCGGCCGCGACCGGAGTACGAGGCGCATGACCGAGAACAGCACGTCCGTCGCCCAGCCGGGTGCCGCCGCCGACCGGCCGGACGCCTCGAGCAACCCTTCCAACGCCCGGCCGGACGCCGCGGGCGACGCGCCCGCTGCCCGACCCGGTACCGCACCGGGCACCGGCGCTGACCGGCCCGGTGCCTCACCCGACACCGCTGCTGTCTGGCCCGCTACCTCCCCAGGTGCCGCCGCTGCCCCGCCGGGCACCCCGAACGGCACGTCCGCCGACCGCACGGGCACCCCGACCAGCCCGCCCACCGACCGCCCGAGCACCCCAGCCGCCCCGCCCACCAACCACCCCGTCGCCGAAGGCGAGGGCGCCTCCGCCACCCACCCAGGCTCACCCGTAGGCACGTTGGCCGCCCTGATCGGCTACGCCAGGCCGCACTGGCGGGTGTTGCTCCTCTCCCTCGTCCTCACCCTGCTGGCCAGCGCCTCGGGCCTGGTGCAGCCGAAGTTCGCGCAGGAGATCCTGGACCGGCTCGACGAGGGCGCCGGCGTGGCCGCGCCGGTCGCGCTGCTCGCCGCGTTCCTTGCGGCGGGATCCCTGCTCACCGGGATCAACGCCTGGCTCCAGCAACGGACTTCGGAACGGGTGGTCCGGCAGGTCAGGAGCGGTCTGGTGCACCGGCTGATCCGGCTCCGGGTCTCCGAGCTCGACCGACGGGCGCCCGGCGACCTCATCGCCCGCGTGACCTCCGACAGCACGCTTCTCAAGAGCGCCGCCACCGAGGGCCTCATCATGACCGTCAACGGCGTACTGACCTTCGCCGGAACCCTGCTCATGATGGCGACGCTGGACGTGCGCCTGCTGGGTGTCACCTTCCTCGTACTGACCCTGGTCGGCATCGTGATCACCATGATCCTGCCCCGGATCAAGGCCGCGGTGGCCCGCTCGCAGACCTCCGTCGGCGCGGTGGGCGCCGTCCTCGACCGCACCCTCGGCGCGGCCCGTACGGTCAAGGCCAACGGCGCCGAGGGCCGCGAGACCCGCGCCGCCGAGGAGGCGGTCGACGAGGCGTACGCGGCCGGACTGGTCGGCGCCCGCTACAGCGCCCTCGTCGCCATGGTCGGCGGCGCCTCCATCCAGAGCGCGTTCCTCGTGGTCCTCGGCGTCGGCGGCGTCTTCGTGGCGAACGACACCATGTCGGTCTCCGAGCTGATCGCCTTCCTGCTGTACGTGTTCTTCCTGGCGATCCCGGTATCCCAGCTCGTCGGCGGCGCCGCCCAGCTCCAGCAGGGGCTCGGCGCGGTTGGCCGGATCCAGGAGGCGGCCGGGCTTCCTGTCGAGGCCGACATCGACTCCCCCGCCGCCCCCGCCCCCGGCCCGCCGCCGGACATCGAGCTGAGCGGGGTCGAGTTCACCTACCCGGGCCGTGCCCCGGCCCTGCGCGGCGTGAGCTTCACCGTCCCCGGCGGCACCCAGACCGCGCTCGTCGGCCTGTCCGGCGCGGGCAAGACCACCCTCTTCTCCCTCCTCCAGCGCTTCTACGAGCCGGCCGCGGGCACCATCAGGATCGGCGGCCAGGACATCTCCGCCCTGACCCGCGGCGAGCTGCGACGCCGGATCGCGTACGTCGAGCAGGACTCCCCCGTCATGTCCGGCACCCTCCGCGAGAACCTGCTCTACGCCGCTCCCTCGGCCACGCCCGAAGACCTGTCCGAGGCGCTGGCCGTCACCCGTCTGGACGCGCTGGTCGCCCGCCTGCCGATGGGCCTGGACACGCCTGTGGGCCCCCGCGGCGTCACGCTCTCCGGCGGTGAGCGCCAGCGCCTGGCCATCGCCCGCGCCCTGCTGCGGCGCCCCCAGGTACTGCTGCTGGACGAGGCGACCGCCCAGCTCGACGCCCGCAACGAGCAGGCCCTGAGCGAACTGGTCGCCCGCACCGCCGGACAGTGCACGGTCATACTCATCGCGCACCGGCTCTCCACCGTGACCGGGGCCGACCAGATCGTGCTCCTGGAGCACGGTGACGTCCGCGCGATCGGCACCCACCGCACCCTCGTCGACGACGACGAGCTCTACCGGGAACTGGCGGCGACACAGTTCCTGGCGGCCGAGCCCCAGGTGTGAGGCCGACGGGCCGGGAAGCCCCGGAGGAGATCCGTGGTTGACGTCCATGACGACAGCGACCGATCTCCGCCGGAGCAGCCATGCCGAGCCCGCAGCAGCACCCCAGCACACCGGGGCCGCGCCCTGAAGCCGTGCGCTTCTCCGTGCTCGACCGCTCCCGCACCCGCGAGGGCCACGACGCTCCCGAGGCCCTGCGGGACACCGTGCGACTGGCCCAGGACCTGGAGGCCCTCGGCTATCACCGGATCTGGGTCTCGGAGCACCACGGCGTGCCGGGGGTCGCGGGCTCCGCGCCGACCGTCCTGGCCGCCGCGGTCGCCGCCGCCACCCGTACGATCCGGGTCGGCACCGGCGGCGTGATGCTGCCGAACCACCAACCCCTGATCGTGGCCGAACAGTTCGGCGTCCTGGAGTCCCTGTTCCCCGGCCGGATCGACATGGGTATTGGCCGTTCCGTCGGGTTCACCGACGGAGTCCGCAAGGCCCTCGGCCGGGACAAGGACGCGGCCGACAGCGACGACTTCGCGGCGCAGCTCACCGAACTGCTCGGCTGGTTCCGCGGCACGTCGTCGACCGGCGTCCACGCCCGCCCCTCCGAGGGCCTGACCGTGCCGCCCTTCCTGCTCGCCATGGGCGAGGGCGCCACGATCGCGGCGCGAGCCGGCCTGCCCATGGTCATCGGCGACCTCAGGAACCGCGACCGGATGAGGCGCGGCATCGATCACTACCGCGAGACGTTCCGCCCCTCCGTCTGGGCCCGGGAGCCGTACGTCGTGATCTCCGGCACGGTCGCGGTCGCCGCGACCCCCGAGGACGCGCGGCGCCTGCTGCTCCCGGAAGCCTGGTCGATGGCTTACTCCCGCACCCACGGCACGTTCCCGCCCCTGCCGCCCGCCGAACGGGTCGCGAGCCTGGCGCTGAGCGGCAGGGAGCGGGATCTCTACGAGTCCGGGCTGACCGGTCAGCTCGCGGGCACGGAGGAACAGGTCGCCCACGAACTGCAGACGGTGATCAAGGAAACCGGCGCACAGGAGGTGCTGGTCACGACCAGTACGTACGACCGGGACGCCCTCCTCGACTCCTTCCGGAGGCTCGCCCGGGTCGCGGGACTCACCGCGACCTAGAATCGTGGGGTTTGCCCCGACGTCCTCAGGAGTCCCGCCGATGCCCACCCCGAACGGCCCTCACGACTCCTACGTCCGCGTACGCGGCGCCCGTGAGCACAACCTCCAGGGGGTGGACGTCGACATCCCACGCGACGTCCTGGCGGTCTTCACCGGCGTCTCCGGCTCCGGGAAGTCCTCGCTCGCCTTCGGCACGATCTACGCGGAGGCCCAGCGGCGTTACTTCGAGTCGGTGGCCCCGTACGCCCGGCGCCTGATCCACCAGGTCGGTGCGCCGAAGGTCGGGGACATCACCGGTCTGCCGCCCGCGGTCTCGCTCCAGCAGCGCCGTTCGGCGCCCACGTCACGCTCCTCGGTCGGCACGGTCACCAACCTGTCCAACTCCCTGCGGATGCTCTTCTCACGCGCGGGTGACTATCCGGAGGGTGCCGAGCGCCTGGACTCGGACTCCTTCTCGCCGAACACGGCGGTCGGGGCCTGCCCCGAGTGCCACGGTCTCGGCCGGGTCCACACCACGAGCGAGGAGTCGCTGGTCCCGGATCCGTCGCTGTCGATCCGTGCGGGCGCGATCGCCGCGTGGCCGGGCGCCTGGCAGGGCAAGAACCTGCGCGACGTCCTCGACGCCCTGGGCCACGACGTGGACCGGCCGTGGCGCGAACTGCCCGCCGAGGAGCGCGAGTGGATCCTGTTCACGGACGAGCAGCCGGTGGTCACCGTGCATCCTGTGCGGGACGCGGGACGGATCCAACGCCCGTACCAGGGCACGTACATGAGTGCCCGGCGCTATGTCATGAAGACGTTCTCGGATTCGAAGAGCCAGACTCTGCGGGCCAGGGCCGAGCGCTACCTCGTCAGTGCGCCCTGCCCGGTGTGCGGGGGCAGCCGGCTGCGTCCCGAGGCCCTCGCGGTGACACTCGCGGGGCGGACCATCGCCGAGCTGGCCGCGCTGCCGCTGTCCGAGCTCGCCGGGTCGCTGACCGCCGCCTCCGAGGCGGCCCGCGTCCTCATCGACGACCTCAGGGCCCGTATCGCGCCCGTCGCCGAACTCGGCCTCGGCTACCTGAGCCTCGACCGCGCCACCCCCACCCTCTCGGCGGGTGAGCTGCAACGCCTGCGGCTGGCCACGCAGTTGCGGTCCGGGCTGTTCGGGGTGGTGTACGTGCTCGACGAGCCGTCCGCAGGACTGCACCCGGCGGACACAGAGGCCCTGCTCTCGGTCCTGGACCGGCTGAAGGCGGCCGGCAACTCGGTGTTCGTCGTGGAGCACCACCTCGATGTCGTACGCCGCGCCGACTGGCTCGTCGACGTGGGCCCGCGCGCGGGCGAGCACGGCGGACGCGTGCTGCACAGCGGGCCGGTGGCGGCGCTGGCGGACGTCGACGAGTCGGCGACGGCCCGTTTCCTCTTCGACCGCTCTCCCGCACCGGTACGTGAAGTGCGTTTGCCGCGCGGCCAGTTGAAGGTCGGTCCGGTCACCCGGCACAACCTGCGCGGGGTCACGGCCGAGTTGCCGCTCGGCGTGTTCACCGCCGTCACCGGTGTGTCCGGCTCGGGCAAGTCCACGCTCATCGGCGAGGTGACGGAGGACCTGGCGGGCGTCGGACGTCTCGTCGGCGTCGACCAGAAGCCCATCGGCCGTACCCCGCGCTCGAATCTGGCGACGTACACCGGTCTCTTCGACACCGTACGCAAGGTGTTCGCCGGCACGGAGGAGGCGAAGGAACGCGGCTACGGGGTGGGGCGCTTCTCCTTCAACGTCGCGGGCGGACGCTGCGAGACCTGCCAGGGTGAGGGCTTCGTCAGTGTCGAGCTGCTGTTCCTGCCGAGCACGTACGCGCCCTGCCCGGACTGCGGTGGGGCGCGCTACAACCCCGAGACGCTCGAAGTGACGTACCGCGGACGGAACATCGGGCAGGTGCTGGACCTGACCGTGGAAGCCGCGGCGGAGTTCTTCGCGGACACTCCGGCCGTCGCGCGCAGCCTGGACACGCTGCTCGACGTCGGGCTCGGTTATCTGCGACTGGGCCAGCCAGCCACCGAGTTGTCGGGCGGTGAGGCCCAACGGATCAAGCTGGCGAGCGAGTTGCAGCGGGTACGCCGCGGTCACACGCTCTATCTCCTCGACGAACCGACGGCGGGGCTGCACCCGGCCGACGTCGAGGTGCTGCTGCGCCAGTTGCACGGACTGGTCGACGCCGGGCACACCGTCGTGGTCGTCGAGCACGACATGGCGGTGGTCGCCGGCGCGGACTGGGTGATCGATCTGGGCCCGGGCGGAGGGGACGCGGGCGGCCGGATCGTCGCGGCGGGGACGCCGGCCGAGGTGGCACGGGCGGAGGGGAGCACGACCGCTCCCTTTCTCGCCCGCGCGCTCCCTCAAACCCCGTAGGGGAGTGCGTGCGGGCCCGGCGACCGCAGTCCTCCTTGCGCGGCGCGGGCCAGGTCTCGGCGGTCGGCGTAGTCCTCGGATGCGAGTACCGGCCGCAGGTCCAGCTCCGCGACCAGGGCGCGCGCCGAGACGACCCGCCACACCGAGGTGAGCAGGGAGTCACTGCCGACGAAAGCCGGCGCGGTGCTGTCCGTCCCGCCGTCCAGGCGGTAGTGGATGCGCACCGGCTGGACGGGCACTCCGGCGTCGAGCGCGGCCTGGAAGACGGCCCGCCGGAAATGCCCCTGAGCCCTGCCGCACCAGGTGCTGCCCTCGGGGAACACCACCATCGTGGACCCGTCGCGGAGGGTGTCCGCGATCCGCGTGACCGTCCGCGGCAGCGCGCGCAGCCGGTCGCGCTCGATGAACAGCGCGCCACTGCTCGCGGTCAGCGCGCCCGCCACCGGCCACTGTCGGATCTCGGCCTTGGCGATCATCCGTCCGGGACGGACCGCCGCGAGCAGCGGGATGTCCATCCAGGAGATGTGGTTGGCGACCACCAGCAGGCCGCCGGCGGGAGGGGTGGAACCGGTGACCCGCAGGCGCACGCCCGCGGCCCGCACCATCGTCCGGCACCAGGTCCTGATGAGCCGGTCGCGCGATGCGGCCGGGATCCGGCCGACGACCGGGATCAGCACGATCCCGAAGGTGAGCACGAACAGGAGGGTGGCCAGCCGCAGCGCGGCACGCGGCACGCCCGCCCTGGACCCCGTGGCATCCACGCAGAAGCGCGGGGTGCACGGGGCACTGGGCAGCCAGGCGCTCGTGGGCTGCTGGACGGGCCGGAACGTGACCGGCCGTACGCCGGCGCGGCGGCGGGGCGACGGCACCTTCGTGGGGGCGGCCGGGAAGGCCGCCGTGGTGAGCGCCGGGCCGACGAGCGCCGTCGTGTCCCGGCGGGGGCGCAGGATCACGCCCACCCGGGACGCGCGGATGACCCCGTTGCCGGCGGCTATGACCCCGTTGCGGGTGGCGCCCATGACGCCGGTGCGGGAGGCGCTCATCAGGCCGGTACGAGCGAGAGGAAGTGCCGCAGGTAGCGCGGGTTGACCTTGCGCATCGACAGCAGCACGTACAGGTCTGCGACGCCGAAGTCGGGGTCGTGCGCGGGCTCCGCGCACACCCAGGCGCCGAGCCGCAGATAGCCGCGCAGCAGCGGGGGCAGTTCGGTGCGCGCGGGCCGGGTGACACCCTCGGCGCTCCAGGGCAGCAGCGGCCGTACGCGGTACTCCTCGGGCGCCAGGTACTTGGCCTGGACCCGGTCCCAGGTGCCCGCGGCGACCGCGCCGCCGTCGGCGAGCGGGATGGAGCAGCAGCCCGCCAGCCACTCGTGGCCGCCTTCGACCATGTAGCGCGCTATCCCCGCCCAGATCAGACCGATGACGGCGCCGTCGCGGTGCTCGGGGTGCACGCAGGAGCGGCCGACCTCGACGAGCCCCGAGCGGATCGCGGCCAGCGGGCCGAGGTCGAACTCGTCCTCCGAGTACAGGCGTCCGGCGACGGCGGCCCGGTCGGGCGGCAGCAGCCGGTAGGTTCCGACGACCTGACCGGTCACCGTGTCACGGACCAAGAGGTGATCGCAGTACGCGTCGAAGGCGTCGATGTCGAGACCCGGCTGCGGGGTGGTCAGCAGGGCGCCCATCTCTCCGGCGAACACGTCGTGACGCAGTCGCTGCGCGGCGCGTACGTCGTCCTCGTCGCGGGCGAGCGTGACGGTGTAGCGGGTGGGTGCGGTCGACAGTGGGGGGCTGTCGAGGGTGGAAACGCCGGTCATGGCACTCTCCTGGTCACGGGCCGGTTCGGCGGAGCGGTGGCGGACCGGAACTGTTCGGTCTGCGCGCTCCTGTTCTTCCGACGCCGGTTGGCCTACGCGTGACCTGTGCCGAGAGCCAGGATGTGAGGATGCTGAATGCCAGGGGACGGCCGGTACGGGCGCCCGTACGGAATCGGCCCCTCCGCGAACGCGAGACGGGACCGGGGCTGAGCACCACCCCCGGTCCCGCCCGTTCGCACCTTGACGGCGAACGTCCTGCGGCTAGCGCTTGCCCGCTTTGCGGGTCGCGCGCAGCCACTCCTTGTTCATGCTGGTGATGGAGAACAGCGGGATGCCCTTGGGGCAGGCGGTCGCGCACTCGCCGGCGAGAGTGCAGCCGCCGAAGCCCTCGTCGTCCATCGTCGCGACCATGTCGAGGACCCGGGTCTCGCGCTCGGGCGCGCCCTGCGGCAGCACGTTGAGATGGTTGATCTTCGCCGAGGTGAACAGCATGGCGGCGCCGTTGGGGCAGGCCGCGACGCAGGCGCCGCAGCCGATGCACTCGGCGTGCTCGAAGGCGAAGTCGGCGTCCGGCTTGGGCACGGGCGTCGCGTGGGCCTCGGGTGCGGCGCCGGTCGGGGCGGTGATGTAGCCGCCGGCCTGGATGATCCGGTCGAAGGCGGACCGGTCGACGACGAGGTCCTTCACGACCGGGAACGCCGAGGCGCGCCACGGTTCCACGTCGATCGTGTCGCCGTCCCGGAAGGACCGCATGTGCAGCTGGCAGGAGGTGGTGCGCTCGGGGCCGTGCGCGTCGCCGTTGATGACGAGCGAGCAGGCGCCGCAGATTCCCTCGCGGCAGTCGTGGTCGAAGGCGACGGGGTCCTCGCCCTTGAGGATGAGTTCCTCGTTGAGGGTGTCGAGCATCTCCAGGAAGGACATGTCGGCCGAGATGCCGTCCACCTCGTAGGTGGACATCGCTCCGTCGGCGTCGGCGTTGCGCTGCCGCCAGACGCGCAGGGTGAGCTTCATGCGTAGCTCCGCTGGGTGGGGTGGACGTACTCGAAGACCAGGTCTTCCTTGTGCAGGACGGGCGCGTCGCCGGTGGCGGTGAACTCCCAGGCGGCGGCGTAGGAGAACTCCTCGTCCCTGCGGGCCGCTTCGCCGTCCGAGGTCTGGGACTCCTCGCGGAAGTGTCCGCCGCAGGACTCGGCGCGGTTCAGGGCGTCGAGGCACATGAGCTCGGCGAGCTCCAGGTAGTCGACGATCCGGTTCGCCTTCTCCAGGGACTGGTTGAACTCCTCGCCGGTGCCGGGCACCTTGATGCGCCGCCAGAACTCCTCGCGGATCTGCGGGATGCGCTCAAGTGCCTTGCGCAGCCCGGTCTCCGTGCGGGCCATGCCGCAGAACTCCCACATGAGTTCGCCGAGTTCGCGGTGGAAGGAGTCGGGTGTGCGGTCGCCGTCGACGGCGAGCAGCAGCCGCAGGCGGTCCTCGGTCTCGGCCAGCACCTCCTGGACGTCGGGGTGTTCGTCGGTGAGGGCGTCCTCGGTGGAGGTGTGCGGATGGCGGGCGAGGTAGTCGTTGATCGTCGACGGCAGTACGAAGTAGCCGTCGGCGAGGCCCTGCATCAGGGCCGAGGCGCCCAGCCGGTTGGCGCCGTGGTCGGAGAAGTTGGCCTCGCCGATCGCGAACAGGCCCGGGATCGTGGTCTGGAGGTCGTAGTCGACCCACAGTCCGCCCATCGTGTAGTGCACGGCGGGGTAGATCCGCATCGGCACGGTGTACGGGTCCTCGGCGGTGATCCGGGCGTACATGTCGAAGAGGTTGCCGTACTTCTCCTCGACCTTGGCCTTGCCCATCCGCCGGATGGCATCGGCGAAGTCGAGGTAGACACCCTGGCCGCCGGGGCCGACACCGCGGCCTTCGTCGCAGACGTTCTTGGCGGCCCGGGAGGCGATGTCGCGGGGCACGAGGTTGCCGAACGCCGGGTAGACGCGCTCCAGGTAGTAGTCGCGCTCGTCCTCGGGGATCTCGTTGGCGGGGCGGGTGTCGCCCCGCGCCTTCGGCACCCAGATGCGGCCGTCGTTGCGCAGCGACTCGCTCATCAGCGTCAGCTTCGACTGGTGTTCGCCGGTGCGCGGGATGCAGGTGGGGTGGATCTGGGTGAAGCAGGGGTTGGCGAAGAGGGCGCCGCGCCGGTGAGCCCGCCAGATCGCGGTCGCGTTGGAGTTCATGGCGTTGGTCGAGAGGTAGAAGACGTTGCCGTAACCACCGCTCGCCAGTACGACGGCGTCCGCGAAGTACGTGTCGATCTTCCCGGTGATCAGGTCGCGGGCGACGATTCCGCGTGCCCGGCCGTCGACGACGATCACGTCGAGCATCTCGGTCCGCGCGTGCATCTCGATGTTGCCGGCGGCGATCTGCCGCGACAGCGCCTGGTACGCGCCGAGCAGGAGCTGCTGGCCGGTCTGGCCGCGGGCGTAGAAGGTCCGGGACACCTGGACGCCGCCGAAGGAGCGGGTGTCGAGCAGCCCGCCGTACTCACGGGCGAAGGGCACGCCCTGTGCGACGCACTGGTCGATGATCTCGACCGAGATCTGCGCGAGGCGATGGACGTTGGACTCCCGCGCCCTGAAGTCGCCGCCCTTCACGGTGTCGTAGAAGAGCCGGTGGACGGAGTCGCCGTCGTTACGGTAGTTCTTCGCCGCGTTGATGCCGCCCTGGGCGGCGATCGAGTGGGCGCGGCGGGGCGAGTCCTGGTAGCAGAACTGCACGACGTGGTAGCCCTGTTCGGCGAGCGTGGCGCCGGCGGAACCGCCCGCGAGGCCCGTGCCGACGACGATCACCGTGTGCTTGCGCCGGTTGGCGGGGTTGACGAGCCTGGCCTCGAAGCGGCGGGTGTCCCAGCGCTCGTTGACCGGGCCCTTCGGGGCCTTGCCGTCGACGACCGGCTCACCGGTCGCGAAGTCCGCGTAGGAAGTCATAGTCAGCTCACCAATCCGGTCATGACACCGACGGGTACGGAGAGGAAGCCCACCGTCAGTACCAGCGCGAGCACGTTGGCGATGGTCTTGAGGGCGCGGTCGCGGGACCGGCTGCCGGCGCCGAGCGTCTGGGCGGCGCTCCAGAAGCCGTGCCGGATGTGCAGGCAGAGGGCGAGCATCGCGACGATGTAGATGGTGTCGCCGTACCAGGTCGAGAAGGTGTCGATGACGTTCTGGTACGGGTGTCCGGCCTGGAAGCCGTCCGGGTGCACGGTGCCGGTCGTCAGGTCGAGGATGTGCCAGACGATGAACAGGCCGAGGATGACGCCGCCCCAGCGCATGGTGCGGGTGGCATAACTGGCACGCGCCTTCTTGTGCACGTACTTGCTGGGGCGCGCCCTGATGTCGCGGCGGCTCAGCTGGTAGGCGGCGGTGGCGTGCGCGACGACGGCCACGACGAGCGCGACGCGGATGATCCAGAGAGCCCACTCGTAGTGCAGGAACGGCTCGCCGAGGGTCCGCAGCCAGTGCGCGTAGTGGTTGAACTCGCCCGGCCCGAAGAAGATCTTCAGGTTGCCGAGCATATGGACGACCAGGTACAGCAGCATGATCAGGCCGCTGACGGCCATCACGGTCTTCTTGCCGACGGACGAGTCCCACACGGTGCGTGTCAAGGACGGTTTTCGTTCCGTCCGCGTTGCCAGTGCCATGTCACAGCACGCTAGGGCCGAAGGGGCCGATCGGTCCAAGACATGGACCGGCTCGATTCCATAGGCATGGCCTATCGTGGCTCTGTGCAGTTCCAACAGCTTCAGTACTTCGTGGCGGTCGCCGAGACCCGGCACTTCACCCGGGCCGCCGATCTGGTCCATGTCGCCCAGCCGTCGCTCTCCCAGCAGATCAAGTCGCTGGAGCGCGAGCTCGGCGCGGATCTGTTCCTGCGGGCGCGGGGCAACATCACGCTGACGGACGCCGGGGAGGCGCTCCTTCCGCTGGCCCGACGCATCCTCGCCGACGCGGACACGGCACGGCACGAGGTCCAGGAGCTGGCCCAGCTGCGAAGCGGCCGGGTCCGCCTCGGTGCGACTCCCAGTCTGTGCACAGGCCTGCTCCCGGACGTCCTGCGCGCCTTCCACGACCGCTATCCGGGCATCCGGCTGCTGATCGAGGAGGGGGGCTCCCACGATCTCGTACGGGAGCTCGCGCGCGGTGCCCTCGACCTCGCCCTCGTCGTGCTGCCCCTGCCCACCCCGTCCCCGGCGCTGACCACGGTGGAGTTGCTGCGCGAGGACCTGGTGGTGGTGTCGTCACCGGCCGCGCCCGCGCCCGGCCGGGGCCGCAGCACCGTACGGGTCTCCGACCTGGAGAGCGAACGCCTGGTGATGTTCCGGCACGGCTACGACCTGCGCGAACTGACGGTCGCGGCGTGCCGCGCCGAGGGTTTCGAGCCCGACTTCGCCGTCGAGGGCGGCGAGATGGACGCGGTCCTGGGCTTCGTCCGGGCGGGGCTCGGCGTTGCCGTCGTCCCCCGCATGGTCGCCACCCGTTCGGGACGCGGCCTCCGGGTGACTCCGCTGGCGCGGCCCGGCCTCCACCGGACGATCGCGCTGGCTCACCGCAGCGATGTGGCTCCGCCCCGGGCGGCCAGGGAGCTCCAGCGGATGCTGCTGGAGCGCTGACGGCGGGCGAACCCGGGCGCGGCGCGTGCGGGCGAACCCCGGGGCGCGCCGCGCGGCCTGGTGGGCCGGGTCCCGGTTCACCAGGTGGGGATGAGGCCGCCGTCGATGACGAAGTCGCTGCCCGTGATGTTCCCGGCACGGTCCCCCGCGAGAAAGACAACCAGGTCGGCGACCTCGGACGGCTTGGAGAAGCGCCCGGTGACGGTCGCGCCGGACGCCTGGGCGACCACGTCTTCGGGCGTGGTGCCGGCCGCGGCCGAGACCGACGCCGCCACTCCCCCGCCGCCGAGCCACAGCTCGGTCTCCACCGGGCCCGGGCTGACGGTGTTGACTCGGATGCCCTTGGGTCCGACCTCCTTCGACAACGCCTTGGAGAACGCCACCAGGGCGGCCTTGCCCGCGCTGTAGTCGATGACGAGGGGGTCGGGCAGAGTCGCGTTGACCGAACCGATCGTCACGACGGAGCCGTGCCCGGCGGTCAGCATCGAAGGCAGAACCGCGCGGGTGACCCGTACGGCCACGAGCAGGTTCAGATCGACCGTGCGCCGCCACTCCTCGTCCGTCACCGAAAGGAAGCCGCCGGTGCGGGCGGGGGCCGTACCCACGTTGTTGATCAGGATGTCGATCCGGCCGCCCGCCGCCTCGACCAGCCGCCCCGCGGCATCGGGTTCGGCGAGGTCGACCGGCACCCAGGTGACGTGTCCCTTGTCGACCAGCGCGTCGAGGTCCGAGGTCGTGCCACGGGAGCCGGCGATCACCGTCGCGCCCGCTTCGGCCAGCGCCTCGGCGATCGCGAGTCCGATGCCCTTGCTGGCTCCGGTGACGACGGCGGTCCTGCCCTGAAGTTCGCTGCTCATTCGGTCCTCGGCTCCATCTGAGAGAGATGCGTTCCACCAGTGAGACACACGCAAGGCCGGGCGCGCGAGGCATCCCGGCGGCAGGCGCCCGGTCCACCGGGCGGTGACGAGGTCCGGCACGGTCCGGCGGGCCTCCCTCCCGCGAGCGCGCGGCGCGGCCCCCTTCCGGGAGACCGCGCCGCGTGGGAATGCTCAGCTGATCGCGTCGACCAGGGCCAGCTCGTGCAGCCGCTCCGGCGGGCCCGGCCGGGCGTAGTACCAGCCCTGGGCCGTGTCGCAGCCCAGTATCCGGAGCTGCTCGGCCTGGGCGCCGGTCTCCACACCCTCGACCGTGACCGTGAGGTCGAGGCTGTGGGCGAGGGTGACGATGCCCTCGACGATCTTCAGGTCGACCGGGTCCGCGGGGAACTGCTGCATGCTCTGGGTGAAGGACCGGTCCAGCTTGAGGACGCTGACCGGGAGACGGCGCAGGTTGGCGAGGTTGGAGTAGCCCGTGCCGAAGTCGTCGAGCGCGATGTCGACGCCCATCTCGGCGAGACGGCGCAGCGGCTTGAGGAGGTCGTCGTCCGCGCCGATCAGCGCGGACTCGGTGACCTCGAGGCACAGCGCGTCCGGTTCGAGCCCGGCCCGCTCCAGGATGTCGACCGTGTCCTGGACGAGGCCGGGATGGGTGAGCTGGCACGGCGACAGGTTGACGTTGATGCGCAGCGCACCCGCGTCGGTGCGCCGCTCCTGCCAGAGGCGGGCCTGCCGGACCGACTGCTCCAGGACCCAGCGGCCGAGCGGCACGATCAGTCCGGTGTGCTCGGCGAGTGGGATGAACTGGTCGGGACCGAGCACCCCGTGCTGCGGGTGCAGCCAGCGCACCAGTGCCTCGGCGCCTCTTACACCGCCGTCGCCGAGGTGCACCAGGGGCTGGTACTCGATGAAGAACTCACCCCGCTCCAGCGCGGCCGGCAGCGCCGTGGTGAGCCCGTGCCGGGTGATGGCGCGGGCGTCGGCCTCGGGGTCGGCGAGCTCGAAGCGGTTGCCGCCCGCGGACTTGGCGCGGTACATGGTGATGTCCGCGCTGCGCAGCACCTCCGCGGGGCCACGCTCCCCGGCAGGGCCCTCGACGACGCCGATACTGCCGCGCACGGTCAGGTCACGTCCGTCGATGCTGATCGGGGTGACCAGCGCGTTCATGATGCGCCCTGCGAGTTCGTCGACCTCGCGCTCGGTGTCGGGTCCGGTGGTCAACGCCACGAACTCGTCGCCGCCCAGCCGGGCGACCATCTCGCCGGAAGCCGTCGCGCAGGACTGCAGCCGGTCGGCGACCTCGACGAGCAGCCGGTCGCCGGCCGCGTGGCCGAGGCTGTCGTTGATGGTCTTGAAACCGTCGAGGTCGAGATAGCAGAGCCCGAAACGCTGGCCCTCGCCCGCGGACAGCGCCTTCTCCAGACGCTCGAAGAACAGGGTCCGGTTGGGCAGTCCGGTGAGCGCGTCGTGGGTCGCCTCGTACCGCAGCCGCAGATTCAGCAGCCGCCGCTCGGTGGTGTCCTCCATGAGCGCCAGCTGGTACTGCGGCGCACCGTCCGCGTCACGCAGCAGGGAGACCGTCAGGTTGGTCCACAGGGCCGTGCCGTCGGGACGGTAGAAGGCCTTTTCGACGTGGTAGTGCTCACGCTCGCCGCGTACCAACTCCTCGTACAGGGGCCACACCTGAGGAGCGTCGTCGGGGTGCGTCCAGTCCTGGACCCGGCGGCCGCGCATCGACTGCTCGGAGCCGCCGAACATGCGCAGCAGCGCTCCGTTGACCTGGAGGATGTTGCCCTCGAGGTCCGCGATGCCGATCCCTATGGCCGCGCCCTCGAACACCGCGCGGAAGCGGGCCTCACTGGCGTGCAGGGCTTCCGCCACCAGACTGCGGGCGTTCAGGGCGGCCCGGGAGATGGCCTCCTGCTCGGCCAGTGTCCGTTCCCGCAGCGCCTGCGCGAACCCGGCGGCCATGGCGTGCTGCAGGCGCGCCGAGCGAGCCCGCAGAGCCTCCTGGGGCCCGTCCTCACCGCAGTAGAGCACCAGATAGGCGTCGACGCAGTCGAGCGCGCGGCTGAGCGCCTCCGGGTCGGTGCAGTGCGCGTCGACGAGTGCGGCGCCGACCGCCCGGCCCTCGGCGGACTCGAAGGTCCTGGCCAGCAGCGCCACACTCAACCTGCGGGCGAGCGGCAGGAGTTGGATCTCGAACTCGGGCCTGGTCAGCGACGTGGAGGTGACCGGAAAAACCGCCCGGCTCCAGATCGTCGCGAATCTGCGGAGTCTGTCCTCCGGCCCGTCCGGCTCGGCCGTCACGCCGTGCGCCCCACGCCGGCGAATCCGGAGAAGGAAAACGGATCCTCGTCCTCGGGTGCCGTGTCGGGCCGCCAGTTCGGCATCGGCACCAGTCCCGGTTCCACCATGTCGTACCCCTCGAAGAACCGCGCGATGTCCTCGCGCGAGCGCATGATCAGTGGGTTGCGGATGTTCTTGTACACGTCGACCGTGCCCTCGGCCTGTTCCTGAGGCAGCGGAATTCCCTCGTACGAGGCATGCGTGACGACGAGCAGGCTGCCCGGCGCGAGCGCGTCGCGCAGCTCGGCCACAGCTTCGTACGGGTCGTCCGCGTCCTCCACGAAGTGAAGTATGGCAACGAGGAGGAGGGCGACCGGTCGGTTCAGGTCGATCAGTCGCTGAACCTCGGAACTCGCCAGGATCTCCTGGGGCTTGAGCAGATCGGCCGCCAGGACGCCCGCGTCCTCGTTGCCCTCGAGGACGGCCTGGCTGTGCGCGACGGCCACCGGATCGTTGTCGACGTACACGACGTGCGCGCCGGGTCTGGACGCCTGCGCGATCTCGTGGACGTTGCCGAAGGTCGGGATGCCGGAACCGATGTCGAGGAACTGGGTGATGCCCTCGTCGGCCGCGAAGCGCACCGCGCGGCGCATGAACGCCCGGTTGGCCTGCATGATCTTCGGAAGTCCCGGCATGAACTCCATCGCCTTGCGGGCCGCCTCCCGGTCGACCTCGAAGTTGTGCGAACCGCCCAGGTAGTAGTCATAGATGCGGGAGACGCTCGGCACTGAGATGTCAATGCTCCGAGGGGCCCAGGCGGGACGCTCCATCTATCTCTCCAAGGCGTAGACGACGGCGTAGGCGATCCGGTGTTCGAGCTGAGGCTACTGATCGCCCGCCAAAGGAGCGAGTCAAAACGGAAATTGACCGTCCGTTCCCGGTCACTGCCTCCGGCAAGTGCCGAATTGACGACCTGTGAACAGCCTTCGAACACGCCGTCAGCCGTAACCGTGAAATCGCTCCGAAGCACTCCAAAAAGGCTCCAGGAGTTACGAAGAGTCGCCGTGGATTCCCTCGGCCGGGAACGCCAAGTGGCCCGCTCCCTCCGTGCGGTGCGGAGGGAGCGGACCTTGGTCGCGCGCGCTGCTTTCTTCTCTTCCGGCACTCCAGCCTGTCTGTGTCCACTCCCTTCCACGTTCCGAGGGTGTCCGGGTGAGACGATCAGCCCTGGGGAGGTGACCTACTTCTTCGGCGCGCCGACCAGCTTTCCTTCGGGTGAGACGGCATACCAAGTGCCGCCTACGCCCTGCCCGTTGGTGTCTCCGGGGGCCTCGTCACCCGAGAAGGTGTAGACAGGCCAGCAGTCGAGGGCCATCTGCTTGATGCCGTCCGACCGGGTGAAGGGCATGAGGCCGTCCGAGTCGATGTCGAGGCCCTTGACGTCGGCCTCCTCGACCGGCGCGACCGCCGGCCACTTCTCCAGGCAGGCGCCGGTGCAGGCCGAGATCGAGTCGGGCCATGCGGTGTCCTTGGTGAAGCGGTAGACCGTCAGGCCGTTCTTGTCGACGACGATCTCACCGAGCTTCGCGTCCTTGCGGGTCGACAGGCCGGGCAGGTCGGCGAGGGTCGCCTTCTTGCCCTCGGGGGACGAGGCGAACCAGGTGCCGCCCACGGCCTGGCCAAGGGTGTCACCGGCCTTCGTGTCCTTCGCGTACCGGTACATCGGCCAGCCGCCGACGGTCAGCTGCTTGGTGCCGTCGGGCCGGGTGACCTCGCCGAGAAGCGCCGCGTCCACACCGGTGGCCGCCGTGGCACCGTCCGCCGGAACCGGCGGCCAGGCGGTGGCGCAGTCGCCCTCACAGGTCGTCTTCGGCGGTTCGGCCGTGTCCTTGTCGAAGCGGTACAAGGTGCGTCCGGCGCTGTCGGTGATGACCTCGCCGAGCTTCGCGTCCTTCGCAACGGTGAGCGCACCCGCGGACTTCGCCTGGGTCGCGGCCTGGGCGCCGACCCCGGCCGGGCTGGGGCTGCTCAGCCCGTAGTCCCCCGCGGCCGCGGTGGCGCCGACGTTCTGGCCCACGGTGGAAGGGGTGCCCTGTTCCTGACCGCACGCCGTCGTGAGCGCCAGCATGGCCGCAGCTGTCGCTACGAGCGAGGCGCTCCGCCAGGAGGTCTTCATTTGGTAACTCCCGCTGTTGGCATAGATGTTGCGGCGCCCTGCGGCACCGCGCATGGCCATAGGTACGGGCGGGACCGGCGGGAATGTTCAACCGCCTCTCAAATTTCTTTACGAACCCTGTGAACCGGTGTCTTTACGACCCCTGTGCCCCGGCGGCGCCCTCTCGCGACAGATCGCGCAACTGTTCTCCTTCTCGGGCGTTTACCGCTCGACACGTCAAACCACCCGGACGCGGACATCCTTCGTTCGGGCTAACCCCTCCCCACTGGCTCCTACGAGGACGCGGAACAACCGATGATCGCCGTCGTGCATGGACCCAAGCGGACCCGGTCCGCCCTCGTCATACGGGCATTGGCGCTGCTGACGCTGGCCTGGATCCTCGGCGGACCCGCGGGGGGCCCGGCTGTCGCCGACTCCTGCGCGTACGCCTCCGTAGGCCCGGACGGCACCCACGCGGTGGCGGTCGCCGGCGACGGCTACTGCAGCCCGAGCCCGACGCCCAAACCGCCGAAGCCCACCCCGACGCCCAAACCGACTCCCAAGCCACCGCCACCCCCCAAACCCACACCTACACCGACGCCCACACCGGCGCCCGAGCCGCCGCCACCACCACCGCCACCACCGCCCCCTCCGCCACCACCGGCGCCGGCGCCACTGCCGGTCGCACCGAAGCCCGTACCGGCACCGATCGCCACACCCACACCTACGCCCACACCCACACCGAAACCCACCCCGACACCCACGCCCACACCGAGCGCGCGCCCCAAACCGCCGCCGTCCCCGGTGAGTTATCCGGCGTACCGCGCCCAGACGCGACGGCACACGCCGCGCAGTGGCCCGTCACTGGTCTCGCTCACCCTGCTGATCACCGCGCCCGCGGTACTCGCCGTCGCGGCGCTGCGCCCGCGCTGACTTCTGGAGGCACCCTTGTCGGAATGGCTTGTTCTCGCCCTCGCGATGGCCGCCGCGTGCGTCGTCGTGCTCATCGTGACCCTCGTACGGCATCGCGCGGCACGCGAGGACGAGGATCCGTCCGAGACTCCGGACGTCATCGAGTACATGACGATGATGATCGGTGTGGTTTACGCCATCGTCCTCGGTCTCGCCATCGCCGGTGTCTGGGAGGCGCGGAGCGTCGCCCAGGACCACGTTCAGACGGAGGCCCAGGCGCTGCACGAGATCTCGGAGCGAGTGCGGGTCTACCCGCCCGACGTCCGTGACCGCATCCGCGGCGACATCGACACCTACGTCGGCTACGTCGTCACCACCGAGTGGAAGACCATGGCGAACCAGGGCCGGGTGACCGACAAGGGCGGCCGGCTCTTCGAACGCGTCCGTGCGGATGTCACCGACTACGAACCGGCGTCCGACTTCGAGGCCCAGGCGTACCAGCCGCTCCTCGACCAGGTCACCGTGGCGGACGGGGCACGGAACTCCCGCGCCGGCTCGACGGGGGCGACCATGCCGGGCGTGGTGTGGTTCGGTCTGATCACCGGCGGCGTGGTCACCCTCGGCATGGTCTTCGCGCTCCAGATCAGGAGAACGGCACGGGAGCTGATCCTCGCCGGGCTCTTCTCCTCGCTGATCGCCTTCCTGCTCTTCCTGATCTGGGACTTCGACGCGCCCTACAGCAGGGGGATCACGGCATCGGCCGAGCCGTTCATGGCGATGTTCCCGAATCTGCCCGGCTAACGGACCCTCAACGGGGTTTCCGGGGCAGGGCTCCCCGGCCGGGGGACGGACGCCACGCCGCGTCCGTCCCCCTTCTGCACGCACTCCGTCCCCTGTGCGGCCCACACCGTTGCCCCATTCGCGCGACTGCGATCGCGCCCGGGCCCACCCTTTCCTAGCGTTTCGGATATCGAGGTGCATTTCTGACGCAAGCGGAAAAGGTCCGCAGCAAGGCTCCTCGGGGACCTGGAGGCTCACCATGCGCGCGATACGCGTCGCTTCGGCCGCACTGCTGGGCGTCACCGCCCTGACCTTCACCGCACCCGCCGCCGTCGCGGGCGACGAGAACCACAACATCACCCCGTTCGGTTTCAGCGTGCAGCCGTCGACCATCGCCGCCGGCGGCCAGGTCTCGCTGCTGCTGAAGAGGGACGGGGGCTGTTCGGGACGCGCCACGGTCACCTCGGGTGTCTTCGACACCGTCACCATCTCCAAGGGCCAGTCCTCGGCGACGGCCATGGTCGACTGGGACGCGAAGCCGGGCGCCGTGTACGAGGTGACGTTCATGTGTGACGGCATGAGCGGCAGCACGGATCTCACCATCGCCACCGGCCGCCCCAGCGACCCGACCCACTACCCCGTGCCTCTGCAACGGGGCGTCAGGGCCGGTGTCGGCGGCACCGTCGGCGGCTTCGACCTCAAGGAGATCGGCCTGGGAGCCGCGCTCATCGCGGGTTCCGTGGGCGCCGCCTGGTACATGACGCGCCGCCGTACCGCCTCCGACGACTCCTGACGGCGCCGCACAGCCCCTCGCCCCGGACCCTCTCTGCAGGGTCCGGGGCGAAGGGCTGTCACGTGCGGTCTCCGCTACGGCGGCCGGTCAGATTCTCCTCTCCGACCTGCGCCGCATCCAGAACACCCCGCCACCGACGGCGGCCGCGGCCACGAGCCCGCCACCGATCGCCATGTCGGTGGGCGTGGCACCGCTGGTGGTGCTGCCGCCGAGACCACCGCGGACACCACCGATGACGGTGAAGGCCGCGGGGCGGGTCAAGGTGCCCGTCCCGCTGCAGTTGACCGAGATGTCGTACGAGCCGGCGCGGGCGTTGCGGTCGATGGTCGCCGTTCCGCTCGACGTCTCGTTGCTGCCGTTGATCGAGGAGAGTGTCGCCTGCCGGAACGCCGGCGAGGTCATGGTGCCGCCTCTGGGGCACCCGTCGACGGTCACCGTCAGCCGGCCGCCGCTGGCGATGACGCTGGGCATGGCGACGATGTTGCTGGGGTTGTTCCACGCCGCGGCCATCGGAGCGGCGAGCCCCACCGCGGCGACCGCGGCGGCACTGACCGCCAGGGCACGAGTAGTACGCATGTGATCCTCCGCGGAAGACGCCCCGGGACCCGTCCCCGGTCGATCGGCGAGAAAGCGCCTCCCAGACAGACCCTCAGATGCCGTGCGCGGGGCCGCATTTCGAGAATGGTCCGTCCTGGTGAGAAGACACGCCGAGAGAATTCCACACAATCGGATATTGCCGCAGGTCACGGACCGTCAGAAAATTCCTGGCCTCGGCAACTCGGATGGCTCACGAAGGGCGTACTCCACCACCCGTTCGCCTTTGCCCCGTCGCCCGACGGGCGTGCTGCACTTAGCGTTCTCATATGCGCGACGGACGCGGCGACGGCCGCGTCGAGAGGGGATTGCGAATGTCTGCGTCCGAGCTGGCCGAAGAGGAGGAGCCGCAGAAGAGGCGCGCCCCTTGGGGCGTGATAGCGCTTGTTCTGCTGACCGGCCTCGCGCTCATCCGGAATGGTTCCGGTGAGTTCGACGTGGGCCCGCCGCAGCCCGCCTCGGCGGCGGCTGCGGACAGCGCCCGCTCCCAGGGCGGCACCTTCTCGAACCTGCCGACCCCGCTGCCGTACTCCGTGGCCGACCGGGTCAGGATCCCGGCGATCCGCGTCGACGCCCCGGTCATGCCGGTGGGCCTGGACATGGACGGGTGGGTCGACGCACCGCCGCCGGACGACCCGAACCTGGCGGGCTGGTTCAGCGGCGCGGTCTCGCCCGGCGAGAAGGGCACGGCCGTGATCGACGGCCATGTGGACAACACGCGCGGCCCGGCCGTCTTCTACGGCCTCGGAGCGCTCAAAAAGGGAAACCGGATCGAGGTGCAGCGCAAGGACGGGAAGACCGCCGTATTCGAGATCTACGGCATCGAGGTCTTCGCGAAGAACAACTTCCCCGGCGACCGTGTGTACGGCAGCAAGGGAGCCCCCGAATTGCGGGTCATCACCTGCGGGGGCGGTTTCTCCAAGCAGCACGGCTACGACGGGAACGTCGTCGTGTTCGCCCGCCTGGCCGAGGTTCGCTGAGCGTTCCCCGGCCGGGCGGGCGAAAGCCCGTGGAGCCCCGCTATGAATAACGCCGTCGCGGCACGGTGAGGTGATAGCCGGAATCCAGCAGCCGCGGCAGATAGTCGCGCAGCGCCCGTACGCTCTGCGAGCGGTCGCCGCCGGCGTCGTGCGAGAGCACCACGGCACCCGGGGCCGCGCCGCCCTCGACCCGGCCGACGATGGTGCGGGTGCCGGGGGACGTCCAGTCGAGCGTGTCGACCGTCCAGGCCAGCGGCTCCATCCCCAGTTCGGCGCCGATCTGGAAGGCGGCCCGGTTCCAGGCCCCGTAGGGCGCGCGGAACCAGCTGGGCGGCTCACCGCAGGCGTCGTCGATGACCTTGCAGGTGCGCTCCATCTCCGTGTGGATCGCCGAGCGCGAGAGCTTGGTCAGCAGCGGATGGGACCAGGTGTGGTTGCCCACGACGTGTCCGTCGTCGGCCATCTCGCGCAGCAGGTCCTTGTTGTCGACGGCCATCTCCCCGCACACGAAGAACATCGCGCGCACGTCGTAGTCGCGCAGCGTGCTGAGGATGTCCGGGGTGTAGCGCGGATCGGGGCCGTCGTCGAAGGTCAGCACCATGCTGCGGCCGCGGCCGGACATGCGCAGGAACGGTTCGTGGCGGACGAGGGCCCGGGCGGGCCTGGCGCGCTGCGGGCCGTAGCCGGTCATGGGCTGGAGGCGGTAGGCGGAGGGCTTGAGGGCACGGCGTGCCTGCGGGCCCGACGCGGGCGGGGCACTGCCCACCGGCGGTGTGGCCGGTTCGGCGGTGAGGAGGTGAGCCGTGCCCGCCGCACCGGCCGCTCCCAGGACGGCGGCGCCGGCGATCAAGGCCCGGCGTCGGACAATCAGCTGATCCTTTTTCATGACTCATCAGTCACCCAGTCGATGGGCGGCGCGGCTCAGCAACACCGGTGCGGGCCCACGAAAGCACCCGCCTGGACCATTTCTGAGGCGGCTCACCAATGGCCCCACGCATTTCGGGTCATCCGGACCGGGTGTGCCCGTGTGGCTGCCGGACCTGGGGGTTCCGATAACCTCGCAGCCGTGACGGAACAGCAGCACTCGCAGGGGTTCGAGCGAGGCACGGACGGCCCCAAGGTCATCGTCGTCGGAGTGGACGGCTCCGACTCCTCACTGCGCGCGGCGGCGTACGCGGGAGGCCTGGCCCGCCGGCAGCACGCGCTGCTCGCCGTCGTCTATGTCCAGCCCGTGATGGCGGCGGGCGCGGCGCTCGGGGTGCCCATCGCCGATACGACGGACGAGATCGCCGAGGATCTCGTCACCCAGATCCGCGACTCCGCGGAGCGGGTCAAGGGGATATTCGATGTGCGCTGGGAGTTCCACACCTTCCGCGGCGACCCGTACAACGGCCTGGTGACCGCGGCGGACAAGCTGAAGGCGGACGCCGTGGTGGTCGGTGCCTCCGAGCAGGCCGGGCACCGGATCGTGGGGTCCGTGGCGATCCGGCTGGTGAAGGCGGGGCGCTGGCCGGTCACCGTCGTTCCGTAACCGCACGCCTGGCACCGAACACCCCGGGGGACCCCGCTACTGTCCCATCACCAGGCCGTCCTTGGCCGCGCCGCGGCTGAGGACGACGGACCTGATGCGGTCGCGGACACCGCCGACGTCGGCCCCCTGCGCGAGGGCGGCGTTGAGGTCGACGACGCGGCCGGCGTCGAGGTCGTAGGCCTGCGGGATGAACTCGGCCTTCGTCACCTCCCACCGGCCGCCCGGGTGTGCGGGCGGGGCGAAGGTGAAGCGGCCGATGGTGCTCTCGTTGCCCCGGGGGTCCGTGACGCCCTGGTGATTGGTCATCTCGCCGGCGATCTGGTCGCCCATCCCGTAGACGACCCAGGTGCCGTTGACCTTCTCGTAGGCCTGCGGGACATGGGCGTGCGTGCCGAGGAGGAGGTCGATGTCGGGGCGCCCGTTCGTGCGGGAGGCGGTGAGCTGTTCGCTCAGGGCCAGTTGCCGCTCGTCCGGCTCGTCCTGCCACTCGGTGCCCCAGTGCAGGGATACGACGACCACCTCGGCGCCCGCCTTCCGGGCGGCCCGGGCGTCCGCGACGATCCTGTCGGGGTCGATGAGGTTGACGGCCCAGGGCCGCCCCTGCGGAAGCGGAAGGCCGTTCGTGTCGTAGGTGTAGGCGAGTTGCGCGACCGTCGCGCCGCCCGCCCGCATCACGGTGGCACCGCTCTCGGCCTCCGTACGCGCCGAGCCGGCGTGCCGCACACCCGCGCGGTCCAGCGCGTCCAGGGTGCGCCGGATGCCCTCGGCTCCGTCGTCCAGGGTGTGGTTGGAGGCGGTGGAGCAGGCGTCGTAGCCGGTCGCGGCGAGCCCCTCGGCCACCTGGGGCGGGGACTTGAAGGTCGGGTAGCCCGTGTAGTCGCCGTCCCCGCCGTACACCGTCTCCATATGACAGATCGCCAGCCCCGCGCCGGACACGACGGGTCGGACCCCGGCGAACATCGGGCGGAAGTCGTATCCGTCGCCGCCCGCGTCCGCCTGTGCCCGCTCGATGACGGAGGTGTGCGGCAGTACGTCACCGGAGGCGACGAGAGTGAACTCGCGGGGGTCGGCGGGAGCCGCGGGCAGCCCGGTCCGCCCGGCCGGCGGGTCCCCGGCGGCCTGACAGCCAGTGACGACGGTCAGGGCCGCGATGGCCAAGACGGTCCGGCGCGTACGTGTCCTCATACCCAGCCCCGATGCAGTCACATTTAAATACGAACCGATGTGAATCCACCTACGCGTACGGCTCGGAGTCAAGGAGCGACGCACGCTTTTCGCCCGTCCGGCGGCTTGCGGACGGACACGCCGGAACGAATGGCCGTCCGGAAAGCGGAGTGCCGGCTACCGAGGGCGACGCTCACCCGATGGACCGTTCGTCGCGCCGTTCACCGACGGCATCGACCGCCCACCGCACAACCGTGTGCCGGCCCTGTCCTCACGGAGCGGCACCGGCTGGCATACACGCCATGACGGCCGGAACCACCACCATCGCCCGCGGAACGACCGCCGAGCACGAGCTGGCCGCGCTTCAGCGCGAGCACGGCCGCCCTCTCTTCGCGCTGCTCCTGCGGCTCTCCGACGGCGACCGCCAGCGCGCCGAGGATCTGGTGCAGGAGACCTTCGTACGGGCCTGGCAGCACCCCGAGGCGCTGCGTGCCGACGACTTCGACTCCGTACGTCCCTGGCTGCTCACCGTCGCGAGGCGGCTGGCGATAGACGCCCGGCGGGCCCGTCAGGCGCGGCCGGCCGAGGTGGGGGACGCGGTGCTGGAGAGTGCTCGCGTGTGTGCCGACCACGCCGAAAGGTCGGCGGCGACGCTCGATGTGCGTGAGGCTGTGAAGACACTCACTCCGGAGCACCGTGAAGTCCTGGTGCTCGTGTACTTCCAGGGGGCGAGTGTGGCGGAGGCCGCCGCGGCGCTCGGGATTCCGCCCGGTACGGTGAAGTCCCGCGCGTACTACGCGCTCCGCGCCCTGCGCCGGGTACTTCCGGGATACGCGGCCGACCTGCGCTGAAACCGAAGGTCGGGTCAAGCCTCCGTAAAGCGCCTGCCAAGGACCATGGTTGAGCAATCTGCTGTCCTCATCCGTGTTCCGGACTGGGGCCCGGGGTCGGGCGACGCGCACGCACCGGAGGAAGGCAGGAAGGGATGCTGCACAGAGGTCAAGAAAGCACGGAAGGCACCGGCGGCGGTGAACTCACCGTTCCCATGGCGTGGTTGTACGCCGAGTACATCGCCGACGAACTGCTGCGGACCGGCGACCTGATGCCGCCCACTTCCTTCGAGTTCCGCGCGGGGCGGGATGCCCTGGCGCTGACCATCTTCCTGTCCGACGTCGGCGGTGAGCTCTCCGGCATCAGGGTCATCACCCAACTGGAGACCTGGCTTTCGCTGACGGCGTACGACCAGCCGTGGCAGGACTGGGTGCGCGAGCACATGGCGCGGCTCGTGGCCGAGGCCGTCGACTCGGGCGCCCCCGACCCGGACCTGGAACTGGCCTCGGAGGCCTGGCGCTGGCTGGAGGAGACCGAGTTGCTCGCCCCTGACCTGGACGCCGTGCCCGGTGGCGGACCGGTGCCGGGAGAGGACGACGGGCCGAAGGTGTGGACGCCCGCCTGGCGGCTGGGACTACCGCTCGGGCATCTGGCGATCCATCTGTTCTGACCGTTCTCTCCGCTCTCCAAACTTTTTCGGGCTCGCACCAATCCGCGGGCCCACCCGCTCCGAACGTCCTGGTCGCTATTCCGAACGGGTCTTGAGTGATTCGGCGGTCTGGTGCGTACCGGTGGGCAGCAGTAACAGCACCCCCACCCCGCATCATCACCACCATCGCCACGAGGATTCGGTATTCGGTATGAGGTCCCTGGAACGGCATCGCGACGTCGGCGCATACGCGCTCGGTGTGCTGAATGAGGCGGACGCCTTCCGCTTCGAGGATCACCTCATGGAGTGTCCTCAGTGCGCCACCCATGTGAGTGAGTTCCGGCCCGCGGCACGGCAGATGATGCTGTACCGCCGGGCCACCCCGCGCTCTGTGCACCCCTTCGCCGCCCCCGGGCCCCGGCTGCTCGACCGGCTGCTGGGCGAGGTGGCGAACCGGCACCGGGCCGGGCGCCGACGGTGGCTGTACGCCGTGGCCGCCTGCGTGGTGATCGCGGCGGGCGGGCCGGCGGTCGCGATCCTGACGGCGGACGGCGCGCCGACCACGCAGGTCGCCGCGACGGACGCGGAGACCGGTGTGTGGGCGCAGGTCACCTCCGAGGACCGGGTCTGGGGCAGCGAGGTCGATGTGCGGGTCAAGGACGCGGGAGGACCGCGCGCCTGTCAGCTCATCGCCGTCGGCAAGGACGGTTCCGAGCAGACGGTGACCAGTTGGATGGCCCGGGAGGACAGCGGCGAGGCCACCAGCATGCAGGGCGGCGCCGCGTTGCGGCCCACGGAGATCAGCCGGTTCGAGGTGCGCACGACGGCCGGCGAACACCTGGTGACGCTCAAGCCCGGCACCGGCAGCTGACGTCAGGTGCCGTCGGCGCGGGGCTACTTGAGGAACTTCGACATCCGGCGGTCCGCGAGCGGCTTCCCACCCGTCTGGCAGGTCGGGCAGTACTGGAGCGAGGAATCGCTGAAGGACACCTCGCGGATGGTGTCGCCGCACACCGGGCAGGGCTCCCCCGCCCGGCCGTGCACCCGCAGACCGCTCTTCTTCTCCTTCTTCAGCCGTCCGGCGGCCAGCCCGTGGGAGCGCTCCACGGCCTCGGTGAGCGTGGAGCGCAGCGCCTCGTACAGTCGCCGCGTCTCTTCCGGGCTCAGCGTCGAGGCGAGCTTGAAGGGCGACATCCTGGCGGCGTGCAGGATCTCGTCGCTGTACGCGTTCCCCACGCCCGCGATCAGGCTCTGGTCGCGCAGCGCGCCCTTCAGCTGACGCCGCTCGCCGGCCAGCAGGCCGGCGAACCGCACCTCGTCGAAGTCGTCGGCGAGCGGGTCGGGGCCCAGGCGCGCGACGCCGGGGATCGTCGCCGGATCCCGTGTGATGTACACGGCGAGCTTCTTCTGGGTGCCGGCCTCGGTGAGGTCGAAGCCCTCGCCGGTCTCCAGGGCGACGCGCAGCGCGAGAGGGCCCTTGCCGGGGCGGGGCGGACCGTCGGGCAGGGTGTCCTTCCAGTGCAGCCAGCCGGCGCGGGCCAGGTGGGTCACGAAGTGCAGCCCGTCCGCCTCGATGTCGAGGAACTTGCCGTGCCGGTGCACGGCGGTGACCTCGCGGCCCTCGAAGGCGCTGACGGGAGGGTCGTACGTCTTCAGGACGCTGATGGCGACGGGCAGCACGCGCACGACCTCGCGGCCGACGAGGTGGTCGGCCAGGAAGTCCTTCAGCGCTTCGACCTCGGGCAGTTCCGGCATACGTCCAGAGTGCCACCGAGCGCCGACATCACGATGTGGACCGGAGGTCAGTCGCGTTCCGGAACGATGAACTCGCACCACACGCACTTGCCGCCGCCGCGGGCCTCCACGCCCCAGACGTCGGTGAGCCGGTCGACGAGGAGGAGGCCGCGGCCCGACACGCCGGACTCACCGGCCTCGCGGCGGCGCGGCAGGGCGCTGGAGGAGTCCTCGACCTCGACGCGCAACCGTCGGTCGGTGCCCGTCAGGGCGCGCAGGGTGACGATCGCGGAGCCCTCGGTGTGCATCAGGGCGTTGGTGATCAGCTCGTCGGCGACCAGCTCGATCTCGTCGGCGCGCTCCGCCGCGTCCCAGGTGACGACAGCCGCGCGGATCATGTGCCGGGCCCCGACGAGCGCCTCCGGGTCACCTGCCGCGACATGCTGCTGGAGGCGTCCGCCGGACTGCTGGGCGGTGAGGGTGCGTCGGCGCAGGAGCAGCAGGGCGACGTCGTCGTCGCCGCCGCGGTCCTCGGCCACGTCGATGAGCCGGTCCGCGAGGTCGTGGACGTCGTCCGGGCCCGAGCGGATGAGCGCCTCCAGGGTGCGCATGCCTTCGTCGAGGTCGATGCCCGGCTGCTCGACCAGGCCGTCGGTGTAGAGCAGCAGGGCGTGCCCGGGGTCCAGCTCGAAGGTGCTCACGGGGTATTCGAGGCAGCCGAACTCGGCGGACAGACCGAGCGGCAGGCCCCCTGCCACCGGCAGTCGGCGGCAGCCGCCGTCGGATTCCCGGACAAGCGGGTCGATGTGGCCGGCCCGCACGAGCTGCACCACGCCGGTGGACAGGTCGGCCTCGGCGTAGAGGCAGGTGGCGAAGCGCTGGGTGTCGAGTTCCTTCAGGAAGACCGAGGCGCGGGCCATCACGGTGGCCGGGGTGTGTCCCTCGGCGGCGTAGGCGCGCAGCACGATGCGCAGCTGGCCCATGACGGCGGCGGCGTGCGTGTCGTGGCCCTGGACGTCGCCGATGACCGCGCCGACGCGGCCGCCGGGCAGCGGGATCACGTCGTACCAGTCACCCCCGATGTCCCTGCCGAGGGAGGCGGAGCGGTAGCGGACGGCGATGTCGGCGCCGGGCACGTCGGGGATGGAGCGCGGCAGCATGGCCTGCTGGAGGCCCTGGGCGAGATCCTTGTCCTGTTCGTAGAACATGGCCCGCTGAAGGCTCTGCGCGATGCTGCTGCCGAGCGCAAGGAGGACGTTGCGGTCCTCCTCCGAGAAGCCGTGCCGGTCGTTGTAGAGCAGGCCGATCGCGCCGATGGGCCTGGCCTGCACGATGAGCGGCAGATACGCGGCCGAGGTGATCTTCAGGTCGGTGATGTGCGGCCACAGCAGGGGGTACGACTCGGCGAACTCCTCCGGTGACTCGATGAAGTGCGGCAGGAGGCTCCGTACGACCTCGTTCATCGGGTACCGCGCGTCGATGCGGGTGATCCGGGTGCCCGGCACGTAGCTGTCCCTGGGGCCCGCGGCGACCATGTTGATGCGGCCGGCCTCCACGAGGCCGATGACCAGGCTGGTGGCCCCGAGGTGGGTGATGCCCTGGGTGTCCTCCAGGACGTCGATGACGTCCTGGACGGTGCGGGCGTGGGCGAGGGCCGCCGTGGTGATCTGCACGACGCTCGTCTGCTGGCGGCGGGCCTCGTCCTGGGCGGCCTGCTCCCGGCGCGCCGCGCGCTCTCCGAGCTCCTGGGTCGCGTCACGGACGATGCCGATGATCCGGCGGGGCCGGCCGGTCTCGTCACGGCGGATGTAGCCCTGGGTGTGGGTCCAGCGCAGGGAGCCGTCTCGGCAGCGGATGCGGAAGTAGGCGCCGTAGTTCTCGCTGCCGTCCTTGAGCGCCTGGGAGACCAGGGTGTCCAGGCGGATGCCCTCGACCGGAGGTACGCGCACGGAGAGGCTCTCCGAGTGCCCGTCGTACTCCCCGGGCAGCAGGTCGAAGACCTCGTGGGCCTGGGCGTCCATCTGGAACAATCCGGCGTCCAGGTCCCAGTCGAAGCTGCCCATGCGGTTGAGCGCCAGGATCGGATCCGGGTGGGCGGGCCAGTCGTCCGGGAGTGACAGGGCGCTCGCTCCCCGATCAACCATGTGCCCACTTTGTCAGGATTTTCCGGATTATTCGACTTTGGCTTCCGGGGAGCCCGGTGCCTGGCTCCCGGGGCGGGCGGACGCTCAACCGCCGGACATGTCGGTCGCCGCGTCGAAGACGCTGTCCGAGGTGGTCGGGTCGTCGGGAATCAGCCCGCCGCCGTCGGGGATGTCGGGGCTCTCCGGCACCGTGTCGGGGCCGACCTCCTCGTTCGACGTCGTCGAGTCCGGCGGGGACGAGAGCTCCTCGGGCGTGGAGGGCTCCTCCGGCATGGAGAAGCCGTCGGAGGTCGACAGGTCCTCGGGGGTGGACCGGTCGGGCGTGGTCGTGTCCGGCCCGGAATCCGTCTCCGTCCCCGTCTCGGGAGCGGTGCTCTCGTCCGTGGGGGGCAGTGTGCTTCCCGGATCCGTCGCGGGCGGGGCGGTGACGGTGGCTGTGGCGCAGTCCGCAGGCCCCTCAGGGGCGCGGTCGGCGGGATCCCCCGGGGCACTCCCGGTCTCCCCAGGCGCCACCGTCACGATGGGTGTCACACAGTCGGACGCCGACTCGTCCGGCCGGGTGTCCTCCTCCCTCGGGCGGCCGCCCGGAGACGAGTCCTCGGGTTCCGGAGACCGCGTCCAGTCCCGCGGCGGCCGTACGGCGTGGTCGTGGTGGCCGTCGTCGCCGATCCGCCGCTCGATCCAGGTGTTGTCGACGATGTTGATGATCGTGATGTTGGTGATCACCGTCGGCGCCGGGGTCACGACGACTGCCTCGGCGGTCCGGTATCCGGACCAGGCCTGTCCGTGGGTGTCCGTGGTCCGCCCGGACTCGACGGGCGGCTTCAGCGGGTTGCCGCAGCCGCAGCGGACGCGGGGCACGCCCCGGTTGTCGACGAGCACGGCGGTACCCGCCTGGAGGACCGACTGACGGCCGGCCGCCCGCCCGTCGCTGAACCCGTGGTTGGTGACCCGCGTGTCCGCCCGCAGCTCGACCGAGGTCAGCCCTCGCAGATAACCCGGGACCGAGGCCCGGGAGACGCCGGCGGTCCGCGCGAAGGCCTGGGCCCTGGTCCGGTCGGCGGTGAGAAGTCCGATCTGCTTCTCCACGTCGCAGCTCCCGACGGCGTGGACGCCGCTGTAGAGGCCCGGCGTGGAGCCCGAGAGGGAGCGCGCGCTCCGCCAGGCGGGGGCGCTGCCGGTCGGGGCGGAGGCATTGCCGGTCGGGGCCGGTTGCGGCATTCGGGTGACGGGAGGTGGGGTCGCGGTGGGGTCCGTGAAGGGATCGGTGCCCCGAGCCGCGACCGGCTCGAGGAACAGCTCACCGCCGGCTCCGTCGGACGTCCGGTCCCGGCCGCCGTCGCCGCCGCACCCGCCGACGAGGAACGCCGCCGAGAGCGCGCAGGCTGTGGCGAGGGTTCTGGAGGGTTTGCGCACCACGTTCTCCCGTCCGTTCCGGGCAGTTCGTCACCCATTGTCTGCGTCACCCACTTGGGTGTCGCAAGCGGAGCCGGTCACCCAGCGTCACAATGGGGACGGAGAGGAGGGCACCCATCGTGGAGTGGTTCGTCGCACCCGAGTACTGGCTCAGCCGGCTCGTCCTCCAACGGGCGCTCGGCGTGGTGTACCTCGTCGCGTTCCTGGGCGCGGCGCTCCAGTTCCGCGCGCTGATCGGGGAGCACGGGATGCTGCCGGTCCCCCGCTTCGTGGCGCGGACGCCGTTCCGGCACGCGCCGAGTGTGTTCCAGCTCCACTACTCGGACCGCTTCTTCGGGGTCTGGTGCTGGAGCGGCTGCGCGGTGTCGGTGGCGCTGATCGCGGGTCTGGACTCCCATCTGCCGCTCTGGGGCGCCATGTTGCTGTGGCTCGTGCCGTGGCTGCTCTATCTGTCCGTCGTCAACGTGGGCCAGACCTGGTACGCGTTCGGCTGGGAGTCGCTGCTCCTGGAAGTGGGCTTCCTCGCCGTCTTCCTGGGCAACGACGAGGTGGCTCCGCCGGTCGTCGTCCTCTTCCTGCTGCGCTGGGTGCTGTTCCGCGTCGAGTTCGGCGCCGGGCTGATCAAACTGCGGGGCGATCCCTGCTGGCGGAACCTGACCTGTCTCGCCTACCACCATGAGACCCAGCCGATGCCGGGTCCGCTGAGCTGGTTCTTCCACCACCTCCCGGGCCCGCTCCACCGGGTCGAGGTGGCCGCCAACCACTTCACCCAACTGGTCGTCCCTGTTCTGCTGTTCACACCGCAGCCGATCGCCACCGCCGCCGCCTCGCTGATGATCCTCACCCAGCTGTGGCTGATCCTGTCCGGCAACTTCTCCTGGCTGAACTGGATCACGATCGTGCTGGCCCTGTCGGCGGTCGAACTCCCCACCGACGCACCGGACATGACCGGCGCACCCGGCTGGTACGAGGTCGTGGTCCTCGCGGTGGCCACAGCCCTGCTGGCGCTCGGCTACCACCCGGTCCGCAATCTGTTGTCCCGGCGCCAGGTCATGAACCGCTCCTTCGACCCGCTCCATCTGGTCAACGCCTACGGCGCGTTCGGCAGCATCGGCCGCGTGCGTCACGAGGTGGTCATCGAGGGAACGTCGGACGAGCAGCCGCGTGCGGACTCCGGCTGGCGGGAGTACGAGTTCAAGGGCAAGCCGGGCGATCCGCGACACTGGCCGCGCCAGTTCGCGCCGTACCATCTGCGGCTCGACTGGATGATGTGGTTCGCGGCGCTCTCACCCGCGTACGCCGACACCTGGTTCGCGGGTCTCGTCGAGCGGCTCCTGGAGAACGACCGCGACACGCTACGGCTGCTGCGCCACTGCCCGTTCCCGGCCGACGCCCCGCCCCGCTATGTCCGCGCCCGCCTCTACCGGTACCGCTACACGACCTGGCGCGAGCTGCGGGAGACGGGCGCGTGCTGGCAGCGGACGTACGCAAGTGAGTTCCTGCCGCCGACTCGGCTCGACTCGGGGGTTCAGAGGCGGTAGACGCGGGTGGCCGTACCCGCGAAGACCTGCTCGCGCTCGCCCGCGCCCAGGCCGGCGGTCAACTCCCCGGCTGTCTTGGTGACTTGGCCGTACGTTGCGGCCAGCGTGCACACCGGCCAGTCGGTGCCGAACATCAGGCGGCCGGGCCCGAAGGCGTCCAGGACCGTGTCCGCGTACGGGCGCAGGTCGTCGGACGTCCATTTCGCGGGGTCCGCCTCCGTCACCATGCCCGAGAGCTTGCACACCGTGTTGGGCCGGGCGGCGAGTGCCCGGACGTCGGACGCCCAGGGTTCGAGGTCGCCGGCGGCGATGCGCGGTTTTCCCAGATGGTCGAGCACGAAGGTGAGTTCGGGCAGCGCCGCCGCCACCTCGACGCAGGAGGGCAGCTGGTGGGGCTGGACGATCAGGTCATAGACGAGCCCCGCGTCGGCGACGGCGCCGAGTCCCCGCCGTACGTCCGGACGCAGCAGCCATTCGGGGTCGGGCTCGCCCTGGACCTGATGACGGATGCCCTTCAGGTAGCGGCCGCCCGGCAGCTCCCGCAGCCGCGCGAGCTCGTCGGCGACATCCGGCGCGGTCAGGTCGGTCCAACCCACCACTCCCCCGATCAGTTCGGTCTCCGCCGCCAGGGCGAGGAATTCGGGGGTCTCGGCCGCCACGGTGATCGTCTGCACGAGGACCGTGCGGTCGACTCCGGCGGCCCGTGCTTCCGGTGCGAGGTCCGCGAGAGTGAAGTTCCGCCGCAGGGGCTGGAGTTCGGCCCCTGCGATCCAGTCCTGGTCCCGGACCGAGAGGTCCCAGACGTGGTGGTGGGCGTCGACGGTCACGGCAGCTCCCATACGACGGGCAGGCCCGCCTCCGCACCCGCGCCGGAGTAGTCGTGCACGACGTCGAGGAGTTGCGCCATCCTGGCCTGCCAGGCGATGTTGACGGGCAGTTTCTCCAGTTCGGCGAGCATCCGGCCGTAGTCCTCGCACTCCAGCAGGTGGAAGAGGTCGGTGCCGCTGCGCCAGATCGTCCAGGAACTGGCTCCCGCCGCACGGATCGCGGCGACAAGTTCGGCGGGGACCTTTCGGTGGGCGGCCTCGTACTCGGCGACGCGGTCCGCGCGGACCCTGGTGTGCAGCACGACTCTCATGACGGCTCCTGTACGGGTACGGGGGCATCGGAGGGCAGCAGGTGCTCGGCCCGCAGTTCCTGCCAGAAGGCCGCGGGTACCGGCGTCGCGAACTGCTCGACGCAGTCACGGACTTCGTGCGATGAGCGGGCGCCCACCAGAACACTCGCCACCGCCGGATGGGCGGCGGGGAAGGCCAGGGCGGCGGCCCGCAGGGTCGTGCCGTGCCGTTCGGCGATCGCCCGCAGACGCAGGGCGCGCTTCAGCAACCCGGGCGGCGCGGTGGCGTAGTCGTACGTCGCTCCCGGCTTCGGGTCGGCGAGCAGGCCGGAGTTGAAGGCGCCGCCGATGACGACCGACCTGCCGCGTTCACGCGCCGCGGGCAGCAGGTCGGTGAGGGCGCGGTGGTCGAGCAGGGTGTACCTGCCGGCGCACAGGACCACGTCGACGTCCGTGTCGCGCAGGAAGCGGGTCAGCATCTCGGTCTGGTTCATGCCCGCGCCGATCGCGCCCACCACGCCTTCGGCGCGCAGCTTCTCCAGGGCCGGGTAGCCCTCGCGGAAGGCCTGCTCGGCGTGGTCGTCCGGGTCGTGGAGGTAGACGGTGTCCACGCGGTCGAGGCCGAGGCGTTCGAGGCTGGCGTCCAGGCTCCGGCGTATGCCGTCCGCGCTGAAGTCCCAGACGCGGCGGTGCGTGGCGGGCACCGCGAATCCGTCGTCCAGGTCGTCACCGGCCGCCGGGTCCGCAGGCTCCAGACGGCGGCCCGCCTTGGTGGACACGGAGTACTCGGCGCGCGGCCGGTCCCGGAGGGCCGCGCCGAGGCGTCGCTCGGAGAGCCCGATGCCGTAGTGCGGGGCCGTGTCGAAGTAGCGGATGCCGCCCGCCCAGGCGGCGTCCACGGCCTCCCGCGCCTGCTCGTCGCTCACCGCGGTGAACAGGTTGCCGATGCCCGCGGCGCCGAAGGACAGTGCGCTGACCTCGACGCCGCTCCTCCCGAGCGCGTTCACTGTCCCGCCGGACGCAGCCGCAGCCCCTGCATGCCGCCGTCGACGGCGAGCGCGGTGCCGGTGGTGGCGCCGGACAGCGGACTGGCCAAATAGGCGATGGCGCCCGCCACTTCGGCCGCCGAGACGAGACGGCCGGAGGGCTGGCGGGCCTCCAGTGCGGCCCGCTCGGCGACCGGGTCGGGGGCCGCGTCGAGGAGGCGGCCGACCCAAGGGGTGTCCGCGGTACCGGGGTTGACGCAGTTGACCCGGATGCCCTCGCGGACGTGGTCGGCGGCCATCGCGAGGGTGAGGGACAGCACGGCGCCCTTGGAGGCGGCGTACAGGGCGCGTTGCGGAAGTCCGGCGGTGGCGGCGATGGAGCAGGTGTTCACGATCGCCGCGTGCGCGGAGGCGCGCAGGTGGGGCAGGGCCGCGCGCGCCGTACGGACCATGCCGACGACGTTGACGTCCAGGACCCGGTGCCACTGCTCGTCGTCGTTGTCCTCGACGGTGCCGGCCGCGCCGATGCCCGCGTTGTTGATCAGCACGTCGAGTCCGCCGAGTTCGGCGACGGCGGCGGCCACGGCCTCGGTGACGGAGGTGTCGTCGGAGACGTCGGCGCGGTAGCCGAGGAGCGGCTTCCGCACGGACGACGGGTCCAGGTCGAGTACGGCGACCTGGGCGCCGCGGGCGGCGAGAAGCTCGGCGGTGGCCCGGCCGATACCTGCGGCGCCGCCGGTGACCAGTGCCTTGAGGCCCTCGAAGTCGGTCATGCCGCTGCTCCCTTCGGGTCGGTGAGTCGCTGCTCGGCGAGGTCGGCGGCCCAGAAGGTGCCGTCGGGGAAGGTGAACTCCGCGATGGACTCGGGCCGCATGGCGGCCGAGAAGCCGGGTGCGGTGGGTGCCGTGTAGTGACCCTCGCGGATCACCACGGGGTCGAGGAAGTGGTCGTGCAGATGGTCGACGTACTCGATGACGCGGTCCTCGGTGGTGCCGGAGAGCGCGACGAAGTCGAACATCGAGAGGTGCTGGACGAGTTCGCACAGGCCGACCCCGCCGGCGTGCGGGCAGACCGGTACGCCGAACTTGGCGGCGAGCAGCAGGATGGCCAGGTTCTCATTGACACCGCCGACGCGGGCCGCGTCGATCTGGAGAACGTCGATGGCGCCGGCCTGGAGGAGTTGCTTGAAGATGATGCGGTTCTGGACGTGCTCGCCGGTGGCGACCTTGACCGGGGCGACGGCCCTGCGGATGGCGGCGTGGCCGAGGATGTCGTCGGGGCTGGTGGGCTCCTCGATCCAGTAGGGGTCGAACTCGGTGAGGGCCTTGGTCCAGGCGATGGCCTCGTCGACGTTCCAGCGCTGGTTGGCGTCGACCGCGACGCGGATGTCCGGGCCGACGACGGCACGGGCGACTCTGCATCGGCGTACGTCGTCCGCCAGGTCCGCGCCGACCTTCAGCTTGATCTGGGTGAAGCCGTCGGCGACGGCCTGGGCTGCCAGACGGGTGAGCTTCTCGTCGCTGTAGCCGAGCCAGCCGGGCGAGGTGGTGTAGGCGGGGAAGCCGCGCTCGACGAGCCGGGCCCGGCGCTCCTCGGCACCCTCTTTGCCTCGCCGCAGGAAGTCGAGCGCCTCCTCGGGCGTCAGCGCGTCGGTGATGTAGCGGAAGTCGATCTGCCGCACCAGCCACTCCGGTTCGGCGTCGGCGAGCAGTTGCCACAGCGGTTTGTCCGCGCGTTTGGCCACCAGGTCCCACACGGCGTTGACCACGGCGCCGATCGCCATGTGCATCACGCCCTTCTCGGGGCCGAGCCAGCGCAGTTGGCTGTCTCCGATCAGGTCTCGGCCCAGGGAGCCCGGGTCGGCGCACAGTTCGTCGACGGACCGTCCGACCACATGCCCGCGCAGCGCGTCGATCGCGGCGACCTGGACCTCGTTGCCCCGCCCGATGGTGAAGGTGAAACCGTGCCCCTCGATGCCGTCGGCCGCGTCCGTGCGCAGGACGACGTACGCCGCCGAGTAGTCGGGGTCCGGGTTCATCGCGTCGGAGCCGTCGAGCTCGCGCGAGGTGGGGAAACGTATGTCGTAGGTGTCGACCGCGGTGACGCGGGCGGGGGTCGGGGACACGGAAGGCCTTTCGATCGGTGACAGGGGATCCTCGGTGACCGTGCGGGGTCGAGGTGTCAGTCCTGGGCTCGGCCGGTGGTCACACGGGCGATCATCAGGGCGACCAGGATGATTCCGCCGTAGATGGCCTGGATCCAGAAGGACGGCACCTGGGCGAGCGTGAGCAGGTTCTGCACGACGCCGAGCAGCAGCACGCCGGTGAGGGCGCCGAACATGGTGCCCTTGCCGCCGTCGAGGCTGATGCCGCCGATGACCGCGGCGGCGAACACGGTGAAGATCATGTTGTTGCCCTGGTTCGCGCTGATCGCCCCCACGTAGCCGGTCTGCATGATCCCCCCGACGGCGGCGAGGACTCCCGCGACGACGAAGACGCCGAGCATCACGCGCTCCACGCGGATACCGGCGGCCCGGGCCGCGTCCGCGTTGCCGCCGATCGCGTACAGGGCACGTCCGATGCGGTGGTACCTGAGGATCAGGCCCGCGACGCCGAAGGCGACGGCGGCCAGCCACACCGACATCGGGATGCGCAGGAAGGTGGTGGTGGCCAGCGAGAAGAACGAGTCGGGCATCCCGAACAGCGTCTTGCCCTCGGTGGCGCCGACCAGCAGGCCGCGCAGCACGATCAGCATCGCGAGGGTGACGATGAAGGCGTTGAGCTTGAGTTTCACGACCAGGATGCCGTTGAAGGCGCCGACGACACCGCCCACCACGAGCATCGCGAGAATGGCGAGCACGGCGGGGAACTCGGTGCCCCAGCCGGACTGCGCGGCGGGCAGCACCAGGAGTGCGCCGACGGCCGGTGCGATGCCGACGACCGACTCGAGCGACAGGTCGAACTTGCCGGTGATCAGGACGAGCGACTCGGCGAGCACCACCATCGCGAGCGCGGCCGAGGCGCCCAGGATGGAGATCAGGTTGCGCTCGGTGAGGAAGGAGTCGTTGACGAACGCGCCGAGGACGAGGAGCAGCAACAGCGCGGGCACGAGGGCGAGTTCGCGGGCCCGCCGCAGCAGCACCGCCTTGGCGGCGCGGGGGTCGGGAACCCGTACGGGCGTGGCGGTCGAGGCCGACGGGGCCTTCGTGTCAGCCATGGTCCACTCCTTCGATGGAGGCGATCAGCTCGTGGTCGCGCCAGCCCGCCGGATGCTCGGCGACGACGCGGCCGTGGAAGAGGACGAGCACCCGGTCGCAGCGGCGCAGGTCGTCGAGTTCGTCGGAGACGACGAGTACGGCGGTGCCGTCCTCACGGGCGCTGTCCACGCGGGACAGCAGGGACTCCTTGGACTTCACGTCGACGCCCGCGGTGGGGTTGACGAGGACGAGCAGCCGCGGGTCGGAGGCGAGCGCGCGGGCCATGACGACCTTCTGCGCGTTGCCCCCGGAGAGGTCGGAGACGGGCTGGTCGGGGCCCTCGGTGTGGATGTCGAGGCGTTCGATCAGCTCGGAGGCGAAGGTGCGTTTGCGGTCGGTGCCGATGAAGCCGTAGCGGCCGAGCCGGTCGAGGACGGTCATGGTGGCGTTGTCGCCGATGGTCATGCCGGAGACGAGGCCCTGGTCGTGCCGGTCCCGGGGGACGAAGCCGACGCCCGCCCTCAGCGTGGCCTGCACGTCGCCGAACGGGAGCCCCTTGCCGCCGAGTTGCGCCGTGCCGCCGCTCGGTGTGTGGAGTCCGGCGAAGGACTCGGCCAGCTCGGTCTTCCCGCTGCCGCTGGAGCCGGCGAGGCCGACGACCTCGCCGCGGCGGACGGTCAGATCGACGTTCTCGTACGCGTCGGAGGTGAGCCCCCTGGCGTCGAGGACGACCGGCGCCTCCCGGTCCACCTTCCCGGTCTGCACGGACCGTTCGGCGATCACCTCCCCCGCCATGGCCTCCACCAGTGCCGCGCGCGGCAGTTCGGCGACCGGCGCGGTGGTGATCCAGCGTGCGTCGCGCAGCACCGTGACCGTCTGGCACACCTCGTACACCTCCTGGAGGTGGTGCGAGATGAACAGGAAGGTGACGCCGGAGTCCTGGAGTGCGCGCATGCGGGTGAAGAGCCGCTCGATCTCGCGGTTGTCGAGCTGAGCGGTCGGTTCGTCCAGCACGATGAAGCGGGCCCCGAAGCTCAACGCCCTTGCGATCTCGACCATTTGGCGGTCCTCGACCTTGAGGTCGGCGGTCCGCGCCTCCGGGTCGACGTGCACGTCCCAGGTCTCCAGCACCTGTGCCGCCTCGGACCTCAGCCTGCGCCAGCTGATGAAGCCGCCCCGGCCCGTCGGCTGACGGTTGATGAAGAGGTTCTCGGCGACCGTCAACTCCGGTACCACGGTGGGCTTCTGATAGACGCAGGCCACCTTGCGGCGCCAGGCGTCCCGGTCGGCGAGCGGGGGCGCCGGTTCGCCGTCGAAACTGACCGTGCCCTCGTCCGGGGCCTGGAGGCCGGTGAGGACGGTGACGAGGGTCGACTTGCCCGCGCCGTTGCGGCCGACGAGGGCGTGGGACTCACCGGGGAACACGGTGAGCCGGCCGTCTTGGAGAGCGACGGTGGGGCCGTACCGCTTGGCCACCCCCCGTGCCTCCACCAGTGGTGTACTCATCCGACCGTGTTGCCCCAGAGCGACGTGTCGTCGACGTTGTCCTTGGTCACCAGCGGCGCGGGCAGCTGGTCCTCGAGGATGCCGCTGGGCAGCTTCACGATCTCGGAGTCGTGGTCGGTCGGGCCGGGCTTGAAGGTCTTCCCCTGCATCGCCGCCTTGATGTAGTACATGCCGTACTTGGCGTACAGGTCGGCGGGCTGCGAGACGGTGGCGTCGATCTGGCCCTTGCGAATGGCGTCGAACTCCTGCGGGATGCCGTCGTTCGAGACGATGGCGATGTGGCCCGCCTGGCCGACCGTCTTCAGCATGCCCTTGGACTTGAGGGTCTGCAGGGTGGGCGCGAGGTAGACGCCGCCCGCCTGCATGTAGATGCCCTTGATGTCGGGGTTGGCGTTCAGGAGGGTGTCCAGCTTGGAGGCGGCGGTGTCGGACTCCCACTTGGCGGGGATCTCCAGGACCGACAGCTTCGGGAACTTCTCCTTCACGCAGGTGCGGAAGGCCTCGGAGCGCTCACGGCCGTTGACGGACGCCAGGTCGCCCATGATCTGCACGACCTTGCCGGACTTGACCTGCTCGCCGAGGTATTCGCAGGCCTTCTCCCCGTACGCGACGTTGTTGGCGCGTACGACCATGGCGACCTTGCCCTTCTCGGGCGCCACGTCGACGGCGACCACGGGGACGCCCTTGCGCTCGGCCTGGTCGAGCCCGGCGGCTATCGCCGCACTGTCGAGGGGGGCCACGACGATGCCCTCGACGCCCTGGTTGAGCTGGTTGTTGATGTCGGTGATCTGCTGCGACGGGTCACTGTTGGAGTTGACGGTCTTGAGCGCGTTCACACCCTCGGACTTCGCCATCTTCGGCACGTAGTCGTTGTACGACTGCCAGAACGGCGAGGTCAGCAGGGGCAGGATCACCCCGACCTTGCCGTCGCCGTCGCCTCCCGAGTCGCCCGAGGCGACCGTGTCCTTGGTGCTGCCGCAGGCCGCGAGCATGAGGGTGGCGCAGGCGGCCGCAGCCGCCGCACGCACCGTTCGCGACGAGATTCGCGTGTTCCGCACAGTTCTGCCGGCCATCTGACGGCTCCTCATTGAGCGAGATCGAGCAGGACGGGTGGCCGGAGGGTCCCTCTTCCAGCCGCCGCGCCGAATATTTATCAGACCACTTCGGGGTCACAACACCCCTTGACGCCAAAATTTCCTGACTTTCGGCCGTAGTGGTCGGACCACTTGGCTGGTTAGACTGCGGCGCACCCGGCAACTGGAGGAGATCGCGTGGACGAGCCCGCCCGGCAGAAGGGCACCGTGACGCAGCGCGCCATCGACCGGATCAAGGAGATGATCCGCGAGGGGCGGCTGGAGCCGGGGCAGCGGCTGCCGACCGAGCGTGATCTCGCCGCCCAGCTGGGGATCTCCCGCAGCTCCATGCGTGAGGCGATCCGCGCGCTCACCGTGCTCGGGGTACTGGAGGCGCGGCACGGATCGGGCATCTACGTCACTCAGTTGGAGGCCGGGGACCTCCTGGAGACCTTCGGCGTGGTGGCCGATCTGTCCCGGGGTCCGCGACTGGTCGAGCTGCTCGAGATCCGGCGGATCCTCGAGTCGACGGCGACCGCGCTGGCCGCCGCGCGGATCACCGAGGACCAGCTCGCCGATGTCGAGAAACACCTGGCGGCGATGAACGCGACGGACGACCCCGAGGAGATCCTCGCGCACGACCTCGCCTTCCACCGCGCCATCGCGGGTGCGGCCGGGAACGAGACGATGGCGGCCATCCTGGAGGGCCTCTCCTCCCGTACCTTCCGGGCCCGGGTCTGGCGCGGCTACCAGGAGGAGGGGGCCTTCGAACGGACCCGGCGCGAGCACGCGGCGATTCACCGGGCTCTCGTCGCGCACGACCCGGAGGCGGCCAGGGCGGCCGCCGCCGCGCACGTGGGCGAGGTCGAACAGTGGCTGCGGTCCCAGCTCACGCCGTAGCCGGGACCGCCCGCATCGATCGAGCCGCGATCGCTTCGGCCCGTACTGGGCGCCGGGGGTTCCTCAGGCCCGGGTCAGTCGCAGCGTCACCAGCTCGAAGGCCCGCAGCCGCAGGGTGAGGCGGTCACCGTCCCGCTCGGGGGCGGCGGCGTCCGCCAACGGCCGCTCCAGCAGGTCGGTCACCGTGACGCCGGCGAACCCGAACCCGGGAGTCAGCGTGGCGCGCGTACGGGCGCCGCGTGACTCGTGGAAGCGGACGATCACGTCGCCGCTGCCGTCGTCGGCCAGCTTGACCGCCGTGACGACGACGGCGTCCTGGTCGACGGTCACCAGCGGCGCGACCTCCCCGGAACCGGTCACCCGCCGCTCCGGGAGGTTGATCCGCCATCCCTCGCGCACCGCGTCCCCGATCCCCGCGCCGGGCACCAGCGCGTGCCGGAAGCGATGGACACCCTGGTCCGTCTCGGGGTCCGGGAAACGCGGGGCGCGCAGCAGCGAGACGCGCACGGTGGTCGTCGTGCCGGAGTCGGTGTCCCGGACGGTCCGGGTCACGTCGTGGCCGTACGTCGAGTCGTTGACGAGTGCGACGCCCCAGCCCGGTTCCTCGATGTGCACGAACCGGTGGTTGCACGCCTCGAACTTGGCCGCCTCCCAGCTGGTGTTGGTGTGGGTGGGCCGGTAGAAGTGCCCGAACTGCGTCTCGGACGCGTAGCGTTCGGCGTGCACGTCGAGCGGGAAGGCGAGCTTCAGGAACTTCTCCGTCTCGTGCCAGTCGACCTCGGTGTCGATGCCGAGCCGCCGCTCCCCCGCCGCGAGCGACAGCACCTGGGTGACCCGCGACGCGCCGAAGGACCGTACGACCCGGACCGACACGCCGTCGTCACCGGGCACGACCTCGTCGGCGTCGACCAGGTCGGTGACCGTGTTGCGGTAGAACTCGTCGACGTCCCAGGCATCCCACATGTTGGGGAAGTCGGGGTGCAGTTGGAGCAGGTTCGCGGCCTGGCCGGGCGCGATCGTCTCCCGGTCGGCCTCGATGTCGTACGCCGACACGACGAGTCCGCGGGCGTCGACGGCGACCCGCAGCAGCCCGTTGTCGAGGACGAAACCGCCGTCGGCGCGGGGTGCGAGCGCGGCGCTTCCCTCGATGGCCGCGGTCCGCGCGCCGCCCGCGGGGACACCGTCGCGCAGGTGCGGCGCCGAGTTGAAGACGAGGGCGGCCGAGCCCTCGCCGGCCAGCGCGCGCTGGGCCGTGTCGATGATCCCGTCCAGCTCGGCGGCGAGGCGGTCGTAGGTGGCGCGTGCCTCCCGGTGCACCCAGGCGATGGAGGAGCCAGGCAGGATGTCGTGGAACTGGTGGAGCAGCACCGTCTTCCAGATACGGTCCAACTCCTCGTACGGATAAGGGGATCCGGTTCGCACGGTCGCGGTCGCCGCCCAGAGTTCCGCCTCGCGCAGGAGGTGTTCGCTGCGCCGGTTGCCCTGCTTGGTCCTCGCCTGGCTGGTGAGCGTGGCGCGGTGCAGTTCGAGGTACAACTCACCCACCCAAACGGGGGCGTTGGGGTACTCGGCCTCGGCCTTCTTGAAGAACTCCTCCGGCGTCTCCCACACCACCGTCGCGGAGCCTTCGAGATTCCGCAGCCTGGCCGCCTTGGCGACCATCTCGCGTGTCGTGCCGCCGCCTCCGTCGCCCCAGCCGGTGGGCGCGAGGGAGTGCCGGGCAACGCCCTTGTCCTTGAAGTTGCGGGCGGCGTGGGCGATCTCGCTGCCCTTCATGGAGCAGTTGTAGGTGTCGACGGGCGGGAAGTGCGTGAAGATGCGGGTGCCGTCGATGCCCTCCCACTGGAAGGTGTGGTGCGGGAACCTGTTGGTCTGCGACCAGGAGATCTTCTGGGTCAGCAGCCACTTGGATCCGGCGGCCTTGATGATCTGCGGCAGTCCGGCGGCGAAGCCGAAGGTGTCCGGCAGCCAGGCCTCGTCGTTCTCGATGCCGAACTCATCGAGGAAGAAGCGCTTGCCGTGGACGAACTGACGGGCCATCGCCTCCGAGCCCGGCATGTTCGTGTCCGACTCGACCCACATGCCGCCCGCAGGCACGAACCGCCCGTCGGCGACTGCCTTCTTCACCTTCGCCCACACCTCGGGCCGGTGCTCCTTCACCCACGCCCACTGCTGGGCCTGCGACATGGCGAAGACGAAGTCCGGTTCGTCCTCGATGAGCGCGGTCATGTTGGAGGTCGTCCGGGCCACCTTGCGGACCGTCTCCCGCAGCGGCCACAGCCACGCCGAGTCGATGTGCGCGTGTCCGACGGCGCTGATCCGGTGCGCGGAGGGCACGGCGGGCTCGGCCAGCACCCCGGCGAGCCGTGAACGCGCCACCTCCGCTGTTCCGTTGACGTCCTGGAGGTCGACGGCGTCGAGCGCCCTCTCGACGGCACGCAGGATGTCCCAGCGCCGCGCCGACTCCACCGGCAGCTCGGCCATCAGCTCGCCGAGCACCTCCAGGTCGAGGACGAGCTGCCAGACGGTCTCGTCGAGGACGGCGAGATCCATCCGCTCCAGCTTGTACTGCGGTTCGCTGCCCGCCGTCTCCTTGTCGCCCAACTGGGTCGGCAGGAAGGGGTGGTAGTCGAGGATGACCGGGTTGGAGGCCGCCTCGATGTGCAGCCGGACCTCCTCGCCGCCCTCGACGGGTGCGCCGACCCGGACCCACTGGTTGCGCGGGTTGAGACCCTTCACCGGAGTCCCGTCGGGCCGGTAGACGAGTCCTTCGCACTGGAAGCCGGGCATGTTCTCGTCGAAGCCGAGGTCGAGCAGCGCCTCGACGGTGCGGCCGGCCCACGCCTCGGGGACGGTGCCGGTGACGCGGAACCAGCTCGTGCCCCACGGAGCACCCCAGCGCGCGCCCACCTCGATCGGCTCCGTCGCGGCGGCCAGGCCCTCGGCCACCGGGACCGGCTCGCCGGGCGCGTGCCACACCGCGACCTGGAGCGGTACGGACTCGGGATACACGGCGGGACGGATGCGCTCGTCGAGAACGCGCTTGAGACGGGCTTCGACCAGAGTGCGGTCGTCATGCATGAGAGTGCTCCGTGGGGTGAGGTGGTGCCTGCTACCAGGTGTGGGTGGTCGTGGTGGGTAGGGAGACGGTGAACAGCTCCCCCACCGCCCGCAGTTCGAACCGCGCGGCCGTCTCCCCCTGCTCGGGGACGAGACCGCCGACGTAGAACGCGCGCTGGCAGGTGCCGCCGAGGAAGCGGCGGGTGCCGTCGGGGAGAGTCCGGTACAGCTCGTAGTGGCGCACGGGTCCCGGGGCGCCTTCCCAGGCGAAGCGCAGGCTGCCCGCGTCGGAGTCCGTGACGCGCAGGCCGGTGGGCGCGGCAGGGGTCACCACCGCGTCCCGGACGGCGAGGCCGCCCAGCCGCCAGCGCACCGGCCCGCCGGTGGCGGTGAGCCGCACGCCCAGCGCACGCACCTCTCCCGGCAGTTCCGTCAGGTGCACGGTCGAGGTGCCCCAGTCGGCGCCCGCGCTCACCGGGAAGTACGTGTACGGGGGCGCCCCGCCCGCGGCGTCCGGTTCGGCGGTGGCGACGGCGAGTTCGACCCGCACGCTTCCGGAGACGGCGCGGTGGGTCAGCTCGACCACCGTGTCCGTGCCCAGTGGCAGCCGGGTCGCGTACAGGTCAAGCGTGGTCGGGGCGTCGAGGGCGCCGTCGACGAGGACGCTGCTGCCGCCGCGCCAGGCGTCCGCGAAGTCGAAGGTGACGGCGGGGCGTTGGCCGGTGGTCCGGGTGACCCAGCGGCGGGACGGCAGCCGGTCCTGGAGACCGAGGTGGTTCCAGGCCGTCGCCGAGGTCGCCGTGCCGTCCTCGTACCACTTCAGGCCGTGGCCGGTGTTGAAGGTGCTCGCGAAGGGGACGGTGGTGACGGTCGAGCGGTCGGCGACGGAGAGGGCCGGTGCGCGCCAACTGGCCGTGGTGTTGGGCCTGGCGGGGTCGAGGGAGGCGCCGGTCCAGAAGAGGTCGTCGGCGGCGTGGAAGTCACCGGGCGTCCGGCCCGCGGGCAGGTGGTTGCGGGTCCACTCGGGCCGGTAGAAACCGATGGAGGTGACGTGGGCCGCGGCGGTCGGCACGATGGCGTTCCAGTTGACCGATTTGCTCGTACCGCTGGCCTCCACATCGACGCCTGTCCACAACTCGTAGCGGTTGCGTCCTAGTTGCTGCGCCAGCGTCCCTGACGAGGCGAGGCTGCTCTGTGACCAGCGGAAGTCGATGAACATGGAGTCGGCGGACTGGAAGAACGTCTGGTTCTGGCTGTTCAGCGCGCCCTGCCAGCTCACCGAGCCGCCGACGGTCATCGAGTCGTACCAGGTGACGCGCTGTCCCTTCGCCGTGCCGAGCGCCTTGAGCTCCTTCAGGAAGCCGAGCATGTCGGTGGCGAGCGCCGCGTTGCCGCCGCTCGTCTCGGCGTTCACGAACCAGCCGTCGAAGCCGTACGCGTCGGCCACCGCGACGAGTTGGGCGGCCAGCGGGTAGTGCCCGGCGGAGTCCTTCTGGACCAGGTCGCGGGTCCACTGGAGCTGTCCCCCGTAGGCGACCGGCGGCAGGAAGACATTGCCGAGGACGGGTACGCCGTGGCGGTGGGCCGCGTCGACGATCGGCGCGTTCGGGGCCAGGATCAGTCCCTCGCCCGACGAGCCGCCCCAGAAGACGAGTTCGTCGACGTACGCCCAGTGGGTGAGCGCGTAGTAGTCGGCGTCGGCCGCGCCCTGCGAGGGGTTGCTCGCCGTGGGGCCGAAGGAGACGAGGGACTGGATACGGGCCTGGCCGTCGCGGGCGGTCGTGTTCGCCGGGGTAGGTGTGAAGCGCGCGGCGAGCGGCACGGACGCGGCGTTGAACGCGAGGTCGGCGTCGTTGGCGGCGCTCCAGCTCTTCAGGGCGCGCCAGGTGATGCCGGTGCCGGGGGTGCCCGAGGGCAGCGAGTCGGGGTACCAGTAGGAGGCGTAGGGCTGGAGGTCTCGGGCGGCGGCCGCCGCGGTGCCGGAGAGGCCGGGGGCGAGTCCGGCGGCGACGCCTGCTCCGGCGAGCAGGACGGTGCGTCTGCTGAGGTTCACTGTGTGCTCCGTGTGGTCGTGGGGACGGGCTACTCGGTGACCTGATCAGGTGTGACGACTTCGGTGATGCCACGGGCCGCGAGGTGTTCCCTGTCGTCGGCGCGGCTCGCGAGAACGGTGGTGGGGCGGGCCCCGTCGGCGGTCAGCCGGGCGAAGGCCTCGAAGACCTGCCCACCAGGGGCACACACGGAACGGCCTGGCGTGATGTCGACCGCCAGGGCCGTGGTCCGGGGTGCGGGGGGCCCGTACGGACCGCCGGGGTCGCGCTGTTCCCCGATGATCCGCGCGATGGTGCGACCCGCGGGCTTGGCCTGCCGGTCGTTGGTCAACAGGCCGAGGCTGTATTCGAGTTCGGGAAAGTCGGCGAGGTCGCGGCTGACGTCGTGCGAGCACCACCAGGTGATGCCCCACACGTCGGGGCAGTCCAGGGCGTTCGCGACGGTCGCCTCGGTGAACGCGGCCGCGTGCCCGGCCTGGATCAGCGGAGCGGGCGCGCCCACCTCCTGGAGCCACACCGGCCGGCGCGGATCGTCGGCCCACGCCTTGGAGAGCTCGATGAGGTACGCGGCGTGGTGCTCGGTGGCGACGCCGGTACGGCCGTGGCGCTGGGCCGTGCCGTTGAACACCCAGGAGTGCACGGCCGTGACGGCGCCGAGCCTGGCCGAGTGCTCGGGCGTGAACGGCTGGTCGTCCTGGTACCAGGCGGCGTCGTAGGAGGCGTGCAGATGCAGTTTGCCCGGTGCGCCCTCCTCGCAGGCGGCGAGCAGCCGTCGCAGCCAGGCCTCCGCCTGCCCGGGCGTGATGCGGTCCGGGTCGGGATGCGGGCCCGCCGCGAACTGGTTGACCTCGTTGCCGATCGTCATGCCGATGAAGTTGGGCCGGTCGGCGAGCGCGGCGGCGAGCACCCGGAGGTAGTCGGCCTCGCCCTCGACCACCTCCGGGTCGGTGAAGATGTTCCGCCGGTGCCAGGTCTGGGTCCACGCGGGCAGGAAGTCGAAGCTCGACAGGTGCCCCTGGAGGCCGTCGACGTTGACGTCGAGTCCGCGTTCGGCGGCCGCGTCGGCGAGCGCGAGCAGTTGCTCCACGGCGCGCGGGCGGATCAGGGTGCGGTTGGGCTGGAAGTAGGGCCAGAGCGGGAAGACCCGGATGTGGTCAAGACCGAGTGCGGCGATCGAGTCCAGATCGGCGCGTACGGCGTCGAGGTCGAAGTCGAGCCAGTGGTGGAACCACCCCTGGCTCGGGGTGTAGTTGACGCCGAAGCGCACGACAGCAGGCATGCGGGATCCTTGCGGGGCGAAGGGGAGGTACGGAGCGGTCAGCCCTTGACGGCGCCCTCGCCGACCCCGCGGAAGAAGTACCGCTGGAGGCAGGCGAAGAGGATGATCAGCGGTGCCACGGCGATGATCGTGCCCGCGGCGACGAGCCGTTCGTCGTTGGCGAAGGTGCCGTGCAGATAGTTGAGTCCGATGGTCAGGGTGAACTTCGAGGGATCGCTGAGCACGATGAGCGGCCACAGGAAGTCGTCCCAGGCGCCCATGAAGGCGAAGATCGCGACGACGGCGAGGGTTCCCTTCACCGAGGGCAGCGCGATCCGCAGAAACCGCTGCCAGGCGTTCGCCCCGTCGACGAAGGCGGCCTCCTCGATCTCGTAGGGGAGGTTGAGGAAGGCGTTGCGCATCAGCAGGACGTTCATGGCGCTGACGCAGGCGGGCAGCACCACCCCGATGAGGGTGTTGTTCAGGCCGAGCTCACGCATGGTGGTGAACTGGGCGATGATGATGCTCTCCACGGGGACCAGCATCGCCAGGATGAAGACGAGGGTGGCCACCCGCCGGCCCCGGTAGCGCATCCGGGCCAGGGCGTAGCCCGCGAGGGCCGACCCGACGCAGTTCGTCACGACGTTGGCGCCCGCGACCTTCAGCGAGTTGAGGGCGTAGTCCCAGACCGGGATGGTCTCGGCGACCCGGTCGTAGTTGTGCAGTGTCGGGTGGCTGGGCAGGAACTTGGGCGTCGAGCTGTAGATGTCCTCGGTCGGGCCCTTGAGCGAGGTGGACAGCTGCCACAGGAAGGGTCCGACGGTGAGGGCGAGTACGGCTATCAACAGCAGGTAGCGCAGGGCGAGTTCCCAGGCGCGTACGCGGCGGCCGTCCTCGTCGGTGACCCGGCGACGGGGCCGCTTCGCCTGCGCCGGGCGCTCGGCGGGACGTACCTTCTCCAGCACGCTCACGTGTCCTCCTTCCGGTCGGCGCGCAGCACCAGCAGCATCAGGGCGACGGTGACGACGAAGACGACGACCGACATGGCGGAGGCGTAGCCGACGCGGCCGGTCAGTCCGGTGCCGGTGCGCTGGACGAGCATGACGAGGGTGGTGTCCTCGCCCGCCGGGCCGCCGTCCGGGCCGGCCATCAGATAGACCTCGGAGAACACCTTGAAGGCGGCCACCGAGGACAGCGCGCCGACCAGCACCATCGTGGAGCGGACGGCGGGCACGGTGACCGTGAGGAAGCGGCGCACCGCCCCCGCGCCGTCGACCGCGGCGGCCTCGTGCAGCTCGCGCGGCACGTTGGCGAGCGCGGCCAGATAAATGATCATGTAGTAGCCGAGCCCCTTCCAGATCGTGACGGCCATGGCGCTCAGCAGAAGCAGCCACTGGTCGCTGAGGAAGCCGACCCTGCCGACCCCGATCGCCTCCAACAGCGAGTTCACCAGGCCGCGTTCGTCAAGGAGCCACACCCAGATGAGCCCGACCACCACGATCGACGCGACCACCGGGGTGTAGAACGCCGACCGGAAGAAGGCGATGCCCGGGATGTTCTTCTGGACCAGCATGGCGAGCAGCAGCGGCAGCAGGACGAGCGCGGGGACGACCCCGAGGACGTACAGCGTGCTGTTGCGCAGCCCGATCCAGAACATGTCGTCGTGCAGCAGCTCGCGGAAGTTGGCCAGGCCGACGAACTCGCCGGGGATCAGTGTCCGGCGGTCGGTGAAGGAGTTGACCAGCGTGGAGACGAACGGATACAGGATGAAGACGCCGATGACCAGTAGCCCGGGGGCGGCGAACAGCCAGGGGCTGGTGGGCAGATGACGCCGCACGCCCTGAGGGCGCCCGGCCCGCGGAGGGCGCCCGGCCCGCGGAGGGCGCCCGGCCCGCGTATCGCGCCGGGCTCCGTCGGAGACGGTGGAAGAGCTGGCCATGTCGGTCAGCCCTGCTGCTGGAGAAGCCGGTCGCAGGCCTTGACAGCGTTGTCAAGAGCTTCCTTGGGGCTCTCCTTGCCCTGGAGGGCCTTGGCCACCTCGTTGCGCAGTTCGGTCTTCATCTGCTCGCTGAAGAGGACCGGCGTGTAGTTCACCGCGTTCTTCAGGGACTTGGCCGCCGCCACCCGCACCCGTGTCACGTCGGTCCCGTCCTCCTTGGTGAAGTACGGGTCGTCCAGGGAGCCCGCGGTGCTCGGGAAGATCGCGACCTGCTTCGCGAACGCCATCTGATTCCGCGCGTCGGTGACGAAGTGCGCGAAGGCGACCGCGGCCGGGGTGCGCTTGGTCCGCGAGTTCACCATCACGCCCATCACGTACATGTTCACCTTGCCGGTGCTGGTGATCTGGTCCGTGATGCCGATGTTCTTGTAGAGGTTCGGCGCCTGCTTCTTGAAGTTCTCCAGGTCCAGGGCGCTGCCGGGGTTCATGGCGACGGCCCCGGTGAGGAACTTCTTGCCGGACGACTCCGGGGTCGCGGTCAGCGCCTGCGAGTCCAGCGCCTTGGCGTCGTACAACTCCTTGTACTTGGTCAGGAGTTCGATGCCCTTGGCGTCGTTGAAGGCGAAGGCGGTGCCTTCCTCGTTCATCAGCTCGACGCCGTAGCGGCCGAAGTCCTCGATGGTGGGCACGTTGGCGAGCGTGGCCACCTTGCCGTCGCTCTTCTCGGCCAGCTCCAGCGCGTTGCCGAAGAGTTCGTCGTACGTCGTCGGGGGCTTGGCGGGGTCGAGCCCGGCCTCCTCGAAGAGCGACTTGTTGTAGAAGAGCGGTCCGGTGTTGAGGTACCAGGGGAAGGCGTAGGTCCCCGTCATGCCCGGTATCTGGTGGCTGGCCCAGGCGCCGTCCAGGTACTCCTTCTTGTACTTCGAGGCGGCCTTGTCCAGGTCGAGCGCGAACCCGGCCTTGGCGAGCGGCGCGACGAGGTCCGGCGAGACGTTCACGACGTCGGGCAGGGTGCCGCCCGCCGCGTCCGCGCTGATCTTGTCGGCGTAGCCCTCGGCCGGCTGGTCGATCCACTTCACGTGCGTGTCCGGGTACTTCTTCTCGAAGTCTGCGATCACGCCCTCGAAATACGGCTTGAAGTTGGCCTGAAGGTTCCAGGTCTGGAAGGTGATGTCGCCCTCGACCTTGCCGGAGGCGTCCGTGGAGCCGCTCCCGCCGTCCCCGGAACCGCAGGCGCTCAGCGGCAGGACGAAGGCGATGGCGGCGGCGGCGAGTGCTCTGCGAGGTGTGCGCACGGTGACCGGGCTCCTTTGCACCAGGTTGGCGAACAGTACCGGGGCAGACTTTGCGGGCAACTCGCGGCGCAAGTCAATGGATTAGCGCCAGCTAAAGTCATTAGTGGCACAACGGGGCAGGTCAGGGGCGCATGGTCAGCCTCTTGCAATCGATCACTAATGCGCTTTAGATTGCATCAGCTCAAGCGCATTAGTGCGCGGCGGAGGATGACGTCGAAGGACGTCGCAAGTGGGTCTCGAAAGAACCGAGTGGGTCTCGAAAGAACGGGGAGCAGGGTTGCCAGCCAAGCGGTCTCCCGCGCGCCGGCCGACGATGAAGGACATCGCGCGCCGCGCCGGAGTCTCCGAGAGCGCGGTCTCCTTCGCGCTCAACGACCGGCCGGGGGTCTCCGAGATCACCCGCGACCGGGTGCGCCGGGTCGCCGAACAGCTGGGCTGGCGGCCGAGTACGGCGGCCCGCGCGCTGTCCGGCGAGGGCGCCGCCACGGTCGGCTTCGTGCTGGCGCGGCCGGCGGACACGCTCGGCGTGGACTCCTTCTTCCTCCAGCTCGTCTCCGGCATCCAGGAGGTGCTGGCGGAGCGCCATCTCGGCCTGCTCTTCCAGGTGGTGGAGGACGTCACCGCCGAGTGCGCGGTCTACCGGCGCTGGTGGGCCGAGCACCGGGTGGACGGGGTACTGGTCGTCGACCCGCGTGTCGACGATCCGCGCCCGGACCTCCTCGACGAGCTCGGCCTGCCCGCCGTGGTCATCGGCGGCGTACCGGACGCCCGGCATCCGGGGCTGTCCATCGTCTGGGCCGACGACTCGGCCGCGATGGCCGCGCTCGTGGACGAGCTGTACGCGCTCGGCCACCGCCGGATCGTGCACATCGCGGGGCTTCCCGGGCTCGCCCACACCGAACGCCGGATCCGTACGCTGCGCGCCGAGGCCGAGCGCCGGGGACTGACCGAGGTCCGCTCGGTGCCCACGGACTACTCGGACGCGGAGAGCGCGGCCGTCACCCACCGCGTCCTGGAGAGCGGTACTCCGCCGACCGCGCTGGTCTACGACAACGACGTGATGGCCGTCGCCGGGGTGGCCGCCGCCGCCGAGCTCGGTTTCTCGGTGCCGGGTGACGTCTCGGTCGTGGCCTGGGAGGACTCGGCGCTGTGCCGCATGGTCAAGCCGTGGCTGTCCGCGCTCTCCCGCGACACCGTGGAGTTCGGCCGCACGGCCGCGCAGGAACTGACCGCGCTGATGGACGGCGGTCCGGCCCGGACGGTGCAGGTGCCGGTGCCGCGGCTGATCGAGCGGGACAGCACGGGGCCCCGCGGAGCGTGAACAGGGCCGGGGCGGAGGTCAGTCGCGACCTCCGCCCCGGCCGCCGGGGTCAGCTCTGCCAGTCCACCTTGAACACCCACACGTGCTGTCCGGCCTTACGGGCGGCCTCGGGCACGTCGATCACCAGCGATCCGTCGCTCACCTTCCAGGTCAGCGGCCGGTGGTGGCCGAGCATGGTGACCTTGTCCCCGGCGCGGATCGGTACCGGCGCGGCGACGGTCAGTTTGCTGCCGGGCGCGGCCAGCGAGTGGATGTAGAAGGCCTTGTTCTGCCTGACCGTGAAGCGGAGGTCCTCGCCGAGTTCCGCCATCCGCGACCAGTACGTCGTGTCGTAGATCGCCTCGCCGTTGGTCTTCAGCCATCGGCCGGTCTCACGCAGTCGGGTCTCCATGATCTCCGGGATCGTGCCGTCGGCGCGCGGGCCGATGTCGAGGAGGAAGTTGCCGTTCTTGGAGACGATGTCCACCAGCGTGTGAACGACCTCCTCGGTGGTCATGTAGGCGTCGTCGGGGGTGGCCCGGTTGTAGCCGTAGCTGCGGGGGTCCAGGCCGCGGCTGGACTCCCACTTGGCGATGACGGTGTTCTCGTACGTCGCGTACTCGGGGGTCGTGAAGTCGTGGAAGCCGATCCCCGAACGGTCGTTGACGGTCACCTCGTACGGCTTGCGCCTGTTCTTGCCGTGGTTGAAGTACTCGGCGAGCACCTCGAGGCTGTCGTTCGCGCCGCCGATGTCGCACCAGATCAACGCCGGGTCGTAGCCGTGGATCAGCTCCAGCAACTGCGGGGCCTGGTAGTCCTTCACATAGTCCTTGCCCGCGGTGTAGCCCGTGTAGGGGAGCGGTTCCAGGGTGTACGGGTTGCGCGGGGCGTGGCCCATCCACGGGTTGTCCGGGTTGAACCACTCGGGCATCGAGAAGTACAGGCCGCGCTTCAGTTCCGGCGTGAACTGCTGCGAGGCGTCGAAGAGTTCGCGGATCAGATCGCGCTTCGGCCCCATCTTCACGGAGTTGCGGTCGGCGAACCCGGTGTCCCACAGGGCGAAGCCCTCGTGGTGTTTCGAGGTCAGTACGTGGTACTCCGCGCCCGCGTCCCGGAACAGCTCCACCCACGCCCGCGGGTTGAACCTCTTCGCCGTGAACATCGGAATGAAGTCGTCGTAGGCGAAGTCCTCGCCGTAGGTCTCCCGGTGGTATGCGTAGACCTCGTTGTCCTGGCTCTCCATGTGGTTCCAGTACCACTCGGCGTACTGCTTGCCGACCGGCGACCAGGCGGGCACCGAGTACACGCCCCAGTGGATGAAGATGCCGAACTTGGCGCGGTGGAACCAGTAGGGCGCCTGATGGCCCGTCAACGAGTCCTCGGTGGCCCGGTAGTCGGGGACTCCGAGGGTCAGCTTGCCGCCGCCGCTGGTGACCTGCCTGCCGCGCCCGCTGACGATCACCTTGCCGTCCTGCGCCGTTCCCGGTGCCGTGCCCACCCGGTTGCGGATGCCGACGCGGACCCGCGCCTGTTCGCCGGGGTCGAGGCGGACCACGCTCGCGGGCTCGACCGTGCGGGCGCCCGGCACCTCTACGCCGACCGACACCCGGTCACCGGCGAGGACGGCGACGGTGCCGGCGTTGACTACGGTGGCCTCCACGCTCTGGGCGCCGCTGGACTCCAGCAGGGAGAAGGTGGAGTGCGCGTCCCGCACGGTCAACGCCCTTCCCTGGGCGGCCGGCTGGAGGGAGAGGGCGAAGACGTGCAGGGACGCCTTGTTCTCCTCGGCGGGGTTGGTGGTCGGCAGGGTCAGGGCGACCGCCTCGCGCGCCGGGTCGATCCAGACCTCCGCCGTGCCGATGCCGACCCGGTGCTCGTCCCTGGCGCCGTCCGGCCGGTAGCGGTACGCCGCCGACAGCGAACCGCCCGACGCATACCAGTCCGAGCCGCCGAGCCCGGCACTCGTCGTGGAGCCGTCCGCGTAGTGCACGGTGGCCCTGCCCGACGCGTTGCCGTAGCTGCCCGCCGTGAGGAACAGGGCGGACAGGTAACTGCCCTTGGGCAGTTCGACGCGCTGTCCGAGGGCGACCACGTTGTTCCTGGCGCCCGCCTCGGCGGACGGGAAGACAAAAGCGATGCCGTCCACCTGGACCGGGCCCGCCGGGAGTTCCTCGCCCGGGAACGTGTACCCCGAGCCGTCGAAGTCGCCGCCGCGGGCGGTTGCGGTGTCGATGGCATCGTTGTCGAAGTAGGCGTCGAGCGGCACGGGTATCGGTTCGGGGACAGGGACCCACTCGCTCCGCCGCTCGTCCAGCGGTCGCGCCTCTGCCGTGGCCGCGAGGGGAAGAGAGGCGGCGACGGCGACTCCGGCCGCGGCTCCCAGTACCTGACGTCTCGGATAGGTGCTCATAACGGCTCCCATTCATCGGATGTCTGATGATCGAGCTGCCGCCAAGGCCTGTCAATGGGGAGCGCAGCAACGAAAGTTGAGCAAGTCATCGGATGATCTATCGGGCACCGGGAGGTGGGGCCGGTCGCCGCACGGACCCTTCCGGGAGTCCGAGCCCACCGGCCTCTCGACGGAACAACCCGCTCCGGGCAGAGTGCACCTCGTACTACCCACCGGTACACAGAGGAGCGCCCGTGACCACCTGGGTCGGCCGGACCGCCGCCGAGATCGCCGCAGCCGTACGCGAGAAGCGGGTGACGCCCCGCGAGGTGGTGGCAGAACACCTCGCCCGGATCGAGCTGCTCGACAGCCGCGTCGGCGCCTTCCGCACGCTGCGGGCGGAGGCCGCCCTCGCCGAGGCCGACGACCTCGCCACGCGGGATCTCAGCGGCCTGCCCCTCGCCGGCGTGCCGGTGGCCGTCAAGGACAACCTCCCGGTACGCGGCGAGTCCAACCGCAACGGCTCCGCCGCCACCCCGGAAACGCCCGCGGACCACGACCATGTCACCGTGGCCCGGCTCCGTGCGGCGGGCGCGGTGGTCGTGGGCCTGACGAACGTGCCCGAGCTCTGCGTCTTCGGCACCACCGACGGCGTGCACGGCATCGCGCGCAACCCGTGGGACCTCTCGCGCACGGCGGGCGGCTCCTCCGGCGGCAGCGCGGCCGCGGTCGCCGCCGGGATGGTGCCGATCGCGCTCGGCAACGACGGCATGGGCTCTCTGCGCATACCGGCGGCCAACTGCGGCCTGGTCGGGCTGAAACCGGGCCATGGCACGGTCCCGGCGGGCATCGGTCACGGCGACTGGTTCGGCATGTCGGAGAACGGACCGCTCGCGACCACCGTCGAGGACGCGCGCCTGATGTTCGAGGTACTGGCCGGCACGGAGGCCGGGCGCCCGGCGGCCGAGGCGGGCGAGGCGGGCGAGGCGGGCGAGGCGAAGGAAGTCCGCAGGATCGCCCTCTCCGTCGCCAGCCCTCTGGTCGGCGTGATGATCACCCGTGCCTACAAGTCCGCGGCCCGGGAGGCGGCGGGACTGCTGGCCGGAGCGGGCCACCAGGTACGGCCCGCCGACCCGCCCTACCCCCTCTGGCTGAGCACGACCTCGCTCGCGCACTGGACGGCGGGTACCTCCGTGGACGCTGCGGAGCTCGACACACGCCTGCTGACCCGGCGCACCCGTGTGCACGCGGCGGTGGGGCGGCGCTTCGTCAACGGCGTCCGCAAGGGGCGCCGCCGCGAGCGGTTGCGCGAGCGGATGGAGCCGTTCTTCACCGAGCACGACGTGCTGCTCACGCCCGCGCTCGCCCGGCGGGGTCCCGCCGCCGCGGCCTGGCACGAGCGGGGCTGGCTGCGCAATCTGCTGGCCAACACGAACTACTCGCCGCTGACCCCGCCGTGGAACCTCACCGGCTGGCCGGCGATGTCGGTGCCGTTCGGCACACTGCCGGGCGGCGCCCCGGTTGCCGTACAACTGGTCGGGCGCCCGGGTTCCGAGCGCGATCTCCTGGCCCTGGCGGCGCAGTTGGAGGAGCTGCGCCCGTGGCGGCGTACGGCACCGCTGGATCGAGCTACAGCGCCCGGTACATGATGTGCAGCCCCACCCGTCCGTGCCGGGGGTGTTCGTACGCGTCCGGCACGGTTCCCAGGATGGTGAAGCCGAGCGAAGTCCACAGTCCGACGGCCGGGTTGGTCTCCACGACGGCGTTGAACACCATGCCGCGGTAACCGTCCGCCTTGGCCACGGTGAGGACGTGCTCGGCGAGGGCGCGGCCGATGCCCCGCCCGCCGTGCTCGGGGTCGACCATGAAGCCGGCGTTGGCGATCCGGTCGGCGGGGCCGCCGTAGTTGGGGGTGACGAAGGCCGAGCCGACGACGGCTCCGGCCGCGTTCTCGGCGACGTACACGCGCTTGCCCGGAGCCGTCCAGAGGGCGCCGGCCGCTTCCTCGGAGGTGCCCGGGTCCCAGGTGTAGGTCTCGCCCGCGGCGACGATCCGGTGCCAGAAAGGCCAGATCCGCGGCCAGTCGTCGGCCGCGGCTTCTCTGATCAGCATGGGCGTGAGTCTGGCACGCCCATGCCGTCAGGGTTCGCGAGGGATCCTGCCAGGAGGATCGCGATCGGTTCTGCCAGGGTCAGTCGACGCTGGGCAGGATGTGCGGCTCGGCGAGGTCGTCCTCGTAACCCGCGAGGCGGATCGGGGCCGACCTGGCCCACACGTCGAGGCTGCCGAGCGTCTTCTCGGGCCGACGGCCCGCGCCCTCCGAGAGTTCTGTGGGGCGTTGATCGCGATTCTTCTCCGGTGTCACCGCGCACTCCTTATGTGTCGGGTCACCCTCGGGACGCACAAGGCCGGTCTGCTGCCGGTCACCTGACGTCCGCTCGGGTATGAGTCGAAGCAGTTAGGGACGCGGTGGCGCCGGTAACTCGTGTGAGAGCAGGCCGTGGTGACCGGCTTGTCCCAGGACGGACCGTGGGTGTGGGTTGAACCCCGTGTAGCTGTCCGTCCGGAACAGAGTAACCAAATGAGCGGGTGCCCGCTCTATGGGGCTGAAAACACGAGGTAACCGTCTCGTCTCATTCCGCCTCCACCAAGCCCCGATCTGCGCTGATTTGCATCATTACGCCCTCTTTACTGCCACCCATTCGGCTCAATACCGACCAGGGGGCCGTCGGACACCATCGCGCACACCACTGAACTCCGGGCGCAGTTCAGATCCCGTTGGCCCCTGCGCAAGGAGGCCATGATCTGCTGACGATCGGCAACGGCTTTTCTCGCGGGAGGACCGACGCATGGAGTTGCGCAGCGTCGAGGAGCTGATGGATCTGCTGCACGCCTGCCGGGGAGCCTGGGACACCCCGGACGGCAGCGGCGACCCGGTCGATCTCCACGATCACGCCCTGCAGACCGCCGCGCTCCTGCGCCGCGGCCACCCCGCCGACAAGGAACTCCAGCTGGCCGGCCTGGTGCACGACATCGGACACCTGATCGGTCCGGGCGACGACGCCGGTCACGCCGACCTCGCGGCCGACGCGGTACGACCACTGCTCGGCGACCGGGTCTCCCGGCTCGTCCGACTGCACGTGACGGCGAAGCGCTATCTGGCCACCACCTCACCGGGCCGCGGACTGTCCGCGCGGAGCGCGCTGACCCTGACCGTGCAGGGCGGCGCGATGACACCCCTTGAGGCCGCCTCCTTCGAACGCGATCCCCTCGCCGAGGACGCGGTCACGCTGCGGCAAGCGGATGACGCGGGCAAGGTCGTCGGCCTCGACGCCGGGGTCATGGAGGACTGGCGTCCGGTCCTGGAGCTCGTGGCGGCACAGCACTCACGGCCCGGGGTGCCCGGGGTCTGGAACCGGCCGACGGCCCGGGGCCGCTGACCGGCCGACGACGGGGGCCTGTTGGCTGACGGACCGTCATGAGACGGTACGCGGATGACGTCGCCGTACGGACTCCAGGGCAGGGCCGCCATCGTCACCGGAGCCTCGCGCGGGATCGGCCTGGCCATCGCCGAGGAGCTCGCCGGAGCGGGGGCACGGGTCTGCGTGACCGCCCGGGACGCGGACACGGTGGCCCTGGCCGCCGCGCGGCTCGGCGGCGTCGGGCTCGCGGGATCGGTCGCCGACCCCGCGCATCTGCGCCGGCTGACCGCACTGGCGCTCCGGGAGTTCGGGCGGATCGACATCGTGGTGAACAACGCGGCGGTGAACGAGCCGTACGGGCCCCTCATGGACGCCGACCCGGACCGCTGGCGCGAGGCGTTCACCGTCAATGTCGAGGCCCCGCTGCGGCTGGTGCGGTGCGCCTGGCAGGCATGGATGAGTGAGCACGGCGGCACGGTGGTGAACATCTGCACGGAGGGCGCCGCCCACGTCGGCCCCAACGTGGGCGCCTACTCCACCAGCAAGGCGGCCCTTCTGCACCTCACCCAGCAGCTCGCGGGCGAGCTGGCCCCCCGAGTGCGGGTGAACTCCGTCTCCCCCGGCCTCGTCCGCACGGAGATGGCCCGCTTCGTGTGGGAGGGCGCGGAGGACGAGCTCGGCGCCGGTCTCCCGCTGGGCCGTATCGGGCGGCCCGAGGACATCGCCCGGGCGGTGACCTGGCTTGCCTCCGACGCGGCGGGCTGGATCACCGGTGCCGATCTGCTGGTCGACGGCGGGACCCGGGTCAGGGCCGCGTACGCGGGCTCCGCGGGCCATGCGGTGCACGAGCGCCTGAGGACACGGGCGCCAGGCGCATAGGGGGAAACGCGGTCCCGGCAGGACCCGCGGTCCCGGCAGGACAACGGCTCCGACCGCGCGTTGAATGGTGAGCATGGGTGTTCGGCGGCAGGCGAGACACCACAGAGGGACGGCGCTGATCGCAGCGACCGTGGCCTCCCTGCTCTCCGCGGGCTACGCGGCCTCCGGAACCGCGGCGGCGGACCCGCCACCGCCCCAGCCTCCCCCGCAGCTCACGAAGGCGGACGTGGACGACGCCGTCGGCACACTCGACCGCGTGATCCGGGACGGCATGAAGAAGACCGGGGTGCCCGGCGTCGCGGTCGCTGTCGTCCACAAGGACCGCGTCATCTATCTGAAGGGCTTCGGCGAGCGGCGGGTCGGGCAGTCCGGGGCGATCGACCCGGACACCGTCTTCGAGCTGGCGTCGCTGTCCAAGCCGCTGGCCTCGACCGTGGTCGCGGGAGCCGTCGGCGACAGGACCATCGGCTGGGACGATCCGGTCGCGGCGGAACTGCCGCGCTTCGCGCTCAAGGACCCCTGGGTCACCGAGCACGTCACCGTCGCCGACCTCTTCTCGCACCGCAGCGGACTACCGGACCACTCCGGGGACCTCCTCGAGGACCTCGGCTTCGACCGGACGTACATCCTGGAGCATCTGCGGTACGAGCCGCTGTCACCGTTCCGCGCCGGTTACGCGTACACCAACTTCGGAGTCACCGCCGCGGGCCAGGCGGTCGCGAACGCGAACGACACCACCTGGGAGAAGCTCGCCGAGGACACCCTCTACGGCCCGGCCGGCATGAACGACACCAGCTCCCGCTTCACCGACTACGACAAGGCGAAGAACAAGGCTGCCACGCACGTGAAGGACGCGGACGGTTCCTGGGAGGCCAAGTACGTCCGTGACGCCGACGCCCAGTCTCCCGCGGGCGGCGCGAGCTCCACGGCCCGTGACATGGCCACCTGGATGCGACTGCAACTGGCGAACGGGAAGCTCGGCGGCGAGCAGATCATCCCCGCCGACCCGCTGGAGCGCACCCACCTCCCCGAGATCGTCAGCGGCCCCCCGCGTGCCCCGGCGGGCCGCACCGGCTTCTACGGCCTCGGCTGGAACGTCGGCTACGACGACCAGGGCCGGTTGCGCCTGGGCCACTCCGGCGCCTTCGAGCTAGGCGTGAACACCAGCGTGAACCTGCTGCCCGGCGAGCAGCTCGGCATCACCGTCCTCACCAACGGGGCGCCCGTGGGCCTGGCGGACTCGGTCGCGCTCGACTTCCTCGACACGGCCCAGTACGGCAGGCCGACCACCGACTGGCTGCCCCTGGTCGACCAGGTGTACCGGCAGCAGGAGGAGGAAGGCCGCTCCCCCACCGACTACACCAAGCCCCCGGGGAACGCGGCCGGCGCCCGGTCCGACGACACGTACACGGGCACGTACGACAACGACTTCTACGGCCCGCTCACCGTCACGGCCGCGGGGAACGGCGAACTGACGATGAGCCTCGGTCCGAAACCGACGGCGTTCCGGCTGACGCACTTCGACGGCGACACGTTCAGCTTCGAGACGGCCGGGGAGAACGCGACCGGGCTGTCCGGCGTCACCTTCAAGGGCGCATCGAACGGCGCGAAGGCGGCGAAGGTGACCGTCGAGGCGTTCGACGAGAACGGCCTGGGCACCTTCGCCCGCCCCTGAAGCGGCCGTCAGGTCACCACTTGCCCGGCGCGTAGTCCTTCATGAACACGCCGAACAGGTCCTCGCCCTGCTCACCGCGCACGATCGGGTCGTACACGCGGGCCGCGCCGTCGATGAGGTCGAGCGGGGCGTGGAAGCCCGCGTCGGCGAGGCGCATCTTGTCGGGGTGCGGGCGCTCGTCGGTGATCCAGCCGGTGTCGACGGCGGTCATCAGGATGCGGTCCTTCTCGAACATCTCCTGGGCGCTGGTGCGCGTGAGCATGTTCAGAGCGGCCTTGGCCATGTTGGTGTGCGGGTGCCCGGCGCCCTTGTAGCCGCGGCTGAAGACACCCTCCATGGCGGAGACGTTCACGATGTACGTGCGGTTGGCCTCGGCGGCGGACATCGCCCCGCGCAGCCGGCTGATGAGGATGAACGGCGCGGTGGAGTTGCAGAGCTGGACCTCCAGGAGCTCGACCGGCGTGACCTCCTCGACGGACTGGATCCAGCTGTTGGTGTCGTGCAGGTCGGGGACGAGCCCGCCCGCGTCGATCGCCGTACCGGCCGCGATCCGCTCCAGGGACGCCGAGCCGGACACCAGCGCGAGGTCGGTGACCTCCTTCGCGGTCAGCGCGCCGCCCCCGGCGACCGGGAGCGCGGCCACGGCGCCGGAGCCGAAGGTGCCGATCACCTCGGCGGGCGGCAGCTCACCGGTGGGCAGCGGGCCCGACTCGGCGGCGAGCAGCTCGCTGTAGGCGCCCGGTGAGCGGCGTACGGTCTGGGCCGCGTTGTTGATCAGGATGTCGAGCGGTCCCTCGGCGGCCACCGACTCGGCGAGGGCGACGACCTGGGCGGGGTCGCGCAGGTCGATTCCGACGATCTTCAGCCTGCCGATCCACTCGTCGCTGTCGGGCATGGCCTTGAAGCGGCGGATCGCGTCGTTCGGGAAGCGGGTGGTGATGGTGGTGTGCGCGCCGTCCCGCAGGAGCCGCAGCGCGATGTACATGCCGATCTTGGCGCGGCCGCCGGTGAGGAGCGCGCGCTTGCCGCTGAGGTCGGTGCGGGCCTCGCGGCGGGACCGGTTCTCGGCCGCGCACTCCTGGCAGAGCTGGTGGTAGAAGTAGTCGACCTCGACGTACCGCTTCTTGCAGATGTAGCAGGAGCGCGGGCGCTGGAGTATCCCCGCGATCTCACCGGCGTCGGTGACGGACGAGGGCAGGATGCCCTCGGTCTCGTCGTCGATGCGCTGGGCGGAGCCGGTGGCGGTGGACTCGGTGACCGCCTTGTCGTGGGCGGTCTTGGCGGCCCGGCGGTCCTGGCGGCGGCGCTGCTTGACCGTGCGGTAGACGCCCGCCGTGGCCCGGCGGACGGCGATGGCGTCGGGGTGGTCGACGTCGATCTTCTCGAGCTCGTCGAGCACGCCGAGGCAGACGGCCAGCCGCTCCGGGTCGATGCCGGGCCCGTACGACGCCTCCGCGACCTCTGCCGTGTCCGCGGCGGGGGTCGCCGGGCTGTCCTCTGTCACCGTCATCGCCGTTGCCGTTCCTCGGGTTCCGCGCCGCGCTCGAACCGCGCTCGCTTTCGAAGGCGGAATTTTACGGAGCAATGGTGCGTGGCACCAAACCCGCGATGATCACCGGCCGTTCCGAGGGGCTCGGGCGGCCTTTTCAGGGGGCGCAGGCGGCGTTCAGCGCAGCCACCTCCTCGGTCAGCGCGCGGGCCAGCACATCGAGGTCCGGCACGGCCTTCGCGTCGGCCACCAGCCCGTAGTGGACCTGTCCGCGGTACGTCGAGACGGCCACCGCCAGTGCCTGGCCGCGGGCCAGCGGGGCGAACGGGAACACCTCGGTGAGCGGGCAGCCGCCGAGCTTCAGGCCGAGGCTGGGCAGCGGCACGCTGGTGACCAGGATGTCGAAGAGCAGCCGGGCCGCCTGGCTGACGACGGGGCCGCTGATCCGGTGCCCGAGCGGCGGCACGTGCTCGGCGAGCAGCGCGACGGCGCCCGCGCCCCGGTTGGGTCCGGCGTCCTTGTTGCGGTCCATGGCGGTGCGGACCGTGCGCAGCCGTTCCAGCGGGTCCGGGTCGTCGACCGGGAGCCGTATCAGGTAGCCGGAGAGCCGGTTCCCCTGCGGGTGCGCGGTGCGCGGACGGCGTTTGGAGACGGGGATCAGGGCACGCGGGGTGACGCCCGCGCTGCCGTCGCCGCGCTCGTCGAGCCAGCGGCGCAGGGCGCCCGCGACGACGGCGATCAGGACGTCGTTGACGGTGCCGCCGACGGTCTTTCGGACCCGGTGCACGTCGTCGAGGTCGATGACCACGCCCGCGGTGCGGCGGGTGCCGGTGGGCCGCGAGGTGAGGGCGGGGGTGGACCGTACGCCCAGGTTCGACAGGGCGACCGAGGCGCCGATGTCGAGGGCCCGGCCCACGTCGGAGAGGGTGTCGCGGACCAGGTCCGGGAGCCTGCGGACGTCGGGGAGGAGTGCCCGGGGCGGCTCGGCGGGGCGCGGGCGGGGCTCCGGCAGGTCCATCGGGTCCATGATCGCGGCCGCGAGCATCAGCGCGCGCAGGCCGTCGGCGAGCGCGTGATGGAACTTGAAGAGCACGGCGAAGGACACCCCGTCCTCGCCGGGCAGCACATGCGCCTCCCACGGCGGCCGGCCGCGCTCCAGAGGGCGCTCCATGAGCCGGCCGGCGTCCGCGTGGAAGTCGGCGGCCGGCGCGTGCAGCGTCACGTGGTCGAGCGGCTCGAAGTCGGGCGTGGGCTCGCGGGCCGCACCGCCGAAGGCCGGCGGAAAGGTGAGCGGGAAGGCCAGCGGCTGCCATACGTCACGGATCCGCATGCGCAGCCCCGGGACTCCTGCCGCGCGGGCGGCGAGCAGCTCGGCGGCGTGCGCCCCCGCGGTGGGTGAGTTGGCCGCGAAGACCCCGAGGGCACCGAGGTGCATGGGGTGCTGGGCGGACTCGATGTTCCAGAACGCCAGGTCGAGTGGTGCGAGCAGATCGGAGGTCAAAGAATCGCTCTCGCGTCGACGACGGGTGAACAAGCAGTCAAACCCGGACCCTCAATTACGGTCAAGTACGATCAAGCTACGCTCAGTTAACAGCAGATTAAGTACGGTCACCCGTCCCGCCCCTTTGTGAGGGGCGGGACTCAGGTGACCTGCGGATCAGTTCAGCGCCGGTGGGGCGGCGTCCGCGGACGTTCCCCACCCGGACGGCTCGGAGCCGACCGTGAAGGCGAGCGAGGACAGACGGCGTAGCGCGTCGGTCGTCAGATACGTACGGCCGTACGAGGATCCGTCCACGCGGGCCGACTGGATGTAGCGGTCCTCCTCCGAGGTGCCCGGCGCCGTCACGGTCAGTGTGCCGCGCGGGTAGTAGCGCCGGTCGAGCGTCAGGTCGACGCGCTCGAAGACGGGTGTGGACAGGCCCCAGGTGTCGTAGCCGGGCTGCACCGGGAAGATCCCGATGGACGACAGGACGTTCCAGGCGGACATCGTGCCCAGGTCGTCGTTGCCGGTCATTCCGGTCGGGGCGTCGGTGAACAGGGTCAGCGCCGCGTGCACCACGTCGGTCGTCTTCCAGGGCTGGCCGGTCGACAGGTAGGTGTACGGCGCGATCAGGTCGGGCTCGTTCTGCGGGTTGTACTTGTCCGCGTTGTAGTACTCGTACGGGCCGTTGACCCACACCTCCCGTGCCGTCCTCGCCGGATCCTCGACGAGTTTCCCGTAGGCGAAGAACGAGTCGAGCCGGTCGTTGGCCGCCTGCCGTCCGCCGATCAGGTCGACCATGCCCGGCAGGTCCTGCGGCACCAGCCACTGGTACTGCCAGGAGGTGCCTTCGTGGAAGCCTTCGCTCAGGGCCGGGTCGGCCGGTCCCGTGAAGGCCCCGGAGGCGTCGCGCGCCCGGAAGAAACCGGTCGAACTGTCGTAGATCTCACGGTAGTTCTGCGCGCGGGCGGCATAGCGCGCGGCGTCCGCGGCATGCCCGAGGTCCCCGGCCATCGCGCCGAGCATCGCGTCCGACAGGGCGTACTCCAGGGTGGCGGAAGCCCCGTGGTCGTAGTCCGAGTCGCCGGGTTTCACATGGGGGCGGCCCGCGATGTAGGGCGCGTATCCGTCGGCGAGGTACTCCCGGTTGGCCTCACGGCCCACCGCCGGCGAGTCCGCGGGCGGTACGCCGTCGGCGTTCTTCTTCAGCGCGCGGTAGGCCCGTTCCTCGTACCCTTTGAGCAGCCCCTGCTGATAGGCGTTGGTCAGGAACGGGGTGACCGGGTCGCCGGTCATGATGTTCGTCTCGACCGTGCCGTAGCCCCACTTGGGCAGCCAGCCGCTCTCCTCGTCGATTCTGATCACGGAGATCGCCATGTCGCGTGCCTCCCGTGGCGCGAGCAGCGACAGGAGTTGCGACTGGGTCCGGTAGGTGTCCCACAGGGACCAGTTCTGGTAGTAGGTGAATCCCCGCGCGCGGTGGATCTTCTGGTCCCATCCGGTGTAGCGGCCGTCGGCGTCGCTGCCGATGTTGGGCGCGAGGAAGGACCGGTAGAGGGAGGAGTAGAAGGTGCGCCGCAGGGTGTCGCTGCCGCCCCGGGCGCGTACGTCGTCGAGCCGGTCCTCCCAGGCGCGGTGGGCCGCACCACGGATGGCGTCGAACGAACGGCCGCCCTCGGAGCGGAGGTTGACCGCCGCGCCGCGGGCGTCCACGTACGAGAGGGCGGTGGTCGCCTCGACCGTACGGTCCCTGGTGGTGTCGAAGCGGACGTAGGCGCCGTCGCGGCCCGACGCGGACCCGCTGGTGACCGTGGTGCCGTCCCAGGTGCCGTACGTGGTGAACGGCCGGTCGAAGCGGGTGATCGTGTAGACGGTGTAGGGCTTGGTGTCCTGGCAGAAGCCGCTGCCCGTGATCGCCGTGCGCACGGTGCGGTTGTCGAGGATCTCGACCTTGGTGGAGATCGTCCTGTGCAGCGACTGGCCGGCGTTGAGCAGGACGTTGGCCTTGTCCGTGGCCGGGAAGGTGTAGCGCTGCACGCCGGTGCGTGCGGTGGCCGTCAGTTCGGCGTCGATGCCGGTCTTCAGGCCGACCTTGTAGTAGCCGGGGTTCGCCTGCTCGTCGTCGTGGCTGAACTCGGCCGCGTACTGGGCGTAGTCCGTCTGTGTGACGTCGCCCGTGGTCGGCAGGACGGGCAGATCGCCGCCAAGTCCGCAGCCGACGCCCGACAGATGCACGAGGGAGAAGCCCCGCACGTGGTTCTGCGAGTAGTCGTATCCGGTGTTGTGGCCGGTGTCCGGCGAGAGCTGCACCATGCCGAAGGGCACCGCGGCCCCGGGGTAGGTGTTGCCCTCGTTCTCGGTTCCGATGAACGGGTTGACCAGATCGGTGAGTCGGCCGGCTCTCGGCTCGGCGGCCTGGGCGGCGGGCGCGGCGACCAGCGCCGACACCGTCACCGCCCCCGCCGCGAGCAGGCGCAGGTGCCTGGTCCATCTCATGGGGAAGACCTCCGTTGTCGTGGCATCACGCGGTCGGGCAGCCCACGGGCGTCGCCCGGGACGCGTCCCGGATCAGCGCCTCGTGCGCGGCCCGCACGCGCTGGACGTCGGGCTTGAGGACCTTGCGGTCGTAGGTCAGGAGCCCGTTGAGCTCGCCCTCGACGTCCGAGATCTGTGTGTAGACGGCGCCGTTGGATCCCCGGCAGGCCAGTTGGCGTACCTCGTCGAGCCGCGCCAGGTAGTCGTCCGTGTAGGTCGCCGGGTCCACGTCGACGTACGACTGCTGCACCGACCAGGCGTGTCCCGGCACCGCGAGTCCGAGGCCGCCGTACTCGCCGGTGACCAGCGCCCGTCTCCCGTCGGGGGTGGGTGGCAGTGCGGGGCTCGGATAGCCGTGCTCGTCCATGATGTCGCCGGTGCCGCCGTCGTGGCCCAGGTTGAGGCCCGACATGCTGTTCACCAGCCGTGTCGGGTCCCAGGACTTGGCCTGGTCGGCGATGCGGGCCTCGTCGTACTGCCCCCAGCCCTCGTTGAAGGTCACCCACATGACCACCGACGGGCTGCTGATGTGCTCGTCGATCATCTGCTTCATCTCGCGCTCGTACTCGGCGCGGGACTCCGCGTCCGGGTTCACCCCGGCGGTCATCGCGGGCATGTCCTGCCAGACCATCAGTCCGAGCCGGTCGGCCCAGTAGAACCAGCGGTCGGGCTCCACCTTGATGTGCTTGCGTACGGCGTTGAAGCCCAGCTCCTTGTGGGTTCTGAGGTCGTACGCGAGGGCCTCGTCCGTCGGCGCCGTGTGCAGTCCGTCGGGCCAGAAACCCTGGTCGAGGGTGGCCATCATGAAAACGGGCTCGCCGTTGAGGACGGTGCGCGGGGTGCCGTCGACCTGCTCCACCGCGATCGAGCGCATCCCGAAGTAGCTCGCGACCCGGTCGCGGCCGACGGTCACCCTGAGGTCGTAGAGGAAGGGGTCGTCGGGGGACCAGAGCCGCGGATCGGTGATCTTCAGGGTGAGCGGCTGTCCGGTGCGGCCGCTGACCGTCGCGACCTTGTGCCTTCCGGCGTACGCCGTCGCCGTGACCGCGAGACCGTCCCGAACACCCTTGGCCTCAATGGTGAGCCGGCTTTTCGCGACGTCGGGCGTGAGCTTGAGCGAGTCGACGTGGTCCGCCGCGACGGGCTCCATCCACACCGTCTGCCAGATGCCGGAGGACGGGGTGTACCAGATGCCGCTGGGGTCCAGGCGCTGCTTGCCGACGGGAGGGTTCTCGCCGCTCGCCGAGTCCGTCGGGTCGTACACGCCGACGATGAGCTCCTGGGTGCGGCCGGGCTTCAGCGCGTCGGTGATGTCGGCGCTGAACTTGTCGTAGCCGCCCTGGTGTTCGGCGACCCGGGTGCCGTTGACGTACACCTCGGACCGCCAGTCGACGGCGCCGAAGTTGAGCTGGAGCCGCTTGCCCGAGCCCACCTTCCAGTCGCTGGGGACGGTGAAGGTGCGGCGGTACCACATCCGGTCCTCGTGCCGCTCGATGCCGGAGAGCTGGGACTCGACGGGGTACGGGACGAGGATCCGTTCGGCGAGGTTCCTGCCGACCGGCGGCTGCTCGCCCGCCGTGGCCGCGGCGAACTGCCAGCGTCCGTTCAGGTTCCGCCAGTCGTCGCGGGTCAGTTGGGGCCTGGGGTACTCGGGGAGCGCGTTGTCCGGCCCGACCTCGTCCGCCCACGACGTGCGCAGCTGGTACGTGGAGTGGTTGGGGCCGCTGCTCCAGAAGGCGCCGATCGCCTTGTCGGCGGTGCTGAGGCCGCCCTGTCCGTCGTAGCGGACGTCGGCGATGCCGGGTGCGTCGCCGGTCTTGTTGCCGACGACGGGTTCCTTGAGCGTGACGAGGAGGGCCCTGGGATCGGCGGGATCCGGCCTGGCCGTGTCCAGGGGCCACTTGGCGCCGCCGATCACCGCTTCGATGTGCTCGGTGAGGGTGGCGGGGGGCGCGAGGAGGTCGTGCGCGAAGTCGAGCCTGAGGGTGCGGCCGTCGCCCTGGACCGTGGTCGAGACGGCGCCGTCGTAGTCGTAGCCCTCGGGCAGGCGGAACGCGGACTGCGGGACGGCGACCTTGCTGCCGCCGGGCTCGGTCCAGCGCACGTGGAGGTTGGAGCCGCCGAAGTGCTCGAAGTACTCCAGCTTGAAGTCGTAGGCCTGCCCCGCTGTCAGCTCGACGGGGGCGGCGGTCTGTTCGCGGTCCCAGTCGTCGACCCAGTGGTCGATGGCGAGCCGGCCGTCGATCCAGAGGCGGAAGCCGTTGTCGCCGATGACCGAGAAGGTGGTGGGGCCGGTCCTGGCGGGCACGATCCGGCCGGTCCAGCGGACGCTGACATCGTTGTCCTGGCCCGTGGCGGACTTCAGCCGGGATTCCAGGTTGCCGAAGTCGAGGGTCGGGTCGAAGCCGGTGGCCTTCAGCTCGTGGAAGTCGAAGGCGCCGGGAGCGGACTGGGTGTAGTACTCGCCCTTCAGACCGTGGATCTCCACGGGGTCGACCGCCGACGATGCGGGTACGGCCGTCAGGCCGGCGAGACCGAGGGCAACGGCGAGCAGTAACGCGAGTCGGTCTCGGAGTCGTCTGATGCGCACGGATCCTCCTCGTTGAGGACGGGAGAGGCGGCTCTTGCTGAGGCATTACAACGTTGTCAAAGAGCAGTTGGCATCACAGCACAGAGACTGTTTGCTGTCCAGGGACATGACAACGGCCCCGGTGAGCACTCCACTCACCGGGGCCGTCGCCACCCGTCTACGACACGAGCTGACCCTTGCCCAGCGCGATCACGCCACTCTTGGAGACCGTGTAGAGCTCGGTGTCCCGGTCCGGGTTGACGCCGATCGTCGCGCCCGGCGGCACCTCGACGTTCTTGTCGAGGACCGCGCCGCGCACCACCGCGCCGCGCCCTATGTGAACGTTGTCGTGCAGGACCGAGCCCTGCACGACGGCTCCCGGGTCGACGACGACCCCCGGCGAGAGCACGGACCTGGAGACCTGCCCGCGGATCAGGCAGCCCGCGCTGATGATCGACTCACTGGCCATGCCACCGGCGTTGAATCTCGCCGGCGAGAGCTGCCCGGAGTGGGTGTAGATGGGCCAGCTCCGGTTGAAGAGGTTGAAGGCGGGGCGCTCGGCGATCAGGTCCATGTGGGCGTCGTAGTACGCGTCGAGGGTTCCGACATCGCGCCAGTAGCCCTGGTCCCGGGTGGTCTCGCCGGGCACGTGGTTCTCGCTGAAGTCGTAGAGCTGCGCCTCGCCCCGTTCGGTGAGCATGGGCAGGATCGAGCCGCCCATGTCGTGCACCGAGTGCTCGTCCTCGGCATCCCGCTGGAGAGCCTCGATCAGGGCCTTGGTGGTGAAGATGTAGTTGCCCATGGAGGCGAAGACGCACTCGGGGTCGTCGGGCAGGCCCGGCGGGTCGGCGGGCTTCTCCAGGAAGCCCTGCACGAGCTGGCCGTCCGAGCCGGGGCTGATCACCCCGAACGACGAGGACTCGGCGCGCGGCACCCGTATCCCCGCCACGGTCACTCCCGCGCCGCCGTCGATGTGCTGGGCGAGCATCTGCCGCGGGTCCATGCGGTAGACGTGGTCGGCGCCGAACACCGCTATGTAGTCGGGGCGTTCGTCGTGCACCAGGTTGAGGGACTGGAGGATCGCGTCCGCGCTGCCCAGGTACCAGCGCGGGCCAAGCCGCTGCTGGGCGGGGACGGGGGTGACGTAGTTGCCGAGCAGGCTCGACATCCGCCAGGTCGTGGTCACATGCCGGTCCAGCGAGTGCGACTTGTACTGCGTCAGGACGCAGATGCGCAGGATGTCGGCGTTGACGAGGTTGGAGAGCACGAAGTCCACGAGGCGGTACGTGCCGCCGAAGGTGACCGCGGGTTTAGCACGGTCCGCGGTGAGGGGCATGAGCCGTTTGCCCTCTCCACCCGCAAGTACGATTCCCAGCACCGAAGGTCCACCGCGCCGCATGCCGCCCGCCCCTCTCAACCCGGTCGAGCCACGCTCTCTCATGGAGCCTGGCCCCTGTTGCTGAACTGCGTCTGTCCGATGGTTACCCCGGTTTGAGGATTTCTTCGTACAACTGGACGGTTCTTCTGGCGACCGCGTCCCAGCCGAACTCCCGCACCGCGCGATCCCGTCCGGCTTCTCCCATCCGGCCGGCGGCCTCCGGGTCGGCGAGGACCGAGTCCAGGGCGAGCGCCAGACCGGCCTCGAAGTCCCCCTCGACATCGACCAGGACGCCGGTCACGCCGTCCTCGACGACCTCGGGAATGCCACCGACCCGCGACGCCACCACCGCCGTTCCGCACGCCATCGCCTCCAGGTTCACGATGCCGAGCGGTTCGTAGACCGAGGGGCAGACGAACACGGCGGCGTGCGTGAGCAGTTGGATGACCTCCGGGCGCGGCAGCATCTGCGGGATCCAGTGCACCCCCTCGCGTACGCCGCTCAGTTCCTGGAAGAGCTCGCGGAACTCCCGGTCGATCTCCGGGGTGTCGGGAGCGCCGGCGCACAGCACCACCTGCACGGCCGGGTCGATGTCCCGTACCGCGCGCAGGAGATGGGGCACGCCCTTCTGGCGGGTGATGCGGCCGACGAAGAGGATGTAGGGGCGGCCGGTGTCGATGCCGATGCGGTCGAGGACGTCGGTGTCGTGGTCCGCCTGGTAGAGAGCGGTGTCGATGCCGTTGTGCACGACGCGCACCCTGGCCGGGTCCAGGGCGGGATAGCAGGTGAGGATGTCCTCGCGCATGGCGCCGGAGACGGCGACGACGGCGTCCGCGGACTCGATGGCGGTGCGCTCGGCCCAGCTGGAGAGGGCATAGCCGCCGCCGAGCTGCTCGGCCTTCCAGGGGCGCAGTGGCTCCAGCGAGTGGGCGGTCATGATGTGCGGGATGCCGTACAGCAGCTTGGCGAAGTGGCCCGCGAGGTTGGCGTACCAGGTGTGCGAGTGGACGAGCTCGCGGCCTTCGAGGGCGGCGGCGATGGAGAGGTCCACGGAGAAGGTGCGCAGGGCGTCGTTGGCGCCGTCCAGCGTGGGCCAGGGGCGGTGGCGCACCACTCCGTTCGCGACGCCCTCGCCCCAGCAGTGCACGTCCAGCTCGGTGAGGGCCCGCAGCTCCCGGGCGAGGAACTCGACATGGACACCGGCGCCGCCGTACACGTCCGGCGGGTACTCCCTGGTCAGCAGTCCAACACGCACACAGAACCCCCGTTGTCGCGACCGGTGCCCCATCATCGTCACTCACCTGGGGCGGTTGGGGAAGAGTACGGCTTTCCCAACGGGGTCTTCCCGTCGGGGGGTTTCACGGACGCGGCCGCTGTCAATGCTCTGGCGGTCGGGTGAAGCAGCAGTCGCCGCAGAGTCCCCCTCCGGGGACGCGGTAGTAGAGGCAGCAAGTGCGGCGGCGGAACGTGACGGGGTCGAGCGTGGCGGAGAGGTCGGGGTGGGCGAGGAGTTCGGCGGCGAGTGCACGGGCCCTGTGACCCACTTCGGCGCGGCCGTTGGCACGTGCCCAGCCGTCGAGTTGACGTACGGCGCCGGCCAGGGCCGATCCGGCGTTGCCCCACAACAGGCCCGTGGAGACGCGGTGGCGGGAGCGCAGCGCCGCCGCCAGGGGCTTGAGATGCCCGGCCCGTACGATCTCACCGATCGCCTCCACCGGCAGAGGGCGCACCTCCGACAGCCACAGGTCGTCCGGGGCGGCGCTGTCCGGATCCCAGTGCAGCAGGCGGGGGTCGAGGTCGGGCACCTGCCCGTACAGCGCCGCGGCGCCCAGCGAGACCGACCACAGACGGGCGGCGAGGGCCTGGTGGGCCACGGAGACGGCGACCCTCGCCTCGGGCGCCTGAATACTCTCCGCGACCTTCTCGATGCGGAAAGTTACCGAATCCGCGTAAACCTCTTTCCGGGTGCTGATTTGTGGCGCCGTGTACGCCTGCGCGAGCGTGGGCAGCGGGCCTCGCGGCGGTACGCCGGTGCGTAGTACGAAGAAGCCGCCGAGCGGGCCGAGCGCCGCGAGCTGGGGGTCGAGGTCCACGAAGAGCAGTAGTACCAAGTCCCCTAGGGGCTGCCACCAGGGGGGCCGCGCCGTATGTCGCCCACCCTGGGTATGAGAGAGGGCGGTTTGTACTCCATCGGCAGTAGGACCCAATGACTGCTCAGGTACGACGACGTGAACAGTTTCGCGAGGCATCGTAGTCACCATGGAAGCCGACCGTTCGCCGCGCCGGGCACAGTGCCCCCGCAGTACGCAGAGGAGGGACTCATGAGTGCCCTCGCTTTGTCCGTGTTGCTCTCGTTCGTCTCCGCTGTCGCGTATGCGGGCGGTGCGATCGTGCAGGAGCAGGTCGCCCTGACCTCCCCGGAGCAGACTTTCGCGCCGTTCCGCAGGCCGATCTGGTGGGCGGCCGTGGCGCTGAACGGCCTCGGCGGGGTGCTGCACGTGGCAGCCCTCGCCTACGGACCGCTGAGCCTGGTGCAGCCGCTGGGCGCGCTGACCATCGTGTTCGCCCTTCCCATGGCGGCCCTGTTCGTCGGCCGCAAGGCCGGGGCGACCGCCTGGCGCGGCGCCATCATGGCCACTGTGGGTCTCGCCGGCCTGCTGTCACTGGTCGGCTCCTCCGATTCCCAGTCCCTGGGCAGCACCGAGCGTCTGGTGCTGGCCGTGGTGACCGGCGGCGCGGTGGTCGCACTGATGGTGGCCGGACGCGCCGCGCACCGGCACGCCGCCGTGCGCAGTGTGCTGCTCGCGGTCGCCGCCGGTATCGCCTTCGGTATGTCCTCGGTGTTCACGAAGACCGTCGCGGTGGACTGGACGAACCAGGTCTCCCTGGCCGACCTCCCCAGCCTCGCCGTGATCGGCGTCTTCGCGACGGCCGGAATGCTGCTCTCGCAGGCCTCCTACAAGGACGCGGGGCTCGCGGCACCGCTGGCCACGCTGACGGTCGTGAACCCCGTCATGGCGGCCGCCGTCGGGATCACGATGTTCGGCGAGACCTTCCGCTACGGCACGACCGGCACGGTTCTCGCGCTGGGCTGCGGCGTCGTCGCGGCGGGTGGCCTGATCCTGCTCACGACGGAGCGTCTAGAAGGCACCCGACGCTCCACGGCACCGGCCGCACTCGCGGACGGATCTCCTGCCGCCGCTGCCGACCTGGCTCCTGTCCCGGCCGAGACGGCAACCGCGTCGGTGGAGACGGAGACGGTCACGGTGACGGCCGGATCGCACGCCGAGTCCACCATCGAGTCGGGGGTCGAGAAGCTGCTCGCGGGGCTTCCCGACCAGTCCGCCGGCGCGGCCCGCGAGGACACGTTCGTACCCGGCCCTCCACCGGTACCGGCACAGGTGAGCGAGCCCGAGGAGACGGACGCCTCGAACGACCTGCCGTACTACTCCGCCCTGTACGGCGCGCCGTACGTACCGCTGCCGTTCGTCAACCACCACCGCACCCGCGTCAGATCCTGACGCCGCCGGCCCTCAGATAGGCGAGGGGATCGACGTCACTGCCGAAGCCGGGCCCGGTCCGCACCTCGAAGTGCAGATGCGGGCCCGTGCTGTTGCCGGTGGACCCGGAGCGTCCGATGCGCTGGCCCGCGCCCACGCCCTGACCGGACTTCACGGAGATCGCGGACAGGTGGGCGTACTGCGAGTACCGGCCGTCGGTGTGCCGGACGACCACCTGGTAGCCGTACGAACCGGCCCAGCCGGCGCTGACGACGCTGCCACTCGCGACCGACTTCACGGAGGTGCCGGTGGGCACGGGGAAGTCGACGCCCGTGTGGTAGCCCTTCGACCAGGAGGAACCCGAGGCGTGGTAGGGCGTGCCGGTCGAGGCGTTCACGGGGGCGACGAGGGTGGAGGTCCTCTTCTCGGCCTTGTCGGCCTTCTGCGCCTTGTCGGCCCTGTCTGCCTTCTCCGCCTTGCCGGAGGACGTCTTGCCCGTCGACGGCTTCGGGGTCGTTCTGGGCTTGGGAGTCTCGGCGGGCTTCGGCTTCGCCGCGGGCTTCCTGGTCTTCGTGGACGTCGAGGCGGACGGGTCCTTGGTGTCCGTCGCCGCGGCCGGGCCGTGCAGGCTCAGCCGCTGCCCGGGGAGGATCAGGTCCGGGTCGGAGCCCACGGTCGTGCGGTTCTCGGTGTAGAGCCGCTGCCAGCCGCCCTGGACGTCCCGCGAGTCGGCGATGCCGGAGAGTGTGTCGCCGTGGAGGACGGTGTACATCTCGGCGGTGCCCGCCCGCGACTGGGGCGTGGTCTGCGGCTGCACGTCCTGCACGGAGCGCTTGGCCCCCTGAGCGCTCTTGGTGCTCTGCGAAGGCGCCGGTGCCTGTGAAGGGCTGATGTCGGGGGTGTCGCCGCCCCGGGTCAGACCGGCGCGGGCGGAGCAGGTCGGCCAGGCTCCGGGCCCCTGGCCCGCGAGCACCTTCTCGGCGATGGCGATCTGCTGGTCCTTGGTGGCCTGATCCGCGCGCTGCGCGTAGGCCCTGCCGCCGTAGGCCTCCCAGGTGGACTGGCTGAACTGCAGCCCGCCGTAGTACCCATTGCCGGTGTTGATGCTCCAGTCGCCGCTGGACTCGCAGGCCGCGACCTCGTTCCAGGTGCTCACGTCGGCCGCCTGGGCGACACTGGTTCCGACGAACGGGAGCGCGATACCCGCGCCACCTGCCGTGACGGTGAGGGAAGCACGGTTGATCCTGTTCGGCTGATACCGGCGGTGCCGGCCGCTCATGGCCATGAAGGAGCCCCCCTCGACATGCTCAGGAGCGGCAAAAGTAAACGCTGCGAACCGGCCAGGACAAGAGGGCAATCAGCCGACCCGTCGCCTCAAGTGACCGGGAATCCCCTTTGGTTGCGCGGATCGCTGAGGCGAGAGGGGCCTTCGCCGCGTACAGAACACTGCCAAGTCAGTGTGCGCGGACGGGCGGACCGGCCACATCGCGGTCCGTCGGCCCGGTGACGGGTGTCTCGCCGATCGGGCGATCCGGTGTGACACGGTCGCGGCGGCGTAATACTGGCCGGCAGCAGGGCATTACCGATTACAGCAGCTATGGGAGCCAACCGTATGAGCACATCAGCCCAGATCGGCGTCACGGGTCTCGCGGTGATGGGGCGCAACCTCGCCCGCAACTTCGCGCGCAACGGCTACACGGTCGCGTTGCACAACCGCACCGTGGCCAAGACGAACGCGTTGGTGGAGGAGTTCGGCGACGAGGGCGAGTTCGTGGCGGCCGAGACCGCGAAGGAGTTCGTCGAGGCGCTGGAGCGGCCGCGCCGCCTGGTGATCATGGTGAAGGCGGGCGAGCCGACCGACGCGGTGATCCAGGAGTTCGCCCCGCTCCTGGAGCCCGGCGACATGATCATCGACGGCGGCAACGCCCACTTCGCGGACACCCGGCGGCGGGAGCGCGACCTGCGCGAGCAGGGCATCCACTTCGTCGGCATGGGTGTCTCGGGCGGCGAGGAGGGCGCGCTGCACGGGCCGAGCATCATGCCGGGCGGTCCGGTCGAGTCGTACGACTCCCTCGGTCCGATGCTGGAGAAGATCTCCGCGAAGGCGGCGGACGGAGCCCCCTGTGTGACGCACGTCGGCCCCGACGGCGCCGGGCACTTCGTGAAGATGGTGCACAACGGCATCGAGTACGCGGACATGCAGCTGATCGGCGAGGCGTACCAGCTGCTGCGTGATGTGGCCGGCTACTCCCCCGCGCAGATCGCCGACATCTTCCGCACCTGGAACACCGGCCGGCTCGACTCCTACCTGATCGAGATCACCGCCGAGGTCCTGTCGCACGTGGACGCGGCGACGGGCGAGCCCTTCGTCGACGTGGTGGTGGACCAGGCGGAGCAGAAGGGCACGGGCCGCTGGACCGTGCAGATCGCGCTGGACCTGGGCGTCCCGGTGTCCGGTATCGCGGAGGCCGTCTTCGCCCGCTCGATCTCGGGCCACGCGGCGCTGCGCGAGGCCTCGCGGGGTCTCGCGGGACCGAAGGCTACGGCGCTCGGCGAGGCGGAGGCCGCGGCCTTCGCCGACCGGGTGGAGCAGGCCCTGTACGCGTCGAAGATCGTGTCGTACACGCAGGGCTTCCACGAGATCGCCGCGGGCAGCGACGAGTACGACTGGAACATCGACCTCGGCGCGGTCTCCGCGATCTGGCGCGGCGGCTGCATCATCCGCGCGGCCTTCCTGGACCGGATCCGGGCCGCGTACGGCGCCCGGGCCGACCTGCCGAGCCTGCTGTCCGACGAGACGTTCGCGCAGGAGATCGCCGCCGCGCAGGACGACTGGCGCGAGGTGCTGGTCGCCGCGACGCGCCAGGGTGTTCCCACGCCCGGCTTCTCCGCGGCCCTCGCTTACTACGACGCCCTGCGCGCCGAGCGCCTGCCTGCCGCCCTCACCCAGGGGCAGCGGGACTTCTTCGGCGCGCACACGTATCGGCGCACGGACCGGGAGGGCTCGTTCCACACGCTGTGGGGCGGGGACCGGTCCGAGGTGGCCGGCTGAGCGGGTTCGGGTACGACGGTGGCCCGGTGCGGAGGTTCCGCACCGGGCCACCGGTCCGTTTTCCCTGGTCCCTGGCCTAGGAGACCGGTCCAGGCTGGGGTTCCGGCGACGGGTCGGGTCCCGGCGGGATCGGGGACGGCGACGGAACGGGATCCGGTGCCGGCACCGGGCGGGGGCCCGGCTTCGGGATCGGGTCCGGGAAGGGCTGCGGGCGGTCGGGACCCGGGGTGGGGTCCGGCTGCACAGGGTCGGGATACGGATGGGTCATATTGTCCTCCAGCCAGTCGGTACGTCGGCCCTGGACTTTTCCCCCGCCTACCCGGCTCCCGCGCACCCACTCACCCCCTCGCGCACCGGATGGCGACCAGGTGGACCCAACGGAGCCGCGGTTCAGCCCCTGCGTGCCGCCTCGGCGCCCGCGGCGAGCCCCGGGCGTGGACTGGACAGGACCGGGATCGTGGTCGTCGTCAGCCGTTGGGCCGGAGCCATGGATCCCTGGGCGAGGACGATCGCGTCGGCGTCGGTGACCGCGTCGGTCGCGGCCGCGACCGTACGGGCGCAGCCTTCGATGTCACCCGTCTCGAAGAGTGCCCACGCGCCCTCGACGAGGACGGTACGGACCTCGACGGGGCGCCCGGCCGCGCGGGCCTCCTCCTCGACGAGGGCGACCGTCGGCGGCAGGGTGCTCTCCAGCGACGCGAGGACGACGACACGCGGCCCGGCGGCCACCGCCGCGGCGGCCATCGGACGGTCGGTGCGCAGGACGGGCACCACGGCGCCCGCGCGTTCCACGACCGCGCCGATGGTCGAGCAGGTGCAGAGCACGGCCGCCGCGCCCTGGGCGACGGCCCGGTCGAGCACGGCCCGCACCTCGTCGGCAACCGCCTCGGGCCCCTCCCTCCGAGCCCTGGCCAGCAGGTCCTCGGCGACGAGGTGCCGCAGTTCGAGCCCCTGGTGGTCCTCGTCGCGCAGTGCGTCGAAGACGGGGATGTGCGCGGGCGAGGTGTGCAGCAGGGCGAGCGGACCGGGCCGCGTGGCTGTCGGCGGCGGCACGGGCATCAGAAGCGGCCCGGATGCGCGTCGAGCCACTCCAGCGCCGCGGTCCGCAGCTCCGGATCGGCTGCCGGAGCTTCCTGGGGATGACGCTCCGCCCACTTCACGACGTACGGGCAGAGCGGCGCGACCACGATGCCCTCGCGGGCGGCGGCGGCGTACAGCTCGCGGGCGAGGGAGCCGGCGATGCCCTGGCCCTCGTGCGCGGGCTCCACGATGGTGTGCACCGGGACGAGTGCGCGGGCGGGGGCTTCCAGCACGAAGTACTCGATGCGGCCGACGACTTCGTCCCCGGCGAGCGCCTCCAGGAGGCCGTCCGGCCGGTTGTCGCGGATCTCGATGTCGCTCATGGTCACCACTCCTCGTCTTCCTCTGGTGAGGTCACGTTCGCCGGCGGATCAGACCGACGCGGCCTGCGGGCCGCGTTCCTGGTCCGAGTCCGGTACCGGCATGGACGGGTCGGCGCCGAGAGCCACGATCCGGTTGTCGCGGTCCACGTGCATGACCGGCGGCCGCCGCGCCCGTGCCTCGGCGTCGGAGACCTGAGCGTAACTGATGATGATCACCAGATCGCCGGTGTGCACGAGATGGGCCGCCGCCCCGTTGATACCGATGACTCCCGACCGCGTTCGCCCTCGATGACGTACGTCTCCAGGCGAGCGCCGTTGGTGATGTCGACGATGTGGACGAGCTCGCCGGGCAGCAGATCGGCCGCGTCCAGCAGATCGGCGTCGAGGGTGACGGAGCCGACGCAGTGCAGGTCGGCCTGGGTGACCTTGGCGCGGTGGATCTGTTCGCAGAGGCTAGCGGAGGTCACTGTGGGACTTCTACAGGCCATCCGTCAGCCGGCTCCTCGACAGACCCTTCTCCGACAGCGCCTCACCCTTGTCGCTACCTGCCAGGTCCTGGGCGCGATGCGTTCCGCCGGGATTGCCGTCGGTGCCGATTGATCCAGCCCAGGCCGCCCATGTCGAGTCGGTGGCGGGCACGGGCCACAGCGACGCAGGCGATGCGAGCTTCGATGTCGTCGGGCAAGGGGTCACCGTTCTCGTCCGTCTTTTCTTGGTCTGTCAGCTCAGCGAAGTCCTCGCCGACGCCGACGGAGGCCCATTTTCGACCTTTGGCCTTGTAGGCAGTGGAGACCACGACCCCAGCGCCCTATTCGACCGAGAACTTGTCCACCGTATTGAGGACGGCTGCGACACCGTGTTCGTCGACGAGATCGTTCAGGGCCAGGAGAGCACGGCTCGACGAGTCGTACGAACCCCGCATTTCCGCACCGGCACCGCCCGACGGGACGTGCCCGGGGAGTCACCCGGGCACCACCGCCGTCACCTCATCACCTCACCGCTCGCTCCCGGGCTGTTGGATCCAGGACCGGCCTTCGGAGACGGGTCGTGGCCTCGGACATAGACGCTGACCCGAGCCCCGTTGACATGGGTTGTTCCGTACTCGCGGAAGTGGCGCCGCAGGGTGCTTGTTTTCGCTTCCTCCTGCGGGTTGGTCGGCGAGTGCGCACCCGCCGCGCGGACCACGACGATCCGGTCGAATTCCAGCATGCGTGCCGCAATATCCTGGGCGGGAAGCTCGACACCTGCAAGTGTGTTCGACGAAACGGGATCCTGCGCCAAGGCGAGATCTGTCAGAAAACGGGTGTCCTCGGGGCTGGCCGCGGTCAAGACACGGTGCTGGCCGGAGAGATAGAGCAGCCCGTCGCCGGGACGGCCTTCCTTGCGTACGGCGGCGCCGATGGCGGTGACGTCATTGCTCCGGCTCTGGGGCGTCCTCAGCGAAAGACTCGGCGGGACGAGCGCGGCCAGTACGGCAACCGCCGCGATCCACGCGTTGCGGGACGACCGCTGCCGCCGGTGGAAGTAATCCATCCAGGCGCCCAGCAGCAAGGCGATTCCGATATTGCTGTAGAGCACATACCGATCGACGAAAATGGGCTTGCCCAGTGAGGCGACCAGCAGCAGAAGACCCGGAAGTACGAGAATCGGCACAGCCAGCACGGAAAGCCGAACGGGCCCCCTCACCCCCAGGGGCGCTCGGGCACACACCACGCCCACGACCGCCACCACCAGGAAATAACGAAGCCGCACCGGTCCGCCGATCCAGGACACCTGTCCCGACTGCCCCGCACTGCGGATCGCCAGCGGCAACAGCCCGGCCACCACGCACGCGGCAGCCACACTCCACGCCCTCAGCACCGCTCGTGGAACACGGGAGACAACCAGTGTGACGCCGTGTGCGACCAGGGCGAGGACCGCGAACTCATGGAGCAGACAGGCCAGCAGCATGGTGGAGCCATAGACCGCCCACCGCCATCGGGCGCGATGCGGGACGCTGACCACGAGCGCATAGGTGGCCCAGGTGACCAGGGCGCAGACCATGGCATACGAGCGGCCTTCCTGCGCGTACTTCTGTACCTGGGGAAGGAGCGGAAACACCAGCCCGGCCAGCAGCCCGGCACGAGGTCCCGCCAGGCGCAGCGCCAGAAGCCCGACTCCGCTCGCCGCCACGGACATTGCCAGCACAGACGGCAGCCGCAACGTCAGCAGCCCTCCGCCGAAAAGACCGAAGACCTCATGCATCACGGCGTAGTAGAGGGCATGGACCAGATCAACATGCTGAGCGGTGAGCCATATCTGCGAAAGATCGCGGTGCGCGAGCTGAAAGGTGACGGACTCGTCCCCCCACATGGTGTTCTTTCTACGGATACCCCAGAGCCCCATAGCGATGGTCAGCAACAAGGGCGCGATGACGACAACGGCTTTGGCCGGGCTCGGTGATTGTCGACGGGAGGGTACGGGAGGGGAAATCGTCCTGGCCACGGCGGGGCCGCGTTCATCAAGGGACATCGGGCGACAGGGCCTTTCAGCAGCAGCGGCGAAAAACATCGCCAGCGTGCCCGGACCTCGTTGACCGGATGCTGACCCAACCTGACCGGCCGATCAGGAAGGCGGGCCGGCGCTGTGCGAGGCTGCACCGCATGCGCATCCTGGTGGTCGAAGACGAGGTGGACCTTGCCCACACCCTGCACACCGGTCTGACCGCCGAGGGCTACAGCGTCGACCTCGCCCATGACGGCCGACAGGGACTGTGGATGGCCCGGACCGGCGAATACGCCCTGGTCGTCCTGGACTTGATGCTGCCCGGACTCAACGGCTACAAGGTCTGCGCCCAGTTGCGCCGGGAAAGCAACGCGACCCCCATCCTGGTACTCACCGCCAAGGACGGGGACTGGGATCAGGCAGAGGCCCTGGACACGGGGGCCGATGACTACCTGGCCAAGCCCTTCTCCTACATGGTGCTCGTCGCACGGCTGCGGGCCCTGGTCAGACGGGCCACCACGGTCGCCCCGCCCGTCCTTGCCGTGGGTGACCTTTCGTTGGATGTCGCCGGCCGGGTCTGCCGTCGGGCCGGGGCCAGGGTGGAACTCACGCCCAGGGAGTTCGCCGTGCTGGAACTGCTGGCCCGCCGGGCGGGCCAGGCGGTCTCCAAAGCGGATCTGCTCTATCACGCGTGGCCCGACGAAGCCTGGGATCCCAACCTGGTGGAGGCGCGCGTCAGCGCACTGCGCAAGAAGGTGGACTCCGCGTTCGGCCGACGGTCCCTGCAGACCGTACGGGGTACCGGCTACCGGCTGGTGGACGACCGTGAACGCGACTGAGCCGCGGCGCCTGTGGTGGCCGCGTTCGGTACGAGCCCGCACGGCCCTGGCCGCCGCCTCGGCCGCCGCCGTCATCCTGGCCGGCATCGGCTGGTGGGTACACCACGACGTCTACCGCGAGAGCACGCAGATCGCCGAAGGGCAGGCGCAGGCACAGCTCTTGGCTCTCGTCGACCAGGTGGAGGAGGGCGTGGTTCCCGTTCGCCGAAGCACTGTGCCCTACGAGGTCGTCGCGACCGACCGCCGCGCCGCTGTCGCCTACGGCGGAGGCATGGAGGAGTTCGATCCCGGCACCCGCCATGTGCTGCCCGCCCCACCGAAGGCCGAGTTGCCCGCCCCGCCAGATGACGAGTCGTCAGGCTGGGGCTATGCGACCCGTCCCATGCGCATACCAGCGCGCCACGACGCCAAGCCCGGGGACCGGTTCGGCAAGGACGGTGGGACCTACCTGGTCATGTACGACGATGTCAGGGCCGATGAACTGAGCAACGAAAAAGTCGCCGCTCTGGGTATCGCCGCCGACGCCCAACTGCGGGTCCATGTGGTGGTGCTCCCGCACGCAGGCGAGGACATCGCCGAGACAATCACCGAGGCCACCGACCGCCTGCTGCTGCGGGCCGGGCTCGTCGGCCTCGTACTGATCGCCGCCGTCGCCTACTTCGCCATCCGCATCGCGCTGCGGCCGGTCGAAGCCATCCGCGTCCTCACCGCCTCGGTCACCGCGAGCGACCCACGCGAACGCGTCACCGTCCCCGCCACGGGACACGAGATCACCGCCCTGGCCACCACCATCAACACCACCCTCCAGCGCCTCGACGACGCCGCCGCCCAGCAACGCCGCTTCGTCGCGGACGCCGCCCACGAACTACGCAGCCCCCTCACCACACTGCTCGCCAGCCTGGAAGTCGCGCTCGCCTACCCGGAACGCACCGACTGGCCCGCCGCGGCCACCACCGCCGCACGACAGACCCGCCGCCTCCACACCCTCGCCGAAGACCTGCTGCTCCTCGCCCGCCTCGACACCCGCACCCCCATAGCCGGCCCCGACATCGTCGACCTGACAGCCCTCGCTTCCCGGCTGACCGAGCAATACCCCTCCACCGAAAAGCCGTTGACCCTCACCTGCGACAGCACCGCCCCCGCACACGCACACGGAAACCCCGACGAATACGAACGACTGCTGCGCAACCTCATCGACAACGCCGCCCGCCACGCCGCGCACCGCATCCAGATCACCATCCGAAACCAGGACGCCTGGGTCGTCCTCACGGTGCACGACGACGGACCGGGCGTGCCCACCGAGGACGCCGAGCGCATCTTCGAGCGCTTCGTCCGGCTCGACGACGCCCGCTCCCGCGACCACGGCGGCACCGGCCTGGGCCTCGCCATCGCCCGCGACCTGGCCCACCGCTATCAAGGAACCCTCACCCTCACCCCCCGGACCCTCGGAGCATGCTTCCAGCTACGCCTTCCCCGAGCCCCCACCACGGCCGGGAAATGACGCGCTTCACCGCGGCAGCTTCGGAACCGGAAGACCACCAGATGACCACGCCCACCGCCACCGCTCCGATCGGGCCCACTCCGCATTTGTCAGATCACCCCGCCCCATGCCGAGAACCACGAGCCAACGATCCGACCCGTCACATGATCCGCCGGACAGGTCCCTGTAGTGCTTCGTTAGGTGTTCTCGTTGTTGCTGATCAGGAGCATGTTGAATGTGGGGACACGCATGAAGTGAACCGTTTGCGGGCGGCGTTGGGGCTGTTTGTGGCGAATGTGTGTCCGCCTCGGTGCCGCGGAAGGACCAGCGGGCCAAGGGCGAGTGCTATCTGCGGGGGCTGATGGTGGACGGTCGGCGCAAGTCGATCCAGCCGATGGCCGGGCGGCTGCCGGACGGTGACGTGCAGGCCCTGCAGCAGTTCGTCAGCCAGTCGCCTTGGGACTCGCTACCGGTGCGCCGGCGGATCGCCCAGCGGTTGTGTGAGGTGATCCAGCCCGAGGTGTGGGTCATCGACGACGTGTCGTTTCCCAAGTGCGGGAAGGCGTCGGTGGGGGTGGCCCGCCAGTACTGCGGAGCGCTGGGCAAGCGGGCCAACTGCCAGGTCGCGGTCAGCGTGCATGCGGCCGCCGACACCGCCTCGTGCCCGTTGGACTGGGCGCTTTTCCTGCCCGGAATGGGCCGATGAGCCGGTGCGGCGGCGGGCTGTGGGGGTGCCGGAGGAGGCGAGTCATGTGCCCAACCCCCGTCTGGCCTTGGGACTGCTCGACCAGCTGGCCACCTCGCTCAAGCGGGTGCCGGTGATCGTGGCCGATGCCGGCTAGGGCCGCAGTGTCTCCTTCCGGCTCGCGCTGGAAGAGCGCGGCTGGTCCCATGTGGTGGTCGTCGATCCCAAGGAAGTCGCCCAGCCATAGGCGGCCGAGCCGTATGAGCCGTCATACGGCGGGCTGGGTCCGCCCACGCGGCCTTGCTGTCGGACCCGTGCCCGGGCCCTGAGGGACCTCGCCGACGCTGTCACACGCTTTGAGGAGGTCACCTGGCGTCAGGGCAGCAAGGACGCCATGACCTCCCGCTTCGCTGTGATCGCGGTGCGGTCGGCGGGAAAGGAGGCCTGTCGCACAGCCCAGGAACGCGCCGGTGGACGGACCCACTGGGACGGCGTCTGGACCCGAACCTGCACCACCTGCGGCCAACCCCTCAAAACCAACCGAGCCAGAACCTAACGAAGCACTACTAGGCAGTGTTTTAGGTAGCGGGTGACTCTTGGGCGGATAGTTCTTCGGCCAGTTCCATACAGCGCAGGCGGGCTGGGGAGAAGTCGTAGGGCATCTTGCCGATGGCTCCGACAGCGCTCATGGGGTCAGCCTCCCGCGTGTCAGAGCTGAGGTCGGCCTCGTCCTCGCTGTCATCGGCGGTAGCAGGGTGCAAAGTTTCCCAGGCATCGAAGAGGGCATCGTCGTCCTTCCCCAGGCCGGACTCCTCGATGACGGCCTGCAGGGCACTTTCGAAGGCGTGCCGCTCGACGGCCACCTGAGTCACCCGCGGATCATCGACGGCGACGCTGTCATCGAGTGCTTCCTCGGCGTCATCGATGCGGTCGGAATCCTCCCGCAGAGTGGGATGCGTGGCCAGGGCGACGAAGCGGGTGGCCTGGACGGCCGCACCGAGCGGGCCGAAGATCCGCTCAGTGACCAGCAGACTGTCCAGGTCCGCCTGGCGCAGGGAGCCGTCAGGCAGGCTCTTGAGGCGTTCGGTGACGAAATCGGAGAGCAGGCCCATCCGGCTGCCTTCGGTGCGCATCCGCTGCACGGCGGTCCGCTGCCGCCGCAATTCCGCCTCCTGCTCGGCGAGGGTTTCCTCCAACCGCTCCAGGATGCCCGCGATACCGTCTCCGCTGTCCGCACCAGCGGAAGCCGTGCCGGTGGTAAAGGCGTCACGGATGTCGTCCAGGGCGATCCCGGCGTCGGCCATCTTGCGAATCCACAGCAGGCGGATCATGTCCTCGTACCCGTAGCGGCGGCGGTCATCGCCGCCCCGCTCAGGCTCGGGGAGCAGGCCGATCTCGTGGTAATGGCGAATCGCCCGTGGCGTGCTGCCGACGAAGGCCGCCGCGTCACCGATCTTGACCTGGCGGGGTGGCATGAAAGACGAATGCATGAGCAGGGACCTTCCCTCAAGGGATCGGGACGTAAGTCCACCGGACCACATGCCGCTACGGAATGTGCAACCCCAAACACACCGCTCCGCGCCAATGCCAGGAAACGCGCCCTTCCTCCGTAATGACCGCAGGGCCGTCCCTTCCTGCCGGGGCATCCGCACGACGGCAGGCTGAGGATTCACAACCACCGATGAATCGCCGCGACCTGAACCGTCGACTCGAACCGAACCGCAGTTTTGTCGAACCGGGTTGCCACGGCCCGGTGCTACTGAGACGGCTGATCCCGCATTCGACCGCGTGCCGGGCCTTGTGGTCCTCGCGGTCGAAGAAGGGCGGACGGCCACCGCCACGTCCGCGGCGCCCGCGGACCTGATCGACCGGCTCTGGAATCGTGCACCTGATGCCACGTCTGCACAGGTGGGCGCGATTTGCGCGTGAAGAGTACGCCTTATCGCCTCGCACCCGCAGCGGGCGGTTTCTCGGCCGGCCGACACCAGGCCGGGGCACCCCGATCGCGTTCGGGACCGGCTCGAAGTGCGGACTGTCACCGCGCTGTCCGGCGGTGATCACCAGCGACAACGGCTTCTGTCCCTGCTCACACGCCAGATGAATCTTCATGGTGAACCCGCATCGCGACCTGCCCAGTCCATGGTCTTCAGGTTCGGCGCTCACTCCGCCCGGCGGTTCCTTCTGCACAGCACCGTGCCGGCGGGCACCGGCAGCACGGCGCTGTGCCCGGCAGATGGTGGAGTCGACATCGACCTCCCAGAAGACCAGCCCGGCCGCATCAGCCCTCGCCTGCAACAACGTCAGCAGCCGGGCCCACACACCCCATCGCCGCCATCTCCGGAACAGTCCATACACCGTCTGCCACGATCCGTACTCGAACGGCAGGTCTCGCCAAGGAACTCCGGTCCGAACCCGCCACCGCAACCCGTCTACCAGCCGCCGACAGCCAGACCACCTGCGACTTGTGCCCACCGCAGGCAGCACCGACTCCAACACCGACCACTGCTCATCAGAAAGATCCCCTCGCCCCACATCTTGATCATCACCGTGCAGGACGCGCACAGGAATCAGAATCGTGGCGAGCGTTCGGGGCAGGCTTTGCCGTCCTTGCACTCGGCCTGGGCTGCGAGGCCGTCGGTGAACATGTCCAGAAGTTTTCTGGCGCGCTCTCCTGAGTCGTCTGGCCCGGCAGTGCCAAGGAGGGCACAGATCGCGACGGTCACATCCATGGCGTCGAGGTCGTCACGCATGCTGCGGTCTGCCACGCCGTCGGCGAGGTACGCGGCGATCACCTCGGCAACTCCGTCGGAGGCGGGCGAGGCGAACGGGGTTGCGGACTGGCCGGCCGCTGTCGTCCTCAGACCAACGGCAAGGTCGAGCGCCTAAATCGCACCCTGCTCGACGAGCGGGCGTACGTGCGCCCGTACTCCAGCAATGCCGAACGCACCCAAGCCCTGACCGACTTCCTCCACACCTACAACTAGCACCGCTGCCACACTGCACTCGGAGGCCAGCCCCCGATCAGCCGAGTGAACAACCCCGCAGGGCAATACACCTAGGTGTCGCCTCGCCCGTGATGCGTCACAAACGAGCCGACGTCGGCGTCTGCAGCACCTCTTCTGTGTCGTGGGTGAAGACGCCTGACGCCGTCGCCCCGCTGAGGAGCGCGGTGAGGAGCGCCGCCGCGCCGACGAGTGTCAACCGCGTCCGCCGTGGCATGGTGCGCGCCGGTGCGGCGACCGCGGGTGCGATGTTGGTGGGCGTGGCGTCCGCGGGTGAGGGACCGCACGCGATGTCGGTGCGGGCGTCCAGCCATGCCTCCGCCTCCTCGCCTCGGAGTCCGCAGGCCGCTACGAACGCCGCGACGAGTTCCTCGCGGGGAAGTCGTTCCCTGCCGAGCATGGTCGCCGCCGTGGAGTACGGCAGACAGTGGCCCGCGTCCGCCGCGTGGCGTTCCAGTCGGCGGTAGCTCAGGCCCGACCAAGTCTTGAGCCGCCGCAGTGCCGCGACGAAGGCGGCCGCGTCGGTGTCCGGCGGTGTGGGCGGTGCGGTGGTCATGACGATGGTCCCCCCTGATGAGCTGGACGTACATGGGCTCGCACAAGCTCGAACACCCTGACAGCTTGAGGAATGGCGGCGGCGAAGGTCAACCTCGTTGCGGATTCCCGATGTTGGAGGTCATAGGTCATATGGGTCTGCTCCGCTGCCGTCGCAGCCGCGCCGCCGTCACCACCCTGGCGGCCCTGGTGATGCTGGGTGCGTGCGCCGAGGAGGGTGATGCCCGGCGGCCGGGTGCCGGGTCCGCCGCGGCCGTCCCGAAGGTGCGTGGTGGGGAGTCGGTCGCCGGCTTCCTCCACCGTGTCCTGCCCGCCGGGGCGGGTGGCACCGTGATCGCCGCACGTGGCGACGAACTCGCTTACTGCGGAGGCTTCGGGGCGGCGGACCGCTCCTTGGGCACTCCGGCGAGCTGCCGCACGGTGTACGACGTCATGTCGATCACGAAGCAGTTCACCGCCGCCGCGATCCTGAAGCTGGAGGTGATGGGACGGCTGCGGGTGAGCGACCCGATCAGCCGGTTCCTGGGGCCGGTGCCCAAGGGCAAGCGTGACATCACGATCGACCAGTTGCTCACGCACACCTCGGGTCTCGTGGAAGCGCTCGGCGACGACTACGAGCCCGTCTCGCGCGCGGAACTGGTGCGGCAGGCGCTGGCATCGAAGCCGCGGTCGGCCCCGGGAGAGGAGTTCCACTACTCGAACACCGGGTACAGCCTGCTCGCTGTGATCGTCGAGGAGGCGTCCGGGGAGGGATACGAGCGGTTCCTGGCCCGGCACCTGTTCGCTCCGGCCGGAATGGAGCGGACCGGATACGTCCTGCCCCGGTGGCCGCGGAACCTGGTCGCGGTGGAGTACGACAGCAAGGGACGCAGCCAGGGCAGGCCCTTCGACCACCCCTGGGCCGCCGACGGACCGTACTGGCACCTGCGGGGCAACGGCGGCATGCTCTCCACCGCCGAGGACATGTTCCGCTGGCACCAAGCCCTCTCGGACGACGAGGTGCTGCCGGAGCGGGCCAGACGGAAGCTGTTCGCGCCACACATACGGATACCCGAACTGGACGACTCGTACGGATACGGCTGGGTTATCCGCGAGACCCCCGACGGACGGACCGTCTGGCACAACGGCGGCAACGACTGGTCGCTGGCCTACCTCACGAGGTCGCTGCGCGACGGCGTCCTGGTCTTCTGGGTGAGCAACCACGCCTACCAGGACGGCAAATGGAACCTGGAGGACCAGGCGGAGGAGCTCACCCAGGGCATCGCCGACCTCGTCCGCGCCGAGGACCACTGAACCAGTGACCGCATCAAGCGGCACCGGACCCCAACAAATGTCAGGAGAAAACAATGCGTAAAGCCGTGTTGGGTTTGTTCATGGCACTGGCGGCCGTGCTTGCGGTAACGCCGCTCGCCAACACCGACCACACCGAAACCGCCGCCTGCTGCGGCGGCATGCCCGGCCACCCGTAGAGGGCACTCACCAGTACAGGGGTTGGATCAGGTTCCCCCTTCTTACAAGGAGATGTGATGCGCAAAACCGTAATCGGCCTGCTCGTGGCACTGACGGCCGTACTCGCCGCAGCACCACTCGCCAACGCCGGCCACACGGAAACCGTCGCCTGCTGCGGCGGCGGGCCCGGCTTCCCGTAACGGGCACTCACCGCCAACTCGGTCTGGATGAGGGCCCGTCAGCTCACGCTGGCGGGCTCTTCTCCCCGTGCGCAATGGTGATCAGACAGAAGCTGGGCCCGCCTGACCGCACATGTGTCATCCAGCCGTGTGCATCCCGGCCGACCACGCGTACTTCGCCACCGCGACCTTGAAGATGTGGTTCATATGGGTCTTCACCGTGGCCGGGCTGAGACGAGCCGGGCACAGATCTCCGCCTTGGACAGGCCGTGCGCGATGAGAACGAGCACTTCGGGGTCGAGCCAGGTCCGGCCGTCGTGCACGCTGTGGATGACCTGTTCGACCGTGTCGTCTTCGGCGTCCTTGGTGAGGTAGCCGCGGGCCCCGGCCCGCAGGGCGGGAAAGACGGAAGCGTCGTCGGCATAGGTGGCCAGCACGAGCACCTTGCAATCAGGCAACTGTTCCCGCAGCGCCGCGGTGGCCGCCACACCGTCCGTCACCGGCATGTTCAGGTCCATGAGCACCACATCCGCGAGGAGTTGCCCCGCGAGTGTCACCGCCTCGGCGCCGTCTCGGGCCGAGCCGACCACCTCGACGTCGTCCAGAATGCCGATCAGCTGGATGAGCCCGTTGCGGACGACGTGCTGGTCGTCCGCGATCAGCACCCTGATCCTGCCGCGGCCAGGCGAGCCCGGTCGATCGAGGGTCCCTCGTGGTGCTCTGCCAGTTCCCGGCACTGGCCGGGGTCGATGGCGTAGCCGGTGGTGTACTTCTCCGGAAACACCACCACCTGGCAGTCGTAGGCCGCGGCCAGAGCGGTGACCTCCACCAGCCGGTCCATGTTCTGCCGCACCGCTGCCAGGCTGCCGACCGGCCCCTGGCCCTGGCCCAGCGCCACCCGCAGCCCCTCTCCGGTGGCGGGCGCGTCACGCAGTGCGGAGCGGAACACGATACGAACGGGCTGCGTCATCGAGGAGCGCTCTTCCCATGATCGGCGATCCCCACGACCGCCACATGAGAGGAACGAAGCGCTACCGCGTCGGACACCGTCATCACTTCGATGGCAGTGCCGACCTGACCCGCTGTATCGCTACCGGGCAGCACCTCTGTGCCGGCCGCACACGGGGAATTCCCGGCGGCCGCTGCCAGTCCCGCCGCACCGCAGAAGCCTCCCGCACGGCCCGCGGGCATGTGTCCCTCCCTCCCTCGCTCCGGGCCGGAGCGAGGGAGGGAGGGAGTTCATTGCAGCGGCTGCGCGCACCGGATGACGCGTTGGCCGGTACCGACCGGCCGCGCCCCGCCGGCCCGCGGTGGGATCATTCGGGGAGCTTCCTCAGGATCCATTCGCAGAGTTCGGCCGTGATCTGAGTGTGGGCGGTGGTGGTGGAGGAGCAGAGGTAGTCGTCCAGCTCGCTCTCTGCCGGCTCGCACTTGTCGATGTTGACGTAGAGGTCGTCCTGGCGGTCGATGTCACGGATCGCGACGGCGCTGACCGAGGGGACGAAGCAGACGGTGGGGTGGCGCAGGTCGGCTGTGCCGCCCTTCTCCTCCAGGGCGTCGGCGATGATCTTGTAGGAGTCCAGGGTGCCGCCGGGGGCGCCGTCGAGTTCCGGGAAGCCGCTGGTATTGATGGTCTTCGAGGCGCGCGGGAAGGTCCGCTCCAGTTGGGCGACCATGACGTTGCCGCGGGCCTGGGCGTAGAAGGTGGTCCCGGGGAAGACCCTGGGGCCGGCGCTCTTCAGAGCGATCTGGGCGGCCGGGATGTCCAGGCCGGTGCCGTTGCCGGTGCCGTTGGCGACAGCGATCTTCAGGGGGATCTGGGGCCAGCCCCCGACCCGCTCCAGGGCCTCCAGGAACTCGGTGCGCAGCGGATCCTGGCGGATGGAGCCGTCCTCGCTGTTGTAGTGCCGCCACAGCATCTGCCGGGAGGCCGGGCTGTTCATCTGCTTGGCGAAGTCGTTCACCTCCTGGCCCGGCAGGGTCGGGATGAAGTGGGCGAACGCCTGGATCCCGATGGGGATCACACCACCGCGGTGCGGGGTGTCGTAGGAGAAGTACACGGCCGTCTCGTGCCGGATGCGCTGCCGCTCGAGGTGGGCCAGGGCGTAGCGGGTGATCAAGCCGCCCATGCTGAACCCGCCGACCGTCAGCGGGCTGTCGTCCTGCCGCTCGCCGAGGGTGCGCAGGATGGCTTCCCGGGCGGCCTCGGCGTTGGTGAGGATCGAGGCGGTGCGCTCCTCGAAGCCCAGCAGGACTACGGTCCTGCGCTGCTGCTTCAGCTTGGTCAGCAGCGGGTAGTCGCGGTTCAGGCCGGTGTAGAGCCAGGCCAGGTCGCTCCTGCCCAGGTTGAACCCGTCGGCCATGATGACCGGTCGTTCGATACCGGTCGAGCCCTCGCCGTAGTAGACCCACGCGAACCCGTTGCGCAGCTCCCACTTCTCGTCCGGGTCCGGAACCGGGTAGGGCAAGGGAGGCGCGGTCGCGATCGCGCCCCCGAGCGTCAGGGTGCCCAGCGTCTGCTCGGTGTCCTGCTCTGCGGTCAAAGCCACTCCTTCGTGATCGCGCACGTCGAAGCGCCCCCACCAGTGCGGGTGGCACTTCGATCGGCGGCGGGAAGACATGAGGTCACCCCCACATCACCGCATCTCCGCACGACCGGACAGCGCCTTGGCGAAATGACCACTCGTACGACTGGTGCCGCAATGGAATCGTTTATTCCGCTGGCGCCCGACGGCTGACGCCCCCCGTTTCGCTCTCGCCAGACCCCACCACGGCACCCCCACCAGGCACATCACTTTGCGGTCTCACCCCCCCCTCACCACAGTGCGCAAGACCCCGACCACAGCCCCCACCACCGCCGGTCAACGCCCCCCAAGACCGTCCACCCCAGGGCCAAAAGAACCTTCTGCGGAACATCCCGGGTCGCGGGGGCTTGCGCAGCTGACACTCCAGGGCGCAGGAGCCCGCAACCCGTGCGAGCGTCCGGCAGGCGGAGCAGGCCCTCTACCAGGACACGCTCGCGGAGTACTGCTGGGCGTGGGATGTGGCGGGGCTCGCGCCGACGACGCTGAACAGCCGCAGAGCACAGCCCACCTGAGCAACAGCCGCCAGCGACACTCCTGCGGGCGGGACCGCATCACAGCCATTCATATTCGATCGCATGCGAGGGGTCTTCGGCCTCCACGTTCGAATTCTCTTCGAGAGAATTTCACGTCAGGGTGCGGTGATGCTTTCAAGCCCGATGTCCGCAGGGTTCAGCGCTTCGATTCCGGTTCGGAATACATCTTCTGCGAACAGGGCCCTCAGTCGTGGGCCGTCGGCGGGGTCGTTCGGCTCGAATGTCGCGGTCCAGGTGACCTGGCAGGAGGCGGCGCCCGTTTCGGACACCTCCACAGTGGCACAGTAGTTGGTGACGGGAAACGGGCTGGTCAAGAATGTGTACGTGAGTCTGCGTGCTTCGGGATCGCACGCGATCAGCTCCTCGCGGATGGCTGCCCCGTCGTGGGGGGGGGGGGGGGGCCCCCCCCCCCCCCCCCGCCCCGGCGGGGGGGGGGGGGGGGGGGGGGGGGGGGTCGGGGGGGGGGGCGGGGGGGGGGGGGCCCCCCACCCCCCCCCCCCCCCACCCCCGACGC